>NZ_VTLC01000001.1:0-759646 GCF_020514255.1 Synechococcus sp. MU1611 | reverse complement strand
GGATCATCAGCACACCGAACCAACCGACATACAGACGGTTGTTGGTGGAGGTGACCCACTCACAGAAGGCCTGCCAGCTGGAAGCGCCGGAGCGCTGCTGGAGGGTGGTGGTCATGAGAACGGAAAGGAGCCGGTGGGACGAATCCCGGTGGCAGATAAGAAAGGTCGGTTAACCCGACAGCGGCAATGTAAAGGAAGTTTGCGGCGCCGACATGGCGCCCAGCCCGAGCACTCCTGATGAGATTGATAGGCCCGGCTTATCGGCTGATCAGCGTTGGCGTTAAGCAGGGAATCTGCGTGTTCTGTGCACTCGACTGCTTGCCTTGATGGGCATAGCGATGTGGGATGAAGTGATCGTCCTGATGAATGACCTGATCCATTCCTCTGCAGAATCACTGCATTGATGGGGAGTGTGGTGGCTGGAGCTGGTGTGAATCCTGCTGATCAGCGCTGGGGTTTCTGGCCGCTGCTGCCCCTCTATCCCTATGGCCGCCGTCGCACGCTGTTCAGGGAGCTGATCCCAGGCCAGCTCTGGAGCCTTGAGCAGCTGCAGGGGGTGTATTACGTGGCCGTGCCGGTGCGGCTCACCGTGGCCAAGGTGCCCGGTGGCTTGATGTTGGTGAACCCCTTGCCGCCCACCGGAGAGGTTCGCCAAGCCATCGCCGGCCTTGAGCAACAGCACGGTCCGGTGCGCACGATCGTGCTACCTACCGCCTCTGGTTTGGAGCACAAGCTTCCCCTCGGCCCCCTGGCCCGCGCCTTCCCTGATGCGGAGGTGTGGGTGTGTCCGGGGCAGTGGAGCTTCCCGGTGCAGTTGCCCCTGGCCTGGCTGGGCGTTCCGGCAGGCCGCACCAAGGTGTTGTTCGACGATGGTCTTCCCCATGGCGATGTTTGTGAGTGGTTGTCGTTGGGACCGCTCGACCTTGGCGTCGGTCGCTTCCAGGAAGTCTCCTGTTTCCATCGCCCGTCAGGCGCTCTCTTGGTTACCGACGCCCTTGTGGGCATCAGTGCTGAACCCCCGGCCCTGTTCGACCTCGATCCAACGCCGTTGTTGTTCCATGCCCGTGAACGCGGAGATGAGCCGTTCAACGATTCAGCGGAAGCCCGCCGCCGCGGCTGGGCCCGATTGGTGCTCTTTGCCTCCTATCTGAGACCGGAACCGCTGGAAGTTCCAGGCCTGCCGGAGCTGCTCCGGGATGCCTTCAAGCCAGGGCTCCGCTCTCTGCGGGCTCACTTCGGTCTCTATCCCTTCCGCTGGCTGCCGGGTTGGCAGGCTGCAGCCGATGGCTTGATGGGAAGCGAAGCCCCAAGGCTGCAGGTGGCCCCGGTGCTCGAGCGGTTGGTGTTGCCTAGGGCACAGGCCGCACTTCTGCGTTGGTTGCACGAGCTGGGTGGCCTGGCTGAGTTGCGCTGGCTGGTGCCGGCCCACTACAGCGCGCCAGTCACATTCACGCCCGAAACCGTTGAACAACTGCTCACGTCATTGCAACAGCGGGAATGGGCTCCCAGTTCAGAGAACTGGGAATTTCTCGGCTCGATTGATCAGCGTTTGCTGGATCTGGGCGTCGTGCCTGATCAGCCCGTGATCAAAGCTTGAGCTCGTCTTCAGGCTCGATCGCCATCTGTTCATCAGCGAACAGAGTTTCTTCCAGCTCCTTGCGCTGTTCCATTTGGCGCAGGAAATATCCAGTCATCATCGCTGAGGCCAACATATTGGCGAGGTTGTCGCGGTTGGCTGTCACCTTCACCTCAAAGTGCTCGCCTGGAAGCATTCCCAGCAGCCCTTGAACGTTATGGCGAATGATGTCTTGAATATCGTTGCTTGCTGATTTGGCGACCCGCTGCAGAGTGTCTGGAGATTGCTCCTGCAGGTACTGGATCAGGCTGTTCCCCGCTTGACCGTCACTGCTGTCAGTTGTCAGAAACTCGGGGTTAAACATTCTCTGTGATGTACATCACGGCCCTGACACTAACGCAAGCCCTCGGTTTCAACCGTCAGCGCTGGTGTCGGGGATCCGTATCGGACCGAACCTCTGCAGCGGCCAATACCGCCAAATCGCCGTGCCCAGCACATTGGTTTCTGGCAGTGATCCCCAGAGATGGGAATCAAGGCTGGCATTGCGGTTGTCACCCATGACCCACAGTTGATCCGCCGGCACGGTGATCGGAGCCATGTCGTAATCGATCGCTTCCCTCAACCAGGGCTCCACCAGCGGTGATCCATTGCGAATCAGGGTCCCGTCGCGTACTTCCAGCTGATCGCCAGGCAGGCCCACCACCCGTTTGATCAGCGCTGCGGATGCGTCATAGCCAGCGGCCACGAGCTGCTCAGGCGGAGCGAACACCACCACATCGTCCCGGTGCAGATGGCCGTGGCGGCTGTGAGCCAGGCGTGGCCTGACTTTCTCCACCAGGATGCGGTCCTGCAATTGCAGGGTAGGCAGCATCGAGCCGGAGGGAATCCAGCGCGGTTCCACCACCAACCAGCGCAGCAGCAGGGCCAGCAGGGCCCAGAGAATCAAATTGCGCCAGAAGCCTTTGCTGTCTTCTCCTGGAGTGGGTGTCGTGGGTTGGGTCATTGTTGACCGAAGATCACACCAGCCTGGCCTGCTGCACTGACCACCGCCCGCACCAATTTGCAGGCCGCTCTCACCTTGCTTGAGGCGTTGTGCCTCCAGGGGCTGAAGCAGCTGGTGCTCTGCCCTGGCAGCCGGTCCGGCCCCCTGGCAACAGCGGCGGGAGTGTTGGCGTCCCAGGCGAAGCTGCAGTTGGTCACGGCCATCGATGAGCGGTCGGCCGCGTTTCTGGCTCTCGGCATGGCGACCGCCGGCGGCCGTGCCGTGGCTGTTGTCACCACCTCCGGCACCGCGGTGGCCAACCTGCTGCCCGCTGCGGTGGAGGCGGACCGTTCCTGTCAGCCTTTGCTGCTGCTCACGGCGGATCGCCCCGCCCGGCTCAAAAACTGCGGCGCCAACCAGACCGTTAATCAGGAATCTTTCCTCCTCGCGGCCTGCCGCTGGTTCGGCAGTGGAGCGGCAGACGGTGTTCATACGCAGGCCAACGAAGCCCTCAATGCCCTGGCGGTTCAGGCCTGGCAAAAAGTCCAGGGGGCAGGCAGTGGCCCACCGGGCCCTGTGCAGCTCAACCTGCCCTTCGAGGAGCCGCTGCACACCACTCTCGAGCAACAACAACAGCTCGTCTCGGGTGCATGTTTACCCACGGCTTGCCCTGAGCCTCCGCTCGAGATTGCGCCTCCGCCTCGCCTTGATCCTGAGCGCCCTGGGGTCGTGATTGCTGGCCCTTGGCGTGGACTTTCGCCTGCTTTGGCGCCCTACCAACAAGCTGTGCGTCGCTGGTTGAACGCCAGCGGCTGGCCTGTGCTGGCGGATCCCCTCGCCGCCCTTGCCGCCGAGTGCCCCAACCGCATCGAGCATTGGGAGCTGCAGTTGGATGAGCTGGCCTTGCCTGAGAACGCTCAGGTGTTGCGGCTTGGGCCGATGCCCGCCAGCCGGCGGCTGGAGGCCTGGCTTCAGCGCCATAAGGGCCCTCAGCTGTTGATCACGGAAGGAGATCCAAGGCCCCTTGATCCGCTGCGGTGTGCCAGCCAATGGTCGGGAGGCATGGCTCCCTGGATGGCCCAACACCCTGACCCTGACGCAACGCAGAAGCCATCGGCGGGGAGAAACGATCTCTCGCCGTGGATCGAGGCCCAGCTGCCCTTGAGCGGCGCTGTCAACGAGCCCGCCCTGGCCTACTGGCTTCCGCAACTCCTGCCGGAGCAGTTGCCGGTGATGCTGGCCGCCAGTTCGCCGGTGCGCGACTGGTTGACCTGGGGTGGGTCCGCCTGCGGCCGCCACCGTTGCTTCAGCTTCCGCGGAGCTTCCGGCATTGATGGCACCTTGTCCCTTGCCATGGGCCTGGCGGTGAATCTTGGCCCGCTGGCTCTGGTGACCGGTGATCTTGCGCTCCTTCATGACAGCAACGGCTGGTTGCATGCCTCCTCAGCAGCAGCCCCACCTCCACTGCTGGTGCTGCTGATTGATAACGGCGGTGGTGGCATTTTTCAGCAGCTGCCCATCGAGACGTCGGGCTTCGAATCACTCTTCGCCATGCCTCAGCAGGTGGATCCCCTGGCCTTGGCGGCAGCCCATGGCGTCCCCGGGCGCCAGGTGGCCTGTCTGGATGATCTGCAGGAGGCCTTGGCCTGGGGTTTATCGTTGCAGCGGCCTGTGTTGTTGCGGTTGTGCAGCGACCGAGGTCGTGATGCCGCCTTGCGTCAGCAGCTGCGCGCCGCTGCTCAGAATGAAAGCACCGAGCTCTGAACCCGATGAGTGACATGCGTCAGGTGCTCCCCGGTGCGCCAACCGCGCAATGGACTCCGTGGGGCAGTTACCAGGACATCCTTGTGGACCGTTGCGCAGACGGCCTGGCTCGTGTGGCCATCAACCGCCCCGCCAAGCGCAACGCCTTCCGCCCGCAGACGGTGATGGAGCTCTGTGATGCCTTCACGCGCATCCGGGATGACCGTGACATCGGTGTGGTGCTGTTCACCGGCGTTGGCCCGGCCCCTGATGGTGGTTATGCCTTCTGTTCCGGCGGTGATCAGAGTGTTCGCGGCGACGGCGGCTATGTCGGCGAGGACGGCCTGCCGCGCCTGAACGTGCTGGATCTGCAGCGCATCATCCGCAGCCTGCCCAAGGTGGTGATCGCTCTGGTGGCTGGCTACGCCATGGGCGGTGGCCAGGTGCTGCATTTGCTCTGCGACCTCAGCCTCGCCGCTGATAACGCCGTGTTTGGCCAGACCGGACCCAAGGTCGGCAGTTTCGACGGCGGCTTTGGTTCGGGTTACCTGGCGCGGGTGGTTGGTCAGCGCAAGGCCCGTGAAATCTGGTTTCTCTGCCGACGTTACGGCGCCAAGGAGGCTCTGGAGATGGGGCTTGTTAATGCCGTGGTGCCGTTGGATCAGCTTGAGGCGGAGGGGGTGCGTTGGGCCCGGGAGGTGCTGCAGCACAGCCCCACGGCCATCCGTTGCCTCAAGGCCGCCTTCAATGCCGAAACCGATGGCCTCGCCGGGCTGCAGGAGTTGGCCGGCAATGCCACCCACCTCTTCTACAGAACTGAAGAAGCGTTGGAAGGTCGCAATGCCTTTCTTGAGAAGAGGCCGCCGGATTTTTCAGAAACAGGCTGGTTACCCTGACGGGCATGTTGCCTCTTCCTCTGCCGGATCCGCTGCCTCTGCTTCAGGCGGCCGCCATGGATTCAGTCCCGGCTGGCCTGGCGTCACTGCCTCAGGATTTGCGTGGGCAATCCAATCGCCATGTCGTGATGCTGCGCGGCCGTCGCCGTGTGTTCTTGCTCGATAACGGCAACTTGCGCAGCGCCTTCCCTGTCGCCATCGGCATGCCTGGTTGGGAGACCCCCTCCGGCCGTTTTGAGGTGCTGCAGAAGATCCCAAATCCGGTGTGGGTCCATCCGGTCACTGGCGAGCGCGTTGAGGAGCAGGGGCCAGACAATCCTTTGGGGAGCCACTGGATCGCCTTCCATCGTGACTGTATGGGCCGTGATGCCCATGACGGAGAGGCCTGGATCACGATCAAGGGATGCACCACCACGGGGTTCCATGGCACCCCCCACCGTTGGACGGTGGGACGGGCCGTTTCCCATGGCTGTGTGCGGCTTTACAACGAGGATGTGAGTGCCCTGTATCGCCAGGTGTCGCTTGGAACTCAGGTGACAGTGCTCCCTTGACGTAACAGATTCGTAAATCCCCCTTAAAGTCGCCGCGCCAACGCCGATCTCAGACATGCGCATCCTTTTCGCTGCAGCGGAATGCGCCCCGATGATCAAGGTCGGAGGGATGGGCGACGTGGTCGGGTCCCTCCCACCGGCATTGGCCAAGCTCGGCCATGACGTGCGCCTGATCATGCCGGGCTACGCCAAGCTTTGGAATCGCCTGAACGTGCCGGCGGATCCGATCTGGCGGGCTCAGACGATGGGCACTGAGTTTGCCGTCTACGAAACAAAGCACCCCACCAATGGGATGACCATCTATCTGGTGGGTCATCCGGTGTTCGACCCTGAGCGCGTCTACGGCGGTGACGATGAGGACTGGCGCTTCACCTTTTTCGCCAGCGCCGCTGCTGAATTTTCCTGGAATGTCTGGAAACCCCAGGTGCTGCACTGCCATGACTGGCATACCGGGATGATCCCGGTGTGGATGCATCAGGACCCGGAAATCAGCACGGTGTTCACGATCCACAACCTCAAGTACCAGGGCCCATGGCGCTGGAAACTCGATCGGATGACCTGGTGCCCTTGGTACATGCAAGGGGACCACACGATGGCGGCGGCTCTCCTTTACGCCGAACGCGTCAATGCGGTGTCTCCCACCTACGCCCAGGAAATCCGCACGGCGGAGTACGGCGAAAAGTTGGAGGGTCTGCTCAACTTCATTTCGGGCAAACTGCGCGGCATCCTGAACGGCATCGATCTCGATGCCTGGAATCCTGCGACCGACAGATCATTGCCGGCGAATTTCAGTGCCGATGATCTGTCCGGCAAGGCGGTGTGCAAGCAAGTGCTCCAGGAGCGGATGGGGCTCGAGGTGAGGCAGGATGCCTTTGTTCTCGGCATGGTCAGTCGTCTCGTCGACCAGAAGGGAGTCGATCTTCTGCTGCAGGTTGCTGATCGACTGTTGGCCTACACCGACACGCAGATTGTTGTGCTGGGAACCGGTGATCGCGGGCTGGAATCCGGTCTCTGGCAACTCGCTTCACGTCACCCAGGCAGATGCGCCGTCTTCCTTACCTATGACGATGATCTGTCGCGTTTGATCTACGCCGGCAGTGATGCCTTCCTGATGCCCAGCCGTTTTGAACCCTGTGGCATCAGCCAGCTTTATGCCATGCGCTACGGGTCGGTCCCCGTGGTCCGCAAGGTTGGTGGTCTTGTCGATACGGTTCCGCCTCACATCCCAGCTGCCGAGAGCGGCACTGGATTCTGCTTCGATCGTTTTGAAGCGATCGATTTCTACACGGCCTTGGTGCGGGCCTGGGAGGCCTTCCGCCATCGCGATAGCTGGGTCGAGCTGCAGAAACGCGGCATGAATGAGGACTACAGCTGGGATCGTTCCGCTGTCGATTACGACCTCATGTACAAGGACGTCTGTGGCATCAAAGAGCCCACACCGGATGCTGCCCTTGTGGAACAGTTCTCTCAGGGGCAATCCGCAGATCCATCCCGTTCTGAGGATCAGCCTGAAGAGGCCATCGCTCCCTCTGGGATGCCCTCCGCTGGTCGTAATCCCCTGAACCGTCTCTTCGGTCGTCGATCCAGTTGAGTTTGAGCGAGCCCGCCCGATCTGACTCCCAATCTGAGGCCCGATCTGAGTCCCAGAGCGGGGAGCCGTCAGGCAACCTTCCGGCTCCCTACGTCAGCCCTTGGCGGGAGTTCGGACGCAATCTGCAGGCCATGGCTGCCGATCTGCGGCTGCGGTTCCAGGAGCTCTGGCGCCGCAACCGAGAAGGTGAGCTATCGGTCCCAGGCTTCTGGCCTCGGGATCTGGCCCCCAGCTTTTGGCCCTTGCTGCTGGTATTGCTCTTGTTGTTTCCCGTAGCGGGCCTGCGTTGGTGGCAGACCCATGCCAGCACCGATCCACGTCAGGAGCCGGTCGAGATGCCACGGGAGTCTCCCCTTGCATTGCCCGATCTTGAGTTGATTCCAGCACCACAGCCCATGGCGGAGGAACCCTCACCCGTGCCTGCGCCGGTGCAATCCGCGCTGGCTTCGGAACAAGAGGAGCCTTCCCAGCCCCAACTCAGTTTTGATCCCCTCTTTGACTTGTTTCAGGACACAGCTGTTCCCGAGGGACTTCTTCTTTCTGCCAAGCCCGTTCCGGAGCAGGATCGCTTGCTGTTGGAGTTGTCCGTCGACGTGTGGGAGCAAATGGCGGTCGACCAGCGTCAGACCCTCGCCTCCAGCTGGTTGCAATCCGCCCTCGAGCTGGACTACTCCAGTCTTCAGTTGCTCAATGAACAGGGCGAACTGCTGGGGCGGTCGGCCCGGGTCGGGGGCGGAATGATCCTCTTTGATCTCGGGTTGGTGGCATGACCCTGACGCTGCGTCAGCTGATCGATGCATGGGGAACACCTGCGGGCGGCACGTTTGAACCCGATGCCGCCTTGGGACGAGTCTGTACCGATAGCCGTCAGCTCCACGTGGGTGATTTCTTTGTCCCCCTGGTTGGTGAGCGTTTTGATGGCCATCACTTCCTCGATCAACTCCCTGAACGGGAGGCTCAGGCAGCTGTTGTGAACCGCAGCTGGGCGCAGCCGCTGCCGCCGAATCTGCTGCATTGGCGGGTCGACGACACACTCCTGGCCTATCAGCAGTTGGCCTTGCTCCATCGCCGCTCTCTGGCCCAACCCCTGGTGGCTGTCACAGGCTCGGCAGGCAAAACCACAACGCGGGAATTGATACGGGCGGCATTGGCACCGCTAGGGCCGATTCAGGCCAGTGAAGGCAACAACAACAACGACGTGGGTGTGCCACTCACGGTGTTGAAGGCCGATGTTGATCACCGTGCCCTGGTGATTGAGATGGGCATGCGAGGGCCTGGGGAGATTGAACGTCTCTCCCGTTGCACGGAGCCTGATCTGGCGGTGATTACCAACATCGGAACGGCCCACATTGGGCGGCTCGGCAGTCGCGAGGCGATTGCGGCCGCAAAGTGTGAAATCACCGCTGGGCTTCATCCGAAGGGAACCGTGGTGATTCCCGCCGGTGATCCTCTGCTGGAGAGAGCCCTGGCAGCGGTTTGGTCAGGCCGCGTGTTGCGGGTGCGCCTTGTCGACGATCCCCAGGTCGATGCTGATCTGGCTGATGCCGATCTGATCGGCGCCATTGATGGGAATCAGTTGCTGATCGATGGTGATCGTCTCCCACTACAGCTTGAGGGGCGCCACAACGCCCGAAATCTGCTGCTGGCTGTGGCTGTAGCCGATCAGCTGGGTGTATCCCGCAAGGCGTTGACGGGGATGCAGGTGATGGTGCCTGGCGGGCGCAACCGCCGCCTGCAACAGGGTGGGTTGACTCTCCTGGATGAGACCTACAACGCTTCGCCCGAGGCGGTTCTAGCGGCCCTTGACCTGTTGGCTGCTCAACCGGGGCGTCGCTTTGCCGTGCTGGGAACCATGTTGGAACTTGGGGAACGCAGCCTCGAGTTGCATCGTGAGGTCGCGGCCCGTGCCGTTCAGCTTGGGTTGGACGGCCTAGTGCTTGTGGATTCTGGTGCGGAGGGGGCGGCGATGGCTGAGGTGGCGGCATCGCTGCCCAATCTTCAGCTGGTGTCTAGCCCGGAAGCAGCAGCAGCTCCCCTCTCGGCCTGGCTGACCTCCGGAGATGTGCTGCTGCTGAAGGCCAGCCGAGGCGTTGCCCTAGAGCGGTTGATTCCGCTGTTGCCACGGCTGTAAGAGAGCTGCTCTAGACCTTTCGTTTGGCCCAGCCCTCCTTGGTCATCTGGCGGGCGCGTCCGATCGCCAGTGCTCCATCGGCCACATCCTTGGTGATCGTTGATCCGGCGCCGATGGTGGCTTGTTCCCCGACGTTGACGGGGGCCACCAGCACGGAATTGGCACCCGTTTTGCTGTTGCTGCCGATCACGGTGCGGTGCTTGTTTACCCCGTCGTAGTTGGCGGTGATCGTGCCGGCGCCCACGTTGACGTTGTCCCCGAGATTGGCGTCACCGATGTAGCTGAGGTGGTTCACCTTGGTGCCAGCACCTAGCTGGCTTTTCTTCACCTCGACGAAGTTGCCGATTCGGCAGCCATCGCCGACGTCCGCGGCCGGCCTGAGGTGGGCAAAGGGGCCGATGACGACATCGTTGCCCACGTTGGCCTCCCGCACCACCGAGTGCACCACGTTGACGTTGGCCCCAAGAGACGCGTTCTCCACCAGGCTGCTGGGGCCAATCCGGCAGTTGTCGCCAATCACGCAGTCACCGCGGAAGTGAGTCTGCGGTTCGATCACCACGTCCTGGCCAAAGCTGCAGCCTTCACTCAGGGTGCAACTTTCGGGATCAATGAAGGTGACGCCTTCGTCCATCCAGTGGTGGCGCAGCCGCTGCTGCAGCAGGGCCTCGCACTGGGCCAGTTGCCGCCGGTTGTTGATGCCGTTTACTTCATCGGCGTCAGCCACTTCCAGGTGCATGGCCTTCGCCAGCATTGCCACCGTGTCGGTGAGGTAAAGCTCCCCTTGATCGTTGTCGGTGCTGAGCTTCGGCAGAACGTCGGCCAGAGCCCTCCAGTTGAAGCAGTAGATGCCGGCGTTGGTGAGGTTGTTGCTGCGTTGCTCGTCCGTGCAATCGCGATGCTCAATGATTCCGCTCACCCTGCCGTCGGGATCGGCGAACACACGTCCGTAACCGGTGGGATCAGCGAGCCTTGCCGTCAGCAGCGTCACATCGGCACCACTGACCCGATGCTGCTGCACCAGTGCGTCCACCGTTTCGCTCCTCAGCAGCGGTACATCGCCATTGAGCACGAGTAGTTCGCCTTCGAAGCCCTGCAGCGACGGAATCAGTTGCTGAACGGCATGGCCCGTGCCGTTCTGGGGCTGCTGCAGGACAAATTCCAGGGCTCCGAGCGGGGCCAGCTGCTGCTCCACCCGTTCGGCTTGATGCCCCACGATCAGCAGCCGCCGTTCCGGTTGCAGGTTGCGGGCACTAGCGAGCACCCGTTCCACCAGGGTGGCTCCCACCAGAGGTTGGAGCACTTTCGGGAGTGCGCTCTTCATGCGGGTGCCTTTTCCAGCGGCCAGAACGGCTACGGCGAGCATGTGGAGCGGGGGGAAGACGGCCGGAATCTACCGGGCTCAAGAGGCGCTGTCCCTGCGCCAGCGTCTTTGCCAGGCATTGGTCGGTTCATAGCCGCAATGCTGCTGCTCTTCACGGCGGCGCTGAAGGATGGCATCAGCCGTGGCATTGCCCTGGGGATCACGGAACGGCACGGCTGCCCGCGTCTGCAGGTGTTCCCACTCCATGGCGGAAAGAGGTCGCCAACCGGGTCCGTCCTGCGGACAGGCGGAGTCCGGTGGCGTGGCCAGCGTGCCGCTGCTCCAGCCCGCCCGCTCGCCCGGGGCTGGCAGCAGTGAAAACAAACGCAAGCCTGCTCGCTTGAGGCTGGCCCGCACCGCGGCGGACCGGCTGTAGGTCAGCAGCCGCCCCTGAGGCTCCAGGCGTCGCGCCAGGGCTCCCAGGAATTCCTCGCTCCACAGTTCTGGGCAGCGCTGGGGGGAGAAGGCGTCCAACAGCACCAGATCAAAGCGAACGGGCTCAGGAATCTCCTGGAGCGTCGCTCGGGCATCCCCCCAGAGCTGAATCCCGCGGCTGTTGTTCTCCTGCCAGCCGCCCTGATCGCGGATGGCTTCAAGCTTGGCCAGCACAGGCGCTGGCCAAAGGGAGTGGAAGCTCGTCTGGTCCAGGGCCTGTTCCAAGGGCCGTCGGTCCAGTTCCAGTCCCCACCATCGAACGACGGGTTCAGCCGTCAGCAGGGCCTCCAACACGGCGGCCGTGTTGTATCCAAGCCCTAGGCAGACATCCAGGATTTTTAGGGCATGGCCGTTGCGGAAGCGCTGTAGCTCCGCAGGCTGGACAAACTTGGCTCGGGCCTCATTCAGAGCTCCCGCGGAGTTGTGAAAAGCCTCTCCAAAATGATCACTGTGCAGGCTGAAGCTTCCATCCGCTGTCGGGTAGACGCGGAGAGCGCCGAGGTCAGCAGCGGAGCCGCTCAAGCTCGTCCCAGAAGGAGGGATAAGACACCGCTGCCGCTTCGCTTCTCGCCAGGCTGGAGTTCCCATCGGCCAGCATCGCTGCGACGCCAAGGCTCATCGCCACCCGGTGATCGGTTTCGCTGTCCAGCACGGCTCCCTTGAGCGGTCGCCCGCCGCGGATGGTCATGCCGTCCTCGTGTTCATCAATGTCGGCCCCCATGGCCTTCAGCTGGCGGGCCATCACCGCCAAACGATCGGTTTCTTTGACCCGCAGTTCAGACGCCCCACTGATCCGACTCTCGCCGTCGCAGAAACAGGCGGCGACACTGAGGATGGGCACCTCATCCACCAGGCGGGGCATGATTTCCTCGCCAAAGTGGAACGGTTTCAAGGGTCCGTGGGTCACCCTTAGGTCGCCGACAGGTTCGCCCGCCACATCGCGGGGGTTGAGCACGTTGATCTGTGCACCCATCTGCTCCAACACCTCCAGGATTCCGGTACGTGTTGGGTTGAGCCCCACATTCTCGATGGTGAGATCGGCTCCTGGAATGAGGGCTCCAGCGACAAGCCAGAAGGCTGCTGAGCTGATGTCCCCGGGCACAACCACGTTCTGGCCATGCAGGGTGGCGCCGGGACGCACGTTGATGTGCCGACCCATTTCGCCGCCCACCGTCAGATCAGCGCCGAAGGCGTTCAGCATCCGTTCGCTGTGATCGCGGGACTGCGCCGGTTCGATGACGGTGGTCGGGCTCTCCGCCGTGAGGGCGGCTAGGAGCAGGGCCGACTTGACTTGAGCACTGGCCACCGGCGTACCGATCACGGTTCCTTTGAGGCGTCGCCCCTGCACCGCAAGAGGGGCCAGGTTGCCCCCATCACGGCCGCGCACATCAGCACCCATCGAGGCCAACGGCTGGCCCACACGACGCATCGGGCGGCGGCGCAGGGATGCGTCGCCATCCAGCACGAAATGTCGACCGTCGCGGCCCGCCAACAGACCCAACATCAGTCGCATGGTGGTGCCGGAATTACCGCAGTCGAGTACTTCTGCGGGCTCCTGCAATCCATCCAGGCCCACGCCCTCAACGGTGACGATGCCGCCGTCGGTGATGGGGCTGATGGTGACGCCCATCGCCCGCAGGCAGGCGGCTGTACTCAGGGGGTCTTCTGCTGGGAGCAGACCATCGATCGTTGTGGTGCCCTCGGCGATGGCGCCAAACAGCAGGGATCGATGCGAGATCGATTTATCGCCGGGGACTTTCACGCGTCCCTTGAGGCTTCCTCCGGCCTTGAGCTCACGGGGGTCATCGGATTGGCCTGTGCCGCTCAAGGTCGCAACGTCGTTGGGCTGATCCTATTGGCCGGTCTTCAGGCCCTGAATCAGTCGGTCGAGGGCATAGCCGAACAGGCTGGGATCGGGGTCGTCGTCGCCGAGGTCATCCAGACCCAGCTCAGACCAGCGGTCGCTGACCCGTTGTTCCAGATCTGCCGGACGGCTCAGAGGTTCGCCCCAGTCGTGGTTCTTTTCGGGTCCGACCTTGGTGGTGGCATCGATGGCCAGTCGTCCTCCCAGGCCCAGTTGTTCGCTGGCGAAGTCCAGCGTGTCGAAGGGCGTGTTCTCCAGGGTGAAGAGGTCACGTTGGGGATCCACCTGGGCCGCGATGGCCCAGACCACCTGGCGTGGATCGCGCACGTTGATGTGGCTGTCCACCACCACCACGAATTTGGTGTAAGTGAATTGCGGCAGGGCACTCCAGAACGCCATGGCAGCACGCTTGGCCTGCCCCGGATAAGCCTTGTCGATCGAGATCACCGCCAGCTTGTAGCTGAGCGCTTCCATCGGCAGGAAGAAGTCGGTGATTTCCGGAATCTGCTGCCGCAGGATCGGTGTGTAGATCCGGTTCAGCGCGATAGCCAACATCGCTTCTTCCTTCGGAGGGCGGCCGCTGAAGGTGGTGAGAAACACCGGATCACGGCGTTGGGTCATGCAGTGGAAGCGCACCAGAGGTGAGTCCTCCACACCGCCATAGAACCCCATGTGATCTCCGAAGGGCCCATCCGGCAGCACTTCGCCAGGAGTGATCGTTCCTTCCAGCACCACTTCGCTGTGGCTGGGCACCTGCAGGTCGATTGTTTTGCAGGGAGCCAGACGAACGCCCTCACCGGCGTAGATCCCCGCAAACAGCCATTCACTCAGCTGCACGGGAATTGGCGTTGCAGCGGCCATCACCAGCAACGGGTGCACTCCGATGGCCACCGCTACCTCAAGTTTCTTGCCCATGGCTGCGGCTTTGCGCAGGTGGCGTGCTCCTCCACGCACACTCAGCCAGTGCACGGTCATCGTGTTCAACGACTGTTTTTGAAGTCGATAGACGCCCACGTTGGGGACCCCGGTTTCGGGATCCTTGGTGATCACCAGGCCAAGGGTGATCACACCCCCTGCATCACCTGGCCAGGGGCGGATCAGGGGAATGTTGTCGAGATTGACCTCATCGCCGCGAAACACCTGCTGCCGGCAGGGGGGTGTGAGGTCGCGGTCGGGTTTGGCCTTGACCAGATCCCAGAAGACGCGGGCAAATTGTTTGGTCTCCTGGAGGCCTTTGGGTGGTCTGGGTTGTTGAAGCAAAGCGAGACGTGAACCCAGCTCCTCCAGTTGTTCAGCCCGTTCGAGACCCATGCTCCAGACCACCCGTTCCACTGTGCCGAGGGTGTTGACGGCCACCGGCATCGAGGAGCCGATCACGTTCTCGAACAGCAAGGCCGGACCTCCCTGGCTCAGGACCCGGTCGGCAATGGCTGCCAGCTCGAGGTCGGGATCTACAGGTGCCGTGATCCGTCGCAACTGACCACGGTCCTCAAGGAGCTTCAGGAAGCCCCGCAGGTCTCTGGTGGCCGGACCGGATTGGAACATGGCCATGGGATGACGGTCTTGGCACAAGCGGTCTCGGTACTGTGTCGCACGCCGGTGTTCAGCGTGGCCATGCAGATCTCCTACTTCCATGTGCCGGCAGAAATGCCGCAGGACCTTCGCCCTGATGCGGCGGTGGTGATTGATGTGTTGAGGGCCACCACCACCATTGCCTGGGCATTGCATAACGGTGCCGAGGCCGTGCAGGCCTTCGCCAGCCTCGACGACCTCCGGGCGGAATCAGCCGCGTGGCCCGCTGACTCGCGTCTTCTGCTTGGTGAGCGCGGGGGGAAGATGCTGGAGGGATTTGACCTTGGCAATTCGCCCGTTGCGGTCGTGCCGGAGCGGGTGGCTGGCAAGCGTCTGTTTATGAGTACCACCAATGGCACGCGTGCCTTGGATCGTGTGCGAGAAGTCCCCCTGCTTTTGACGGCGGCGCTGCCGAATCGCGAAGCCGTTGCGCAGCGTCTGCTGGCGAAACAACCCAGCCACTTAGCAATTGTTGGCAGCGGTTGGGAGGGTGCTTATTCCTTAGAAGATTCACTCGCTGCTGGAGCGTTGGCCCATCGGTTGCTTGAGCTGGATCCCACGGGGAGCAACGCCGCCAACGATGAACTCACCTCTGCCGTTTCCCTCTGGCGTCAGTGGCAATCCGATCCAGAAGCGTGCCTTCGCACGGCGACCCATGGCCAGCGTTTGATTGGCCTGGGGGATCACGATGATGACTTCCGCTGCTGTGCTGGTCTTGATCAGCTCAGTGTCGTTCCGACACAGGTCGAACCCGGGGTGCTTCGGGCGGCCTGACTCTCAGTAAAATTCGATGATCTGATCAGTTCATGTGAGCGACTTCCTGGCGGCTGCTGTTCAGCTAACGAGCAGTCAGGATCCGGAGCTCAATTTCAATGCTGCTGAGGAGCAGATCGATCTGGCTGCACGCCGTGGTGCCGAACTGATTGGTCTCCCCGAGAATTTCGCCTTTATGGGGGAGGACAGCAGGCGCCTGGCACTGGCCCCAACGCTGGCTGAACAGTGCAGTCGCTTTTTGGTGACCATGGCGCGCAGGTATCAGGTGGCGCTTCTTGGTGGGGGCTTTCCTGTGCCTGTGGGTGATGGATCACGCACGCTGAACCGCTCAGAGCTCGTCGACCGTGACGGCATGCTCCTGGGCCGTTACGACAAGATTCATTTGTTTGATGTCGACCTGCCGGACGGCAACACCTACCGCGAGTCGGCAACGGTGAACCCGGGGCGTGATTTACCTCCTGTTGTCGACATTCCTGGTCTGTGCAAGGTGGGGCTGTCCATTTGCTACGACGTGCGGTTTCCTGAGCTCTATCGCCACCTCGTCGGCGCCGGCGCAGATCTGTTGATGATTCCTGCAGCATTCACCGCGTTCACCGGAAAAGACCACTGGCAGGTTCTTCTTCAGGCCAGGGCCATCGAGAACACGGCTTATGTGCTTGCCCCAGCGCAGACGGGGGTCCACCACGGTCGCCGACAGAGCCACGGACACGCTCTGGTGATTGATCCCTGGGGCACGGTCCTTGCCGATGCGGGTGTTCAGGCTGGAGCAGCCATTGCTCCGGTCAACACCAATCACCTCGGTCATGTTCGGGGCCAGATGCCGAGCCTTCGGCATCGTCAGCCCGCCCTGTTCTGAGCACCATGCCTCCAGCGTCGTCCCGACGACTGGCCTGGCTTCTGGCCGCGGCCTTGCAGTGCACTGCTTTCACCCAGGGCTTGCCCGCCAGAGCTGCCAGTGCCCTGGCGGCCTGGGCCTTCACCGAAGAGGGGGTGCTCAAGCTGCGCACGAGCCGGAACGCTCGGTTGGAAGCCTTTTTTCAGGCTGCCAGCGATGGTCGTGGAACCCGGGTCTGGATTGATATTCCTGGGGAGTTGAAGTTCCCGCGTCGGTTGGCTGGTCGGGGCGCCGTCCGAGAAATTCGGCTGGGGAAGCCCCGCGTCGGTGCCACCCGTCTGGTCGTGGAATTCCGTCCAGATGTGGATCTCAACCCCAACGATTTGCGTTTGCGTGGAACCGCTCCGGATCGCTGGGAACTGGTCTTCACCGGTCTCCCCACCCGTGGGCTCGATGACTTTGGCGAAGGCGATTTGACGGGTCGCGCTACGGCCTGGCTCCCGCCGAGTGGATTCCGTCCCACCCGGACGCCGGTCGATCCTTCGGGGCTGCCGACGGTCGCCCGTAATCGCTATCGCATCGTGATCGACCCTGGTCACGGTGGTCCAGATCCTGGGGCGATCGGAATTGGTGGCTTGCGCGAGACCAACGTGGTTCTTGATGTGTCGCTGCAGGTTGCAGACCTGCTCCGGGCGCGCGGCGTGGATGTTCGGATGACCCGTACGCGTGAAGTGGATGTGGACCTTCCGCCGCGGGTGTCCCTGGCGAATCGAACAGGGGCAACCGCCTTTGTGAGCATCCATGCCAATGCGCTGAGCATGAACCGTCCGGATGTGAATGGGATTGAGACCTTTTTCTTCTCGGACCCCCGATCTGGACGCCTGGCGTCCTATCTGCAGCAGCAGATGATGGATGTGTCTCCCGGCACACCGAATCGTGGTGTCAGGCGAGGTCGATTCTTCGTGATCCGTCGCACCACCATGCCCTCTGCCCTCGTGGAGATGGGATTTGTCACTGGAGCGATTGATGCGCCGCGTCTTGCGAACGCTGACCATCGCCGCCGGTTGGCCTTGGCACTGGCGGCCGGCATTCTCAATTACCTCAAGCAGGAGGTGCGATGACGCCTCAACTGTTGGGATTCTTCGACAGTGGACTCGGTGGCCTGACGGTTCTCCGGCGCGTGCTTGAACGTCATGGGCCGGTTCCCTGCGTCTACCTCGGTGACACGGCGCGGGTGCCCTACGGCAATCGTCAACCGGATGACATCCGTCGCATTGCTGCTGAAGTGGTGGGTTGGCTGAGTGACCAGCAGGTGACCACGGTGGTGATGGCCTGCAACACCACCAACGCCTTGGCGAGGGATGTGGCTGAGGGCCAGGCCGGGGCTCCGGTCATCGGTCTGATTGGTGCAGCCGCTGCGATGGTGGAAACCCGCCGGGTTGGTGTGCTGGCCACGCCGGCCACCGTTGCCTCCTCGGCTTATCGGGCCAGCATCGAAGCGCTTCACCCCGGGTCGGTCGTGATTGAGCAGGCCTGTCCTGCGTTTGTTCCACTGATCGAAGCTGGCGATATGAACTCTGGAGACCTGCGCCGAGCGGCGCAGGCTTATCTCGAACCTTTGCTCGCGGCCTCCGTCGAGTCGATCGTGTTGGGTTGCACCCATTACCCGTTGATGGTGCCTCTGTTGCGGCAGATGCTTCCGGAGTCTGTCCAGATCATTGATCCGGCGATGGGAGTGGCCCGTCAATTGGACGCGCTCCTAGGGCCACCAGACCGGATCTCGCAGATCCAAAGCCCGTTTTCATTGGAGAGCTGCCGGTTCTGTGTCACTGCTGACCCCGATGGCTTCGCGATGCGCGCCACCCCCTGGCTGGGGCAGCGGCCTGCCGTCAGCCTCCAGCTGCTGCAGGACTGAGCATGGGGCCACTAGGATCGCGGCGCCGAGGGGAGTCATGAGCACCGTCACCGAGCTACTCCAACCGGTGGAGAACGACCTTGAAACCCTGCTCGGAGACCTGCGCAGCCTGATTGGGGCAGGTCATCCCATTCTTCAGGCCGCAGCGGAGCACCTCTTCAGCGCCGGCGGTAAACGTTTGCGACCGGGGATTGTCCTGCTGCTGTCCAGGGCTCTGTCCGACAAGGGTGAGCTTTCACCCCGCCACCGACGGTTGGCTGAGATCACAGAGATGATCCATACCGCTTCGCTCGTTCACGACGATGTGGTGGACGAAGCATCGACACGGCGTGGCGTGGACACCGTCCACAGCCGCTTTGACGCCCGCGTCGCTGTTCTCGCCGGAGACTTTCTCTTCGCGCAGGCCAGCTGGCACCTGGCCAACCTCGATGACCTCGAAGTGGTGAAGCTGCTCAGCCGCGTGATCATGGATCTTGCGGATGGTGAGATCAAACAGGGCCTGTACCGCTTCGACACAGCCCAGACTTTTGAGACCTACCTCGAAAAGAGTTACTGCAAGACGGCATCGTTGATTGCCAATAGTTGCCGCGCTGCAGGCGTTCTCAGCGGCTGCTCTTCGTTACAGCTCGACAACCTTTATCAATTTGGTCGCCAGCTTGGTCTGGCGTTCCAAGTTGTTGACGACATCCTTGATTTCACTGGAAGCGACCAGCAGCTCGGAAAGCCAGCGGCAAGTGATCTCGCCAGTGGCTATCTCACCGCTCCCACCTTTTACGCCCTTGAGGAACATCCATCGCTGCAACCGCTGATCGATCGCCAGTTTTCAGAGCCCGGTGACCTTGACCAAGCGCTTGAGATGGTGCGGGCGTCTAAAGCGATTGAACGCACCCGAGATCTTGCCGAAACGTTTGCTCGCGAATCCCGTGAATCGATCGCTTGGCTGCCGGAGTCTCCCTCCCAGAGAGCCTTGATGGAATTGCCGGACTTTGTTCTCAGCCGTCTGTACTGATCAACAGCTTTAAAACAACGGCAAGACTGTTGATCTCACAGGGGTTGGTGGTGAAGTCAGGATCACTTGAACCGGATGCATTCACCAGCCAGACCTGACATCCGGCACGGTGAGCCGACTGGCTTCCGGCCTGTGAATCCTCAAGGGCCCAGCAGTTCTGTGGGTTGAGCCCCAGCCGCTGTGCTGCAAGCAGGAAGGGTGCGGGGTCGGGTTTGCCCGCTGCAAGGTCAGGGTCATCGCCATAAACCCGTTCCCGGATTTGCTCGAGCCAGGGGTGAGGGCTTGCTTTGAATTCAACGGCGACGCGGCTGCTGCTGGTGACCAGAGCCATGGGAATTCCTCGGCTGTGGCAGAGCGCCACCAGCTCCTGCGCTGAGGGCAACGCGGAGGCATCGGGCAGAAGGGCACGAACGATTGGCTGCTGCACAGCCAAGAGGGCCTCCACGCCCACCGGTTTGGCCAGCCATGCATTCACCTGGGCTGCGCAGTCGAGTCGGCGACGGCCCTTCAATTGCATCAATTGAGCCTCACTCAGTCGTGTGCCGAAATGGGCCGCGGCTTCCGACCAGCCCCGGCCATGCAGCGGTTCGGTGTCGAGCAGAAGCCCGTCCAGATCGAACAGGCAAGCGGCAGGTGGAAATTTCATCCCGGAACGGCGATGCCCAGCTCAATCTTTTCGCATCGTCCGCTCCATCTTCCGCTGCATCGTCCGACGGATTGATACGGGACATGGATCAAGCGGGGTCTTGCTCCTTAGCCTTCGAGGAGATGCACCGCGCAGTCTGCTGTGACCGACTCCAACACCACCATCGAAAGCGTCCTGCAGGAGCAGCGGGTGTTTGAGCCGCCAGCAGACACCTCCGCTAGAGCCCGCATCGGCAGTTTGGATGCCTATCGGGCGATGGCCGATGCGGCTCAAGACGATCCTGATGCGTTCTGGGGCGATGCCGCCCGCCGTGAACTCCACTGGTTCGAGCCCTTCCACACCGTGCTCGATTGGTCCAATCCCCCCTTTGCCCGCTGGTTTGAGGGAGGAACCACCAACCTCTCCTACAACTGCCTGGATCGACATCTCGACGGGCCAACGGCACAGAAAACAGCGCTGATTTGGGAAGGGGAGCCGGGCGATGTACGCCGGTTCACCTATCGGGAATTGCACGCTGAGGTCTGTAAAGCCGCGAACGGTCTGAAGGCCATGGGGATCGGCAAAGGCGATCTCGTGGCGCTGTACATGCCGATGGTGCCTGAGGCGGCGATCGCAATGCTGGCCTGCGCTCGCATTGGCGCACCCCATTCAGTGGTGTTCGGTGGCTTTTCGGCTGAAGCCCTCAGGGACCGTATCAACGATGGTGAGGTGAAAGCGGTGATCACCGCCGATGGCGGCTTCCGCAAGGACAAACCGGTGTCGCTTAAACCCGCGGTGGATGCGGCTCTTGCCGATGGTGCCTGCCCCTCTGTGACCGGAGTGCTCGTTGTGCAGCGCACCAAGCAGGACGTGCAGATGGTCGCCGGTCGCGATCAGTGGTGGCATGACCTGGTGGAGGGCCAGAGTGCCGACTGCGCCGCTGAGCCCATGGCCAGCGAGGATCGCCTCTTTGTTCTCTATACCTCCGGCTCCACGGGTAAACCCAAGGGTGTTGTGCACACCACCGCCGGCTACAACCTTTGGGCCCACCTCACCTTCCAGTGGATCTTCGACATCCGTGATGAGGATGTCTTCTGGTGTACCGCCGATGTGGGCTGGATCACCGGCCACAGCTACATCGTTTACGGCCCCTTATCGAACGGTGCAACGACGGTGATGTACGAAGGCGCACCGCGCCCCTCCAAGCCCGGCGCCTTCTGGGAGTTGATTCAGAAGCATGGGATCACGATCTTCTATACGGCTCCTACAGCGATCCGGGCTTTCATGAAGAACGGTCGATCCGTTCCTGATCAGTTCGACATGAGCAGCCTCCGCCTCTTGGGCACGGTCGGCGAACCGATCAATCCGGAGGCATGGATGTGGTATCGCGATGTGATCGGAGGCAATCGCTGTCCGATCGTCGACACCTGGTGGCAGACCGAAACCGGTGGAGTGATGATCAGCCCTCTGCCGGGAGCAACCCCCACCAAGCCAGGCTCCGCCACCCTGCCTCTGCCGGGTATTCAGGCCGACATCATCGACGCGGAAGGCAACAGTTGTGGTGCCGATGAAGGCGGCTATCTGGCGGTGCGTGCCCCATGGCCCGGGATGATGCGCACCGTGCACGGCAACCCCCAACGCTTCCGCGAGAGTTACTGGGAGCACATCCGTCCTGCCGATGGCTCTTATCTCTATTTCGCTGGGGATGGCGCTCGCCGGGATGCAGATGGTTACTTCTGGGTCATGGGACGCGTCGATGACGTGATCAATGTCTCGGGCCACCGCCTTGGCACGATGGAGATCGAATCGGCTCTGGTCAGTCACCCCGCTGTGGCAGAGGCGGCAGTGGTGGGACGACCCGATGACCTCAAGGGCGAAGGAATCGTCGCCTTTGTCACCCTCGAGGCTGGCCGTGACGGCGATGACGCCCTGGTGAAGGAGTTGCGGGCCCATGTCGGAACGGAAATTGGTCCGATCGCGCGGCCGGATGAGATCCGTTGCAGTGATGCCCTGCCCAAGACCCGCAGTGGCAAGATCATGCGCCGGATCTTGCGTGCCCTGGCGGCCGGTCAGGAGGTCAGTGGCGACACCAGCACCCTGGAAGACCGCTCCGTTCTGGATCGACTCAGGGCCTGATTGCCTCGGGGCCGCAGAGGCTCAGCTGCTCCAGCTGCAGATGGTTCTGCTCAATTGTCGGATGACCGCCACCCGTTTGGGGTCATCCGCCCAGTCCCCGAGAAAGCTGCGTCGCAGCCCAGCACTGGCCGGGGTGAGGTGATCCCCGGGAAGCTCAAGGGTTGAGCTGGAATCCGAAGGTCGTTGTTTCAGCGCCTGAATCAGGTCGCCACTTTGATCCAGCTCATCACGCCCGAATCGCACCACCAGATTTCGCTCCTGCTGATAGTGGCGGGCGATCAAGCGAAGTGTTTCGGCTGGACTGGGACTGAATTCAGTGTCCACCCCTAGCCGTGGCGCGAGTTCGCCGAGCAGCGGAATCGAACGGTCGGCGTTGAAGTTGTTGAAGCTCAGGGCGATCAGTGCTCTGCTGCCGCGTCCCCCATCGGGGGCCAGCAGATGAAGCTTGCAACCCAGGCTGTGGCCGAGGCGAAGTGGACTTGCCAGGGCTCCGCATCGCTCCTCCAGTTGGCGTCGCGCCGAGCGGAAGGCGCTCCAGGCATCGCGGGCCTGCCGCTGATGATCAAATCCAGGCACGTAGGCCCAGGCATGCACAGCGAGGCCATCGGCCACAAGGTCTTCCAGCAACCTCCGATAGCTCAGCTGCGGTGTCGCTGCCAGATAGCTGCCGCCGATGAATTCGATCAGCCCCGTTGGTTCGGCAGGCCGCAGCTGCCAGATCGGACCCAGCTGACGCCAGTTGACCATGCTCAGCCGCGCAGCTGATTCAGCACTTGCTGTGCTTCCCGTACATGGGCCGGGCCATCAAGCAGGTTGCTGAAGGTGTGTCGGATCACCCCCTCGCCATCAACGATGTAGGTGACACGACCGGGCAAAAGGCCCAGGGCTTTAGGAACTCCCATTTCGCGTCGCAGGGCGTTGTTGCGGTCGCACAGCAACGGGAACGTCAGGTTGTGGCGGGTGGCAAAACGGCGATGGCTGACGGCGTCATCACCGCTGATGCCCCAGACCTCCGCATCGAGTGCAGCAAAGCTCTCCGTGTTGTCGCGGAAGCTGCATGCCTCGGCGGTGCATCCCGGTGTGTCGTCCTTGGGATAGAAGAACAGCACCAGCCAACGGCCCTGCACCGAGGCGGGAGTTCGAAGGTCACCGTTCTGATCCTCCAGGCTGAAGGAGGGAAGACGGTCGCCGATCCCGAGGGCCATCCGATCAAAGTGAAGAGTGTGAACCCTAGGCAGCAGGCTCCTTGCCCGGGGCGGGAGAATCAGGGGTGGGAGCAGACATCGCGCCATGCCTGAGCAGCTCAACTTTCTTGCAGGCTTTTCACAGCCCCAAGCCGCTCCAACGCCGACAGATTCTCAGGTCTCAGCTTCGGATTCACCTTCTGTGGTTCCGCCAGACGTTGTGCCCGCCGCCACTGGCGATCGGACTAAGGATTCGGTCGAGGGCTCCCCCTCCACCCTTCTGATCATTGACACCGAAACCTCAGGCTTGGATCCGCTTCAAGACAAGTGTCTTGAGGTGGGCTGCATTCTTTTCGATGTACCGAGTCGCTCGGTGCTGGCCCAGCAATCCTTCCTCCTGCCGGTTGAATCCAATGCTGCGGAGGCGATTAACCGGATTCCCGCCGCCGTCACCCGCCGCCCACAACCCTGGCAACAGGCGCTGGTGTGGTTCGAGCATCTGCTCAGCGCGGCTGATCTGTTGGTAGCTCACAACGCAGCCTTCGATCGCCAGTGGTTCGGTCTTGGTTCTGTGCCGGCCACCACCACGCCATGGCTCTGCACCATGGAGGACATTCGCTGGCCGGCTGAGCGTCAGCTGCGCTCACGGCCATCGGTGCGTGACCTTGCCTTGGCCTATGGCGTCCCGGTCTGGGCAGCTCATCGTGCCCTGAGCGATTGCATCTACATCGCAGAGGTCTTCGCGCGTTGCGATGACCTGGAGCAGCTCTTGGAGCGGGGCTTGGAACCCCGCCAATTGATGCGCGCTCGGGTGTCGTTCGATGAACGCCATCTGGCCAAAGCGGCCGGCTTCCGCTGGAACGATCCGATCAAGGGTGCTTGGACCCGTCGGTTGAGTGATCGCGAGATTGCAGCGCTGGAGTTTCCTGTCGCCCCCGTGGAGCTGGAGGCTGATCGCCTCAGCGCCTGAGACTGCGCTTTTGCTTCAGCACTCCGAAAGGCTCTGGGTGATTTTGCAGACAGTGCTGCTTGAGGCAGCACTCTGAACACATGACGGCATTTCTGCATCCCCATCAACGCCCCATTCGCTCTCGCTTGCGCCAATGGCAGCAGGTGCGCACCTGGGCGCGCTTGATTCGTGAAGCGGAAGCGCTGTGGCATGTGGATGTACGGGCCCTGCGACGCATGGGCGCTGATGAACTCAGTCAATTGATCGGCGAGGTTCCCGCGATCCATCGCAGACGTGTGAACCGCTGGCTGCGTTGCTACGCGGTGGCAACCCGTCTCACCGTTGTTCCGATCACCGTTCCTCCGATCACCGTTGTTCCGACGCTCTGAGGTTGGATCCACGACGCGGGAGGATGGTCAAAATCACAACGAAGGTTTTGGCACATCGTTCCCTGGCTGTCTCAAGCCTGAGCGTCCTTGCTGTCGGTCTTACCGCCTGTGGTGGCAGCTCCAGTGTGTCCAGCCTCAATGCAGCCGGAGCCTCCTTCCCCGCCAAGGTGTACCAGAGCTGGTTTGCCAATCTGGCCGGCTCAGGCGGCCTCAAGGTGAACTACCAGGCGGTGGGTTCCGGTTCCGGTCGCAAAGCCTTCATCGATGAAACAGTTGATTTCGCTGCGTCAGACGACCCGATCAAAGAAGCCGACCGCAATCAGGTGAGCCGAGGGGTGGTCCAGATCCCCATGGTGGGGGGAACCATCGCCTTCGGATACAACAAGCCGGGTTGCGAGCTTCAGCTCACCCAGCAGCAGGCTGTGGGGGTGGCAATCGGCCGCATCAGTGATTGGAAAGAGCTTGGTTGTGACGCGGGCACGATCACCTGGGTGCATCGATCCGATGGATCCGGCACCACCAAGGCCTTCACCAATTCGATGCAGACCTTTTCACCGGATTGGACCCTCGGCAGCGGTAAATCGGTGAAATGGCCGGTGGGCGTGGGTGCTAAGGGCAATTCTGGGGTGGCCGGGGTGATCGACAACCGGGTCGGCGCGATCGGCTATGTGAATCAGTCGTACATCAAGGGAAATGTGCAGGCTGCTGCGGTGCAGAACAAGTCCGGTGAATTTCTCAAGCCCTCCGTAGAAGCGGGTGCCATAGCCCTCAACGGCATTGAGCTCGATGAGCATCTGGCTGGCAGCAATCCCAACCCCGAGGCCGCTGGTGCCTACCCCATCGCGACTCTCACCTGGGTTTTGGCCTACGCCACAGGCAATGGCGCGAAGGCTGACGCTGTGCGTGAGACCTTCAACTACATGCTTAGTTACACCAGCCAGGAGCGTGCATCGGCCTTGGGCTTTGTCCCTCTCCGGGGAAGCATCCTCGAAAAATCTCACAGTGCGGTGGAGGGCATTCAGCCCTGAATGCAAACCATTGATTTGCTGGATTCATGCCCCGGTTTGGGCTATCCCAACCAGGGTTTTCTAATGACTTAAAGAGCTTTTAGGGGAACCTTAACCAGCGTTAATGGGCGCATAACGACAGGTCGTCCTTGCTGCGATTAAGCCTGGATTGCAACAGCCTCGTTTCTCTTTCGGTTGTGATGCGCATCGCACAAAAAGCCCTTCTTGCCTCTTCCCTGCTTGTTCTGGGAGCAGGCATCTCCGCTTCGGCAGCTCCCAAGCTGAACGGCGCTGGTGCTTCCTTCCCCGCCAAGATCTATCAGCGTTGGTTCGCCGACCTGGCCAAGTCTGGTGGCCCTCAGGTCAACTATCAGGCTGTCGGTTCCGGTTCCGGACGTAAAGCCTTCATCGACCAGACCGTGAACTTCGGCGCATCGGATGATCCGATGAAGAAGAAGGATATGGCCAAGGTCGGCCGTGGTGTTGTTCAGATCCCCATGGTGGGTGGCACCATCGCCTTCGGCTACAACAAGCCCGGCTGCAACCTGAAACTCACCCAGGAGCAGGCCGTCAAGGTCGCCATGGGCATGGTTAAGAACTGGAAAGAGCTGGGCTGCCAAGCTGGCACTCTCACCTGGGTGCATCGTTCTGACGGCTCCGGCACCACCAAGGCCTTCACCAACTCCATGGAGGCTTTCTCCAAGACCTGGACCCTGGGTACTGGTAAGTCCGTCAAGTGGCCTGCTGGTGTCGGCGCCAAAGGTAATTCCGGTGTTGCCGGTGTGATTCAGAACCGCGTGGGTGCCATCGGTTATGTGAATCAGTCCTACATCAAGGGCAACGTCAAGGCCGCTGCTCTCCAGAACAAGGCGGGTGAGTTCCTCAAGCCCTCCGTTGCTGCTGGCGCCCGTGCCCTGAACGGCATCAGCCTCGACAAGGATCTGGCTGGCAAGAATCCCAACCCCACCGCTAAGGGCGCTTACCCCATTGCAACGCTGACCTGGGTGTTGGCCTACAAAACCGGCAACGGCAAAAACGCCAAAGTGGTGCAGGAAGCCTTCAACTACATGTTGAGCAGCAAGGCTCAGAGCAAAGCTCCTTCGCTTGGCTTCGTTCCTCTGAAGGGGGACATCCTGGCCAAATCAAAGGCCGCAGTCAAAAAGATTGGTCAGTGATCTTGGCTTGAGTCGGTTTTTTAAAAACCAAATTTCAAAGGGCCCTTCGGGGCCCTTTTTTATGAAAATCTGCATTTTGAATCAACGTTAGAGACCTCTTAACCAAACCTCTCCCACCTCTTTGTTGGGAATCGATGTTGTCCTCAATACAGTTTTCGTGGATTCATGGAATTCCAAATGCTTGCTACTCCGTCCTCTGATCTGTCTTCAACAGCTCTGGGCTTCAAGGCGTTTCTTGAAGGCAGCTATCAAAAAAATAATGTCGTTCATGTCACATCAGGGAGCTTGATTCCACTCCTGAAAAACAGCGTTTGGTTTGTGGTGCGCGGCATGGTGAAACTGGGTGCCGTTTCAGTTCATGGGGATGAATTGGTGCTTGGCCTTGTGGGGCCCAATGAACCCTTTGGTGCTGCTTTCACCAATGTGGAGGCCTATGACGCTGTTGCGCTGACGGATTGCGATCTGCTCTGCTGCAATCTGGCTGAAGTGGAGCAGTCACCGCAGTTGGCTCTCGCCTTGGCGAAGGCCATGACGGCCCGTTACCGCCAGGCGGAATCGATGTTGGCTTTGCTGGGCTTGCGCCGCGTTGAAGAGCGGGTCCGGGGGTTTGTCGAGCTGCTTGCTAGGGACTTTGGTGAGCCCTGTGATGATGGTTTGCGGCTGAATCTCCGCCTCACCCATCAGGAGATCGCCAGTGCACTCAGCACGACGCGGGTGACTGTCACCCGTGTGTTGGGTCAGTTACGTGATGAGGGTTGGCTTCAGATTGATTCGTCCAGGCATCTCGTGATGACCCGCACTGGCCGTCACTGAACACAAAAAAGAGCCGGCATGTTTGCCGGCTCAGAGCCTGAAACGTTGGGTTTCAGGTGGGGAAAAAAACGGTTGAAATCGGAGCGGCGGGATTTGAACCCACGACCCCCACTACCCCAAAGTGGTGCGCTACCAAGCTGCGCCACGCCCCGTCAGATTTAAGTTATCACAGTGCATCCCGGCGTCTGAGTCGTCGAAGCAACCGCGTGGTGAGCTTGGCTCGTGTTGCTGATCCGTAGTGATACAGACGCAGTTCTGAGGCGGCCTTACGGAGCTCGGCCAAGCTCATCGCGGCCAAACGGAGTTCCGGAAGGGTGCGCCAAGCCCTGGACCGCATGGGGAGTGCCGCAGGACCTTTGGCTTGGCCAAGATTCAGAGTTCCATCCGCCAACCACTCAGGGATCAGCACAACAAGAACGGCAATCAAGCCGTAGAGCTCAACCAGCCCTCTGGGCAGAGGATGCAGTTGTCGCTGCTCGGATGGATCAGGCCGCTCACTCACTGCAGATCGGAGGGGTCCCTCTTCGTCCACGATCGCACTAGGAGGCAACCTGCTTCTGGGCAGGTGGTCAGATTGCCAATGGTGTCACTTTGGGTTGAGGCGTCTCCCGCCAGAGAAATGGAGCTTGCTGCTCTCGGTTGAGGGAGACACTGCCGAGGATTAGGCCGAGAACCAAAATCAGCGTTACCGCGATGGCCAGGATCACCTGCCGATCAGACAAGGGCTCGGGCATGCCATTAATTGGGTTCTTGAACATCCTGGCCGAAACGACTGTTTTTTCGCAGCGTGTTCGTGGCCATGCGGGAGCCGGATCTCCTCAGGCCAGCGCGATCGGACTGTTGTCCGATCGGAGCACGCAGTGACTGATGGACCAGTCGTACTTGTCCCAAACCTGCTTCGGGAGTTTGTAATTTGAGCCTTCAAAGTCGCCGAGCAGCGTCTGGGTTGGCATTGCGGAGCAGTAGGGGCGGCTTCCCGGTTTGGCGAGGTATTGCTGCCAGTAATGGGAGTATCCGAATGAAGGGTTTAATCCCCTTTGCCCGAACCGGCTGTCATTGATGAGCGCCACTTTGAACACTGCTCTGCAATTAAGCAACTTCAACAGGGCCAACACCTGAAGAAGCGCTGCAAGCTTTGGGCGCTGACCTGGCAAAAGGAGATGGGCTGGGCACCTGAGGCGGGTTGAGGTACAGGCAAGGGGGAAGCCCGCTACCAAAAAAACAAGATGTTGCAGCGTATTTGTGGGGCTCTAAAAAACGTCTCCTAGGCAACCTAGATCTCGTTCTTTTTGGACCATCATGTCTTTGTCGGGTAGCCAATCGGACCCGAAAGCCGGTCAGAGCGATGACCGACGAGAGCTGCGATTTGACCTCTGTTTCGGCAGGGGGCAAGTCCGCTCGCCCTTAAAAAATATGGTCGAGCCTGGAGTATGCACTCTTTGCATATCAGCCTTCGTTCGTGGTCGAATCGCTCCGGAGCTGCAGCTCTGTCGACCACACAAACTTCTAAAAGATGGTCTGGGCGCCTGAGGCTGGGTGACATCACTGCGTGACGACCGATACAAACCGCGGCATCATTCGCGGAATCGAACCTTTCCGATGCTTCGCCGCCTGTCCATCGGTCTTGTAGCTTCAGCCATCGCCATTGCGCCCCTTTCAACCAAGGCGCAGGACGGCACTGCAGAAGACCTTGGTGATGTGATGAGCATCAGCCTCAAGGATATGGTCAAGCCCAGTCTTGGCTTCCAAGGCGCGCTGCAAGGTGCTGGCACCCCCAATCAAGCAGGCATCGGCGGCTTCCTTCCGTTGTCGATTGGAGAGAACAGCATTTGGTTCCTTGATGCACTCGCCAACGTCAATTTTGCTGATAGACACAATTACTCAAGCATTGTTGATACAACTGTCGACGGGCACACAATCAGCACATCAACTCGCCTTGGCTACCGATGGCTGAATGGTGACCGTTCTTGGATGTATGGGCTCAATGCTGGTTACGACAGCCGCCCGATGAATACCAGCTATGCCGACTCTGGAATTCCAGTGGAAGACGGACATGCTTTTTACCAGCAAGCTGCATTCAACTTGGAAGCTGTCTCCAATCAATGGAGCCTTAATGCATATGGATTAATTCCACTTGGCGAAACAACAAAAGAATTGAACTGGCATTACGATGGAGGCGCATTGCAAGCTTATGGACTTGACGCCGGATACATGATCACTCCCAGCTTAAAAGCTAGTCTCGGTGGATATTATCAAAAAGGTGATTACAACAAGTGCAAAGCAAGAGACGAGGTAGACAATGTTGGAATTAGAGCACGCATTTCTTACAGAATCGCCAATGGCTTTGTCGCCGGCGTCAATGCCTCATACGACAATTCTTTTGACGCAAGAGTTTCTGCAGACATTAAATACCGCTTCGGATCGAATAATCACAATAAAGCCACAGATATGCCAGGAACCATTTACGCAATGTCGGCAACACCAGGGAATCGTGACGTCAGAGTCCATGACAACTGGTTCACTAATTTATTTCGCGGCTCAGGCTGCAAAAAGAAAGACGACGAGAACTTCAATCGTGCATTCAATGCACCGCGTATAGGCTAAATCAATACTAATACAAGCAAATAATTGAAGCAGTCATTTTACTGAAGTTCCCTGTTTTGCAAGATGATGCTGAGCCCTGCCTCTTCTGCCGAGCGGTAGCTGCGCTTCAACCGGCTGCTGATCTCCTCCAGGGCAAGATCGTCATGGGCAACGCTGGCCCATGCGCCGTCTTCCAACAGGTCGATGGTGGTGCTCCGGCTGCGGCACAGCAGGAACGGGTAGCGCTGCACCCCGATGTTGCGGTTGAGCCGGTCGTCCCTTGCAGCGATGACGGTGGCCACGGTGCCGCCTTCGATCAGCGACAGCAGCTGTTGATATTTCGGGCGGTCGGCTGAGGTAGCGCTGCCGGTTTCGATCAGCAAAAGATCACACCCTGTGACCGGAGGAGTTGTTCCTGCCGGTCGAGGGATGTCTGTTGGTCGGCGTCGTCGGTACTGCCCCGGCCGTAGCCGATCCGCAGCCCTGCTTCAGCTGGCGAGCTGGATGGGGGCGTTGTCAGATCGGAGCACGCAGTGACTGATGGACCAGTCGTACTTGTCCCAAACCTGCTTCGGGAGTTTGTAATTTGAGCCTTCAAAGTCGCCGAGCAGCGTCTGGGTTGGCATCGCGGAGCAGTAGGGGCGGCTTCCCGGTTTGGCGAGGTATTGCTGGTGATACTCCTCGGCGAAGTAAAAGGTTTGATCCGCCAGGATTTCGGTGGTGATGGCGCCATAGCCCTTGGCGGAAAGGGCGACTTGATACGCGTCTCGGCTGGCCTGGGCCTGTTGAAGATGCAGCGGGTTGAAGGTGTAAATGGCTGATCGGTATTGGGTGCCGGTGTCGTTGCCTTGTCGATTGCCCTGGGTGGGGTCGTGGCATTCCCAGAACAGCTTCAGCAGGTCGCTGAAGTCCAGAGCGGGGCGACTCCAAACCACACGGACCACTTCTGTGTGCCCTGTTCTGCCGGAGCAGACCTGGTTGTAGGTCGGTTGTTCCGTTTGACCGCCCGCGTAGCCCACGGCAGTGGTCACGACTCCCGGCAGCCTCCAAAACCCTTTTTCAGCTCCCCAAAAGCATCCGCACGCAAAGATCGCCTCCTCTTGGTCCGCCATCAATGGGGCATTGAGCGGTGTCCCCAGAACAGCGTGCATTGCTGGTTCAGATGCTTCAGCGCCGCCGCGGGGAGACAACCAAGAGGGCAGCATGTTGATTCTGTCGATCATCCGAGCTTAGGCAGCTGATTCAACGGAGTGATGCTTCGGCACATCAAAGATTCGTCGTGGCTGGATGCCCTGATAGAGATGAAAACCCTCCGGCAAGAACCAGCTTGGTTTGAGAGAAACGAGCGGGCGGTGAATTTGAATCCGTTTGAAATCAGATTGTGTCTGCTTAGAACTGGTTATCAGATTGATGTCATTGATCACACGTTTTTTGATGTGCTCAAAATGTGATGTGGAGAATGTCGGCGGACCGTGGCATCTTTGACGAATGGATGAATTTGTTATTAGTTTGTCGGCAGATCAACGGAAGGCTGTTCGGGATTGCTCACTTAAAAATGTCTTCAGGGGTCTGTTGTTGAAGGCATCAAAATAATCTGAAAATCGTGATTTATCGTCTTCTCATTGCTCGTTCATTAGCGAAGCAGTGTCGGTGTTTGTGGATTGAATTGAGGCTTTCGCTTTCAGCTCTCTGAAGCTTTTGGTGTTTGTGGTTCCAGTTGAATATGGTTCAGCAGCGTTGTGACAAATGCAAAAAGAAGAAAAGGCAGGCTGAGAACCAGGATGAGTCCCACACCTACAAGCGCAAACACCGGGCGCGATGACCCCATGAGCGCGAGACCAGAGGCCAAACTCACAAAAATCACTGCCATCCAAGCCAGCACCTGCCCGTAGATGTCACCAAAGGTGAGCGTGCAGCGCACCGCGAAGGGGGATCCGCTGTTCATGGAAGAAGTTGCCGTCACCACAGCTAAGCCATGGACACGGCGATTGTCAGAAACAGCTCGGAGATTCTTCAGGAAGCCATCGCATCCAGCTGTTGCGCCGCCTGCTGACGCTCCCAAAGTCGCTTGTAGACCCCTGGTTGCTGAATCAACGCGCTGTGGTGTCCCTGCTGCACGATGCGCCCGCTCTCCATTACGAGGATGCGATCACAGGCAGCGGCTGCAGAAAGTTGATGGCTGATCATCACGATGGTCCGATCGTCCTGCGCCCGGATCGAATCGAGAATGGCTGCTGCGGTGTTGTTATCGACACTCGCCAAGGCGTCATCGAGAACCAACACCGGGGCCGACATCAGCAAGGCACGTCCGAGCGCTGTGCGTTGACGCTGACCACCACTCAGCGTGATGCCGCGTTCCCCAACGATCGTTTCGAAGCCATCTGGAAATCCCTTGATGTCATCAGCGAGACGGGCCTGGCCTGCTGCCCGTTCAACCCGTTGATCTGTGGCTGCAGGGTCGCCATACCGGAGGTTGTCCGCCAGGGTGCTGGTGAAAAGAAAGCCCTCTTGGGGAACAATCGCCACATCACGGCGTAACTCCTGCAGGGGCATCTGGGTGACATCCACCCCATCCAGGAACAGCTTCCCGGGCTCGAGAGGGACCATGCGCCCGAAGGAGCGAGCCAGGGTGGTCTTGCCGCATCCCACCGGACCAACAACGGCGACCAACTCTCCCGGTTCGATGCAGAAACTCAGGCCGTTGAGCGTGTTGTGCTCAGCACCCTCGTATTGAACGGTCAGGTCACGGGCTTCAAAGCGACCCCTGCGTTGGTTCGTCGGATGAGGTCGATCGGTGGGTTGCTCTGGATCTTTGATCTTCGGTTCGCGTCGGAGCAACTCTTCCACCCGCTCGAGGCTGACCTGTCCGGTCTGAAAGGTGTTGAGGGTGAATCCCAGCAGTGCAGTCGGGAATACAAGTTGCTCCACATAAAGAATGAGGGCGACCAGGCCACCAATGCTCAATCGACCGGATTCGAGCTGACCGCTGCCGATGGCCAGCAGCAACAGGAGAGAGATGGACGAAATCCCCTCAAGCAGAGGGAACAAGGTGCTCCGTGTTCTCGCCAGACGAATGGCGCTATCGCGATAACGGCGGTTGCGCGTCGCGAAGGCATCCTGTTCCGAAGCCTCTTGGCCGTAGATCTTGATGGCCCCGATGCCCGACAGATCCTCCTGAATCAGATTGCTGAGCGCCGATAGTTCTTCCTGCTGTGCACGTTGTTGACGCATCATGCGCCCGCCGAACAGCCTCACCGTGCTGAGCATCACGGGATAAAGACCGACGGCGGCCAGGGTTAGCCATGGATCGATTGCCAACATTGCTGGCAGCGTGAGCGCATAGGCCAGCAGCGTGTTGGTCAGGCTGAGAATCGCGAATCCGAGCAGGCGCCGGATGTTTTCCACATCGCTGGTGGCGCGACTGATCACCTCTCCACTGCCCTTGCTCTGAATCCAATCGGGTTCCTGGCGAAGCATGTGCTCGAACAAGCGCTGACGCAGCTCCACTTCCACCTGCCGGCCCACGCCGAAGACGAGTTGGCGCGAGACCAGTCGAATGACCCCCATGGTGCTCGCAAGAAGCACGACCCATCCCGCTTGGCGCAGGACCCCGGCGTAACTGAATCCCTCTTGCAGCTCATCCACGACGCTGCGGACCTCCATCGGGATCGTCACCCGCAGGATGTTGACCAAAACCAGTGCAATGGCTCCCAGCAGGACGGTGCGTCGATGGGGTCGCAAGTAGCGGCCGATCAAGTCGAGACGTAGGGCAGCCATGCGAGCTCGTGGGTCCCGTTGGGCCGCCAACCTAGGCATCCGTCTTGAACGGCTGGTCGTCCGCCACTCATCTGAGGGATAGTGGAGACGTCCCCATCACCTGGCCCGGAGTGCCTCGCACCCGGGTTTTTTACTGCCAGCTTCTCTTCCATGTCCTCAGACACGCGCTCTTGGTCGGTTCGCTTGGACCACCTGCTGCAGGGCAACCACCTCAGCTCCGATGAGGCCACCGCCCTGATGCATGCCTGGCTGGCCGAGGAGCTAGAGCCCGTTCAAACAGGGGCGTTCCTCGCTGGTCTGAGAGCCAAGGGAATGGTGGCCGATGAGCTTGCGGCCATGGCAGCTGTTTTGAGGGAAGCATGCCCACTTCCCTGCGCCCGACCCAATTTGGCGATGGTCGACACCTGCGGCACCGGTGGTGACGGTGCAGATACGTTCAATATCTCAACTGCTGTCGCCTTCACCGCCGCCGCCTGTGGAGTGAATGTGGCGAAGCACGGCAACCGCAGCGCCAGCGGCAAGGTGGGCTCAGCCGATGTTCTTGAAGGGCTCGGTCTCAACCTCAAGGCACCCTTAAACAAAGTGGTGGAGGCTCTGCCTGGAACCGGTGTCACCTTTTTGTTTGCTCCGGCCTGGCATCCCGCCTTGGTGAATCTGGCTCCATTACGACGCCGTCTGGGCGTTCGCACTGTGTTCAACCTGCTGGGTCCACTGGTCAACCCACTGCAGCCCCAGGCCCAGGTTCTTGGTGTGGCCCGTCCGGAGCTTCTCGATCCCATGGCAGGTGCCCTCCAGCAGTTGGGATTGACCCGTGCCGTTGTGGTACACGGCGCTGGCGGTCTCGATGAGGCTTCCTTGGCTGGCCCCAACGCCTTGCGTTTGATCGAATCGGGGGGCATCAGCAGCAAGGAGGTCTGCCCTGAAGATCTGGGCCTGACGGGTGCCGGCCTCGATTTGCTGCGTGGTGGTGACTGCTCGGTGAATCAGCAGATCCTGCGAGATGTTCTGCAAGGGCATGGATCGCTCGCTCAAGCGGAGGTGGTTGCCTTCAACACGGCATTGGTGCTTTGGGCCGCTGGATTGCAAACGGATCTGACGGCTGCTGCTGCACAGGCCATGACGGTTCTACGAGAGGGCAAGGCCTGGGAGAAGCTTGTCGCTCTGCGGGATGCACTGTCCGATGGAGATGGAGAATGAGTGACTGATGCCCTTCGGCGGCCCTCCGATGCCCGACTCCCCATCAGACAAGGCCTATCTCGTCCTTGCCGATGGCACGGTTCTGACCGGTGTCGGCTTTGGCCATCGCGGTACAACCATCGGTGAAGTGGTGTTCAACACCGGGATGACCGGATATCAGGAGGTGCTGACGGATCCCTCCTATGCCGGACAACTGGTGAGCTTCACCTATCCCGAACTCGGCAATACCGGGGTGAATGCCGACGATCAGGAAGCCGATCGTCCCCACGCCCTTGGTGTGATCGCACGCCAGCTGGCGCCGTCGCCCAGCAACTGGCGTTGTGAACAGACTCTCGATACCTGGATGCAGAGCCATCAACTGGTGGGTATCAGCGGTGTAGACACCCGTGCGCTGGTGCGTCATCTGCGCGAGGTCGGTGCCATGAATGGTGTGATCAGCAGTGACGGCCAGACACCTGCGCAGTTGTTTGAGCTCTTGAAGCAGGCGCCTTCGATGGAAGGACTGAACCTGGCAGATCGCGTCACCACCCGTGAGCCCTACCAGTGGAATCAACCCTGCAGTGTTGGCTTCGATCAGCGCCTGCAGCGTCGAAGCGACGCCCCCTTCCGCGTCGTCGCGGTTGATTTTGGAATTAAACGAGCCATTCTTGATCGCCTGGTCGCCCATGGCTGTGACGTCACTGTTCTCCCTGCAGACACCGATCTGGCCACGGTTCGTTCCCATCGCCCGGATGGTGTCTTTCTCTCCAACGGTCCTGGAGACCCTGCGGCGGTGAGCCATGGGATTGCCCTGGCCAAGACTCTCTTGGAGGAGGCCGATCTACCGCTGTTTGGGATCTGTTTGGGCCATCAGATTCTCGGCCTGGCACTCGGCGGCAAGACCTTCAAGCTGTCCTATGGCCATCGTGGTTTGAATCATCCCTGTGGCACCACGGGGCAGGTTGAAATCACAAGTCAGAACCACGGGTTTGCCCTCTCTGCCGAATCTCTGGATACCGACGCCATTGATGTCACCCATTTCAATCTGAACGACCGCACCGTGGCGGCCATTGCTCACCGTCACAAGCCCGTTTTTGGTGTGCAATACCACCCGGAAGCCAGTCCTGGACCGCATGACGCGGATCATCATTTCGCCCGCTTTGTGACGCTCATGGCCGATCGCCGTTGATGAGGTGGTTGCCCAGGCTCAGCATCACTACACTTCGTGCCGATGATGCCTGGGGGGCTTGATCCCATCAGCGAACTGCAGCGACTGACCGTCTCTCTACGGGGCGGATTTGAACAGAAGGATGGCTGTTTGGTGTTTCACTTCACCGGCCAATTGGATGCGTACTCCGAGAAGCAGTTCATGGAGTACGTGGCCGATGTTTTGAAAGCCAACAAGCTTCCAGCTGTTCTCGATCTAAGCAAGATCGATTTTCTCGACTCATCAGGCCTTGGTGCCCTGGTGCAGTTGGCCAAACAATGCACGGATGCCAAACGGTCGTTTCTCCTTGTGGGAAACACCCGTGTGATGCAGACGATCAAGTTGGTGCGGCTCGAAGAGTTCCTCCATCTGGTGGAGGATCTTCCGACAGCTCTGAACCAATTGGCCGCTTGAGCGACTGGATTCGCAATCAGTCACCCAGTGGTCTGAACGATCAATTGGGCCCATTGCAGCTGGCTTGGATCGGAGATGCCGTCTGGGAGCTCCATCAACGGCTCCGCCATGGAGCCAGACCCGGCCGTTCCGATCATTTGCATCGTGCTGTTGTGGCCGATGTTCGCGCCGATGCCCAATCCCGTTTGTTGACTTGGCTGGAAGACCGTCAACTCCTGGATTCCCAGGAACTCGATCTGGTCCGTCGGGGGCGCAACAGTGCAGGCCGTGGTCCGCGCCGAGCCGAGGCCGCTGTGTATGGACGGGCCACGGGGTTTGAGACAATGGTTGGCTGGCTGTTTCTGAACAATCCAGCCCGGCTTGCTGAGCTCTTCGATCACCTGGAGCAATCCGGATCCAACCCATAACGTTGCCTCGCACACCATGAGCCCTCGCTTTGAACGCCGCTCCAGCGGCCCATCCCGCGATGGTCGTTCGGGGCCAGGAGGGAGTGGAAGTGGACGACCTCCAGGAGGCAGGCCTCCCAGTGGACGTCCATCCGCTGGCCGCTCCTCGGTGGGGCGCTCTGGCAACGGTCGGCCCATGCCCAGCAATCGTCGTTCCGACGGCGGTCGTTCGCCTTACGCCAAACCTGGTCGAGATGGCAGCAGTTTTCGCGACCGACGAGCGCCGAGGGATGAGGGCTGGGAGCGTCCTCGGGGTGGAGATCGACCCGGTAATCGATCTGATGATCGCCCCAGAGAGCGATTCGGAGATCGACCCGGCAATCGATCCGGTGATCGCCCCAGAGAGCGATTCGGAGATCGACCCGGCAATCGATCTGATGATCGCCCCAGAGAGCGATTCGGGGATCGATCCCGTTCCTTCGACCGGGATCAGAATGCTTTTCGTACGGAACCTCAGAACGACCGTTCAGGGCCCGGACGATTTCGAGATCGGAATGATCGTTACGGCGACCGTCGCCGCTCCGGGGATGAACGGCGCCAGCCGTCCCAGCGCCCCCGATCGCGCTACGACAATGGCCGTTCCCAGCGACAGGATGCAGCACCGGAGGCCGCAGCGGCCACACCTCCGGCAGATGATCTGATTTGGGGGCGCCATGCCACCCAAGCCGCGCTGGAGGCAGGACGACCCATTCATCGCATTTGGTGCACCCCGGAGATGCGCAGTGCGGCCAAATTTCTCCAGCTCTTGCGCGATGCCAAGGCGTCTGGGGTCTTGGTGGAAGAGGTGACCTGGGCTCGGCTTGGACAGATCACAGGTGGTTCCGTTCACCAGGGCATCGCCCTTCAGACGGCAGCGGCTGAAACCCTCGATCTCGAAACCCTCATCGATGGCTGTTCGGATCTTGGGGAACCCCCCTTATTGGTGGCTTTGGATAGTGTCACGGACCCCCATAATCTCGGTGCTGTCGTGCGTTCCGCCGAGGCGATGGGAGCCCATGGGGTGGTGATTCCCCAGCGTCGGAGTGCTGGTTTAACCGGTTCGGCCGCCAAAGTGGCAGCCGGCGCCCTTGAACACCTTCCGGTCGCGCGTGTGGTCAACCTCAACCGGTCGTTGGAAAAGCTCAAGGATGCGGGATACAGGGTGGTGGGCCTTGCGGCAGAAGGGGACGTGACCCTCACGGATGTTGATCTCAGCGGCCCATTGGTGCTGGTCACCGGGTCAGAGGACCAGGGCTTGTCGCTTTTGACCCGGCGTCACTGTGATCAGTTGGTCCGTATTCCGTTGCGGGGCATTACCCCAAGCCTGAATGCATCCGTTGCTACGGCACTTTGCGTTTATGAAGTGGCGCGACGCAACTGGATGAAGGACATTCACGGCCAGGCGCCGTCACCCCCGATTCGACGGCCCCAACTCGCTGGGGTAGAGACGTCCACTGAGGCGTCTGAACCGCCTGAACAACCCGTGGAAAAGGTTCCTGACCAGCGGATTGATCTGGATCTCAATCCGTCTCAACAAGCTGCTGCGCCGGAGTTCGATCAGAATATCCAGCTATCTCCCTGAAAACAGCTCGGTTTTGTCGGTTAAAGAGGCACAATGCCTTGAGGTCGTTCTACCCCCCCATGAGTCCCCTGATCCGGCCGCTGCGCAGCCTTGCCAATGGCCTTGGGGTCGCCTGGTGGGCTCGGATTCAGACATCTGGTCCCGATGTGACCTACTGGTTCGGTCCGTTTGTCACCCGAAAAGGACTGGAAAACGACCTCGACTCCTTCCTTGACGACGTCAAGTCGGAGCAACCTCAGTCGATCAGCCACTCCCTGTTGCGGACCCGTCGCTCCGAGCCCCTCACCATCACGGCTGAGGGTTGATCCTGCGGCTGATAGCGTCCTCCCTGCAATGGATCGCAGGGACATGACGATCAGCGCGTGGCGTCAGCAGCTGCAGAGCGGTGAGGTTTCCTCCCGCGAGCTCGTTGATCAACACCTCAAGCGGCTTGAAAGCTCTGAGCCGTCGCTCAATGCTTTCGTTGAGGTCACGGCCGAGAAGGCCCGTGATAAAGCTTCCAGAATTGATGAAGCTCGCGCCGCCGGTGAAAGCCTTGGCCAGCTTGCCGGTCTTCCCTTGGCGATCAAAGACAACCTTTGCACCAAAGGGGTCCGCACCACCTGTTCCAGCCGCATGCTGGAACAGTTTGTGCCTCCCTACGAATCAACAGTGACCGAAAGGCTTTGGCAAGCCGGAGGTGTGCTGGTGGGTAAGACGAATCTGGATGAGTTCGCCATGGGCGGCTCCACGGAAACCTCGGCCTTTGGTGCGACTCAAAATCCTTGGAACACAGCCCACGTACCGGGCGGAAGCTCCGGTGGCAGTGCTGCGGCCGTCGCTTCAGGAAGTTGCGTTGCTTCTCTGGGTTCCGACACCGGAGGCTCCATCCGTCAGCCTGCGTCGTTTTGTGGCGTTGTGGGTCTTAAACCCACCTACGGCCGCGTCAGTCGTTGGGGTCTGGTGGCTTTTGCCAGTTCCTTGGATCAGGTGGGTCCCTTTGCAGGAAGTGTGGCTGATGTGGCCGAGCTGCTTCAGGTGATCGCAGGGCCCGACCCCCGTGATTCCACTTGCCTTGATGCGGCTGTGCCGGACTTCAGTGCCGGCCTGAACAAGCCCATCAAGGGTCTCAAGGTTGGTGTGATCAAGGAGTGCTTCGATGCCGAAGGCCTCGATGCTGAGGTCAAGGCTTCTGTGCAGGCCTCTGCTGCTCAGCTGGAGGCTCTTGGCGCTGAGCTGGTGGAGGTGAGCTGCCCCAGGTTCAACGACGGCATCGCCACCTATTACGTGATTGCTCCGTCGGAGGCCTCTGCCAATTTGGCCCGTTACGACGGGGTCAAATATGGCTTTCGTGCCGACGACGCCGAGAGCCTTGCCGCGATGACAGCACGAAGCCGTGCTGAGGGGTTTGGTGCGGAGGTGCAGCGGCGGATCTTGATTGGCACCTATGCCCTTTCCGCCGGATACGTCGACGCTTATTACAAAAAGGCCCAGCAGGTGCGCACCCTGATCCGGCGTGATTTTGATGCTGCGTTCCAGAGTGTTGATGTGCTGCTCACGCCAACCGCACCGTCCACCGCGTTCAAGGCTGGCGCCCATGCTGATGACCCTCTGGCGATGTACCTCGCCGACTTGCTGACGATTCCGGTGAACCTGGCCGGGTTGCCTGCCATCAGTGTTCCCTGCGGATTCAGTGCGGCGGGTTTGCCGATTGGGATGCAGTTGATCGGCAATGTCTTGGACGAACCGCGTCTGCTCCAGGTGGCGCACCAGTACGAGCAGGCAGCGCAGGTGTTCGCTTCACGCCCTGAAGCCGCTCTGGTTCCCTGAGCTCCGCCACATGTGGGGTGTTTCGTTCTCCGTGAACGCTGGATCTTGCGTTGGGTCCTAGTCTGACCCTATGGCATTCGTCCCTCTCCACAACCACAGCGATTACAGCCTTCTCGACGGGGCGTCGCAGTTGCCGGCCATGGTGGAGCGGGCGAAGCAACTGGGCATGCCAGCGATCGCCCTGACCGATCACGGCGTGATGTATGGCGCCATCGAGCTTCTGAAGCTTTGTCAGGGCACCGATCTCAAGCCGATCATCGGCAACGAGATGTACGTGATCAACGGGTCCATTGATGATCCGCAACCCAAGAAAGAGAAGCGGTACCACCTCGTGGTGCTTGCCAAAAACGCCACGGGCTACCGCAACCTGGTCAAGCTCACCAGCATCAGCCATCTGCGGGGGATGCGGGGACGCGGCATTTTTTCCCGTGCCTGCATCGACAAGGAGCTGCTGAAGCAACACAGCGAGGGGCTGATCATCGCCACGGCCTGCCTCGGTGGCGAGATTGCCCAGGCGATTTTGCGTGGTCGTCCTGATGTGGCACGCAAGGTGGCGGCCTGGTACCAGGAGGTTTTTGGCGATGACTACTACCTCGAGATCCAGGACCATGGATCTCCGGAAGATCGGATCGTCAACGTCGAGATCGTCAAAATCGCCAAGGAACTCGGCATCCAGATTGTTGCGACCAACGATGCCCATTACCTGAGCAAGCAGGACGTCGAAGCCCACGACGCTCTTCTCTGTGTGCTCACCGGAAAGTTGATCACCGATGAGAAGCGACTGCGCTACACGGGAACCGAATACATCAAGACCGAAGAGGAGATGGGGTGTCTCTTCGGTGACCATCTGGAGCCTGAGGTGGTCCAGGAGGCGATTGTCAACACCGTCAAGGTGGCCGACAAGGTGGAGCCCTACGACATCCTCGGGCGCTACCAAATGCCCCGCTTCCCGATTCCCGAAGGGCATACCCCTGTCAGCTACCTGAGGGAGGTGACGGAGCAAGGGCTGCGGGATCGCCTCGAGCTCGGTGTCGATGCTCCTCTGCCCGACGACTACGCCGAGCGCATGAGCCACGAGCTCAAGATCATGGAGCAGATGGGATTCCCCACCTACTTCCTGGTGGTCTGGGATTACATCCGCTTTGCCCGGGAACAGAGCATTCCTGTGGGCCCTGGCCGGGGCTCTGCTGCAGGCTCGCTTGTCGCCTACTGCCTTGGGATCACCAACATTGATCCGATCACCAACTGCCTCCTGTTCGAGCGTTTCCTCAACCCGGAACGCAAGTCGATGCCTGATATCGACACCGACTTCTGCATTGAACGCCGTGGTGAGGTGATCGACTACGTCACCGAGCGCTACGGCGAAGACAAGGTGGCCCAGATCATCACCTTCAACCGGATGACCTCCAAGGCGGTTCTGAAGGATGTGGCCCGGGTGCTTGATATTCCCTATGGCGATGCCGACCGTCTGGCGAAATTGATCCCGGTGGTTCGCGGCAAGCCCGCCAAGCTCAAGGCGATGATCGGTGAGGAATCACCCAATCCCGAGTTCCGCGAGAAGTACGAGTCGGATCCAACGGTGAAGCGTTGGGTGGACATGGCGATGCGGATTGAGGGCACCAATAAAACCTTTGGTGTGCATGCAGCCGGGGTGGTCATTGCCGCTGACCCTCTGGATGAGCTTGTGCCGTTGCAGCGCAACAACGATGGTCAGGTGATCACGCAGTACTTCATGGAAGACGTGGAATCCATGGGTCTGTTGAAGATGGATTTCCTGGGGTTGAAGAACCTCACGATGATCGAAAAGACGCTCGAGCTGGTGGAGGTCAGCAGTGGAACCCGCGTCGATCCCGACAAGCTCCCGCCGGAGGATGAAGAGACCTTTGCTCTTCTCGCTCGCGGTGACCTTGAGGGGATCTTCCAGCTGGAATCCAGTGGCATGCGGCAGATCGTGCGCGATCTCAAGCCGTCTTCTCTGGAAGACATTTCCTCAATCCTCGCTCTTTACAGACCGGGCCCCCTCGATGCTGGATTGATTCCCAAATTCATCAACCGCAAGCACGGGCGCGAGGCGATTGATTTTGCCCACGCGATCTTGGAGCCGATCCTGTCGGAGACCTACGGGATCATGGTGTATCAGGAGCAGATCATGCGTATTGCGCAGGATCTGGCTGGTTATTCCCTGGGTCAGGCCGATCTGCTGAGACGAGCGATGGGCAAGAAAAAAGTTTCAGAGATGCAGAAGCATCGCGGCATCTTCGTCAAAGGAGCTGGTGAGCGTGGCGTTGATGAAAAGGTCGCCGACGAACTGTTCGATCAGATGGTTCTCTTCGCTGAATATTGCTTCAACAAGAGCCATTCCACGGCCTACGGCGCCGTCACGTATCAGACGGCCTATCTAAAGGCGCACTATCCGGTGGCCTACATGGCGGCCCTGCTCACGGTGAATGCCGGAGCCGCCGACAAGGTGCAGCGCTACATCTCCAATTGCAATGCAATGGGGATTGAGGTGATGCCTCCGGATGTGAACGCCTCCCTGACCGATTTCACCCCCAACGGCGATCGGATCCTGTTCGGTCTCTCCGCTGTTCGCAACCTTGGTGACGGAGCGATTCGGCAGTTGATCGCCGCCCGCGATAGCGATGGGCCCTTCCACTCCCTGGCCGATCTGTGTGATCGGATCCCCTCCTCGGTGCTCAATCGTCGTGGCCTGGAATCGTTGATTCACTGCGGCGCCCTGGATGCCATGGATCCGCAGGCCAATCGTGCCCAGCTGATGGCCGATCTGGACCTGCTCCTCGACTGGGCCTCCTCACGGGCCAAGGACCGTGACAGCGGTCAGGGCAATCTCTTCGATTTGATGGCCCCTGCATCCGATGACGCTGGCCCGGCTGATCTCAGCCATGCCCCCAAAGCTGCACCGGTGCCGGATTACCCCCCGACAGAAAAGCTGCGCCTTGAAAAAGATTTGGTGGGCTTTTACTTGTCAGATCACCCCCTCAAACAGCTCACGCCCTCCTCGAAACTGCTGGCGCCCATCGGCCTGGGATCCCTTGAGGAGCAGCCGGATAAAACAAAGGTGAGTGCTATCGCGATGGTGGCGGAGATGCGTCAGGTCACCACCCGTAAGGGCGACCGCATGGCGATTCTTCAGCTCGAGGATCTCACCGGAAGCTGCGAAGCCGTTGTTTTCCCCAAGAGCTACGCCCGCCTCGCGGATCATCTGATGGCCGAAGCTCGCTTGCTGGTGTGGGCTGGGGTGGATCGGCGTGACGAGCGTGTGCAGCTGATCATTGACGACTGCCGCGCCGTTGATGAGCTCAATCTGCTTCTGGTTCAGCTCCCTTCTGATCAGGCCAGTGACATCGCCATTCAGCACAAGTTGCGGGAATGCCTGAACCAACATCGTCCCGAACGGGATGAGTTGGGCGTCAAAGTGCCTGTGGTCGCCGAGGTGCGTCATGGCGAGACAGTTCGCTACGTGCGACTTGGCCCTCAGTTCTGCGTAAAAAATGTCGATGCAGCGATCGAATCGTTGCGCAACCAAGCCTTTGAAGCCCGCAGCAGCGACCGTCTGGTTCTCACTTGATGTTGATTAGGTCATCAGAAGAGCACTGTTCAGGGCTCTGATTCCCGCTGCTGTTGCTTCTGGGCCCGGATCGACTCACGCATCCGTTGAACATTCGGTTTGAAATTCTCAAAGCCCAAAAGGGAACCCGGTTCGGGATCCCAGCTGGCTGTCAACACGCCAACGCTGAGTCCCACCAGCCCTAGGAGGAAAAACAAGCCGGAGCCTGCGAGTGTGAGCCCCGGAGCGATATCGGCGATGCCACGGGTGACGACGACGTAGCTGCCAACAAAAACTCCCATCCCTGCGAGAGACGGGAGTCCTGTGAACACAGCGACACGACGCGCCATCCGATCGGCCACATACCGAGGAATGGCTTCCTGTCTGGGAGCCCCAGAGGCAGGCTTGCTTCCCTTCCCAGACCCTTTGGGCTCGAAGGGAAGGGCATTGCGTTGCTCAGCCATGGGGCAGTTCGATTAGCCGCGGATGCCCAGTTTGGCGATCGTATCGGCGTAGCGTTGTTCGCTCTTGCTGCGCATGTAGCTCAGCAGACGCTTGCGACGGCCAATCATCTTGAGCAGCCCCTGACGCGAGGAGAAGTCGTGGATGTTGTTCTGCAGGTGGCTGCTGAGACGGTTGATCCGCTCACTCAGCATGGCCACCTGGACCTCGGCCGAACCGGTGTCGGTGCCGTGGGTCTGGTGGGTGTTGATCAGCTGCTGCTTCTCGGTGGTATCAAGCGACATGCGGGGGGGGCGGCCCTGTCAGTGCAAACAACCAGCTTACCTTTGCGAGGGACGGATCAGGCCGATTCGCGACTTAGCCATTGGAGGCAGACCCGCAGCCAAGCGTCCTGGTCGCCTCCGGCAGGAGGGGGGCCATCTGCACCCTCGGCGATGGCACGGATGGCGCGACGGATTTCGAGATCGTCGTAACCAAGCATTGCCAGAGTTGCTTCGACGTCGGCCCCGCTCTCTGGCATCTGCTCTGAGCTGATTCCTTCAGCCAGGGAGGGAGCTGGATCAACGCCCGCGAATGCCGCGATGGAGGCCCTGAGTTCCACCGCAAGGCGCTCTGCTGTGCGTTTGCCGATGCCCTGCGCCTTGCAAAGTCGGCGCAGATCACCGCTGCTGATCGCTTCCACCAGTTCTTGGGGCCTGCATTCCTGCATCAGGGCAAGACCGGCCTGGGGACCGACACCGCTGACGCTGATCAGCAGCCTGAACAGATCCCGCTCCTGACGGAGAGGAAAGCCATAGAGGCTGCTGCCGTCCTCCCGCTGCACCTGATGAATCCACAGGTTCAGATCGCTGTCAGCAGAGAGGTTCTGCTGATGCCGCTCCGTCAGATGCACCTCATACCCGACACCACCGCAAAGCAACAGAACGCCGCTACGGTTGCCTTGAGTCCAGAACTCCATCGGTCGTCCTTGCAGCCAGCCGATCATGGGGAGAGGTTCCAACCGCGTCATGTTGCCGCAGCTGTCATTGCCTTTGTCTGGTTTGAAGCGTGTCTTGCAAAGGTTTCTTCAGGCGCTTTGCGTTTTGTCGATCGTGGTTTCCCTCACGGCCTGCAGTGGATCCCAACCGCCACGCGCTCTATTGAATGAAGCGCTGGCCCTGCAGATTCAGCTCACCCAGACGGCTATCGCCAGCTCCCTGGACCTCACCCCGATGCCCATTGCCCCCAGCGTTAGTCGTGTGCGGGTCGAAGACCAGGAAAGCTTCGCCCTGGGCGATGAGCAGGGCTTGAGGGTTTCGGGTCGGTTCGATTGGCAGCTGCCCGGTGACCGCGTTCAGGTGGACAGCCCGTTTGAGCTGTTTCTGCAACGGGGCTCCCGCGGGCAGAGCTGGCGCCTGGTCCGCCCCAAGGGTGGAACGGATGACCGTCAGGCCTGGCTCACCTATCCCTTGGGATTGGACAAGGCCTGAGGTCTACTTCGAGTCGAGCTAACTCCGGGCCGACAGGCTGATCAGGGTGGCGGACAGCACAAGCATTCCCCCACCCACCTGCCAGGCATTCACCGATTCAGCAAACCAGAGCCAGCCCCAGCCAGCGGCGAAGACCACTTGCACGTAGTTGATCGACGTCGCTCGTGCGGCGGGCAGACAGCGCAGGCCTTCGGTGACCCAAATCTGGCCAAGCTGAGTCATCACGCCGACTCCCAGGAGCCAGAACCACTCGATGCCGTTGGGCCACACCCCCTGATGCAGCACCCAGGGCAGGGTTAAGGGAACCGAGATCATCGGGAAATACAGGATGATCACCAGCGGGTGTTCGGTTTCCGACAGCCGCCGCACACTGACGTAGGCCAGGGCGGTCATCAGAGCGCCAGCAATGCCGATCAGGGCAGGGATGAGCTGAGCCGGCTGTGCTGTTCCCGTCAGCCACTGCGGTTGCACCACCAGCGTGACGCCGATCCAGCCCAGCAGAACCGCCCCACTGATGCGTCGTCGGAGCGGTTCGCCAAGCAGCAGCAGCGCCGCTAGGGCCGTGAATGTGGGGTACGTGTACTGCAGCACCGTTGCCGAGGCGAGTGGCAGCTGATCAATCGCCTCGAAGAAACACAGCAGGGCCAGGCTGCCCAGCAGCCCACGGGCCACCAACAGCCCGCGTCGATGGCCCCAGGGAGAAACCCCGGCGAGGCGTAGCCCAACTACGGTCAGAACGATGCTGATCAGCGCTCGGCTCAGCACGATTTCCACCACCGGAAGACGACTGTTCAGCTGCTTGACGCAGACCGTCATCAGACTGAAGGCCAGAGAGCTGAGGATCAGAGCCCGACTGCCCCGCACCGATTCCCGGTTCCACCAGGCTTGTTCGTTCTGCGTTTCGGCCATGGGTGTTCTGATGACGGGGTGCACGGAACCCTGCGACTTCGCAGAATGAACTGATGGTGAATGCCCGCCTGCACCCAAGAACGATCGAGGCCGTCAAGGAACGGGCCGACATCGTTGATGTGGTGGGCGAGCACGTGGTGCTCAAGAAGAAGGGACGGGAATTCGTCGGGATCTGTCCGTTCCATGACGACAGCAAACCGTCGATGACGGTGTCTCCCGCAAAGCAGTTCTACTACTGCTTCTCCTGCGGTGCCGGGGGCAACTCCATCAAGTTCCTGATGGAGTTCCAACGCCAGAGCTTCAGTGATGTCGTGCTGGATCTGGCGCGGCGTTACCAGCTCCCGATCGAGACGGTGGATGGTCCGCAGCAGGAGCGGCTGCGGCAACAGCTCTCCCGTAGGGACAAGCTGCAACGGGCCCTGGCTCTGGCCGCCGGCTGGTTTCGCAGCCAGTTGCTGGCTCCCACGGGCGCAGAGGCCCTCAAATACCTCAGCGACGCCAGAGGTCTCAGCCCCGCCACCCAGGAGTCATTTCAGCTCGGCTATGCGCCGGATGAGTGGGATGGCCTTCTGAAGCATCTTCAACAGGTGGAGGGGCTGGCTCCCGAGCTCCTTGAGGCCGCTGGTCTGGTGGTGCCCCGCAAGGGCGGCAATGGCTTTTATGACCGCTTCCGCCATCGGGTCATGGTTCCGATCCATGACCGTCAGGGTCGGGTGATCGGCTTCGGGGGGCGCAGTCTTGATGGCAGCGAACCGAAGTACCTCAACTCTCCCGAGACCGAGGTGTTTGAGAAGGGAAAGCATCTGTTTGGCCTCGACAAAGCCTCCAATGCCATCCGTAAGGACGACAGGGCTGTGGTGGTGGAGGGCTACTTCGATGTGATTGCACTGCATGCCGCCGGCATCACCAACGCCGTGGCCTCCCTTGGCACGGCTCTGAGCAGTCAGCAGATCACCCAGTTGTGCCGCGTCAGCGACAGCAAGCGGATCGTTCTGAATTTTGATGCCGATGGCGCCGGTGTCCGTGCGGCCAATCGGGCCATTGGCGAGGTGGAGCAGCTGGCCATGCAGGGCCAGCTGGAGCTGCGGGTTCTGCACCTCCCGTCCGGTAAGGACCCTGATGAATACCTCAAACAGAACGGGGCCGGCGATTACCGCGCTCTGCTGGATCAGGCCCCCCTCTGGCTCGACTGGCAAATTGAGCAGGTTCTTGAGGCGAGAGACCTCAGCCGGGCTGACCAGTTTCAGCAGGCGGTGACGGCCCTGGTGGGGCTGCTGGGCAAACTGCCCCAGTCCGCTGTCCGAACCCACTACCTCCAACGGGTGGCGGAGCGGCTCAGTGGTGGGCAGGGACGGCTGGCGCTTCAGCTCGAGGACGATCTGCGCCAGCAGGTGAAGGGCCAGCGTTGGCATGGGCGCTCCAGTCGCCATGAGCAGCCGGGTGAATCCGGTCAGCGGGAGCGTTGCGAGGCAGACCTGCTGCGTTTGTATCTGCATTGCCCTCGGCATCGGGCCACGATTCGCCAGGAACTGCGCACGCGGGAATTGGAGGATTTCGCCATCCCCCATCACCGCCATCTCTGGGCGGCCATTACGGATCTAGAGGAGACCAACCTGGGTGAGGGGCGGTTGGAGGCGATCAGCCGATGCGACGACGACGGCGAGGGTCTTGATGTGATGGATCTGCCACGCCTGCTCACCGATCAGCTGTTGCTGGAGAGCAGTGCGCTGGTCTCCCGCCTGACGCCTCTCCTGGAGCCCGGTGAATTGCAGCTTGTTGCTTTGGCGGAGCCGTTGGAGCAGTTGCGAGGCATCGCTGCTCTGCTGGAGCGCCAGAAAAGCCTGAAGCGCTGCCGGCATCTGCTGGAGGCCTGGGGTGGTCAGCGCCTGCAGACCCTGGAGGCCTGTATCGCCGTATTGATTGATCAGGAAGCCTCGTCAGACGAGAGCAACGTGGACATGGAGCTACGGATTCAGGCCTTGTTCGATGACCTCAACCGTGATGCGCTGCGTTACCAGGAGCTTTATTACACCGAGAGAAAGCACATCGGCCATCTGGATCAGCAGCGTTGCGCGAGCTACACCGTTGCGGTCGATTCCCCTGCTGCGGAGACCTCAGGGGATGCGGTTCCTCCCGCCGCCTGAGCCATGGGCCATGGTTCTTGGCTTCGATGTGTGGTGAGGTTGCCAATGTTCTCGGCAAACTGCATCAAGACCTGTCCGTCGCGTTGAGATGTCTGAATTCTTCGAAGCGATCTGGCATGGCGATGGCGTCGGCGACGGCGGTGATCTCGAGGAAGCGCTGCAGGCCTACATCGCGGTGAAGCCGGAGGAGGGCGATTGGGTCGAAGCTTGTGCCGCCGAGGGAGCTGATCCGGTGATCGAGCGGTTCGCTTCGTTTGACGCCTACCTCGACAATGCCGATCCGCTTGAGCGCATCGCTGTCACCCCGCAGATGATCAGTGAAGCCCTCGCGTTGTTGCCGTCTTGATGTCTGATACGCAGCTTGATTTCGCGGCTCTCGCTCCGGTGAACCACCTCTGGCCGGCCTTCGTGGAGCGCTTGGGCTCTGACAAAGCGCAGCGGGCCGTGCGTCAGGCGTTGGATCTACAGGGCATGCGGGGACACCACGGCACGTTGCCGGTGTTATTCACCGAAACCGGAGGATTGGCGCTGGCTAGCACCGATCTGGTGCGGGAGCAGACTGGCCTCAATGCCCATGGTGAGCGGATGGTGTTGCTGCTCAGCACACGTGAACAGGTCATTCAGTTGCTGCAGGAGGCCTGAGTGATGAACCCTCCTCCCTCTGAGCCTCCCTCTGCCACCCCATCTCCTGCCAATAGCGGTCTGTATCTGGTTCCTTACTGGGTGCGTGGCGGTCGCCTCTGGGGCGTGATTGTGTTTGTTCTCGTGCTGGGTGGTCTCGTGGTGCCCATGCTGCTGTCGGCGGTGCGGCGCCAGGCCAGTTCACGCGGCTTCGGTCGTGGTGTCGCGACATCCCTTTGCAGTCTTGCTCACACCTCCACAGGCCTGAGTCGTGACGATGCCATGGACCAGCTGGAAGAGATTCGAACCAGTTTTGTGCGCACGCGGGCGGTCGACGCTGAAGCTTTCCTCGACGGTGTGGATCAGGTGGCGATCAGCCTCCCGGCCTGCCGTTTTCTGGGTGAGCCGTGATCGATGGGCTCAGGCCCTCACCACGGGTAGATCCTGCAGACGGGTGGTGGCGGCTCGGCTGAGTTGCTCCCGTCGCATCAACCAGCTCGGCTGCAGTCCGCAGCCTGCCCATTGCAGGGTTCCACGCCCGTAACGCCGATTGATCTGGTCGATGGTCTGCATCAGGCATTCCCGTTTCTGCTGCTGCTCTTCACTCATCGGCACCATCAGATGGGTCTGGAGGATCTCATGGCTCTGCAGGTGCTGCATCAGCACGCCGGCCTTGGCCAGTTGACGGTGGGGGCGAAAGATTCGTGCCACCAAGGGTCGCGCTGCTTGCAGCAGCACGGCCGTGTCATTGCTCGGTAGATCCAGTTGCGTGCTGGCCGCTTGGCTGTAAAAGCCAGGAGAGAACGGGCTTGTGCGGGTGTAGATGGTGAGGGCTGCCGCCCGCTGCCGTTGCTTGCGCAATTTCTCGGCGGCGCGCACCACATAGGTCGTGATGGCCTGGTGCAGCTCAGCCTCGCTGGTGATGGGTCGGCTGAAACTGCGGCTCACGCAGGTTTCCTGCTTCGGTGCCGGTGCAAGCTCCAGCGGTAGGCAGGCATGGCCGCGCAGTTCGCGTTGCAGACGCAGACCCACCACGCCGCATTTGGCGCGTAGCTCACCGCTCGGCATGTCCCGCAGGCGTCTTGCGTTGCTGATGCCCCGCAGTCGACACCAATGGGCCAATTGACGACCGATCCCCCAGACATCCTCGATCGCAATCGTTTCCAGCCAATGATCAGGGTTATCGCACTGGCCGAGGTCGAACGTCCCGGCACGGTTCGGGGTCTGTTTGGCCAGGCGATTGGCCAGCTTGGCCTGTCCTTTGCTGGCCCCCAGGCCGATGGCGATTGGGATGCCGAGGTTCTGTCGGGCCCGTGCCCGCAGCTGCCGGGCCCAACCTTGTAAATCACCATTGCTGGGACGACGAATCCGCCCGAAGGCTTCGTCGATCGAATACACCTCCAGCTCTTCACAGTGGGCCTCCAGCAGGCTCATCATCCGCTGGCTCATATCGGCATAAAGGGCGTAGTTCGAACTGCGCACCACCACGTTGTGCCGTTCAAGCTCTCGACGCGCCTTGAAGTACGGCGTCCCCATGCGGATCCCCAGGGCACGGGCTTCGGCGCTGCGCGCCACGATGCAGCCGTCGTTATTGGACAGCACCACCACGGGCCGGCCGATCAGGGCCGGGTCCAGGCTCTGCTCGCAGGAGGCATAGAAATTGTTTCCATCGATCAGGGCCGTGGCCTGAGACATGGCGATGTCGCCTCAGAGCGGATGGATCACATGAATGGCGACGCCCCAGATCTGAACCTCGCCGCAGCGATGAAGCTCCAGCGGGGGATAGTCCGGATGGGCGGCTTCCAGGCGCAACCTGCCGCGATGGCGCACCAGGCGCTTGAGGGTGAAGCCACCGTCAAGCACAGCCACGACCACCTTCCCCGGTCGCGGTTCGAGGCTGCGATCGACCACCAGGAGATCACCGTCGTGGATGCCGGCGTCGGTCATGGAGTTGCCGCTGACATGCAGGAAAAAGGTGCTGGTGGGATGCCGGATGAGTTGTTCATTGAGGTCGATCCCCACATCGATGTAGTCATCGGCGGGGGATGGGAACCCAGCGGCAACGCATTCATTGGCTAGGGGCAGGGTGAGCCGAGTTCGCCTTGGTTGCAGGGGCAGCGGACTGTGTTGGAGCTCCACGGCAACAGCAACAGCTGGCTAAATAGTACACATGTACTTATCGGTATGGGGAGGGTCCGGTGAGGATGGTGGTCTTCGGGTTCTGGTATTGGCTGACTCTCCTTATCTCGTAGCCATGGCGTTGATCGATCAGCAGGGGCAGCGGGCGTTGCCTCTGGGGGGACGCTCTCAGAAAGAGGTGGCTCCGCAGGGTGAGGCTCCGGAAGAGTTGGGCCATGTCTTGGTGCTGGAGCTGCTGCTGCGGGTCTTCCAGCGCAGCGATCAGGGCTCTCTGCAGCGTGCTGCTGGAGCAGACAGTCTGCTGCTGGTGGAGCTGCCGATGGAGCGGCTGCCGGAGGATGTGCCCAGGCTTAAGGCGGCCTGGCTGAACACGGGTGATACGGCTGCATTCAAAGCGGCGCTGCAGACCTTTTCTCCGCGGGCCTGGACCGTATCGATTGAGAAATTCAAGCCGGTGGCTCTGCAGCAGTTGTGGTGAGGGGCGGTTGAGCCCAGATGTTCACGGCCACGGAGTAGCGCTCGCCTTCGAATGGGTTGATGCGATGCAGGATTCCGGGTGAGAAGAGCACCAAACGGTTCACCACAGGAGGGATCGAGATCACAGACCGGAACGTTGGCAGGGGACCCTGATAGCCGTTGCTGATCGGGGGGTTGTCGGCGACCAGAAGTTCACCTCCAGCACAGCTGACGTGGGGATAAAACACTGTGGACAGCAACGGCAGTACATAGCGGCCGCTGTGTTGGCCTTCCAGTTCGTCCTTGTCGATGTGCCAATCGAGGTCGTTGTTGGTATTGCACCACCACTCGATCCCGGCCCGCTGGGGTGCGAACGGTGTGGCTAGGGGGAGAAGAACCTCGTCGAGATAGCGATCGACGATGGCTTGCTGGGCGGGCGCGTGGATGGAGCGGGGGGCACCGCTCTCGGGTCGCCAGCTGAACTGAGCATCGCCGGAATGCTGCTCCATGAGCCGGCCATGGATGTCGCAAAGATCCCGCAGGTGTTGCAGCTCCTCGGGTTGCAGCAGGTTGTCGACCACGTGCAGCATGGTTTAGGCGTGTTGCGAGGCTTGTTTTTGCAGGCGCATCACGTACTGGAACGCTTCGCTGTCTGTATCCCGGGCAATTTTTTTGAGTCCAAAGCTGTGATCGCTTTGGAGCAACCGATCGATTTTTTTGCAGGACACTTTTTTGCCCTCTGGTACTTCGATCAAAGGAGGTTGAAAGTTGGCTTTTGGGCCCTCTAAAAGATGAAGAATGCTGGGTATAGCGATTTCAGTTACGGGCCAGTGGCGTTTGGGCCTTCTCTTGAAGTAGTTGTTGTTGAAATAGTTATTGAAGAGCACCCCGAAAGTTTTGAAGGTCGACCAGGGCATGTAGGTACCACAAACCCGCCCAACCCGAAGCTTTGAAGGGTCGTCGTCCAACATTTCCCTGACAAATTGTTTGAGGTGAGGATCAGATTTAGCTTTTGATCTCCATCTCCAACTGGTTTTTCTGTCAATCCGAAATGGCTTGTTGCCGCAGCCGATACGGTGGTTGGAGAGTTGATTCTTCGCCTGGCTGGAGACAAGAAGGTCAGTATCGGTGTGAATAAGGACCTTGTCAGGACAGTGGTGGTCGGACAGGACGGTCTTGATTAGTTCGCACAGGGCATAAACGGTGCAGGGCCGCCAGGTGGGCTGCCTTCGTTTTGTGAAGTGGATGCTGTGACCCTCCCGTTCGGCGAGGGCGGTGAGGTCGGATTGGAGGTCTGGATGACTCTCCAAAGAAACGTGGAAGTAATGACGCAACTCAAAGGGTGTAAGAAACACCCTGTAGTTCTCCAGTTGTCGGGCAATGTGATCAATTGACTGGCCATGGATCGGGGAGAGCAGAGCCAGACGCATGGTGGAGAGAGAAAGAGATGCAGCGACAGAGAAATCTTAGGCGCGGTGATAAGGGCTACCTTGAACAATCGCCTGGGCCCGGAACAGTTGTTCCACAAGCATCAGTCGCGCTAGTTCATGGGGGAAAGTCATTGGAGAGAGGCTCAGGCGCCAGTGGGCCTGTGCCTTGAGCTCAGGGGTCAGACCATCGGCTCCACCAATCACAAAGACCAGCCGCTCGTAACCGAACTGTTCGAGTCGTCGCGCGAAGGGAACCGACGCCAGGGTCTCGCCCTGCTCCATGAGAGCGATCAGGGTTTCGTCTGGCCTTAGGGCCGCTCGGATCGCATCTGCCTCTTTATCCGGGGTGCTGTCCCGAAGCTCGCTGATGGTCAATCCCGGCAGGCGTTTGAGGTAAAGCTCAATGCCCTCCTGAATCCAACCGCGACGCACTTTGCCCACCGCAAGAATCCGGCAACGAGCCGGGTTCAAACGTCATCTCCTTCGTCCTCGAGAAGCAGCTGACCGAAGGCCACATAGAGGCTCTCCTCTTCGCTTCCCGGGTCAACCTTCGGCCGTTTCGGTTTGGTGTTTTTTCCCGGTCCAGCCTGGCTGCGCATCGGCGCGGCAAGGCTTGGAACCTCGCTGCTGCTGTTCAAGGACGAAGACTGCCCCGACGGCTTGCGTTGGGCTTCCAACTGTTTGAGGCGGGCCATGAGGTGCTCAGGAACCGTGCCGTCCTGGCTGGCCTTCATCAGTTCCCGGAAAAGTTCCTCGGGATCCTTTTCCGTTTCGACGCGGTGGCGCGCTTGGCTTGCTTTGGCTGCCGCCGGGGGCTTGGGTTCTGGCAAACGTTCGGGGAGCTGGCGCCCCAACTCACGCAGGCGCTCCAGACTGCGGGGATCAAAGCTCATGGTTCAAGCGCAACCGAGACTTTCGCGGGTGCTTCGGCCAGTGACTGAATTAACGCCGTCGGCCACTGCACAAAGGCTTTTGAGTTGGTCACCGCGCATGGGGACATCGGTGAAGTCAGCTCCTGTGATCACCACATCCTTGAAGCGAGTGTTGAAGGCGAAGGCTCCTTCCAGTACGGCATCCGAGAGGTTGGTTCCCGTCATCACGGCGGAATCCAGCGTGGCTTCGCGCAGATCTGTGCCGCTGAGGTCGGCGTCCTGCAGTTTCGCGCCGTACAGGCTTGCCCCGCGTAGATCCGATCCAGAGAGATTGGCTTCGCGCAGGTTGCTCAGGTTGAAGGTGGCCCCACGCAGATCTTTGTCGGAGTAGTCGGCACCGATCAAGACCTGTTTGGCGACATCCATGGCCGCATGGACCGGAGCGACCACCAGCCACTGAGCGGTTAAGACCAAAAAAGAGACCAGAAGGGCCGCGAAGTGTCTGCGCATGAGCGGAACAATCACCGCTGAACCCTAGAACCGTTCCTGGGGGGAATGGTTTGAACAAGAAAGTGATGGTTCATGCCGGTGGAGTCTCAATGCAGCGGTCGCTGGGCGGAACAGCAGGCCTTGCAACAGCTTGAAGCGAAGGGATGGCGGTTGCTCGATCGCAACTGGCGCTGCCGCTGGGGGGAACTGGATCTGGTGCTGGAACAGCATCAGCAGCTGTTGGTGGTGGAGGTAAAAGGGCGTCGCATCGGTCATTGGGACCGCCGCGGCCTGGATGCGTTTCATCCCGCCAAACGACGCCGCATGGCGCGTGCGATCAGTTGCTGGAGAGCTGCGCATCCAACCTGCGCCGAGAAGCTGCTCCGGATCAAGCTGGCCCTTGTGCCGTTGATGCCATCCCAAGAAACGATCTGCTGGATGGATGTGGAGCGGCTGTGCTGATGCACAGTTGATCCATGGGTTTCTCCGGACATCACGCCCGCAAACGCTTCGGCCAGCACTGGTTGCGTGACGACTCCGTTCTGCAGCGGATTGTTGAGGCTGCCGATCTTCAGCCGACCGATCGCGTGCTGGAGGTGGGGCCTGGTCGGGGGGCTTTAACCGAGCGTCTTCTGGCTGCGGATGTGGGGGCAGTGCATGCGATCGAGCTTGATCGCGATCTGGTGGCCGGTCTGCAGGATCGTTTCGCTGATCACCCTGGGTTCAGCCTCCATCAGGGGGATGTTCTCGAGGCGCCCCTCGAATTGAGTGACGGTCACATCGCCGACAAAGTGGTGGCCAACATCCCTTACAACATCACAGGGCCTCTGCTTGAGCGGCTGGTGGGGCGGTTGGATCGCCCTGTGGATCCGCCGTACCAACGGCTTGTGTTGCTGGTGCAGAAGGAAGTGGCGGAGCGGATCCGTGCCCGTCCGGGCCACAGCAGTTTCAGCGCCCTAAGTGTGCGAATGCAGTTGCTTGCCCGCTGTGGTTCGGTGTGTCCAGTGCCGCCGCGCTGTTTTCAGCCCCCTCCGAAGGTGCAGTCGGAAGTGATCTGCCTGGAGCCTTTGCCGCCGTCCGAGCGGGTGGAGCCGGCCTTGGCTGCTCAGGTGGAATCCCTGCTGAAGCAGGCATTTCTGGCGCGGCGCAAGATGCTGCGCAACACCCTGGCGGGCGTGGCCGATCCCGACCGCTTGCAGGCTTTGGCTGCCTCCGCTGGCTTCAGCCTTCAGCAGCGCCCCCAGGAACTAGCTCCGGACATCTGGGTTGCCCTGGCCAGGGGTTTGAATCGGGGCGACTGAACGACCACCATGATTACGGTGACGGCCCCGGCAAAAGTCAATCTGCACCTGGAGGTCCTGGGGCTGCGGTCGGACGGTTTCCATGAGCTGGCCATGGTGATGCAGAGCATCGAATTGGCGGATCGTCTCAGCTTTGAGAACACCGCCGATGCGCGGGTCAGCCTCAGTTGCGATGACGCCAGCCTCAGTGTTGGCGACGACAACTTGATCCTCCGTGCGGCTCACCTGCTGCGGGATCGTTCCGGCTTCAGTGAATTGGGGGCGTCGATTCATCTGGAGAAACGCATCCCCATTGGTGGTGGCCTGGCTGGAGGTTCCAGCGACGGCGCCGCGGCGCTGGTGGGTCTGAATGCCCTTTGGGGATTGGGCCATAGCCCCGCTGATTTGGAGCGGATGGCGGCTGAGCTCGGCTCTGATATGCCCTTCTGTGTCGCCGGAGGGTGTCAGCTCTGTTTCGGCCGAGGGGAGCAGCTGGAGGCGGTGCCGCCGACCAATGAACCCCTGGCAGTGTTGTTGGTCAAAGACCCCAGGGCGAGCGTTTCAACGCCATGGGCCTACAAACGTTGCCGCGAGCTAAACCAATCCCGCTACCTCGCTGATGAGGCTGCGTTTGAACGCCGCCGGCAGGCCCTACGTCAGGACGATTGGCTGAACCCCTTGCGCAGCGATCGTCCACCGTCTTTGCGCAACGATCTGCAGGAGGTGGTGGCGCCCGAAACAGCTGCTGTGCGCTCGGCGCTTCAACTGTTGAAGAGCGTTCCCCACAGCCTGGCGGTGGCGATGAGCGGATCAGGTCCCAGTTGCTTTGCGCTGTTCCGTGATCTGGAGTCATGTCAACAGGTCCAGGGCGATCTCGCTCCCCAGCTGGAAAGTGCCGGATTAACGGCGTGGTCTTGCGCCTTTCGCCGAGATGGCGTGAGGATCGAGTCATGACTGATGCCAAGACCACAGAGAGCCCCGAGCCACGGGATCCCCGCAAAGGTCCGCTGAGTTTTCTTTCTGGGGCGCTCACAGCTGGATTCTTGGCTTGGCTTGCTCTGGGTTGGAGCCGGCGGATGGTGGTGTACTTCGCTGTTCACCCACCTCACTACAGCTCGCCGATTGCCCAAAACATTGCCGTCACGCTGAAGACCTTGCTGGTGGGCTTGTCCTTTCTGGCCACGTTCAGCACCGGGTTTGTGGCTCTCGGTCTGACCCTGGTGTTTCTTCGCAGTCTCTTTACGGCTCGCGATCAGAACCCTGCCTAGCCTCCGCCCATTGCCAGGGTTTGGATGACGCCCCACGACCTCGGTCAGCTGGCGCTGCTGCTGTCTCCAGCCATGCTTCTCTCAGTTTTGTTGCTGTTCACCTTTGCTGCCGGCGGTTGACCCTGCGCTGACTGAGATAGCTTGGCGTCACCACCCGGATTGGCCGGGATCAAAGGGACGCCGTGGCAGGAACACTTCTCTTCAACGCCCTCCGGGAAGCCATCGACGAGGAGATGGGCAGAGACCCCCACGTCTGTGTGATGGGTGAAGACGTCGGCCATTACGGCGGCAGTTACAAGGTCACCAAGGATCTGGCGGAGAAATACGGCGATCTCAGGGTGCTGGACACGCCGATTGCCGAGAACGGATTCACCGGTATGGCGGTGGGTGCGGCGATGACCGGTCTTCGCCCGATCGTTGAAGGGATGAACATGGGCTTCCTGCTCCTGGCCTTCAACCAGATTTCCAACAACATGGGGATGCTCCGCTACACCAGTGGCGGCAACTTCACCATTCCCACGGTGGTGCGCGGGCCGGGTGGCGTGGGTCGTCAGCTTGGGGCTGAGCACAGCCAGCGGCTTGAGGCCTATTTCCATGCCGTGCCCGGCATCAAGATCGTTGCCTGCAGCACGCCCACCAATGCCAAAGGCCTGATGAAGGCCGCGATTCGGGACAACAATCCCGTGCTCTTCTTCGAGCATGTTCTGCTCTACAACCTCTCCGAGGAGCTTCCCGAAGGCGACTACACCTGTGCCCTTGATCAGGCTGATCTGGTGCAAGAAGGTAAGGACGTCACGATCCTCACCTATTCCCGGATGCGTCACCACTGCCTAAAAGCGGTGGAGCAATTGGAAGCCGACGGCGTCAGCGTTGAACTGATCGATCTAATCAGTCTCAAGCCCTTTGATATGGAGACGATCAGCCGCTCCATTCGCAAGACCCACAAGGTGATTGTCGTGGAGGAATGCATGAAGACCGGCGGTATCGGTGCCGAGCTGATCGCTTTGATCACTGAGCAGTGCTTCGACGATCTGGATGCCCGTCCGATGCGTCTATCCAGTCAGGACATTCCAACCCCCTACAACGGATCCTTGGAGAATCTCACGATCATTCAGCCGCATCAGATTGTTGAGGCGGCTCAGGCGTTGGTCAACAAGGACATCTGACGTTGATGGCGCGTTTTCAGGGTTGGTTTGCCCTTGTTCTTGCCCTGGCGATCGCAGCCGGGATGTTTTTAGTTCGCACTCCGCTGGAACTGGGTCTCGATCTGCGGGGCGGCAGTCAGCTCACTGTTGAGGTGAAGCCAGCCGGAGAGATCACCCGTGTGGGCTCCGAGGAAATGGAAGCGGTGAAAGCCGTGCTCGATCGCCGGGTCAACGGTCTCGGTGTGGCCGAGTCGACTCTCCAGACGGTGGGTGAGTCGCAGCTGGTGTTGCAGCTCCCTGGCGAACAGGACCCCACTGCGGCTGCGAGGGTTCTTGGCGACACGGCTCTGCTGGAGTTTCGTGCTCAGAAGCCCGATACCGAAGCTGAATTCCGTGGGCTGAGGCAGCTCCGCTCCCAGGTGGAAGCCATTCTCAAGCTCCGTGAGGATCAGATCCGCCGCGGTGAAACGCCGGCGCCGCTGGATCTGGATCAGCTCAAGACAACCCAGAAGACTCTTGGGCTCGAGGGCGAGGCCACTTCGGAGGAAGAGCAGCTTCGGGACTTGCTCGAGAAGGTCGATGCCGACTTGCTCACAATGCTTGAGCCGGCCGCACTGACGGGTAAGCAGCTTGTGACTGCCGGTCGTCAACCGCTACAGAACAATCCAACCAGCTGGGAAGTGACCCTCAACTTCGATGGGGAGGGCGCTGAGGCTTTCGCTGATCTCACCAAGTCGATTGCGGGCACCGACCGATTGCTGGCGATCATCTTGGATGATCAGCTGATCAGTGCCGCCAGTGTTGGTCCCCAGTTCAAGAGCGCTGGCATCTCAGGTGGTGCAGCCACCATCAGCGGCAATTTCAGTGCGGAAACGGCGCGCGAACTGGAGGTGAAGCTGCGGGGCGGCTCTTTGCCCCTCCCCGTTGAGGTAATCGAGGTTCGCACCATCGGCCCCACTCTGGGGGCTGAGAACATCCGCCGCAGCCTGGTGGCCGCCCTCTCGGGCCTGGCCCTGGTGGCAGTGTTCATGGTGGTGGCCTATCGCCTGCCTGGGGCTGTGGCTGTAATGGCTCTCAGCCTGTATGCACTGTTCAACTTGGCGGTGTATGCCTTGATCCCCGTCACGCTCACCCTGCCGGGAATCGCTGGATTCATCCTTTCGATTGGTATGGCTGTGGACGCCAACGTTCTGATCTTTGAGCGCATCAAAGATGAACTGCGGCGTGGCAACACCCTGATTCGCTCGATTGATACTGGTTTCTCGGAGGCCTTTTCATCAATCGTTGATGGTCACCTGACCACGTTGATCAGCTGTGCAGCTCTCTTTTTCCTTGGCACGGGACTGGTCAAGGGCTTCGCGGCAACTTTGGGCATCGGCGTCTTGCTGAGCCTGTTCACAGCCCTCACCTGCACCCGCACCTTGTTGCGTTTCCTGATGGGTTACGCCGGTCTTCGTCGTGCCAGTAATTTCCTGCCCGCCCGGCAGCTTCCTTCTCCTTCCGCCTGAACCATGACTGAACCTTCGTCATCGGCAACAGCGGGCGAGGTCCGCAATCTGCGCTGGTCCCTCAGCAGCATGCGGCGCAGGGTGTGGCTGATCTCTGGCCTTGTGGTGTTTGTGAGCCTGCTGGGGTTGCTGCTCAGCTGGCTGGATCCCGCCATTCGGGCCCCCCTGCGTCCGGGCCTGGACTTCACCGGCGGCACGCAGATTCAGTTGGAGCGCCGTTGTGATGACTCCTGCGGTGAGCTCAAGGCGATTGCGGTCTCCGATGTGATTCGCAGCCTGGACCTGCCAGTGGAGGAGGGGCAACCTCTCCCCAACCTGGGGGCGCCCCGGGTTCAGCTGTTGGATGGCGGTCAGTCACTCTTGTTGCGGCTGCCAACCCTGTCGGCTGCCCAGGGCCAAGCGGTGATCCAGGCGGTTGAACCGGTCGCGGGTCCGTTCCTCTCTGGTGGTCAATCGGTCGACACCATTGGTCCCAGCTTGGGTCGGCAACTGTTGCGCAGCAGCCTGATTTCTCTGCTGGTCGCCTTCAGTGGCATCGCGGCCTACATCAGCTTCCGCTACGACCGCCGCTACGCCTTCCTGGCCCTGGTGGCCCTTGCCCATGACGTCGCCATCGTTTGTGGTGTGTTCGCTTGGCTTGGCGTTGTGCTGCAACTGGAGGTCGACAGCCTCTTCGCCGTCTCGCTGCTCACGATTGCTGGATATTCGGTGAACGACACGGTGGTTGTGTTTGATCGCATCCGTGAACGAAGCAAGGATGCAGCTGATCTGCCTCTCTCTTTACAGGTGGATCAAGCGGTGTCTGCCACATTGACCCGCACCCTCTACACAAGCGGAACCACCCTGCTTCCTCTGTTGGCCCTGGTGTTCTTTGGGGGAGCAACGCTCTATTGGTTTGCGATTGCTCTGGCCTTGGGGGTCGTGGTGGGCTCCTGGTCGAGCATCGCCCTGGCCCCCTCGCTGCTCACGCTCTGGGACCGTTCCCGTGACTGATCGCAGTGGGGAATCTCAACGGCGACGCCATCCTGCTCGGTGGTTCCCGATTCTTCTGATCCTCTTGGCCCTGGGCGATCTGCGAACTGAAGTGCAGCTCCTGAGTGATCAGTTCACACTCACAGGATTGGGCTATGCGATTCGACATCACCAGTTGGCTGTGGTGGTGCTGCTGGGTTCACCGTCCCTGTGGCGTCGTTTCGGCTAGCTGGAGCCATTTCCGAATTCACGCCAGATTGAATCCCAGGTGCGTTGCTTCACATCAGTGTTCCAACGCCCCTTGCTGTGGGTCGAGGACCACCACGATTCGAACAGGTCGTGGGCCTCTTCGTGCAGTAATGCCGGATCGAGGTTCTCGCGAACCAGCTCCTTCACGGCCTGCCTCAGTTCCTCATATCGAGAGAAATTGAAGATGACGTCCAAGCCCGCTCGTCTCAAGACCTGTTGGACACGCTATTGGATCGTTGGCCTGGAAGGGGTGGTGTTGGTATCAATCTGAACGTCATTGCTTGTTGCGCCTGAGCTACGACTCAACTGGTTGCTCAGGTCTCATGGAATTGAATCCTGGTCTCAATGAAGTGGTGTTCGGGTTGCGCGCCGAGGTTGAGGCTCTGAAATCACGGCTGAACAAAATAGAACGCGGTCAAGAAGTTGCGGTTTCTGCGGCCTATTGGCAAGCGGTTGAACGGGAACGCGATTCAAGTGAGAAGAAGAAACGCCAGCTGCTCTAGGGGATGGAAAGCTCGACCTGATGTGCTTGCCCTTGGTGCCAGTTCAAAAAAAATTGGGACCCTCTCCCAAGAGCCCCAATGCTCGACGCGTCGCTCTCACGACACCGTAAAAGTACCTAGTCAGAGCTGGTCTCAGGTGTGACCCTTGCTACAAGGTGTTCATCTGGATACATGGGTGGATTCTGGTCTTAGGCCCAGCGATCCATGATCTGCTGTACCACCACGCGCTGCATCAGCACCTGAATCACCACCACCAGAGGAAGGGCGAGCAGTACGCCTGGAAGCCCCAGCAGGGCGCCAAGGCTGAGCTGGGCTGTCAGGGCGACGGTGGGAAGCAGATTCACGGTTTTGCGCAGCAGCAATGGCGTGAGTAGAAATGCCTCGAGGTTCTGCAGCACCAGCCGGAAAACAAGCACCGAGACCATCAATTGCGGCGATTGCAGCAGGGCCAATCCCGTCGGTAGAAGGGTTGCTGCCGTGGGGCCGATGGTGGGTACGAAGGTGAGCAGGCCGCAGACCAGGGCGCTCAATAGAGCAAGGGGTGCCTTGAGCAGCAACAGTCCACCCCAGGTGAGCAAAAACACGCTGGTGGCGGAAAGGGTCATGCCGCTGAGCCAACCCCCCAGCGCCTGACGGCATTCATCCAGCAACAGTTCCATCTGCTGGCGGGCGGGGCGGGGCGTCACGGCGACGACCATGCGCCGATGGGAACTGGGATCCAGGGCCAACAAGATCGCGAGCAGGGCCATCAGGAACAGCTGAATCAGCGAATTCGCCGCACCGCCTGCAAAGCCCAGCAATGGTTGAAGCCCTTTCAAGTTGAGGCCCTCACCCAGCGCTTCATTCAGCTGCGCCAGGCGTGGCTCGCTGCTCAGCAGATCAGACACCTTGCTGAACAACTGCGGCAAATCACGACCCAATTGCTGGAACTGGCTGATGAGTTCCGGTACCAGCAGCTGTCCCAATAGCCCCCCTGCGAACAGCAAAATCCCAAGCACGGCAGCCAGGGCTTGTGGTCGTTTCAGCCGTGTTCGCTTCTGAACTTGAACAATCAGCACATCCAGTGCCACCGCAACCACCACGGCGCCGAACAGCACCAGGAGCACCCAGCGCAGGTGCCAGAGCAGCAGCACCAGCACCACCAGGGTGAGAGCAACAAGAAACGTGCCGGCTGTCATCGTGCGGGCTCCAGACGTTTCCAGCGATCCAAAACATCGTGGATCAGGACTTCACGGATGATCACCTGCAGCACCACCGCTAGAGGCAGAGCCATCAGCAGGCCGAGAGGTCCGAACAGCAGCGTGAACAAAAACTGCGCGGCCAGGGTCAACCCGGGCAGCAGCTTCACTTGGTGGTGCATCACCGAAGGCGTGATCACGTAACTCTCGATGTTTTGGATCACCACATAGACCCCCAATACCGCCGCTGCCTTCCAGGGGGCATCCAGCAGGGCGACTGCCATCGGGAAGATGGTGCTCATCGTTGGTCCCACATTGGGGATCACGTTCAACAGTCCTGCCAGCAGTGCATTGGCCAGAACGAGTTTCACGCCCAACAGTGTCAGCGCGATGCTGCACAGCACAAACACCGCCAGTGAGCTGATCAGCACGCCGACCATCCAGCTACTCAAAGCGGCACCGCACTGATCCAGGATCCGCCGCCCACGGCGTCGATAAAAAGAGGGAATCAGCTGAAGCCCCACGCTCCGATAGGACTGGGGTTGAATGCTGATCATCAAAGCGACTGCCAGCACGAACAACAGACGCAGCACCCCGTTGCCGAGGTTTCCCGCAACACCGAGCAGGCCCAGCAAGCCGCTGCCCACGCCTGCTGCCAGTGATGAACCATCGGGCACGAGTTGTCGCGGACCGCTCAGTTCCAGTTCATCGATGTCGGGGAATGCATCGGCGCCATAGATGGCTTCGCTGATGGTGTCGATCCAATCGACTCCCATCCGAACCAGGGTCTGACCCGCTTCGGGCAGCTTCTGCAGCAGCAGGGCAAATTCCTCGAGGAATGGGGGCACCACAACACCTGCAGCCCCTGCAACGAGCAAGAGCAACCCGGCGATGCAGAGAATCAAGGCCAGAGGCCGTTGCATCGGCCTCCTTTCTCGAAGGATGCCCACAAGTGTGCAAAGGGCCATGGCCAGAACAACTGCAGCAAAGAGCAGTAGAACCAGCTCGCGCAGGGACCACAGCAAGATGATCGCTGCGATCAAGGCTGTTAACGACAGCCAGTGGGGCAGTCTCAAGCTTGTTGATCGTCGGCAGCGTCAGTCTGATTGGAATCCTGATTTTGTGAATAACCCAAGCCGTTGGCCTCGGCGTAGCGCTGGGCAAAGCGCATGAATCGCTCGAAATCCTCTTCGGATTTCCAGGAGTAAACGGCTTCAAGAGCACTCGCTGTGCCGTTCACAAACTTGCCGTTCACTTCTCGGGTGACCATCTCACCTTCTTCATCGACCATCCACATTCCAGTGATGTCGCCCATCGTTTCTGGAGCAATTGCAGCAGGCTTCTCGAAACGGAAGGTTGCTTGACCAGTACGACCGTCGCGGCTGCGCGTCAGACGAATATCGGGAACCACCGGCTCATTGACTCCCCGAAAGAACTGAATCGCTGCTTCGCTCACGTCGTTCTGGAACCATCGGAAGCAGAGATCTTAATCGGGGATTTCAACAAACCCGTGCTTAATCAGCGTCTGCGCGGCTTGATCAGCACTGAGGCCCGATAGGTCGATGTTGTCGCGTTTGGGGGATCGCGCCAATTCGTGGTCGTAACAACGGTCGTAATAGTCGAGTGTGGCGCGGCAGGCGCTGGCCCAGTCTTCCCTGTCAATCGCCTCGAGGGCTTCCTTGGTGCGCTGCGGGCCGAGTCGTCGACTGATCCGCTGGGTCGCCTCAGCGAGAGCTGACGCCCCTTGATGGCCGTACACCTGCACCAGCTGTTCGACCCGTTCGTTCAGGTCGCGCTGAATCTCCAGCACCGGGGCCTGCTGCATCTGATCGAAGAAAGGTTTGGGAATGCGGCAGCTCCCTACTTGGATGCTTTCGGCTTCCAACCAAATCGCCGTTGCCTGCTGGCGTTGGTGCTGATCCAACGCTTCAGCCAATTTGTTCTCGTAGTGCTCGGTACTGGGTTGATCTGGCAGGCCCAGGCCGCCGAAACTGCTGCCGCGGTGGTGGGCCAGCCCTTCCAGATCAACAACGGCTACTCCGCAGGCCGCCATGGCCAACAGCAAATCAGTTTTTCCAGTTCCCGTTCGCCCCCCCATGACGCGCAGGGGCCATCTCTGTTCAAATCGGCTCTGGGCCCAGCGCCGGTAGCTCTTATAACCCCCTTGCAGAAGTGTTGGACTGAGTTCGATCTGCTGCGCGAGCCAGGCCATGCTGGCCGAGCGCATTCCTCCCCGCCAGCAGTAGATCCGTGGATTGCCCAGCTCGCGAAGGGTCTCCAGCTCACGGGCCAAGCTGCTGAGCTTGGGTCCGGTGAGTTCAAGACCCAGATGAATCGCTGGTCTCCGTCCTTGCTGCTTGTAGGCGATGCCGACTTCGGCCCGCTCCTCATCGTTGAACAAAGGCAGGTTGATGGCCCCGGGCCAGTGCCCCTTCGCAAATTCGCTGGGGCTGCGCACATCCACCAGCGGACCTTTCAGCTCGCGAAGCTGCTGGATCTCGATTGAACTTGTCTCGCCCATGCCTGACATAGTGGCCAACACCGAGCCAGTTGGGGCCGGTTGCGACTCATGCTCTCCGGTTCCACACCCGCCACCAAACTCAGCGTTGACCAGCTGCTGGATCGTTTCGCGAAGGGAACACCTCGCCAACGACGCCCTCTGATCAAGCAGGTCGAAGCACGATCTGAGGACCTTGCTGCCGTCGGGCCAGATCTTCTTTCTGGCTTCGATCCTGCCGGTGATGACTGGGCTGCAGGCTGGATTCTGCAGGTCCTGCAGCGCCACCAGCCTGAGTCCATTGCCGCTCTGATCAAATCCCCAGATGCCGGCTGGCTGGCAGCGGAATCGGCAGTTGGCCTGAATTACGGCCCGTTGCAGCAGGAGCTGCTCAACCAAAACTTTGAGGAAGCGGATCGCATCACTAGCCAGTGTCTGCGCGATTTGGCCGGGGATGCTGCTGTGAAGCGGGGCTACGTCTACTTCACTGAAGTGGCTCCGATTTCGGGCATTGATCTGGTCAGTCTCGATAGGCTCTGGACGGTTTATTCCCAAGGCCGCTTTGGCTTTACGGTCCAGTCCCAGCTACTGGACGCCCTCGATGGCCGTTACGAACGCCTGTGGCCCCGCATTGGCTGGAAACGCGATGGGGTATGGACCCGGTATCCCGGTGCATTCACTTGGTCGATTGAGGCTCCCGAGGGCCACATGCCGTTGATCAATCAGCTGAGGGGGGTTCGTTTGATGGATTCAGTTCTGAATCATCCAGCGCTTGTGGCCCGCAGATCCTGACGGGGAGATCTAACAACGGTAAGTTCAAAAGACCGACGTCAACGTGCTCCACTGTGCCGTCCAAGAGGTTTCGCTGGGCTGAGTTCACACTGCCGTCCACGTTGCAGCTGGCCCCTCTGCTGGAGCTGCTCACCGAGCCAGTGGGCTGTGTGTTCACCAGTCAGCGCATCGAGTTGGGTTTACATGAGGCTCTGGTGAATGCCGTCCGCCACGGCAATGATGAAAATCCAGCCAAGATGCTTCGCGTTCGTCGGATCCTGACGCCCAACTGGTTGGTCTGGCAGGTTCAGGATGAAGGCTGCGGCTTGCCGCAGCAGTCCCGCAGAGCGACCCTGCCGACGGCGCTAGATGCTGCCAGTGGCCGCGGGCTGTTCCTCATTCATCAATGTTTCGACGATGTCCGCTGGAGTCGGAGGGGAAACCGACTGCAACTGGCCTGCCGGCGCCCGGTCAGTGATGGGGACAGCCCGGATCCTTCAGTTCTCCTTTAATCCAGCCAAGCGCTTGCTGGGTTAGTTGCTCGACATCCGTGTGGTCTCCCTGGCGGAGTAATTGCACCAACGCTGCCGCCAACAACTCGGCACCACGACGCTTGCGGTTGCTTTTCAGTTGATGCCAGTCGCGATCGCTAATGCGGAGCAGCTGATGGAGCTCCTCTGCCTTTCCTTTGGCGGAGTCGGGCCATGGGGCGGGGGGCGGTGTCATCCCTTGATCAGTAGATCGCTCTAGTTTCGGAGCACGTGGGTTCAATGCCTTGGAAGAGCGCAAAGGCAAACGAGGTCGCAGTGAACTGCGTTGGTTGCACCATGGTTCACGCTTGCTGCTGCAAGGGCAAAGGCAGTCCCATATTGGGTCGGGTGTTGCCGCTCGACGCTGGATCCAGCGCCGCAAACTTGCCACAAACCTGATCAGCCAGCCGCTTGCAGGGTGGGATGTACCAACGGAATCGGGTCAGCGTTTCTGGAAGGCACTCCGCTTTGCTGGAGCGGGCTTCACTCTGGCCTGGCTGCTGGCCCAGCTCTAAACCGATCAGGCCACCCGTTGGCGATGGGCCTATGCAACCACCACCAGAGAATTGGATGCGGGAGCTTCATCCTCGGTGGAAGGGACCCCCGAAGGTTGTGGCATGTGCTGACCGCGAAGCCATGCATTGTGCAGGGCCCGCCGCCGGCGATCCTCAGAGAGAACAAGACGATCTGCCGCGGCTTGGGGGCTCTCCCCGGGCAGCAACGCTGTGCGCAGGCATATGCCGAAACCAAGGGCTTCGACTTGCACGTGACCTTCCATCAGCACGACCTGAAACGTCCAGCCCTGAAGCCAACGCAGCCGGAAGGGATTGGTCATGAAGTTCCCTTCGTAATCGCATTTACCCTATGGCTCGCAGACGTTCGTGCAAGGGACGCTGTCAGGGAATCCGCTTATCAGGTCTCTTCATTGGTGGGTTTGCGTGCTGACCAGACCCGTGTCATGAAGTGGGATTCAGCTGTGATTCCCTCGAAGCCTGCAGCTGTTAGGCGTTTGTCGATGTCATCACCGATGTAATCCCGGTAGTAAGGCTCATGGAAGACACGCCGGAAGTTCTCCATCACTGCGGCAAATTTGGCTGAATCTGCCATCTGCACAGAGTCGGCAAGAACGAAAACACCGCCTGGCTCGAGCACCCTCCAAGCCTCGTTGATAACGTTTTGGCGGGCTTCTGCTGGCAGTTCATGCAGCAGGAACACACAGGTCACGGCTTGAACCGAGCCATCCGCCAAGGGGAGTGATTCCCCATTGGCACGGATCAGCTGAACCAGCGAGGCGTCCCCGGCATTCAACCAGCGATTGGCCTGACGGAGGTACGACTCGGAGAGATCGGTCCCGATGAGTTGCGCGTGAGGAACAGCAGCTCGGATTTGGTGCAGCGTCCGACCGGTGCCGGTGGCCACATCAAGGATCTTCAGGGAGCCCGGAGCCCGGTCAGCGAAATGCTTTAAGCCGCGTTTGAGCGGAGCCAGGACCCGTCGACGCATGGCATCGGCTGTGCCGTTGAAAAGGATCTCAACCTGTAAGTCGTAGAGACCGGCGGAGTGATCACTCAGATATCCATCGGTTTGATGATGAAAATTTTGAAGGTAGTAGTCGGGGTAAAGCGCTGTTTCGGTGTCCCGTGGCAGATCGCGAACGTTGCGCTCACGGCGTCGATCCCAGGTGGAGGGGAGATCCATCCACACCTGTGGATAACGGCTGACCCAGTCGAGCCAGGGCGCATCGAAGAGCAGTTGCTCCGGATAGATCCCCCATTGAGCCTCCTGCCAATCCTGTTCCTGGAGCTTGTTCATATCCAGGCGCAGTTCTCCGAGCACCTCGGCGGGTACTGCTTCGGTTTTGGGAACGGCATCGGGAGCCACCCATTCCATCAGCTTGGTGCTCAGCTCTTTGTGAGCCAGGCCCGCGATGCTTTTGCCTTGCTGAAGCGTTTGGTACGCAAGCTTGCTCAGGGGCGTTGACGCCATCGCGGATTCAGACAACGGCCCTATTCCAGCGGATGTGACGCGCAACCGCGTGCCAAGCAGTCCACAAAAAAAACCCGCCTCCTGCGAGGCGGGTCGTGGGTCTCAACGAGTGCTGATCAGGCGTCGTAGTACATGGTGAATTCGTGGGGGTGAGGACGCTGACGCAGCTGCTGAACCTCTTCGTATTTGAGGTCAATCCAGTTGTCGATGAAGTCGTCGCTGAACACTCCGCCAGCGGTGAGAAAGCCACGATCGGCATTCAGAGCTTCCAAGGCACCATTGAGGGAAGCCGGGACCGTTGCGATCTTCGAAAGCTCTTCAGCAGGAAGTTCGAACAAATCGCGATCTTCGCCGTCGCCGGGATCGATCTGGTTCTTGATGCCATCCAGGCCAGCCATCATCATGGCGCTGAAGGCCAGATATGGATTGGCTAGGGCATCACCGGAACGGAATTCGAGGCGCTTGGCTTTGGGGCTTGGGCCGGTGAGAGGAATTCTCACAGCGGCGGAACGGTTGCCCTCCGAGTACACCAGGTTCACTGGAGCTTCGAAGCCGGGCACCAGACGCTTGTAGCTGTTGGTGGTGGGGTTGGTGAAGGCCAGGAAGGCCGGAGCGTGCTTGAGGATGCCGCCGATGTACCAGCGGGCGGTCTGCGACAGGTTCGCGTAGGTGCCTTCGCCGAAGAACAGTGGCTGACCACCTTTCCAGAGGCTCTGGTGCACATGCATGCCTGTGCCGTTGTCGTTGAACACCGGCTTGGGCATGAAGGTGGCTGTCTTGCCGTACTTCTTGGCCACGTTGCGCACGACGTACTTGTACGTCATGACGTTGTCGGCTGCCTGGATGAGCTCAGCGAATTTCATGCCGAGCTCGTGCTGGCCTGCGCCGGCAACTTCGTGGTGGTGCTTCTCGGTGGGGATACCCAGTTGCCCCATCAGCAGAAGCATCTCGGAGCGGATGTCCTGGGCTGTGTCGTTCGGAGCAACGGGAAAGTACCCCTCTTTCACCTGAATTTTGTAGGCGAGGTTGCCGCCTTCCTCGATGCGACCCGTGTTCCAACCCGCCTCGATCGTGTCGACGCTGTAGAAGGAGCCACCTTCGGCCGAGTTGTAGCGGACGTCGTCGAAGAGGAAGAATTCAGGCTCAGGACCGAAGAAGGCCATGTCGGCCAGTCCTGTGCTGGCGAGGTGATTCAAAGCACGCTGGGCCAGGGCGCGGGGACAGCGCTCATAGGGCTGACCGGTGCGCGGCTCCTGAATCGAGCAGATCATGCTCAGGGTTTTGTGCCGATAAAACGGATCAACCCAGGCCGTGTTGGCGTCGGGAACCATGGCCATGTCGGAGGCTTGGATGCCCTTCCATCCACGGATGGAGGAACCGTCAAAGGCCAGGCCCTCAGTGAAGGATTCTTCCTCCAGCAGATCGGTACAGACCGTTAGGTGCTGCCACTTGCCGTGCAGATCGGTGAATTTGAGGTCGATCAGTTCGATGCCTTCGTCCTTGATCTGGCGCAGGACGTCCTGGGGGGATTTCGACATAAGAAAGGACTGCTCGACTGAATTGTGCAGTGGTGTGACCGTATAGAGCCACAAGTCACCATTTTGTATCAAGAGGTACGTTCCAGCTGCCTGGAGTCAACTGCGTAACCGTTTCTGTCAACTTGGCCGAAATGCAGGCCTGCCAAAGGATTTGCCCGCTTCAACGGTGTTAGCGTCCGCGGGGGATCCTCTGGAGATTCAGGTAAATGCGCGATGCAATCAGCGGTCTGATCGGTCGCTACGACCAACTGGGTCGTTATTTCGATCGTCCAGCGATCGACAGCATCAATGCGTATTTGGATGAATCCACGCTGCGGATTCAGGCTGTTGAGCTGATCAACGGTTCCGCCGCCGAAATTGTGCGTGAGGCCAGCCAGCGGCTGTTCCGGGATGAGCCCGACCTGCTCCTTCCTGGCGGAAACGCCTACACGACCCGTCGGCTCGCTGCCTGTCTGCGGGACATGGATTACTTCCTGCGCTACGCCAGCTATGCCCTGGTTGCCGGCGACAGCACGATTCTCAATGAGCGTGTTCTCAACGGGCTGGACGACACCTACAAGAGCCTTGGTGTTCCTACGGGCCCCACTGTTCGCAGCATTGTTTTGCTCGGGGAAGTCGTGGCCGAGATGCTTTTGGCGAACGGTGCGGCATCCGAGCAGCTCGCCACTGTTCTGCAGCCGTTCGATCACCTGGCCAAAGGCCTTGCTGAAACCAATGTGCGCCAACGTTGAACGCAAAAGTTCAGCGCAAGATTTGAACAGATTGCAATCGTGCAGCTCTCATCTCTTCTGAGGGGCATGACTGCGTAGGCTCATCACCACGAACCAATGATCAGGGCTTTGGCGACGACCAACTCTCTTCTTCCTGTTGACGAACGTCATCGCAAAGCTTTTGCACCGATCAGCACTCCAGATCGACTGCTGCTGGGACCAGGCCCCTCGAACGCGCACCCGACGGTTCTGAAGGCGCTGTCGCGAACTCCCATCGGTCACCTTGATCCCCTTTACGTCGAGCTGATGGGTGAGGTGCAGGAACTTCTGCGCTACGCCTGGCAGACGGACAACCGCCTCACGCTTCCGATGAGTGGTACTGGGAGTGCCGCCATGGAGGCAACCCTGGCCAACACCGTGGAACCTGGAGACACCGTTCTTATTGCGGTGAAGGGATATTTCGGCCTGCGTCTGGCAGATATGGCTGGGCGTTACCGCGCTGATGTCAAAACCATTGAGAAGCCCTGGGGAGAGTGGTTTTCTCTCGATGAACTCGAAGCGGCCCTGATCGAGCACAAGCCCGCGATCCTGGCGATGGTTCATGCCGAAACCTCCACCGGTGTCTGCCAACCCATGGACGGCATTGGCGACCTCTGCAGCAAGCACGACTGCTTGCTGCTGCTCGATACCGTCACGTCCTTGGGGGGAGTTCCGCTTTATATCGATGAGTGGAAGGTTGATCTCGCTTACAGCTGCAGCCAGAAGGGATTGAGCTGCCCTCCGGGCCTTGGACCCTTCACGATGGGCCCTCGCGCCGAGGCCAAGATGTCAGCCCGTCAGGGCAAGGTTCCCAATTGGTATCTCGATGTGTCCCTGCTTAATCAGTACTGGGGCAGTGATCGTGTCTACCACCACACGGCGCCGGTCAATATGAATTTCGGCATGCGCGAAGCCTTACGTCTGTTGGCCGAGGAAGGTCTAGATCAGGCCTGGGCTCGACACCGCAGCAATGCGGAATTGCTCTGGAGCGGCCTCGAAAGTCTCGGGCTTTCTATGCATGTTCCGGCCGACCGTCGACTGCCGACGCTCACCACTGTTCGCATCCCTGAAGGTGTGGATGGAAAGGCCTTCAGTCAGCATCTGCTGAACAACCACGGCATCGAGGTGGGCGGTGGTCTCGGCACGCTTGCTGGAAAAATCTGGCGAATCGGGCTGATGGGATACAACTCCAACCCAGAAAATGTGAACCGTCTCCTCAACCTGTTTGAGACAGAGCTACCCCGCTTCAGCGGTTCTGAAGCCGCCGCTGCCTGAACCAGCGCTCCAGCTGCCCTCTCGCCTCAGCCTCGCGCACACCGCGCACCACCTCCATGTGATGGTGCGCACTGGCATGGGTGGAGAGGTCAAGGCTTCCCCCCAAACCACCGCGTTTAGGGTCCGATGCGGCATACACCACTGCTCCCATTCGGGCCTGCACCAAGGCTCCCGCACACATGGGGCAGGGCTCGAGGGTCACGATCAAGGTGCAGTCGTTGAATCTCCAATCGCCCTGCACCACCGCTGCCTGCCTTAACGCCACCAGTTCGGCATGCCCAAGGGGGTCCATATGGTTCTGGCGTCTGTTGCGTCCATGTCCGATGGCCTTCCCGTTTCCATCCAGGATCACCGCGGCAACTGGTACCTCTCCTTCCGCGCCAGTGGCCTCGGCCCGCTGGAGCAGAACGTCCATCCAGCGAGTCAAGTCATCCCGCTGATCCACCGCCGTTACACGCTGTCCTTTGAGCACCATCCCACGAGACGCGAAGATCACTGAAGTTCACGGGTCTCCGTTGCAAGCCTGTTCCGAGTCTCAGCACCCATCGGATCGGCTCGCTCCGTTCGCCATCCCCTCGGCTGCAGACCCGGTACTGAATGACTTCTTGCACCGCAGTTCAGATCTGCTCTGCCGTTGGATCGGCTCGGCTGAACGAACGGGCCCGGTGCCCTTGATGCGCCCTTTGCCTGAGGTGGCTCCCGGGCTGGAAGGAGCTGGTGTCGAATCACTCCTGAGTGATCTGCAGCAAGTGATGGATGGGGCCTACCAGCCGTCTCATCCCGGTGCCTTGGCTCATCTTGATCCGCCCCCTCTCACCGCCTCCATTGCGGCGGAGATGGTTTGCGCGGGTTTGAACAACAATCTCCTGGCAGAGGAACTCTCTCCTGGGCTGACTGGCCTGGAACATGATCTCTGCCGCTGGTTCTGCCACAGGATTGGCTTGCCGGAAGGATCCGGAGGCGTTCTGGCGAGTGGTGGAACCCTGAGCAATCTCATGGCACTGGTCTCGGCTCGGGCCGCTTTGGGCTCGATGCAGCGGGATCCCGTGCTCCTTTGCAGCCAAGACGCCCACGTCTCGATCAACAAGGCGGCAAGGGTGATGGGTTTGTCGGAGGATGCACTCCAGATGCTTCCGGTGGCCCCCGACGGCGGCCTCTGTCTTGACGCTTTGGGCGAGCGTTTGACAACACTGCAAGCCCAGGGCCGCCCTTGTCTGGCGGTGGTGGCCACCGCTGGGACAACCGTGCGTGGTGCCATTGATCCCCTCTCGGATCTGGCAGCACTCTGTCGTGATGCAGGGGTGTGGTTGCATGTGGATGCAGCCATCGGCGGTGTGTTCGCCCTGAGCACCAGCCACGCATCTCTGATGCGCGGCATGGAGTTGGCGGATTCGATCACTCTGAATCCTCAGAAACTGCTTGGCATCACCAAAGCTTCATCGCTGCTGTTGCTGAGGGATCGCACCCACCTCCGCCAGGCCTTTTCAACAGGATTGCCCTACATGCAGGCGCCCAATGGGGTGGATCACGGTGGGGAGATCGGCTTGCAGGGAACCCGGCCCGCGGAGATCCTCAAGCTCTGGCTTGGCCTGCGTCAGCTGGGTGAGGCTGGGATTGAAGCGACCCTCAGCGGTGCCTTGCAACGGCGAAAGGCCTTTGCCTCCATGTTGGATCCCAACAAGCTGACGCTGTTGTCGGGTGACCTTCACCTTCTGGCGTTCCAGGCCAGGGAGGGGGGAATTGACGCTGCCGCTTGTTGGAGTGAAGAGACCCGCCAGATGCTTCTCTCTCACGGCTACATGCTCTCGAGACCCTTCTATGGCGACCGTTTCTGTCTTAAAGCGGTCTTGGGTAACCCGCACACCACAGCTCAGCATCTCAGCGACTTGTCCGATCGGCTGAATGCATCGCTGGCCTGAAGCCTGATCGTCCACAATCGCCCTCGTTTGAGGGGGTCCCATGCCGGAACAGAAGCAGGGTTCACGCTGGGTTGCGATCGTCACCGGTGCGATTTCAGTGGCGATTGGTGTGATCTATCTGCTGCTGATCACGGTGCTGGATGCCCGGGGGCCGATGCTCCCCCCTCCTGCTGAGGCTCTGGCCGGGGCGGAAGGCGCCCCGCTGCCGACTGCTGAAGCGGTTCCACCACTTGCCGCATTGCACTGGCCAGAAAGCGCTGCAGCGAGAGTTCCCGCCGATTGAGTTCAAAGGCCTGTTGCACGACGGTCTGCATCCCGCCGTCGCCCCAGTCTTGGTCTTGTTCGAAGTAACGGATGAAGCTGCTGCCGGCAATTCGGGTGAGCCATGCGGTGACCACCCCCTGGAGCACCTGACCAAGAATCAGGGTGGGCAAACTCAGGCTGAGGCTGGTGCCCAGCAAGGACATGGCCCCTTTGACGATGCCCAACTTGCCCAGGGTTTGACCTAGGGACATGGCCAAGTCTTTGGCACGATCCCGGGACAGCTCAACCCCGTAGATCTTCGCCATTTCAAGAATCATCTGGGCATTCACTGCTGCGGTACTCAACAGATCCACTCCTGGCAGTGGATTGGCAGCGACGATCCCAGCGCCCATCCAGCTGTAACGGTCGATGCAGCGTTTGGCTTCCCGGGAGCGCTGGTCGTTCAACAGGTCACGACCGCGGCTGTCGAGGGACCGACACTGGAGAAGGATGTTGTCGGCAATCAATTCCTCACCCTCGGCATGAAGCACGCCGGCGAGGCGTTGCAGCAGATCGCTGACGTCAGGCATCGGCTGCAGGGGCCGACGACCGGGTTGAGGAATCGATTGAGGAGATGCACTGCAGGCCACCACATCGGCAGTGTTGAGATGTCCCTGGCAACGGGATCGAAGCACCTGCAGGAGCCGTTTTTCCTCATCCACACCTCGTAAATCCCGCTTGTTCAGCACCAAGAGCAGCCGCTTGCCGAGGCCAGCAAGGGATTGCACAACGGCGAATTCCGAGGCTCGGAGATCACCGTCCACCACCACAATCAACAGGTCGGCGCGTACCGCCCGACGACGGGCCGTCTCCTCGCGGCTGAGGCCTTGCTCTCCCGCTTCAAGGATCCCTGGGGTGTCGACAAGTTGCAGACCACGCTCTAACCCTTTCAAACGCAATCGGTAGGCACGGCTGGTTTTTGTGACGCCCATGGGGGCACCCACATCGCCGACCATTTCATTGAGCAGCGCACGGATGAGCGATGTCTTGCCGCTGGATCCGGTGCCGAACACAACAACCACCAGATCCCCTCGCTTCAGTTCGTCTGCGACGCGATCGCGTTCGTTTTGCAGACTCCGGCGGCTGATGTCGTCCTGGATGCGTTCGATCAAGCGATCGACATGGCCCAGGCTTGTGTTTGCGGCGTCCCGGCGGTTCTGAGGAGCGGCGGCTGGCTGCCGCGGATGTTGAGGGGGGCGTGACTTCCAGCGTTTCCACATGGGCCAGCCCACCTGCATCACAACAGCCACCACCAGCACAAGACCCAGCAGCAGAACCGGCGTAAGCAGCCAGGGAGGCAGGAAGTAACTCAGATCCCACAGCAGGCTGCGGATGGTTTGAACGGCTACACCGATCACCACAAGTGCCACAAAGGCAACTGCAAGACCGATGAGCAACCTGGTTTGAGGTTTCATGCCTGCGTCACACCAGCCTCAGGGCAAGTTTGGGTCAGCCACGGCTGGTGTCACCACGACGGGTCCAGAGATCGATGCCGAAGCAGAGCACAGCGAGATTGATGGCGACATCGGCTCCGTTGAAGATCGGGAAGTCGATCGGTTCGAGTGCCAGAAAATCGACCACGTAACCCAGGCGCCAGCGATCGAGCCCGTTGCCCAGGGTGCCGCCAAGAAGCGCTGCTGAAGCAAGTGCTTGCCAAAACGGCAGGACCCGTTGTCGCCAGATCCAGAGAATCAGCCCGATGCCGACCCCCAAGCTGAGAAGTCCAAGGAGGGCAGTTGATCCCCGCAGCACGCTGAAGGCGGCTCCAGTGTTGTGCACCAACTGCAGGGAGATCAGGTGCGGTAGCAGGGGAAGGGTGTGGCCATCCTGCAAAACGCTGGAGGCCACACCCTTGCTGACCTGGTCCACCACAACGATGACAAGAGCAATGAGCAGGGTGGATTGACGCGGCAGGGTTCTGTTCATGACTCAATGATCAACAGCCGACGCAACACAACCGAGAGCAGTCCTGCACCGATGCAGAGCAGCATCTGTGCAGGCAATGGGCCGATGGAAAACTGCATCAGGAGCTCGAGAAATCCAAGCGTCCATCGACCCAAAATGGCCCCGATGGCGAGATTGAGGAGACCGCAGATTTGAAGAACCAGGAGCCCTGCAAGGGCGGACAGCGACTGTCTGGGCAGGTCGTTCATGCCGTCCTGCTGCGCCAGGCGACCGGTGAGCCAGGCCGCCGGAACAAAACCCGCCAGATAGCCGAAACCTGGTTCCAGCACGTAGCTCAGCCCGCCACCGCCATGGAACACCGGCAGGCTGAACAGTCCCAGGGTCAGATACCCAACGGCGGCCATCACACCGGCGCGCGGGCCGCTCACCATGGCGCAGAGGAGGAGGGCTGGCACCTGCCAGGTCACGGGCAGGGGCAGAACAATTGGTTCCGGCACAGGCAGATACATCGCTGCCGGTACAAGACCACCAATGAGGATGGCCAGCAGACCCGCCAGGGCACCACACCAGGAGGCGAGAGCCCTCACATCAATCCGTCAACTCGGCCCATCCTGCTCGACAATGCAGATCCTGCCCAGTTCAGATGACGGTATCGATTGGTGATCGCCTGCTCCTGAAGCAGCAGCTTCCTTTCCTGAAATCCGCTGATCCGATGCCGATGTTGCGTCCCCCGGATCTGGTGGCGGCCGGTGAAGTGGGTGAGGTGGTTGCGCTCCATCCGATGGACACGGTGGCCGTCCGCTTCCGTCGGGGCACGTTCCTGATTGCGCTCGACCGGCTGGATCCCGTGGATGCCGCTAAGGCGGACTAACCAGCAACACGGCGCTGCCAGCGTCGTGCGAGCTGCTCCAGTGCTCTGGAGGTTCCGCACAGGCTGAGCCGTGGTTCACCGAGCCAGCGCGCTGCTGCATCGCGAACATCAGACGGTGTCAGTTGGGAAAGGGCATCAACACATCTCTGGTCATGATCTTCGGGGAGGCCCTGCGCCTTCAGCTGAACGCGCCGCTCAGCCCTTTGGGAGCAGGTCTGCAGTCCTTGGGCGAGCTGGCCGATGTACTTCGCTCTTGCGAGCTCAAGCTCTGCCTCGCTGAGGGGTTGCTCGCGCAACTCATCCCAGATCGTCAGCAGCAAGTCCAGGGCGAGGTTGGCTCGTTCCTCCACGCTTGACGCCATCAGCACAAAGGGTGCGGGGCCGGCCAAGGCAGGGAAGTGGGCTGCCACGTCGTAGGCCACGCCATGGTCTTCACGCAGGCGCTGGAACAGCACGCTCGACATTCCAACCCCTAGATGGCACTGCAACAGCCGTAAGGCCAGCTCATCCGGTTGGCCATGCCCCAACGTTGCCTGACCCAGCATCAGCACCACTTGTTCGGTGTCCATCGGTTCAAGGTGGATTGTTGCGGTGCCTACTCCTTCGGCGTAGGGGAGTCGGCTGGCGGAATCCCTGGCTCTGCCCTTGGGCCAGTTGCGGAAGTCCTCAAGCGAATGGAGTTGATCGACAAGATTTTGCGGGACGCTGCCCGCAAGGGCGAGAACACTGGAGGCCTCTGGCAGCCGTTCGGCGAGGGGAAGCAGCACCTTCCGATCCAGGTCGATTAGCTCCTCGGTGATGCCCATAGGGTCATGGCCATAACCACCGCTGCCGTAGGTCAGTTGCCTCCAGCCGGTCGTGGCGCAATGGAAGGGGTCCTCCCTTTGCCGCTGTAGGGCCTGAATCGTGAGCGAACGTTCTAGGGCCACCTGATCGGGCTCAAGGTGGGGGGCTCGCACCATTTGCGCCAGTAGGGGCAAAAGATGCTCGGCATCTTCCACCGTGCAGCGCAGGCTCAGGATGAGGGCGTCTTCCTGGGCATCACAGCGCAGACCGGCGCCGCATCCCTCCACCAGGTCAGCCAGCTCAAGGTTGTTGTGATTTCCGCAGCCTCGGCTGAGCAGGGACGCCAGCAGGTCATGGGCTCCCCGAGCCCCAGCAGGGTCCTCTGCGCTGCCGAAAGGGAGCAGCAGTTTTGCGGCCAATATCCCCGGGGTTGCGACCGGTTCGACCAGAAGTTCGGGGTTGCTCATGCGTGCTCCGACTTGGCTTGGGCCGTCAGGACGAAGGCCTGTTCGGGTTGAAGCCTGGGAAACAGCTCCGAGCGCAGCCGCTCCGCTGTCCACGTTGGGAGGAAGGCAAGGGGGTGCAGCAGGTCCTGCTGACGGTTCCAGAGGGTCTGACTGGCACAGAGTCCTGAGACCTGACCCGTCGATTCCAACGCGTATCGGAGCCCATTGCTCACCAGCTGTTGACCCCGCTTCAGTTCCTGATCGGTGACAAGCTCGCGCGCCATGGTGCGCAACTCACGGTTGACCTCCTCTTCAACAGCGTCCAGATGCTCATCTGGGCAGATCACTTCCAGGGTGATCAGGCTCCCCTGCTCCAGAACCGAGAGGTCCATCGACACACTTTCAACGATCTGAAGCTCCTCTCTCAGGCGGTTGACGAGACGACTGCGTCGTCCCTCCCCCAGCAATGTCGTAGCGAGATCCGCCGCCATCACGCCGCCCTGATCCTGGGCCTTGGGGGCTTCCCAGAGCATCAGCAGGCGAGCTGATTCCAGGCGATCCACTGCGACGCTCTGGCGTCCGGGGTGCACGCTCAGAGGGGCTGACCGGGCTGAGGGGCCAGGGGCATTTCGGAGTCCGGCCAGAGCCGAGGAGCCAATAGCGGAGCGCAGCTCAGTGGATGCGGGGCCGGCCACCGCCAGGCAGCAGTTGGAACCGCGGTACTGCCGTTTGTGAAACGCCTCCATAGCGCCGGGGGTCATGGCCTCCAGACTGCGGGGGGTTCCAAGAATGGGGCGGCCATATGGGTGTTGGTCACAGCCTTTGCTGAGCAGCAGTTGCAGCACCTGCTCATTCGGCTGATCGGCGTATTGCGCGATCTCCTCCAGAACCACCCCCCGTTCTGTACTGAACCCGCCTGGATCGAGGCTCGGCTGCAGAACAAGTTCCAGCAGCAGATCCAACGCTTCGCGGGCCCGATCCGGTGGTGTCAGCACGTGAAAGTGGACGTCGTCAAACCCCGTGGCTGCATTGCTGCTGCCACCCAGGGCCTCGATCGCCTCATCGAAGGCCCCTGCGGCTAGCCGCTCACTTCCTTTAAAAACCATGTGCTCAAGGAAATGGGCCATTCCCTCTTCCCCTGGATGCTCACTGGCACTGCCTGCGCGGCACCAAAGATCGAGACAGGTCAAGGGTGCATCCGGCATGTCTGCCGTCACGCAGCGCACTCCGTTGGGGAGAGTCCAATGGTCCAGTGATGGGCCGGAGAACGGAATGTTCAGAACTGCGTGGCAAAGTTCCATTCTGTGCCTGCTTCTTCGATGCAGCCCAAGCCGCTGGCGCAACCGCCAGGACAGCATCCTCTTGTGCACGCCTTGGCAGCGTCGATTCGCAGTGCCTGGCAAGGATTACCTGGATTGGAGATCCTTCCCTGTGATGATGATTTGCGCTTCATCAAGGGGAAGCTCGATGGCGAAGGGCTGACGATCGGGAATGAACTCTTTCGCTGTGTCGGCCTTCGCAAGTTGCATCTGGAGGTCGCGCGGCTCGGGAACGGTCTTCAAATCCTCCACAGCGTTTGGTTCCCGGATCCCTGCTACGACCTGCCGATTTTCGGGGCTGACATCGTGGCCGGCCCGGCTGGCATCTCCGCCGCGATCGTCGATCTTTCTCCCACCTCAGGTGCCCTACCGGATCAGTTGCTGAATCGTCTCCAGGCCAAGCCCTGGCCTGCGTTTCGGCAGGTCCGGGACCTACCGGCGTGGGGATCAGCCATCTTCTCCAGCAAGGTCTGCTTCATTCGCCCGGATGGTGTGGAAGAGGAGACGGCCTTTCATGACCTGGTGAGCCACTACCTGCAGGTGATGGCAACAAGCGTGATCGAAGCGACTCCCGAACCGTCGACATCTCTCACTACAGTTCGCCGATATGAGGGCCAGCTGAACTATTGCCTTCAGCAGAAACGCAACGACAAGACCCGACGCGTTCTCGAGAAGGCCTTCGATTCGGCTTGGGCCGATCGCTACATCGATTTGCTGCTCTTCGACAATCCACCCGAACCGTGATGAGTCCCAAGCGCTGGTCTGTTGTGGCTGGAAGTTTGGTCATCGCTGCAGTGGGGGGCTGGTTGCTTCGACCAACGCCGGCCCCAACACCTGTTGCCCCGCCTGCTGAACGATCGGTTCGTCCGCAAGCCGTTGCTGCTTTGGGGCAACTTGAGCCTGCGGGGGACATTCGCAATTTGGCGGCTCCCAATGCGGGAATGGCGGGGACCCCGAGGGTTGCCTCACTTCAGGTGAACGAGGGAGATGCGATCAAGCGAGGCCAAGTTTTGGCGGCGTTTGATCACCGTGATGGCCTCCTGGCAGACCTTGAGCGTGTTGACGCTGAGCTGACAAGCCTGGACCAGGAGATCCGTCTTCAGGCCATTGAGGTTGAGCGTTTCACGCAAGCCGCGGACTGGGGAGCTGCTGAATTGTCTTTGGTGGACAACAAGCGGGAGGAGCTGGTGCGCCTCCAGGGTCAGCGGGATCAGGCCCTGGCTGAACGCAAGGGGTTCATGGCCGATCTCGAGCTGAGCCAGCTGATTTCTCCCATTGATGGTGTCGTGCTCAAGTTGCACGCCCGTGAAGGCGAGCGCCCTGGCGTGGAGGGAGTGATGGACGTGGGGGCCAACCAGGCGATGCAGGCCAGCATCGAGGTTTACGAATCCGATATCGCTCGGATTAGCCCCAACCAGTCCGTTCGCCTGACCAGTGAGAACGGTGGCTTCCGCGGTGAACTTGTCGGGCGCGTGCTGCGCATCAGCCCGCAGGTGGAACAACGGTCTGTTCTCTCCACCGATCCCACCGGCGATGCCGACGCCCGCGTTGTGGTCGTTGATGTGGTGCTCAACCCTGAAGATGCAGCCAAAGTCAGCCGTTTGGCTGGCTTGAAGGTGATTGCCCGCTTCGATCCATGAACCGGTTCTGGCGGGGGCGTCGGATTCCCCTCTCCTGGCTGTTGTTGACGCGCCAGCCCGTTCGCTTGCTGGTGGCACTTGCCGGCATCAGTTTTGCGGGAATTCTGATGTTCATGCAGCTCGGATTCCGTGATGGCCTCTTTGACGCCAGCGTCACGGCGCACCGGCTGTTCGATGCCGATGTCGTTCTGATCAGTCCCCGCTCCGCCAGCTCCGTGAGCATGGAGGCCTTTCCCAGGCGGCGGCTGGTTCAGACCCTGGCTGATCCCGATGTCGAGGGGGTGACCCCGGTGCACTGGGGGCTGATGCTCTGGCGCAACCCCGAAACGCGGCGCAACCGGTCGATCCTGGCCTTGGGCTTCAATCCCGATGACCCCTTCTTCGTCGACCCCTCCCTGGCTGAGAAAACTGACGCTCTCAAGCAGAAAGGACGGATCCTGTTTGATCAGCTGTCACGCCCCGAATTCGGACCCATTGCCGATTGGTATCGCGATGGCCGGGTGGTGGAAACTGAAATCGCTGGCAACCGCGTCCGGGTGGCAGGTCTGGTGAGCCTGGGCACCAGCTTCGGTGCCGACGGCAATCTGCTTACGAGCACCGAGACGTTTCTCGATCTGATGCCTCAGAAGCCGCCTGGGGCGATCGAAGTGGGTCTGGTGCGGTTGAAGCCAGGAGCGGATCCTGAGCAGGTGGTGTCCCGATTAAGCCAGCGGCTGCCCAAGGATGTTTTGGTGTTAACCAAGCAGGGCTTCATCGACTTCGAGCAGAACTACTGGAAGAGCAGCACCTCCATTGGTTTCATCTTCACCCTCGGCGCTGCCATGGGGTTCGTTGTGGGCTGCGTGATCGTCTACCAGGTGCTGTACACCGATGTGAGTGATCACCTGCCTGAGTACGCCACCTTGATGGCGATGGGTTATCGCCTCAGCCATTTGTTGGGAGTGGTGGTCCGTGAGGGCTTCTATCTGGCGGTGATGGGGTACGTCCCCGCCTACATGGCCGGTCAGGGTCTGTACTGGTTCGTTCGTGACGCCACCAAGCTGCCCGTCGGCATGGATCTCTCGCGGGCGCTCACCGTTTTGGTGATGATCCTGGTGATGTGCATGTTGTCGTCGTTCCTGGCCATGCGTCGTCTCATTGATGCAGATCCTGCGGAGATCTTCTGATGCCCGCTGTTCTTGTCGACAACCTCTCCCATGCCTTCGGTCAAGGGGAGATGCGCCGCGAGGTTCTTCAGAACATCAGCTTCAGCATCGAGCCGGGCGAAGTGGTTTTGCTGACCGGACCCTCCGGCTGTGGCAAGACAACGCTGCTCACCTTGATCGGCGCCTTGCGGACGGTTCAGCAGGGCCAGGTGTCTGTGCTTGGGCACTCCCTGGATGGAGCCGGCCGTCGTCGTCGCCAGCAGGTGCGCCGACGCATTGGAATGATTTTTCAGGGGCACAACCTCCTGCGCTGCCTCACGGCTGAACAGAACGTGCAGATGGGAGCTGATCTTCTGCCTGATCTCAGTTACAGGGCCCGTCGGGATGAGGCCCGTCAGTGGCTCCGCTCCGTAGGCCTTGAGGACCACATGGCCAAAGTCCCCCATGACTTGTCTGGAGGACAAAAGCAACGGGTCGCCATTGCCCGTGCCCTTGCGGCTAATCCCAGGCTGCTCCTGGCGGACGAGCCCACAGCCGCCCTTGACAGCCGCACCGGCAGGGAGGTGGTGGAGCTGCTGCGCCGACTTGCGCGCGAACAGTCCTGTGCGGTGCTGATGGTGACCCATGATCCACGCATCGTTGATGTCGCCGATCGCGTGCTCCAGATGGAGGATGGGCGTCTGCTGAATGCTGTTGAGTAGACTCAACGTTGATTCAAGAGCCCGCAGTTCCGCATGGCCAAGCGCAGAAACCTGAAGAAAGAGAAGCAGGAGCGGAACCGCGCCTACGCCCGCAAGTTCAAGAAGCGCAAGATGCGGAACGATGGCCGTGGTGAAGGCGCTGGCAATGGCGTGACCGGAACCGCCAACAATGGTGGCGCGGCGGACTGATCTGCCAAGCAATGTTCAGAAAAAAGGGGCCTTCGGGCCCCTTTTTTGTTGTTCGTAGGGTGGGTTCCTTCTGCATCGGCTGTCGCGATGTTCGTCAGCGTCGTTATTCCGACCTACAACCGACGCCCGATTCTCGAGAAATGCCTCTCGGCACTGGAAGATCAGCAGCTCGACGGTGCTCTGGATGATTACGAGGTTGTCGTGGTCGACGACGGCTCCACCGATGGAACGCCGTCGTGGCTGCGGCACCAGTCGGATCGTTTCCCCCATGTGCGTCTGATTGAGCAGGAGCATGGTGGTCCTGCGGAAGGGCGAAACCGGGGCGTCGATCATGCCCGTGGTGACGTCATTGTTTTTATCGACAGTGACCTGGTGGTCACAGAGACCTTTCTGGCGACCCACGCACTAGCCCTGAGGCAGTGCTGGCAGAAACGGGGTGATCGCCTTTGTTTCACCTATGGCGCTGTGATCAACACGGCCAACTTCGAGGCGCCCCGCTCCGAACGTCACAAGTTGAGGGACTTGTCTTGGGCCTATTTCGCTACGGGGAACGTGGCCATCGATCGGGCGGTGTTGGAGCGCTCAGGCCTGTTCGACACAGGTTTCCGCCTCTACGGCTGGGAGGATCTGGAACTTGGTGAGCGCCTGCGGCGGATGGGGGTTGAGTTGGTGAAGTGTCCTGCCGCTGTCGGCTATCACTGGCACCCTGCTCTGAGCCTCGATCAAATCCCCCGCCTTGTGGAAGTGGAGGGAGAACGGGCCCGCATGGGGCTGGTGTTCTTCCGCAAACATCCAACCCGGCGGGTGCGCCTGATCATCCAGTTCACCTGGTTCCATCGGATCCTCTGGGAGCTTCTGACTTTCGGGGGGCTGATTAATCCGTCCAGCCTTCGCCCCCTGCTCCGCTGGTTAATTCGTCATGGCTACCCGGGGACTGCAATGGAGCTGCTTCGTCTGCCTCTGAATCGCATCGGTGTGCGTGCCCTGTTCCGCGAAGCCAAAGCAGCTGGACTGCGTTGATCAACGTTTTGATACCTTCTATAGGTCCTTTCACTCCGCACACCTGCCCGTTTCGGGTGCACCGTGACACCAGCATCTGCTGGTTGTTCAGGTCCCTGGCAGGTGGAGGCGAACCCGAAACCCACAAACCATGGCTGTCGTCACCCTCGCCGAGATGATGGAGGCTGGTGCCCACTTTGGGCACCAGACCCGTCGTTGGAACCCCAAGATGTCGCGCTACATCTATTGCGCGCGCAATGGTGTTCACATCATTGATCTTGTGCAGACCGCTGTCTGCATGAACAACGCCTACAAGTGGACCCGTTCCGCTGCTCGCAGCGGCAAGCGCTTCCTTTTTGTTGGCACCAAGAAGCAAGCTTCTGAAGTGGTTGCTCTCGAAGCTGCCCGCTGCGGAGCCTCCTATGTGAACCAGCGCTGGTTGGGCGGAATGCTCACCAACTGGACCACGATGAAGGCCCGGATCGACCGTCTCAAGGATTTGGAGCGGATGGAATCCAGTGGCGCCATTGCCATGCGCCCCAAGAAAGAGGGTGCGGTGCTTCGTCGCGAACTTGAGCGTCTCCAGAAGTACCTGGGCGGTCTGAAGAACATGCGCCGTCTCCCCGACGTCGTGGTTCTGGTGGACCAACGCCGTGAGTCCAATGCGGTGCTTGAAGCCCGCAAGCTCGACATTCCCCTGGTGTCAATGCTCGACACCAACTGCGATCCGGACCTCTGCGAGGTTCCGATTCCCTGCAACGACGACGCTGTCCGTTCCGTTCAGCTTGTCCTGGGTCGTTTGGCCGACGCGATCAATGAAGGTCGCCACGGTTCCAACGATCAGCGTGGCGGCGACGCCGACGCCTGATCACTCTTTCCCTTCTCGACCTCGCCGTTCTCCGTCAACGGAGAACGGCGCATCCACCCTTTTCTTCCCTTCCGATCGATGGCTGCCGTATCCGCCAAGCTTGTCAAAGAACTCCGCGACAAGACCGGCGCGGGAATGATGGACTGCAAAAAGGCCCTGGCCGCAACGGATGGGGACACCAATAAAGCCGTTGAATGGCTTCGCCAGAAAGGCATCGCCAGCGCTGAAAAGAAATCAGGACGCACCGCTGCCGAGGGTGCGATCGGCAGTTACATCCACACCGGCGCCCGGGTGGGTGTGTTGATCGAAGTCAACTGCGAAACCGACTTCGTGGCTCGTGGCGACATGTTCCAGGAACTTCTTCGGGATGTGTCAATGCAAGTTGCGGCATGCCCCAACGTGGAATACGTCACCACCGACGAGATCCCCGACGAGATCCGTGAGCGCGAGAAGGCGATTGAGATGGGTCGAGACGACCTCGACGGAAAGCCTGAACAGATGAAGGAAAAGATCGTTGAAGGTCGGATTGGCAAGCGCCTCAAGGAACTCGCTCTGATGGAGCAACCCTTCATCAAAGACAGCTCAATCACCGTTGCTGATCTCGTCAAGCAGGCTGCCGGCAAGATCGGCGAGAACGTGAAGGTTCGTCGCTTCACCCGCTACACCCTTGGTGAGGGCATCGAGGTGGCGGAGAACGATTTCGCCGCTGAAGTGGCGTCCATGCAGAGCGCCGGCTGATTCCATTGTCCGACCCGGACGTCAGGCCTGCTTACGACCCGTCAGATCAGCTGGCGCGCCTTGAACGGTTGTGCCGGCTGCGGGCCATCGCCCTCTACCGGGAGCAGGCTCTCTATCTGCAGGTGCTGCGTGAGCTGCTTCCAGGAGCCACCCGTCAGGCTCTGTTTAATCTTCTCGGCGAGGTTGATCCTTCCCGATTTAGTCGGCTTCCAGACTCGACCCGCCAGAACTTCCATGCGTCGGTCAACAATCTGATTGAGCGCTGCAGCGTCCTGCTCACGGTGGAGCAGCTGATGCAGCTTGTTCAGCAGATGCAGCAAGAGCAGCGACGGCAGCAGGCCCATGCCAGCCGAACCATGCTTCAGAACCTCGGCCGTCAGCCGTTGAACAGAGACGCTGCGTCCGAGTCGCCATCGTCTTCTCCGCAGCAGGACGAACCCAGTGGCTCGATTCAGTTGAGCCTGGCGTCCCCCCTCGATTCCCCCCAGAGAGATCCAGGTTCAGGTCCCGTTGTTGAACCTCTCCCTGAACAACCAGACAGCCAACCTTCAGGGGATCTTGACGTGCTCCGCTCGCTGTTCGAGCTGGCCGGTGATGCGATGCAGCAGGCACAAATGCCCGTCGAGGCCAGTGGCGCATTTGATCAGTCTGTTGAAGGCGACGACCACTTCCTTCCCCGTGAGCCGGATGCGCTGTTGCATTGGATCCAGGCCATGGATCAGGCACTTGAGCGACGGCTTCGCAACCTGTCCCACGCTGTGAATGTGCAGATGCTGCGCTCAGGGCTGGCCCAGACGCTTCTGCCCATCAGCCTTCTCGATGCCGTCCTCAAGGGTCAGGTGGAAACACAGCCAACGGCCACAAATGTGTTGCGTTTGCGGCTGCCTCTGGCCGTCGGTGATCTCGACCAGGGCATGGATGTTCTTTGTGTGCTCCTGCGCAGCAACGATCTGGAGTTCGACAGCCCACGACTGCGTCAGTGCCGCAAGCGTTTGCGCACTCACCACCATGCTCTGCTCACAATGGTTCGGCAGCAACGCCACTGGCAGCGTCGCTCCCTCGATCGTGAGGCCCGTACCCATTGGCAGACCCCATCCGATTCAACGCAGCAGCTGAGCGGGGACTGACCGGCGAGCAACTGTCGCTGTTGTTGGCATGGATGCTTCCCATCCAGCGTTCGCTGGGGTTGGAGGCCGACCGAGGCTTTCGGAACTTGCAGGGTCGCCAGCAGCGTTTTCACGACTTTCTGCAGCAGCAGCTTGCAGCCCCGCCGGCACTGCCCTTCCCTCAGGCCGTAACCGATCGGATGACCAGGCTCAGCGCTGGTTTCGCCGAGTATCCGGAGTTGGCTGATCCTGCCCGCCGGCGTCTGGTTACCGATGCTCGCCAGTGGCTGTATGAGCTGCGCCATCGCCTGGAACCCTCGGCCCCCATGGCACCGCCAAGGCTGAAGGTTCAGTCGTCCTCCAAGGCTGGAGAGGGCGCTCAACGGCCTGCGTCACCGTTGCAGCTCGATAGTCCGATCACGCAAATCCGTGGTGTGGGTCCGAAATTCGCCGCACGGCTGGCATCGATCGGCCTGCTTCTGGTGCGCGACCTGCTGCGCTATTACCCCCGTGATCATGTCGACTACTCGGCGATGCGGCGTATTGAGGCGCTGGTGTCGGGGGAGACCGCCACGATTGTTGCCACGATCCGCCGCTGCAATGGATTTGTCAGCCCAAGGAACACCAATCTCGCCATCATTGAGCTCCAGCTCCAGGATCCGACAGGTCGCCTGAAGGTGAGTCGCTTCCTGGCTGGCAAACGCTTCAGTTCTCCGGCGTACCTCAAAGGTCAGCAGCGCCTTTACCCCGTTGGTGCCACCGTGGCCGTTAGTGGTCTGGTCAAGGACGGCCCCTACGGCATCACCTTCCAGGATCCGTTGATTGAGGTGTTGGACAGCCCCTCTTCTCCTGTGAAGTCCCCCAGCATCGGTCGTCTTCTGCCGGTGTACCCCCTCACCGAAGGGGTTGGTGCTGACCGTTTCCGCAGCTTGATTGATCAGGTCTTGCCCCTCGCGGCCACCTGGCCCGATCCCCTTCCTGCAGAGCTGCAACGGCGATTCGAGCTGGCGACATTGGCGGAAGCCTTGCAAGCGCTGCATGCGCCGAAGGATCGTGAAAGCCTCGATCGGGGCCGCCGCCGGCTGGTGTTCGATGAGTTTCTGCTCTTGCAGTTGGGCCTGTTACGACGACGTCAGCTGCTGCGCTCTCGGACGGGGCCTGATCTCGATCTTCAGACCAGTGCCGATGGGCTTGTGGGGGAGTTCGTGGACCTTCTTCCCTTCCGCTTCACCGCAGCCCAGCAACGCGTGTTTCAGGAAATTGAAGCCGATCTCGGTCGCACCGAACCCATGGCCCGACTGGTGCAGGGGGATGTCGGTTCGGGAAAGACGGTGGTCGCCATTGCGGCGTTGCTCAGCACCATCGCCTCTGGTTGGCAGGGGGCCCTGATGGCCCCCACGGAGGTGCTGGCCGAGCAGCATTACCGCAATCTCTGCCAGTGGTTGCCTCAGCTTCACGTCAGCGTCGCCTTGTTGACGGGATCCACACCACGACCACGCCGCCGTCAGCTGTTGGATGACTTGGCCAATGGTTCTCTGAAGGTTCTTGTGGGGACCCATGCCCTTCTTGAGGATCCGGTCGTTTTCAATCGCCTGGGGCTTGTGGTGGTTGATGAACAACACCGCTTCGGCGTTCACCAACGGGATCGTCTGCTCAATAAGGGGTTGCAGCCCCACTTGCTCACCATGACAGCGACGCCGATCCCACGTACCCTGGCGTTGTCGATGCATGGGGATCTGGATGTCAGCCAGATCGATGAATTACCTCCAGGTCGCACACCGATTCGCACTAGCATGCTCACGGCCGGTAAGCGCGAGAAGGCCTATGAGCTGATCCGTGAGGAGGTGCAGCTTGGCCAGAGGGCCTATGTGGTCCTGCCGCTGGTGGATGAGTCGGAGAAACTCGAGCTTCGTTCGGCTGTTGAAGTTCATGCCGAGTTGGCCTCGGAGGTTTTCCCTGACTTGGCTGTCGGCCTCCTGCATGGTCGTCTTTCCAGTGTCGATAAGCAGGCGGTGTTGAACGCGTTCGCCACCGGTAAAACCCAGGTGCTGGTGTCGACCACGGTGGTGGAGGTGGGCGTGGATGTACCTGAGGCCAGCGTGATGGTGATCGACCATGCCGAGCGCTTTGGACTGGCGCAGTTGCATCAATTGCGGGGTCGCGTCGGTCGGGGCGCCGCCGCCTCCCACTGCCTGCTGATCAACGGCAGTTCCAATCCCTTGGCACGCCAGCGTCTGGATGTGCTGGTGCGCTCCACCGACGGTTTTGAGATCGCTGAGATGGATCTGCGTCTGCGCGGTCCTGGACAGGTGTTGGGGACCCGTCAGTCGGGCCTGCCCGATCTGGCCTTGGCCAGCCTTGCCGATGATGGTGCTGTTCTGGAGGATGCACGAACGGCGGCTCAGGAGCTGCTGAAACACGATCCAGACCTTGAACAGCTCCCGCTGCTGCGCAAGACCCTGGATGAGCAGCAGCGTCGCCTCAGCGGCGGCACCCCCCTGAACTGACCCATCCCCTCTCAACGATTCGATGCGCCCCTGGAGCCCTATCCCGATCGAGGAGTGCGGTGAGCCGCTGCAAGACCTCCCTCGGGAGTTCTTGCGGATGGAACCCCATCCCTACATGGCGCTCGGTGCACCCTATGGGGCCTCAGGGAATCCCTTCCAATTGCGCCAAGGGGTGGTTCAGCGTCTGCTGAAGGCGCAGCAGCGTCTGAGCGCTCACGACCCCAGCCTTCGCCTGAGCATTTTCGATGCGTGGCGCCCGATCGCAGTGCAGGCCTTCATGGTGGAGCACAGCATTGCCGACCTCTGCCGCGAACGCGGGGTTGAACTGATGTCGGGGGACGCCTTCGACCGGGTGGTTGCCGATGTGGGGCGGTTCTGGGCCGCCCCCAGCCGCGATCCAGCCACACCGCCACCCCACAGCACCGGTGCCGCTGTTGATCTCACCCTCAGTAGCCGTGAGGGAATCCCGCTGGAGATGGGTGGAGAGATCGATGCCATTGGTGCGATTTCAGAGCCCGAGCATTACGCCGGAGAGGAGGAACCCGATGCCCGCTGCTGGCATCAACGTCGGCAGCTTCTGGCCGATGTCATGGATGCTTCCGGCTTCGCCCAGCACCCGAACGAGTGGTGGCACTACTCGTTCGGTGATCAGCTCTGGGCCTGGCGCAAGGGTGCTGCTGTAGCGGTCTATGCCGAGGCCGCTAACAGTGCGCTCACCTCCTGATCCCCCAGCTTTTCGATGTGATCCCCGAAGCTGCGTCGACCACCGGCGGCCTTCCAGCTCAGCAGCAACGGTTCGAGGGTCTTTTCAAGGTCGTCGAGGGGTAGTTTCTCCATGTAGGGACGCGCCAAACGTTGGAGGTTGGGGGTCCCACCGAGCCATAGCTGGTACTGGTTGACTCCGTTGCCCACCAATCCCAGCTCCGCCATGTAAGGCCGAGCACAGCCATTGGGGCAGCCGGTCATGCGCACGAGGAGCGACTTCTCGATCTCGAGTCGCCGCAGCTGGGCATCCAGGCGATCAAGAACATCTGGAAGGATGCGCTCCGATTCGGTGATCGCCAGGCCGCAGGTGGGGAGTGCTGGGCAGGCGATGGCATGTCTGGCGAGGCGGGCTGGTGCTTCAGGCACCTCAAAGCCCATCGCCTCAAGCTGCGTGCGAATGCTGGCGCGCTGGGAGGTACCGATGTTGCAAAGGAGCAGGTCTTGATTGGCTGTGAGACGAATCTCCAGCTGGTAGGTCTCGACGAGTTGCCGCAGTCCCGCTTTCAGATCACCGTTCAGGCGACCGCATAGCAGGGGCAGCCCCACGAACCACATCCCTGCCTTCTGCCGATGCCAGCCGAGGTAGTCGAGCAGTTTGGCCTTTGGCTCATTGCGCAGACCTTTGAGTGCTCCCTTGAAGTAGGTAGCGCAAAGGGTTTCGCGGAACCATTCAATGCCCTTGTCATGAATCAGGTACTTCATGCGGGCGTGCTTACGCACTTCCCGGTCACCATGGTCCCGTTGCAACGCCAGGATCGCCTGAACCACATCGAGAACGTCAGCGGCTTCGACGTAGCCAAGGGGGTCTGCGGTGCGGGCGAAGGTCTCCTCCTTGTTGTGGGTGCGACCCATACCACCGCCGACATAGACGTTGCAGCCCCGAAGCTCGCCTGAAGGATCGGTAAAGGCCACCAGACCGATGTCCTGGGTGAGCAGATCCACGGAGTTGTCCCCCGGCACGGTGACGGCCACCTTGAACTTCCGGGGGAGATAGGTGTCCCCGTACAGAGGCTCCTCAGAGCTGCCTGAAAACACACCGTCTTCGCTCTGGCGCTTCCTGGCCTTCCGAACGGCGCGGCTGGGCTTGAAGCGATAACTCAGGTCACCATCCACCCAGAGATCGAGATAAGCACCCTCAGCAGCCTCAGGGCTGAGTAGATCCGCAATCTCATCTGCCAGGCGGCGCGCAACGGGATACCCGCCCTTCTCAAAGGGAGCCGGAGGCGCCATCACATTGCGGTTGATATCTCCGCAGGCCGCCAAGGTCGAGCCCAAGTTGCGAACGATGGTGCCGATCACCTCTTTCAGATCAGCCTTGGGGATGCCATGCATCTGGAAGGCCTGGCGGGTGGTTGCCCGCAGGGTTCCATCACCCAGACGATTGGAGAGTTCATCCAGGGCCAGAAAGAGCCTGGCGGGGATGCGTCCCCCTGGGCTGCGCAGCCGCAGCATCATCTGCCAGCTGCGGACCTTGTCGGTTTTGCGCAGTTCGCGGTGATGCTGCTGGTAGCTGCCGTGGAACTTCAGCAGTTGAACGGCATCTTCTGTGAAGCGAACCTCATCGTTGCTGAGCTCGCTCAGCAGTGGGTCGCGCAGATGGTCACTGTCCAGCTTGCGCTGCTCCGCCTTAGACAGGGATTGAGATCCGGTTTCCGCCACTGTCAAGGAGCTTTCCCCCACCCCGAAAAGGACTTCTTGATTTGAACGTAGCGAAACGGCTTCCAATACAGTCGCCTCCGGCTCTGACCTTGGCGTGACGGCAACCTTTCTTCTGGAAATCGGCACCGAGGAGCTTCCCGCTGATTTCGTCAAGCAAGCGCTGACCCAGCTTGAGCAGCGGGTCAGTCGCGACTTGCGTGAGGCAAGGCTTGGGCACGGGGCTGTGTCGGTGTTCGGCACCCCCCGGCGTCTGGTGGTCTCCGTCGCCGATCTGGAAGACGGACAACCTGATCTTCAGGAAGACCGCAAAGGTCCCCCCGTTGCTCAAGCCTTCAAGGACGGCATTCCCGGTCCTGCGGCGATCGGTTTCGCCAAGCGTTGCGGTGTCGATCCCTCAGCGCTGGAACAGCGAGAGACGCCAAAGGGCCCCTGCGTCTTTGCAACGGTATTGACCCCTGGTCAAGCCAGTGCTGATCTCCTTCAGGCTCTGATCCCCCAATGGATCGATGCCCTCCAGGGGCGGCGGTTCATGCGCTGGGGAACGGGAGCCCAGCGCTTCAGTCGCCCCATCCGCTGGTTGCTCGCCCTTCAGGGCTCCAACGTCATTCCTGTGGTGCTGGATGGTGCTGATCCTGAGGTCCGCAGCGATCGCTTCAGCCGTGCCCACCGGCTTCATGGTGACGAGCCGCTCTCCATCGCATCGGCGGATGCGTTCGCTGAGACCCTCGACGCTGCAGGTGTTGTTGTTGACCGCACGGAGCGAGCTAAACGGATCCGTACCAGTCTTGATCAGTCGGCTGAGGCCGCCAACGGAACTCCTGACTGTCCAGAGTCCCTGTTCGAGGAACTCGTCGACCTTGTCGAGGATCCAAGGGTCCTCGAGGGAACCATCGCTGAGCGTTTCCTGCAGCTCCCCCCCGAAGTGATCAGCACGGTGATGCAGGCCCATCAGCGTTATGTGCCGCTGCAAGTGCCTGACCTTCAATCCGATCCGCTGCGACTGACCGCTGATGCGGTGCTTCGTCCTCAGTTCCTGCTGGTGGGCAACGGCTTGGCTCCGGCAGCCTCCCTGATTGTCCGCGGCAATGAGCGCGTTCTCGGAGCGCGTCTTGCGGATGCCGAATTCTTTCTTGATGTCGACCGACGTCAATCCAGCGCATCTCGGCGTGAAGCCCTTGATCGAGTCACCTTCGCTGAAGGGCTGGGCAGTCTTCTCGACCGCTCCGAGCGGATCGAGCGGCTCACTGGCTTGCTGTTGAAGCAACTCGGTCTCAATCAAGCCGTTACGGATGCGGCCCTGCGAGCAGCTCATTTCTGCAAGAACGACCTGGTGAGTCAGATGGTGGGCGAGTTCCCGGAACTCCAGGGCCTGATGGGTGGTAAGTACCTCCTGGAGGAAGGAGAGCCCCGCGAGGTCGCCCTTGCTGTGGTGGAGCACTATCTGCCCCGAGGTGCCGGTGATGACCTACCAGCAACGCCTGCGGGGGCTGTGGTGGCCGTGGCGGAACGGCTGGAGCTGCTGCTCAGCATCTTTGCCAAAGGCGAGCGCCCGACGGGATCCTCAGATCCGTATGCCCTGCGCCGTGCTGGCAACGGTGTATTGCAGATTCTCTGGGGGATGGGTTGGCGGCTGGACCTCATGGCCTTTTTGACCAATGCCGTGGCCGAGTGGGCTGCCCTGTTCCCGGCCTTTGCGGTCGACTCCAGTCAGCTGCACAACGATCTTTGCCAGCTCATGCGTCAGAGAATCGTCTCCCAGCTGGAAGACGACGGCTTTGCTCCTGATCTGGTGCAGGCTGTTGCTGGAGACGCCGTTTCCAACCAGCGTTTGCTCAGTGATCCTCTCGACGTGAAACAGCGGCTTCAGCTGTTGCGTGCTCTCCGGGATAGCGGCCAGCTGGATGCCGTGCAAGCGGTTGTTCAACGGGCCGCCAAGCTGGCCGAGAAGGGCGAATTGGCACGGGATCAGCTTGTTGCTGGCGATGTGGTTCAGGCTGAACGCTTCGAGTCGGCCAGTGAGCAGGATCTGTTCGCCGCACTGGAGCAGCTGCAACCTTTGGCTCAGCAGCGGTCGTATCAAGCTCTAGCCGATGCGCTGGTGGCCGCAACCCCGATTCTTCAGGCCTTCTTCGACGGTGATACCAGTGTGATGGTGATGGTCGAAGACCCCGACTTGCGGCTCAACCGCCTCAACCTGCTGGCCGTTCTGCGCAATCAGGCTTCTGTGTTGGCTGAATTTGAATCGATTCAATCCAAATGAATGGCAGCTCCGGCCCCAGTGGCTAATCAGGAGCCAGTCCATTCCTTTGGAATGCCTGAACAAGAGACCAACACCACCCAGCAGCAGCCTGTCGTGATCCGCCAAGGAGGTAACGGCCTTGGAACTGTGATCGCGGCCATCATCGTGGCGGCAGCAGCCATCTACGCAGTCAACGTCTGGTCGACGACCAAGAAAGAAACATCCCCCGCCAAAAACATTGAGCAGGGGATTGAACGGATCAAAGATGCTGCTGGCAAAGCGATGGAGTCGCGCAACTAACCAGCAACTTCAGGGTTGTTTGGGGCCGGCCTCCTCAGGAGACGCCGGCCTTTTCTTTCGACTCCGTTTCCTTGGAGTTGGATCCTTTCGACTCAGTGGCCTGAGCCTTGATCTGCTGTGAAGCTTCCTCGGCAAGAAAATCGCCGTCTGAACGACCAACTGCTGAGGGAACAGGGTTGTACTTCGACGGAGCCAGGGCCTCGCCCCGGATCAAGCTGCCGACAGTGCGAAGGGTGAGCTTGATCTGCTGCCAGGGATTCATCATCACCACCCGCTTGTACAAATAGCTGTCGAAGGTCAGCTTCTGTACGTCCTTGTCGTCGCACATCTCGACGAAGGCCTCCCTGGCGGCGTCGTTGCGGTAGAAAATGCGCTGAAGGATGTCGAGAACCGCATAGGTGGCGCCGTACTTCCGGTCCCAGCGCTTGATGTAGGTCGACTTGATTTGTTTTTCCGTTGGGATGGAAGCACCGCTGTTGGAGATTTCCACGATCGCTTCAGCGCACATCCGGCCGCTCTTGGCAGCGAAATAAATCCCTTCTCCTGAACTCTTGGTGACGTAACCAGCTGCATCGCCAACTAGCGCCATTCGGCCTACAACCCGTCGCGGACGAGGGTGCTCAGGGATGGGATGGGCTTCCACCTTGATCACTTCGCCCTGGAACAGGCGCTTGTTGGCCCGTTCACGGATGCCCTTCTGCAGACCCTTGATCAGGCTCTGGTTTTGTTGCATGGTTCCGGTTCCCACAGCAACGTGGTCGTACTTGGGGAACACCCAGGCATAGAAATCAGGTGATACATCGGTGCCGACGTACATCTCCGCGAGATCCTCGTAGTAGGTCATCTCCTCGGCCGGAAGCTTGATCCGCTCCTGGAAGGCAATGGCCACGTTGTAATCACCGGCATCCATGGCTTTCGCCACCCGTGAGTTGGCGCCATCAGCACCGATGATTAGATCGACACCGAGGGTTTTCTGCTCTCCAGTGGGGCCGCCGCCGCTGTAGTCGGCGTAATGAATGGTGTATGGCCCCTGACGGTCGGTACCGGTGTCGATCTTCTGCACCAGACCATTGATCAGGGTCGTTCCTAGATCAGCGGCTCTGTTGCGGAGGAAGGCGTCGAAGACTTCCCGACGGCACATGCCGATGTAGGCGTTGTCGTCGTAGCCGAGGGGATCAAGTTTGATGTCCACTTCCCTGTTGGAAGGGGAAATCATCTTCATGTTGCGCACTTTGCGGTCGATGATCTCGTCCGGAAGCTCGAACTCCTCAACCATGCAGAGAGGAATGGCACCTCCACAGGGTTTGGCGTTATCGAGTTTGCGCTCAAACAGCCAGGTCTGAATTCCTGCCTTGGCCAAAATCTCTGCAGCACAGGAGCCGCTGGGGCCACCGCCGATCACCGCAACTCGCAACATCTCAGCCCGTCTCCGCTGGATTGTTTTTTGAAGCTATCACTGTCACAACGACCTTTGTGGGTCGAACTGGCCAGTGCCTTTACGATCGAAACAACACGCATCAGCGCTTTGGTTCGGGCCTCCTCTGCGCGACGCACCGAGCGGGAGGATATTCCGGTCGCCCGTCGGACACGACCGCCGAGTCAACGAAAGGGAAATGGCGCTGCTGGTCTGCTTTTCGGACTTGTACTTGTCTGCGCTGGAACCCTGGTAGCGGTGCTGGTCGCTCCCACCCTGTTGTCTCGACGGCAACCCACGCAGACCCTCGAGATTTCAGGCTTTCGTGAACGTCCCGATGCGGATGGACGCCTGTTGGGGCACTTCCCATATCGCGAAGCGCAAGCGGATCAACTCATCGTGTTTCAACCGGGGATTGAACTGAATTTGGAGGCAGCCGATGCCCTCGACACGATGATGCGTTCCGCTGCGGCCGACGGTGTCGATCTCCGCTTGCTCAGCGGGTTTCGCTCGTTGGCCCTGCAGGAGTCCATTTTTTTTGATGTGGCCTCGGAACGTAATCAGACTGCAGAGGAACGTGCCCAGGTATCGGCTCCACCGGGCTACTCCGAGCACAGCACTGGTTATGCCGTTGATCTCGGTGATGGCCGGGTTCCTGAAACCAACCTCTCCCAGAGCTTTCAAGACACCAACGCTTTTCGCTGGCTGCAGGACCATGCCGCTCGATATCACTTTGTTCTGTCCTTCCCTCAGGGAAATCAGCAGGGTGTGATGTACGAACCCTGGCATTGGCGCTATGAGGGCAATGCGGATGCATTGCGTCTCTTTGAGGTGGCCCGTCGCTTCTCCAGGCGCGATCCTTGACCCTCCCTGAGCTGCTGTCTCCTGCTGGCGACTGGGCTGCGATGCAGGCCGCCGTCGCCTCCGGCGCTGATGCGGTGTACTTCGGTGTTGATGCCTTCAATGCTCGGCAGCGAGCGGAAAATTTCAGACTTGATGACCTCCCTGAGCTGATGCAATGGCTGCATCAGCGCGATGTGAAGGGCTTCCTCACCTTCAACGTGCTGGTGTTCAGTGATGAACTCGCGGCAGCGGCACAGTTGCTGATTGCTGCCGACGAGGCGGCTGTTGATGCGGTGATCGTCCAGGACGTTGGGCTCTGTCGGTTGGCTCAGCTCCTGGTGCCGAATCTCTGCGTGCATGGCTCCACCCAAATGTCGATTACGAGCTCAGCGGGGATTGCCCAGGCTGCAGCGCTTGGTTGTCAGCGGGTTGTGCTGGCCCGTGAACTTGCCCTTCGTGATCTCGAGCGCCTGCAGGAGCAACTAGCCCAGCGGAACCTCGTGATGCCGTTGGAGGTTTTCGTGCATGGCGCCCTTTGCGTCGCCTATTCCGGGCAGTGTCTGACGAGTGAATCCCTCGGCCAGCGCAGTGCTAACCGAGGCGAATGTGCTCAGGCTTGCCGTCTTCCCTACGAAATGGTGGTGGATGGTGAGCCCCGCACTCTCGAAGATCAGCGCTATCTGCTGTCACCCCAGGATCTTGCTGCCTGGGAGCTCCTGCCGGAGTTGCAGCGGATCGGCGTGGCCAGTCTGAAGATCGAGGGGCGGTTAAAGGATGCGGCCTATGTGGCTGCCGTAACCGATGCCTATCGGCAACGCTTGGATCAGATCCCCGTCTCGGCTCCGCAGGTTCAACGCCAGCTGGAGCTGGCGTTTTCCAGGGGGCTCTCCACCGGTTGGCTGGAGGGGGTGAACCACCGTCGCCTTGTACATGGCCGCTGGAGCAAAAAGCGTGGTCCGCTGCTGGGGCAGCTGCTTCGGGTTGAGCGGGGCGGTTGGTTGCACCTTCGCAGTCGAGAGCAGTTGCATCCTGGTCAGGGGATCGTGTTGGAACAACATTCGTCTGATCCCTTGCAACCACCACGGGAAATCGGTGGCCGGATCATGGTGTGTGAGCGGATGGGCGCCGAACGCTGGAAGCTGCGGCTGGGTCCGGATCGTGCGGATCTCTCTGGCTTGAGCCCTGGAGCGTCGGTGTGGCTCACCAGCGACCCCGACTGGCAGTCCCGTTGGCAGCGTGCTGCGCGCCGAACGGTGGAGGCTCGGTCCCGGGATCTGGCACTGCGGGTGTCCGGTCGGCTGGATGCACCGCTCGAACTGCAATTGCTGGCCCCGCAGGGCTTGGATCTCAAGCTCAGCAGCATGATGCCGCTGCAGCAAGCCTCCCAGCGCCCCCTCGATCGTGAACGGCTCCAGGAGCAACTGGGACGGCTGGGGGGGACGGGCTGGTCGCTTCAGTCTTTGGAAATCCAGCTGCAGGGAGATCTTTTCCTGCCTGTGGCTGAGCTGAACCGCATGCGCAGGGCTTTGCTTGAGCTTTTGGAGGCCTCGCTGGACGACACAACAGGCTCAGCTTCTATCCCGGCTGCTTTCGAACGGGCGGATGCCAAGCAGCTGCTGGCCAGCATGTGTCCCCAATCTCTCGCCCCGCAGAGCGAGACGGCGCCGGGTCTGGTTGTTCTGGTGCGCAGTCTTGAGCAGTTGCAGACACTGGTGAATCTCTCCGACGAGGGCCTGCCGGTCCAGTCGGTGGTTGCGGACCTTGAGCAGCCCCGAGAGCTACGGGAAGCGGTGGCAATGGGGCGAGGCTGCTGGCCGGATGGACTTTGGCTGGCCGGGGCACGGATCACACGACCCGACGAACGCTGGAGCCTTGAGCCACTCATTCGCGCTCGCCCTGACGGTTTTCTCGTGCGCAATGCCGATCAGCTGGAGGTGTTGACCCCTTTGGCCCCCTGCATCGGCGACTTTTCCCTCAACACTGCCAATCCTCTGAGTTTTCACTGGTATCGCGACCATTGGAAGCTGCAGCGCATTACCGCGAGTTACGACCTCAACCTTCAGCAGTTGCTGGATTTGGCGGCTGCTGTTGATCCAGCTTTGCTGGAGGTCACCCTGCATCAGCACATGCCTCTGTTCCACATGGAGCATTGCCTGTTCTGTGCCTTTTTGTCCGACGGAAAAGACCACACCGACTGCGGTCGTCCCTGCGAGAAGCACCACGTAACGCTGAGGGATCGCAGTGGCGTTGACCATCCCCTGCGTGCCGATTTGGGCTGTCGCAACACGCTCTTCAATGGGACTGCGCAATCCGGGGTGGAAGCGCTTCCGTCGCTGCTGCGGGCAGGCGTGCGCAGGATTCGGCTTGAACTCCTCGATGAGGATGCTGCCGCCACACGCCGTCGGATCAGCCTCTATGCCGAGGCTATGGCGGGTCGAATGGCCACCCAGGACGTGTGGTCTCAGGAGCGGATCCACCACCAGCTCGGGGTCACCCGCGGCAGTCTGCGGATCAGGGGTCCTGAGCGCACCAGTCGATTCTCACGTTGAGATAACCTGTCGCACTGCGCCTTTGGCGTTCTTCACAAATTCTTACGGTCAGCCCGCATGAGCGCCAACAACAAGGCGATCCGCAACATCGCGATCATCGCCCACGTTGACCACGGCAAGACGACTCTGGTCGACTCGCTGTTGGCGCAGTCAGGGATTTTCCGCGACAACGAAGCGGTGCCCACCTGTGTATTGGACTCCAACGATCTGGAGCGTGAACGGGGCATCACGATCCTGTCGAAGAACACTGCGGTCACTTACAACGACACGCGGATCAACATCGTTGACACCCCGGGGCACGCCGACTTCGGTGGCGAAGTGGAGCGCGTGCTGGGCATGGTGGACGGCTGTCTGCTGATCGTGGACGCCAATGAAGGGCCGATGCCCCAGACCCGCTTCGTGCTGAAGAAGGCCCTTGAGCAAGGGCTCCGTCCGATCGTGTTCGTCAACAAGATCGACCGTGCCCGTGTTGATCCCGAGACTGCCGTCGACAAGGTTCTCGATTTATTCATCGAACTGGGGGCCGACGACGATCAGTGTGATTTCCCCTATCTGTTCGGCAGTGGTCTCGGAGGCTTCGCCAAGCCCGACATGAAGACCGACAGCGACAACATGCGTCCGCTGTTCGATGCCATCCTTCGCCACGTTCCGCCGCCGGTTGGTGACCCCGAGAAGCCCCTCCAGCTTCAAATCACCACCCTTGATTATTCCGACTTCCTCGGCCGGATCATCATTGGTCGCGTTCACAACGGAAAAATCAAACAGGGCCAGAATGCTGCTCTGATTAAAGACGACGGCTCCGTTAAGAAGGGTCGCATCAGCAAGCTGCTGGGCTTCGAAGGCCTTCAACGCATCGAGATCGAAGAGGCGTTCGCCGGAGACCTGGTGGCCGTGGCTGGTTTTGACGACGTCAATATCGGCGAAACGATCGCCTGCCCGGATGAACCCACGGCCCTGCCGCTGATCAAGGTGGATGAGCCCACCTTGCAGATGACCTTCGTCGTCAACGATTCCCCGTTTGCAGGTAAGGAAGGCAAGTTCGTCACCAGCCGTCAGGTGCGTGACCGCTTGCAGCGTGAGTTGCTCACCAATGTGGCCCTGCGTGTCGAAGACACCGATTCACCGGACCGCTTCTCGGTGAGTGGTCGCGGCGAGCTGCACCTCGGCATCCTGATCGAGACCATGCGTCGTGAGGGCTATGAGTTCCAGGTGTCTCAGCCTCAGGTGATTTACCGCACCATCGATGGCACCCCATGCGAGCCCGTTGAAACCCTGGTGATGGATGTTCCTGAACCAGCGGTTGGAAGCTGCATCGAAAAACTGGGCACCCGCAAGGGCGAAATGCAGAACATGGAAACCAGTGCTGACGGCCGCACTCAGCTGGAATTCATCGTTCCATCCCGCGGTCTGATTGGTTTCCGCGGTGAATTCATCCGGGCCACCCGCGGCGAAGGAATCATGAGCCATTCCTTCTATGAATACCGCCCGATGATGGGTGACTTCGACACCCGTCGGAACGGTGTTTTGATCGCCTTCGAAGAAGGAACGGCAACCTTCTATGCGCTGAAGAATGCCGAGGATCGTGGCCAGTTCTTCATCAGCCCGGGAACCAAGGTCTACAAAGGGATGATCATCGGTGAATACAACCGACCCCAGGATCTTGAGATCAACGTCTGCAAGACCAAGCAGCTCACCAACATGCGCTCCGCCGGTGCGGAGGAACTGGACACGCTGCAAGCGCCGGTTCAGATGACCCTGGAACGGGCTCTGGAATACATCGGCCCCGATGAGATGCTCGAAGTGACGCCGGAGTCGATTCGTCTGCGCAAGCTTCCTGGCAAGAAGCCGGCGAAGGCCAAGCGCTGATGCCCCACGCGGATCCCCGCTTTCATCAGGCCCTGGAGCTCTTCAACGCAGGTGAGTGGTACGCCGCCCACGATGTGTTTGAGGAGCTGTGGCATGAAACGGCTGATCCAGAGCGGCGCAGTCTGCAGGGAATCCTGCAGGTTGCTGTCGCGCAGTTGCATCTGCAACGGGGCAACCGGCGAGGTGCAACGATCCTCTACGGCGAAGCGCTTGGACGGCTGAAACGTCCAGGTACACCGGATCTGGGTCTTGATCTTGAGGCGTTGTGCGGTGCGGCGCAGCAACGTCTTGAAGCACTTCAGCTGGATGGGGATCCCGAGTCATGCACTGTCCCTGTTTTGCGGTTGCAGAGCTGAAGCGCCGGTAACCTCAACCAACTGTGGATTGATTGCGTGGCAGCCAAGGCGATGCTCCGTACCGGGGGCCTTCTTCTCTTTCTGCCTCTTCTGGCTGCACTTTGCCCTCTGTTCCCTGCGCAGTCCCAGCAAGCTGCTGAAGCCGGTGTGATCACGATCGAATCCGACCTGCAATCGGCAGACAACAGCACGGGTGTGATCACTGCCAGTGGCAACGTTCGCTTGGTTCATGCCGACCGGGGCCTGGTGGCCACAAGCCGTCAGGCGCAGTACTTCACTGAAGAAGATCGGATTGTGCTGAGTGGTGATGTCGACGTGATCCAGACCGACGGCAATCTTCTCCGTGCCGATCGGTTCACCTACCTGTTGGAGGAAGGAAGGGCGATTGCCAATCCCCTTCCTGGCCAGCAGGTGTTCAGTCAATGGACACTTCAGCCCAGCCAGCCTGTGCTGGACGGCGCTCCCGCGACCACACCGGTGGCGCCATGACCCTGGAACTGTCAAACGTCTCCATCACATTGGGGGGGCGTCAGCTGGTGAAGGATCTGGATCTGGCTCTGTCTCCTGGCGAGGTGGTCGGGTTGCTCGGCCCCAACGGAGCCGGAAAAACCACCACCTTCAACCTGGTGATTGGTCTGCTCTGCCCTGATCAGGGTGAGGTGGTTATTGATGGTCGGCGTGTCACAGACCTTCCCATGCCGCAACGGGCCCGTCTCGGTGTGGGCTATCTGCCCCAGGAAGCCAGTGTCTTTCGCAATCTCACCGTGCGCGAAAATCTGGATATTGCCCTTGAGCAGACCGATCTCAGCCCTGAACGACGGCGGGACCGGCGCCAGCAGCTGATTGAAGACTTCCATCTCACGGCGTTCATGAACCGCCGTGGCTTCCAACTCTCCGGAGGGGAACGTCGTCGATGTGAGGTTGCCCGAGCGCTGGCCTCCGGTGTCAATGGACCGCTTTATCTCCTCCTGGATGAACCCTTCGCTGGTGTCGATCCTCTGGCTGTCGCCGACCTTCAACTGCTGATTGAGGGATTGCGGTCACGGGGCATGGGCATCCTGATCACCGATCACAACGTGCGCGAAACGCTGGCCACCACCGATCGTGCCTACATCCTTAACGATGGAGCGGTGTTGGCTGCAGGACGCTCCGATGAGGTCGCAGCCGATCCCCAGGTGCGGCGTTACTACCTCGGGGAGGGATTCCAGCTGTGATTTTGGAACGTTTTAAACGGGCCACCTGGATGCGGCTGGCTCTTCTTGACCGCTGGTTGCTCCAGGAACTCCTGGGCCCTCTGCTGTTCTTTATCGCGCTGTTCACCCTTCTGCTGCTTACCGGCGGGGTGATGTTTGAGCTGGTGCGGCAGATGGTCGATAAGAACCTGCCGATCACGATCGCGGTGCAGGTTCTGCTGTTCAGCATCCCGCGTTGGCTGGCCTTCTCCGTTCCGATCGGAACCCTGATGGCATCGCTGTTTGTATTCACCCGCCTTTCGGCGAACAGTGAACTCACCGCCCTGCGCAGCCTCGGTGTCACCACGGTGCGGATGATCAGTGCGGCCCTCGTTCTTTCGATGGTGATGACCCTGTTCACCTTCGTTCTCAACGACGTGGTGGTTCCCCGAAGCCAACGCTATGCAGAGGTCACCTTGAAGCGGGCCTTGGGGCGCTCACTCGCTAGTGAGACAGGTCGCGACATCATTTATCCACGTTTCGGCAGCCGCATCGATTCCCAGGGTGAGGAAGACGGCAAGGGCCTGAACCAACTGTTTTATTCCCGCAAGTTTCAGGACGGCGAAATGGTGGATGTGACGGTTCTGGATTTCTCTCGATCTGGTTTCACCCAGATGTTGCGTGCGGACAGAGCTATCTGGAATGAGGATCAGGCCAGCTGGGATTTCCTCGATGGGCAGATTCTGACCTTGGCGGCCAATGGCAGTTCGACCAAGGCCGATTTTGATCGTTATGTCTATCCCCTTGGCTCCGGACCCGTACGTCTGGCTGGGATTGAGCAAGATGCCGTCAACATGACCGTGGGCGAAGCCTTGCAGGCTCAGAGGGTGTATGAGGAGGCCGGAAGCATCAAAGAAGCTCGCAAGATCAGTGTTCGGATCCAGGAGAAGTTCACGGTTCCAATGGCTTGTTTGGTGTTCGGCCTGTTTGGAGCCACCCTCGGTGCTCAGCCCAGTTACCGCAGCAGCCGCAGCTTTTCGTTCGTGCTCACGCTTGGGATCATCGCCGTTTATTACGTGATCGGCTTCAGCTTCAGTTCGCTTGGAGTGAAGGGCACCCTTCCCCCCCTCCTGGCGGCATGGCTTCCTGTGGTTTTGTTTCTGGGTGCGGGTGGTCTGATGCTGAAACAGGCCAGTCGTTGATCTGCCGAGTCAGAATGGCATTTCTTCGTGAAATGGTGTGCTGAACACGCCTTTTGAGCTGGTGACCAGCCTTGGTTTTGCCGGCTTTGTATTGCTGCTGGTGGCCATGCCTTTGGCTTTCTGGGCCGTGTCGAGCCAGTCTCGTGCCGGCCTGGTGCGCCTGCTGGTTGCCATGGCCAACCTTCTGTTCACGGCCCAGTTGATTCTGCGCTGGTGGCAATCCGGGCACTTCCCAATCAGCAACCTCTACGAATCGCTCTGCTTTCTGGCCTGGGCTTGCACACTCACCCAGCTGCTGGTGGAACGGGCCTGGCCTTCACCGATCGTTGCGGCAGCGGCCACACCGATGGGGCTTGGCTGCATTGCCTTTGCCAGTTTTGCTTTACCGGATCAATTGCAGTCAGCGGCACCTCTGGTGCCTGCCCTGCGCTCGAGCTGGCTGGTGATGCATGTGAGCGTGATCATGGTGAGTTACGCCGCCTTGCTAGTGGGATCGCTTCTATCCCTTGCGGTGCTGATCACGGATCGCGACCAGGCTTTGGAGCTGCGCAGCAGTTCGATCGGCAGTGGTGGCTTTCGGCAGGCGGCCTCGATAGGGAATGGTGGCTCTGTTCAGCTGCAATCTGTTCAGCTGAGCACCAATGAGCAACTCGACAGTCTCAGCTACCGCACCATCACGGTTGGCTTTCTGATGCTCACCGTGGGCATTGTCAGTGGCGCGGTTTGGGCGAACGAAGCCTGGGGAAGTTACTGGAGCTGGGATCCGAAGGAGACCTGGGCCTTGATCTGCTGGTTGGTCTATGCGGCTTATCTGCACACGCGTCTGAGCCGCGGCTGGCAGGGCCGGCGTCCTGCTTTTGTGGCTGTGGTGGGACTGGTGGTGATTGCTGTTTGCTACATCGGCGTCAATCTTCTAGGCATTGGTTTGCATAGTTATGGCTGGTTCTTTGGCGCGTAGTCATGCCAATGATGGTGTTTGACATGGATTGTTTTTTCCTAAAGAGATTTCAACCTAAGGGATACTTATTTCGAAAATATTACTTCCTCATGTTCTGGCTTATTCATGTGTTTTTATGGTCAAGAAATGTCTAAATACGATTCGCCTTGGCGTGAGCTTTTGGCGATGTGTGATCTGCGTGAGTAATGTTGTTCTTGGACATTGATGATTTGCAGGCTTTTCCGGGGCGAATATTATCCTCGTTGTTTTGCTGTAGTGGTCGTTATCTTCTTAAACAAATCCTGTCAGTTCCGCGTTCAATGATCAAGTGATTCTTTGATGAGGATTATCCGGCTTGCCCTATTTTGACAGCGTTGTTGTTTGTGATGGCAATGGGGAGAAGTATTCCAGCGCGATATGACTTCCATTGGCTTTCGCCTTCCTGATGAGGACAAGCCTCTTGGTGTCTTTCGTTCCCCCGTGTGATCAGTTTGTTGATCCCCCTTCTTCTCCCATTTCTCCTGTGGTTCTGCTCCCGTAGCGAGAGCTAGAGGGATAGCCCCCATGGAAAGGAGGAATCTGATGGGGGATACGAGGACGAGGGTGCAATCAATGACACACCACTGCTTTATGGAAGATGTGGAGGGCCTGACGAAGTTGTTGAACAGAGCTTTCTACGACCACAATTATCGAGAATTTTTTTGCCATCAATGACTGCCGCCACGCGCTTGATCAAAAAACTCGACAAAGCCTTGGCCAACTACGACAGCTTTGGAGACAACCCCGGCGCTCACGTTGAAGAGGTTCTTGGCAAGCTTGAGAAATCTCTGGACAACCTGCGCTCCAAGTCGAATCCAGATCACATGGCGAGGATCTACGTGGAACGAGACCGCGCCATGATCAAGCAGGTCATCCTGAACCGCGTCATGGCAGGTGATCTATCTGAAAGGGCCTGAACACGCCTCAGATCCCGCCACCAGTAATGCTAGATGTCGCAGTGGATTTTGATGTCGATGAGCTGTTTTGACCGTCACGATGCACACAGGCACTCGCTCTCATCATGGTGAATAACGGGTGCTTATTCAATTCGGATCCCCTCCAGAGCGATGTTTAACGAGGATGTGATTTGGGCTCAGTGCTAACTGGGGTTAATTCCGCTCTTCTCTAAAAAAAGTCTGTTCCGTAACGGAATAGTCAATGTCTGTTGTCGAGTTGAGAGTGGGCAATCCACTCCCGATGCGTGCGGACCCCGGCTCCTTTTATCCCTCAGTCAGCCGCCATAGACATGCATCACTGCTTCTAGGGCACCAAGGCCAACGAGGAACGTGCCTGCGAGAAGGGCGAAGTCTTTTCTTGAGTTAGCCACAGAGACGACGGTTGCTCCGGCGAATGCCAACAGTAGAAACCTAAAGGCAATGGGAAGGCTCAACGTTGCGGAAGGTGTATTTCTCTGATGAGTTTTGTAAACCCACTGCGGTGCATGGTGTTATCCGCTTGATACCAACTTTGAGTTACTTAATTGCTCTCAAGGGAGATATTCATGGCTTCTCCAAAACGGCCAACATCTCTTTCAAGTAAGCCTGCGTCAAAAAGACACGATTGCTAACGATATTTTTTCTAGGGGGTGAGATGGATGGCATACCTGTTACCTCCAGAACGGTGGATTGCTGTCTGCGACAGGCGCGATCAACCTTGCATGTCGTCAGTCTGAAGAAAACCTGTGGTGTGGGCTAGCTCCTGCCGATGTTCACCATGGTGGACTTGTGGGTCTGGCAGCGAAAGCGGCCGCCACAAGGGGATCGAGGCCTAACGGACTCTCCCCACCTCTGAGGGGGATCGAGGCCCACGTGGACTCTCCCCCACACCCTTCTTGTCAGCCCACTTCCAGTTGCCTTTGGGAACAAAGGTCAAAGTGACGCGAGGAGACACCAATGAAAGTGTGATTGTCGTGATCAACGACCGTTAACCCTTCAAGAAGGGCACGGTTATCGACCTTGCCTATGGAGCTGCTGATGCATTGGAACTTGATGAAGATGGTGAAGCCGTCGTCAGCCTTAAGGCTTTGGACTCATCGAGCTAGGCATCAATCCAGCAGAGATGAGATGTCTCCTGGATTGGCTTGCGCTTCATTAGAGCGATTTCACCTCAATTAGATGAGCAATGTCTGAGAGTTGTGGTGGATTTCTCTGCTTCCTCCGCTTCTGATCGAAGATAACGTTTCCGCTGTGCCGACTCCAAACCAGATAGCTGGACGGGATGTCTGGAGGGTGCGATCCGTTGAGGCCGATCAAGACCCCTTAGAAGTGGATGGATTCCTCGTCTGCTCATTGTCTTCTCCTTGGTTATGTGTGAATCTCGCGCTGTGACCTGTGGGTCATCGCGTTATTTCATGCTTTCATAATATCGATTTCTGTTTTGTGTTCAATATCACTGATTGTGGTAATTGCCGTCCTCGAGTTGTTCGGGTGACCCGACGTCCACTTCCTTCTGGTGCCTTCTTCTTACTATCACACAATCTTTAGAGGCAAGACAAATACATTGTTCAATGTGCTGCCACTCTGCCATTGATTTCAGCAAGCTATGCACAAGTAAAATGTTCAAAAAGGAAGGCCAACCCTGCCAGCAGGGATGGCCTGAACCTTGTTGGCGTTCTTTGAAGCTGAACGAAGCGTCTGGCTGTGTGGCTAGTTAGGCCAGTCAGGCAGCTTCTAAATTCTGCTGAGTTGGACCGTCGTCAGGCATTGGACGCCTCCGACTTCGACAGTTTCACCATCGTTCAGGCGATTGGTTGAATCATCAGTATTCCAACTCAAGTGGATACGCCGGAGAGCTGGACGTTGTTTGTAGACCGGTGTTATCAACAAGAAGGCAGTGGTGGGCCACTGCCTTTTTTCATTTGGCTTATGAGCTCAAGTGTTGAAGCACGGCACTGATGTTCATGCCTCCCTTGGCATATCCAGCAACAGCAAGTGCAATCACACCAGCGTTGAGGGCTAGGAATGCTGCAACTAGCTTGACTTCAACGTTCATAAAACAATTATCGGTGTCTCTTTTGCTGCACCGTGGCTCCAAATCTTTGGAGATGATGAAACTGTGGATTCCTCGAACGTTGAATCTTTTTGGGGCCTCAAGCCACCACTGGGCCTTGTTCTCTATGGCGTCAAGCCACCATCCGTGCTGAGCCCTCGCTTGAGCTCATGGTGTCTGCCGGCAATAAAAAAGCCCGGCAATGGATGCCGGGCTTGGTGCTATTGACGCGAACGACCTGAGGATCAGGCGAGAACAGCTTCTTTGCTGCTGCTGTTCCGGATCCCTTTGATGGCTTCAGCGTAATCAGGTTGGTTGAACACCCCTGAGCCGGAAACAATTGCGTTGGCGCCAGCTTCAATGACTTTCCAGGCATTGGCACCCTTGATGCCGCCATCCACTTCGATCCAGGGATCAAGACCTTTTTCGTCGCACATGCGGCGCAGGTCGCGAATTTTCTGTACCTGGCTTTCGATGAAGCTTTGGCCGCCGAAACCGGGGTTGACACTCATGATCAACACCAGATCGCAAAGCTCAAGGCAGTACTCGAGGGTTTCGAGGGAAGTCGAGGGATTGAGCACCGCGCCTGCTTTTTTGCCCAGGTCTTTGATCTGAGCGAGGTTGCGATGCAGGTGCGGACATGCTTCAACCTGCACCGAAATGATGTCTGCACCGGCCTTGGCGAAGTCGGGGACGTACTTCTCCGGTTCAACAATCATGAGGTGAACATCAAGCGGCTTCTGGGTGACGGGACGAAGCGCTTCGACGATCAGGGGGCCAATGGTGATGTTTGGGACAAAGCGCCCGTCCATCACATCCACATGGATCCAATCCGCACCTGCTTCGTCCACGGCTTTCACTTCTTCGCCGAGGCGTGCGAAGTCAGCCGACAGGATCGACGGCGAGATCACCAGGGGCTTGGTGCTCATGGAAGTGGAGCGCGAAATGCCGAGTGATTTTAGGGACTCCTGCAACCACTGATACAGTGAGCCGCGCTCAGACGTCGAGATCCACTGCGGCGGCGGCAAACTGCCCGTCCAGGAGATCTCGCCAACCCGTACCACCCCATCCGGAGTCCCGTGGATCAGACCCTCATTCAGGAAATTCTCGAGATCGTCGAGCAAGCCGCCATCGCTTCCGCCACGCTCTCCGGCAAAGGTCTGAAGGATGAAGCGGATGCATTGGCTGTTGATGCCATGCGCAAGCGCATGAATCAAATTCAAATGCAAGGTCGCATCGTTATCGGTGAGGGCGAACGCGACGAAGCTCCCATGCTTTACATCGGAGAAGAGGTCGGTACTGGCAATGGTCCTGGCGTCGATTTCGCCGTTGACCCTTGCGAAGGCACCAATCTTTGTGCCTACAACCAGCGTGGCTCAATGGCCGTTCTTGCGGCATCCGACCGTGGCGGTCTGTTCAATGCTCCCGACTTCTATATGAAGAAGCTGGCTGCGCCCCCGGCAGCCAAGGGCAAAGTGGATATCCGCAAGTCGGCCACTGAAAACATCAAGATCCTCAGCGAATGCCTGGGGCTTGCCCCTGACGAACTGACCATCGTTGTGATGGATCGTGCTCGTCACAAGGATCTGATCGCTGAGATCCGCGCTACCGGTGCACGGATCCAACCCATCTCTGATGGTGACGTTCAGGCTGCGATCGCCTGTGGCTTTGCCGGCACTGGTACCCACTGCCTGATGGGCATTGGTGCAGCACCTGAGGGTGTGATCTCTGCTGCTGCCATGCGCGCTCTCGGTGGCCATTTCCAGGGCCAGCTGGTTTACGACCCGGCTGTGGCTCAAACTTCCGAATGGGCTGACATGACCAAAGAGGGCAACCTGGCGCGTCTGACTGAGATGGGCATCACAGATCCCGACAAGGTCTACGAAGCTGAGGAACTGGCCTGCGGTGAGCATGTTTGTTTCGCAGGAAGCGGCATCACTGATGGTCTGCTCTTCAATGGAGTTAAGTTCGAAACGGACTGCACACGCACCAGCAGCCTGGTGATTAGCAACCTGGACAACACCTGCCGCTTCACCAACACCGTGCACATCAAAGACGGTGCCCAGAGCATTGCTCTGAGCTGATCGTCACTAACTGGTTGAGAGGAACGTCTCCATGCATATTGCCGTCGTCGGCCTCAGTCATCGCACGGCACCGGTGGAAATCCGGGAACGGCTCAGCATCCCTGAGCAGACCATGGAGACGTCGCTCCAATCGCTACGCGGTAATGAGCAGGTGCTCGAGGCTTCGATCCTCAGCACCTGCAACCGTCTTGAGATTTACACCCTGGTTCGGAACCCCGACCTCGGCGTGTCTGCTGTCAGCGACTTCCTCAGCAGTCATTCCGGCCTTGAGACAGGTGAACTGACCCCTCACCTGTTCAGCTTTCACCACGAAGACGCTGTCGACCACCTGATGCGGGTGGCAGCAGGTCTCGACAGTCTTGTGCTTGGGGAAGGACAGATCCTCTCCCAAGTCAAGAAGATGATGCGGCTCGGGCAAGAGCACAAATCACTGGGCCCGATCCTCAATCGCTTGCTGACCCAGGCTGTCACTACAGGCAAGCGGGTCCGCAGTGAGACCAATCTTGGAACGGGAGCCGTTTCAATCAGTTCAGCGGCCGTTGAGCTTGCCCAGCTGAAGCTTGGGCAGTCCCGTGGTCTTGATCAACTGGTCACCCTGGAAAGTGAGCAGATCGCTGTAGTTGGTGCAGGGCGCATGAGCCGTCTGCTGCTTCAGCACTTGCAGGCCAAGGGTGCTTCAGGGGTGGTGCTGCTGAACCGCACTGTTGCCCGTGCCGAACAGCTGTCTGCCGATTTCCCTGATCTTCCGGTTCAGTGCAGGCCGCTCTCCGATCTGGATCAGTATCTGAGCACCTGTTCCCTGGTGTTTACCAGTACCGCTGCGGATGACCCGATCATTGATGCGTCCCGGCTGGCTCCACTGAACCGTCGCAGCAAGCTTCGCCTGATCGATATCGGGGTGCCCCGCAACATCGCTGCTGATGCTGCCGAGGTTGACGGCGTTGAATCCCACGATGTGGATGATCTTCAGGAGGTCGTCGCCCGCAATCAGGAAGCTCGCCAAGCCATCGCTCGAGAGGCAGAGCAGTTGCTTCAGCAGGAAGCGCAGCAGTTCCTGGAATGGTGGGACAGCCTTGAGGCAGTACCGACGATCAACCAGCTGCGTTCCTCCATGGAATCGATCCGTTCGGAGGAACTGCAGAAGGCCCTTAGCAGGATGGGTCCTGATTTTTCAGCCCGAGAGCGTAAGGTTGTTGAGGCCTTGAGCAAGGGGATCATCAATAAGATCCTCCATACCCCAGTCACTCAGCTGCGGGCTCCGCAGACACGGCAGGATCGTCAACAGGCTCTTCGGATCGTGGAAAGACTGTTCAATTTGGAGGCCTCTTGACCTGTCGAGCCGTTCAGTCGCGAACTGAATCCCAGTAATCTCGACTGATTCTTCTCCAAGACGGTTCTTAAGCCAAAAACTCCGGTAAGTTCTTGCGGCAACGCCGATTTGGGATAACGGCATGAAGCGGGTTTTGGCCATCATTCTGGGCGGAGGTGCTGGTACGCGCCTGTATCCACTCACCAAAATGCGTGCCAAGCCGGCTGTCCCTCTGGCTGGTAAATATCGTCTGATTGATATCCCTATCAGCAACTGCATCAATTCCGACATCAACAAGATGTACGTGATGACGCAGTTCAATAGCGCATCGCTCAACCGCCATCTGAGCCAGACGTACAACCTCAGTAATTCATTCGGTGGAGGATTCGTTGAGGTTCTCGCCGCCCAGCAGACCCCCGATAGCCCTACTTGGTTTGAGGGCACTGCAGATGCAGTTCGAAAATACCAATGGCTTTTTCAGGAGTGGGATGTTGATGAGTATTTGATCCTTTCCGGTGACCAGCTGTACCGGATGGATTACAGCCTTTTCATCGAGCATCACCGCCGCACTGGTGCTGATCTCACCGTTGCCGCCCTCCCTGTTGATCCCAAACAGGCTGAGGCCTTCGGCCTCATGCGTACGGATGAAAACGGCACTATCAAGGAGTTCCGCGAAAAGCCCAAGGGTGATTCACTGCTGGAGATGGCTGTTGACACCTCTCGCTTTGGCTTGAGTGCAGATTCTGCCAAGGAGAGGCCCTATCTGGCCTCGATGGGCATTTACGTCTTTAGCCGTGAGACCCTGTTTGATCTGCTTGATAAGCATCCCGGCCACAAGGATTTCGGCAAAGAGATCATTCCCGAGGCCCTTGCAAGGGGCGACAACCTTCAGAGCTATGTGTTCGACGACTATTGGGAAGACATTGGGACGATCGGTGCTTTCTACGAAGCCAACCTTGCGTTGACCCAACAGCCCACACCCCCTTTCAGCTTCTACGACGAAAAATTCCCGATTTACACCCGTCCCCGGTATTTGCCTCCCAGCAAACTTGTTGACGCTCAGATCATCAATTCGATCGTTGGAGAAGGCTCGATTTTGAAGTCCTGCAGCATCCACCACTGTGTTCTTGGCGTACGCAGCCGGATCGAAAGTGACGTCGTTCTTCAGGACACGCTGGTGATGGGCTCTGATTTCTTCGAATCGAGCGATGAGCGTGCAGTTCTCAAGGAACGCGGTGGCATCCCCCTTGGTGTCGGTAAGGGCACCACTGTGAAACGAGCCATCCTCGATAAGAACACTCGCATCGGTTCGGGTGTCTCGATCATCAACAAGGACAACGTCGAAGAAGCGGATCGCTCGGATCAGGGTTTCTATATCCGTAATGGAATCGTGGTTGTTCAGAAAAACGCAACCATTCCCGACGGCACGGTGATCTGATCGGTCATCTGATCGTTGATTTGAACCCTTGTCAGGAAGGCCGTCGGCCCCGAAATCTGATGGCCCATTCCTGACATAACTTGTGTGATTTGCGGTCGAAGCGGTCCGGCCTCAACACACTGAGCACAGTTGTCAGTGGTCCTCCAGACCATGTCCAAGTCTCACTTCGGCCTCATCGGTCTCGGCGTGATGGGGGAAAACCTCGTCCTCAACGCGGAGCGCAATGGCTTCTCCAGCGTTGTCTACAACCGCACCTATGCGAAGACTGAAGACTTCCTGAATGGGCGCGGCAGGGAGAAGAACATCCAGGGCGCCACGGATCTTGAAGACTTCGTCGGCAAACTTGAACGCCCCCGCCGGATTTTGATGATGGTGAAAGCGGGCCCCGCAGTTGATGCTGTGGTGGATCAGCTTTCTCCCTATCTGGAAGAAGGAGATCTGCTGATTGATGGTGGTAACTCCGATTATCACGACACCGAACGCCGCGTGAAGCAGCTCGAAAGTAAGAGTTTTGGCTTCATCGGTATGGGTGTCTCCGGTGGTGCAAAAGGCGCCTTGGAGGGGCCAAGCATGATGCCCGGGGGGACGAAAGCCTCATATGAGGCCATCGAGAGCCTCGTGAACAAGATGGCGGCACAGGTCGAGGATGGCCCCTGTGTCACCTATATCGGCCCCGGTGGATCAGGTCATCTGGTCAAGACGGTCCACAACGGCATCGAGTACGGCATCGAGCAGATCCTGGCCGAGGGCTACGACCTGATGAAGCGGGTCAAGGGAATGACCGGTGTGCAGATGGCTGATGTTCTTGGTCAGTGGAATGCCACTGAGGAGTTGTCGTCCTACCTGGTGGAGATCACGGAGGTGTGTCTGCGCACCAAGGATCCTGAAGATGGAACCGATCTGGTCGAGAAGATCACGGATCAGGCTGGCCAGAAGGGTACGGGCCTCTGGACTGTGGTGACTGCACTGCAGATGGGTGCCTCGGTTCCCACCATCTATGCATCGCTCAATGCGCGTGTGATGAGCTCCATGAGGCCCCAACGGATGGCGGCTGAATCCATCCTCAAGGGTCCCGCAATCAAGGACTTTGATCTGGGGACGCCTGAGGATGCCATGTCTCCGTTGATGGATGCCACGGTGCTGAGCTGCATCGCCAGTTATGCCCAGGGCATGGAACTGCTACGCATTGCGTCCCAGGATCTCGACTATGAGCTCCACATGCCTTCCATCGCTCAGATCTGGAAAGGTGGCTGCATCATTCGCGCGCGCCTGCTCAAGCGGATTCAGGATGCCTTTGACGCTGATCCCCAACTGCCCAACCTGATGGTGGATCCTTGGTTCGCCGAGCAGATCAACCGCCGTCTCCCTGGCCTGGCCAAGGTGGTTGCCGGTGCTGCCGAAGCCGGCATTCCGGTTCCCTGCTTCAGCAGCACCCTCGACTACATCAACAGCTACCGCTCAGGTCGCCTTCCCCAGAACCTGGTTCAGGCGATGCGCGACTGTTTCGGGTCCCACACCTATCAACGGGTCGACAAGGAGGGAACGTTCCACACCGAATGGCTCAGCTGAGCGGTCATCCATGACGAACTACCGCGTCGAGCGGGCGAGGGATCCTCAGGACCTTGCCCGCCGGGCTGCCGAAACAATCGCTGCCCAGATCGATCTGGCCTTGGATCAAAGAGACCGATGCCAGATCGCACTTTCTGGAGGCAGTACCCCTGCCAGTGCCTATTCACTGCTTGGTCAGGAGAGGCTGCCCTGGGATCGGGTGGATGTGGTGCTGGGTGACGAGCGATGGGTCGCTGCTGAGGATGAATCCAGCAACGCGGGCATGTTGCGGCGCACCCTGCTCGCCCCTGGGCCTGGAGCTTCTTCCTCCTTCCACCCTGTGCCCACGGTGGAACTTGAGAGCCCGGAGGCCAGCGCTCACGCCTTTGCTGAACAGGTCTCCCGGCTTTGTTCGGGTGTCCCTCCCGTGTTTGATGTGATGCTGCTTGGGCTGGGCGACGACGGTCACACCGCCTCCCTTTTTCCCGGTACGGATGCTCCAACGGTTGTGGATCGCTGGACAACCATTGGTCGTGGCAAGGGCTTGGATCGGATCACCTTGACGGCTCCTGTGCTCAGTGCCGCCCGACAAGTGATTTTTCTGGTGAGTGGGGTCGGCAAGCAAGAAGCCTTGCGGCGCCTGCTGGATCCTTCTGAGTCCACCGAGCGCACTCCCGCACGCCTGGTTCAGCCTGCTAGTGATGTGCTGATCCTTGCTGATCAGGATGCAGCCGCCGGTCTCTGAACAGATTCTTTTCCAGGGCAGCGATTTCGCTGACTGGGCCAGCCTCAATGACACCATCATGGGCGGCCGATCCCGTGCGGGTTGTCATGTTTCCCAAGAAGGACTCGTTCTGGAGGGAGATTTGGTGGAAACCGGTGGCGGTTTTGTCAGCTGTCGCTCGCCCCGCCTCCAACCCCCGCTCGACCTTTCTCCTTTCTCCGCTCTGCAGCTGGATGTGGAGGGGGAGGGTCGAACGCTGAAGATTGCCATCGGTTGCCGTGATGGGGCCATGGGACTCACCGAATTGATTCCTGGTGGTCTGCGCTGGGTGGTTGATGCCGTAACTGATCCCGATGGGGTGACCCGGGTGGTGGTGCCTTTCACTCAGCTCAGGCCCACGGTGCGTGCCAAGCCAGTTGGTTTGCCGTTGCGCTTCGATCCCAGTGGCATCACGCGAATTCAGGTGCTGCACTCCAAGTTCGGCGATGCGGGCGATCTCAATCCAGGCTTTCGCCCCGGCTCCATACGAATGCTGATTCGATCCATCCGCGCCTTGCCCTGAACCGATGGACCTTCTGGTGTTGATCGCCAAGGCGGCCGACGTTTGTCTCAAGCCATGGAGCCATGCAGTGGTCTTGATTGACCCCTCAGCTCCTGAGCAACTCGACGACCTTCATGTGCGGATTGAAAGCCGGGATGGCGATGGCAAGCGCCATCCCGATCGGGATCTTGAGCTGGAGATTTATCGGAGTGGTGATGAGATCAATCTGATGCTCAGCTGGTGGGATCAACCCGAACGCCCAATGCTCTGGCATGGGCGACATCCGGTTTGGATGGATGGGGCCTCGGGCCAACGTTGCTCGGCGCCGCAGGATGCCACTCCTTTGGAGGCGCTGGCTCGACGCTTAAGGGCTCTGGTGCAACCGGCCATTTGACTCAGTCGTCGTGATCGGTTGTTGCGCCTCGGCTCGAGCTGGAGACGAGCCGTGCGTATTTGCCGAGAATTCCGTTGCGATAGCGCGGTTGCGGTTTGGTCCACCCCGCACGACGACGCTCCAGTTCGGCCTCATCCACGTTCAGTTGAAGCAGCAGTTGGTCGGCATCGACGGTGATGCTGTCACCTTCCTGAACCAGGCCGATGGTTCCTCCGACGGCGGCTTCTGGAGCGACATGGCCCACAACGAGACCGTAGGTGCCACCGCTGAAGCGCCCATCGGTGATCAGAGCGACCTTGTCTCCAAGGCCTTGTCCCACGATCGCTGAGGTGGGAGCCAGCATTTCCCGCATGCCAGGTCCACCGACGGGACCCTCGTAGCGGACGACGACCACGTCACCGGCTTTGATCTGCTTGTCGAGGATGGCAGCCAGGCATTTTTCCTCGCTTTCGAAAACCCGGGCCGGTCCAGTGAGCACAGGCGTTTTCACACCGCTGATCTTGGCCACGCTGCCTTCTGTCGCCAGGTTGCCCTTGAGGATCGCCAGATGTCCCTTGGCGTACATGGGGTCGCTGAGTGGACGGATCACGTCTTGCCCGGTGGGTGGTTCTCCTGGAACGTCCGCCAGAAGCTCCTTCAGGCTTTTTCCTTCGACCGTGCGGCAGTCCCCGTGGAGCAATCCGGCATCAAGCAAAAGCTTCATCACCTGGGGGATACCGCCGGCATTGTGCAGATCAACGGTTACGTAGCGACCGCTGGGCTTGAGATCGCAGATCACCGGCACCCGCTGACGGATTCGCTCGAAGTCGTCGATGCTCAGGTCGACACCGGCTGTGCGGGCAATGGCTAGAAGGTGGAGCACCGCATTGGTGGAGCCACCTACCGCCATGATCACGCTGATGGCGTTCTCAAACGCTTCTTTGGTGAGCAGATCGAGGGGGCGAATATTGGCTTTCACCGCCTCGACCAGCACCTCAGCGGAGCGCGCTGCACTGTCGGCTTTTTCCTCGTCCTCCGCAGCCATCGTCGAGCTGTAGGGGAGGCTGAGACCCATTGTTTCGATGGCGGCACTCATCGTGTTGGCGGTGAACATCCCGCCGCAACTGCCAGCACCCGGGCAGGCATTTTTCTCAACCGCGGTGAGCTGCGCTTCATCGATTTTGCCGCTGGTCAGCTGGCCGACAGCTTCAAAAGCGCTCACCACCGTGAGATCACAGCCGCCAAGCTTGCCGGGCTTGATCGTGCCGCCGTAGACGAACACCGACGGAATATTCATCCGTGCCATGGCCAGCATCGCGCCGGGCATGTTCTTGTCGCAGCCGCCAACAGCCAGCACGCCGTCCATGCTCTGGCCGTTGCAGGCAGTTTCGATCGCATCGGCGATCACCTCCCGACTCACCAGGGAGTACTTCATCCCTTCTGTGCCCATGGAAATGCCATCACTCACAGTGATGGTTCCAAACATCTGAGGCATGCCTCCGGCCTGTCGGGCTGCTTCCTCAGCCCTTTTGGACAGGTCATTGAGCCCCACATTGCATGGAGTGATGGTGCTGTAGCCGTTGGCAATGCCCAGGATCGGCTTGCCAAAATCACTGTCTCCAAAACCGACGGCCCGCAGCATGGCCCGGTTGGGAGACCGCTGAATCCCCTTGGTGACGGCGTCAGAGCGAAGCATGTAACGGAGCGGACCAGTGGCGATTAAGCCAACCTACCGAGCGCTCATCCTTCGCTACCGAGACCTTCAAGTTGGGCGCGAACGCGGGCGATCTCAGCGTTCAGTTTTTCCACCCGTTCCTCGAGGTGACCGTTGGGTGAGCTGTCCAGCACTTCAGAGCCGTCTTGCATTCGCGGCGCATGCAACATCGACTTCTGCACTCCATAGCGCCTACGCCTGTCGGCTTCATTCAAGAGCCACCAGGCCAGACCAGCGGCACCGAGCACTGCTCCGGTGACCAGCGTTGCAAGGGTGCCTGAGCCCGTGTCGTGCTGCTGGGCCATGGGTGCAATCAACCTGACTGAAGGTTAGTCACGCTCTCAACGTCTGAGGTTGAGCCGTCGCACAGGGTCACCGATTCCCGGACGAATCTCGCCTTGTTCACCCAGACCTTCGTCGATGCAAGCAGTGTGCAGCGTCAGGTCGGGAACGGTTTCTCCCAATAGCTTCAGCCCCGGACTGGCACACAGCGAGGTGATTAAACGCAGACGTCGCCCATCAACACCCTTGTTTTGCAGCTCCTGCAGGAGCTTGAGTGTGGCCTGGCCATCGCGGATCTGATCAATAAACAGAATCACCCCAGCGTTCGCCTCAATCTCCTGCGGGCATGTCCCTAAACAAAGGGATGCATCAGGTAGTACGGATCGTCCTCCTTGCCACAGCTCGAGGCCACCAGGAAGAACTGGGATGGCGATCAGGGGCACAGAAGCCTCAACGATGGTTCCTTCGGTGTCTCCGTCCATCCCGGGCACCGTGTCGCGACGATGGGGCAACCAGTCCCGCAGGGCTTCGTAGGTGAGCCAGCGGCCCAGTTCCTGCAGTGCAGTGGCATAAAGGGCTGGAGGTGTTTCCCGGTGCCGCAGCATCGTCAGCCAATGACCGATTAGTGGATGGGGTGGAACCACCACCCGCAGGCTCATGGCCATAACGACTCGCTCCGCTGGTGTTTGCCATAACGTGATTGCTCAAATTACCGGTCTCATGGGCGCCCTTCGACGTACGGCCTCGCTGCTGGCGGTGATCCTGCTGGGTCTCAGCACCATCTTCTGGCCTGAGTCGGCCGAGGCCATCACGGCTCCGGAACTCCGCGGACAGTTTGCAGTTCAGGAGATCAGCTCCGACATGCACGGCCTCGATCTCAAGGAGAAAGAGTTCCTCAAGGCAGATCTGCGGGAGGTGAATCTGAGCGGCACAGATTTGCGGGGAGCTGTGATCAACACCTCTCAACTTCAGGGCGCCGATCTGCGTGACGCCAACCTCTCCGATGTCGTCGGCTTTGCCAGTCACTTCGAAGGCGCCGATCTTCGTGGTGCCAATTTCACCAACGCAATGATGATGCAGAGCCGTTTTACCGACGCGCAGATTGATGGTGCTGATTTCACCAACGCCGTGATCGATCTGCCTCAGCAGCGGGCCCTTTGCGCAAGGGCTGATGGCTCCAACCCGATCAGCGGGGTGTCAACCCGTGAGAGCCTGGGCTGTCGTCCTTAAGTTTCCATGCCAAAACGTCTGCCGGTGACCGTGTTCACTGGCTTCCTTGGGGCTGGTAAGACCACTGTGCTGCGCCATCTGCTCACCCGCGGCGGCCAGCGTTTGGCGGTGATGGTGAATGAATTTGGCAGTGTGGGCCTTGATGGTGATCTGATCCGCAGTTGTGGGTTTTGCCCTGAGGAGGATGTGGCCGGCCGCCTGGTGGAGCTGAACAACGGCTGCCTCTGTTGCACGGTTCAGGACGATTTCCTCCCGACGATGGAGACGTTGCTTGAACGGGCGGATCAGCTGGATGGGATTGTTGTTGAAACCAGCGGCCTGGCCTTGCCACGTCCCTTGCTTCAGGCCTTGGACTGGCCCGCCATTCGCAGCCGTGTTCATGTGAATGGTGTGGTGACGCTGGTGGATGGCGAGGCCCTTGCGCAGGGCAGCCCTGTGGCTGACGCCGATGCGCTTGAGCGTCAGCGCGCCGAGGATCCCAGCCTCGATCACCTCACAGCCATCGACGAGTTGTTTGAGGATCAACTCCAGGCCGCTGACCTGGTCTTGATCAGTCGTGCCGATCGTCTGGACGCTGCGGCGATGGCTGATGTGAAGGAGGGAATTAGCAACAAAGTCCGACCGGGAACTGCTCTGCTTCCGGTCTCTCAGGGACAGGTGGAGACGGCTGTTGTGCTGGGACTGGAGCACCAGGCCACGCATCAGAGCCATAAGCACGAGCACCACGACGATCACCACCACGACCATGACCATGACCACGACCACGATCATCACGACCACACCCACGTCGAGATGGTCGGTAGCAACGTTCGCGTGGAAGGCGCCCTGGATCGGCAGGCTTTCGAGCAGCTGCTGCCCAACCTCGTTCGTGATCAGCAGGTGCTTCGTCTAAAAGGGCGCGTCTGGTTGCAGGGCAAAGCGCTTCCGCTTCAAGTCCAGATGGTGGGCCCACGGCTGAACAGCTGGTTTGAAGCTGCCCCCAGCCATGCCTGGCGTCCTGAGGTTGGCTGCGGTGCTGATCTTGTGGTGCTGGCGTTGAACAACACTGCAGCTTCAGCCGTGGAAACCGCTCTTCAGAGGCTTGTGCAGGCCACACCGGCCAAGGCCAGCACTGCAGCAGCAGCTCCGGGGAGCTGAATCGGATCACCTTCCATTCGGCCAATAAAAAGAGCCATCACCGGAGCCGTAGCCATCAGCGTGACGCCTTGTCCAACGGGCATGGTCTGCAACACGACCTGTTGCAACAGGATGCCCCCGTTGGTTCCGATCAGGGTGGCGACCACAAGCTTCCACTGCTCCTGCCGTGTCAGTGCTGATCTTCTCCAGGCCCCCTTCATCACGGGGATCAGACCAAGCCATCCCCCCAGCAAGCGAATGGCTGCCGTCTGCAGTGGCGTCAGTTCTGAGCTGATCAAGACATGACGGGCAAGAAAGGCTCCGCTCAGACCACAGATCACAGCGATGAGGGCCAATATCAGACCGCTGCTCAGTTCGGTGCCGATTTCACCCTCTTGTCGATGGCTTGCTTCCTTGGCCTGTAACGCGATCAGCACAACCGCGCCCGACACCAGGATGGCGCCAAGCCAGTTCCTCGAACTCAAGCTGTCCCCCATCACAAGGACTCCAGCGATGCTTGCCAGAACCGGTCCACTTGCCTCGACAGTGAGGGTTCGACGGGTGCCGAGTCGACGTAAAGCACCGAGGTAAAAGCTGTCTCCTGCAGCAATACCGATCAATCCGCTGATCAGCAGCAGCAACACAGCTTCTCCCTCGGTACCCCGCGGAAGCATGAGCAGTACCGGCAGAAACACCAGGCTTGCCAGGCCGTTTTTCAAAGCATTGAGCCGGATTGCCGTCACCCGACCCGATAGCGAACGCCAAAGAGCACTGGCTCCAGTCCAGGCCATGGCTGCACCGAGGGCCGCCAGCACTCCCGTCATCTCTTGATGGTGATCGTCGTGAAGTCTGCTGTGTCGTTCAGAACTCTGTGCACCATTCAGGAACGTGAGTGCTTGAGAGGCGAAAGGCGCTGGGGCACTTGCTTGAGAGCTTGTCGGGGCATTGGGCGGTTCATCTTGAAAGTCGTGTCCCGCGTACTGAGCTGTACGAAGCACGGATCGCATCATCCAAGCCTTCGCTTGGCTGTTTCATTCTTCTGATCAGCCAGCGGTGATCGCAACCCTTGGGTTGATCTCCAACAGCACGGCTGTCGTCATTGGAGCCATGATCGTCGACCCGCTGATGGAACCCATCCTCAGCTTGGCTTTTGGTTGAGCCGTCAGTGACGGGAAATTGATCCGACGTTCTGCTGTCTGTGTGTCTTTTTTCTATGGGGCTGAACAACAGTTTTATGTTGAAAGCGTCGCCTTGATCAGATTGGACGACAGCGTCCAGAGAGTCGTCGCTTTGTTGCTGTCGGATGCTTCTTCGGAAGGTTCAGTTGGGCTGAATTGATGTCGTCCGGGCCCCAGCAGCCCGTTGCTCCAGTAGGTGAATCCAGGCTGGTTGAGCTCTTTGTCGATGAGTTGCACCAAAAGACCTCCGGCCTGTTCAACGCTTTCCGTCAATCTCAATAGATCTCGGGCGACAAATCCAAACAAGGCCTGCCCCATGGGATTGGCTTGGCGACTGTTTCTGAAAAAACCCCCTGATGTCCGTGGAATCACCAGTCCTGGACTCCATGCCACCACGGGTACTCCAGGACTTTGACGATGAATCTCCTGAGCCATCAGCAGATTGCAGAGCTTGCTGTCCTTGTAGGCCTTATCAGCATTGAAAGGGCTTATGCCGTCCACCATGGCCGCCCCTGGCCCCTGGTGAATGCCCTCCATCGTGCCGAGTCCTGCAGGTTGGCCAACCCTCCCACCTCCAGTGGATGGGTTGTGCACCTCAGAGGCGGTGATGACGATGGCTCGGGCGTGCTCCTTCAATCTTTCAACCAGGAGTTGATGGGCCAAATGGTTCACCGCAAAGGTGAGTTCAATGCCTTGTTGACTCCAACGGGGTGAACGATGTCCGGCGTATTGCAACCCCGCATTGAGCACCATCGCATCGAATGTTGTGTGGCTCTGACGGAGGTGGTCGATCGCCTTGGCGACGGACCCAAGGTCTGCCAGATCTGCAACACAGGTCTGAACAGATCCAGACAACGCTGCTTGGGTTTGACCGGCCCGTTCTGCATTACGACAAAGGATGGTGAGCTCATCTCCACGGGCCAGCAGGATCTTTGCCGCTTCAAGCCCGATCCCGCTGCTTGCACCAGTGATCAGGACTCTGCGCTGCTCAGCTGTCGTCATGGACTTTGAACACGTAGAGATCAGCGTCACGATCGCTCACCACATACATCCTGTTCCGTTGCGGATCGAAGGCAATGCCCTCGGGTTTGCGGATCTGCCTTTCCTTGGCTCCAGTGCTGATGGTGAGATCAAGGCGCTGAAGAACAACATCACGTGTCCAGTCGTATTGGAACAGGCACTGACCTTTGTCGCTGGCAATCCAGATCGTGTCATTCCTGCTGTCGTAACTCAGCCCGGAAAAATCAATTTTGTCGGACTTGAGCCTGGGGTGATTGAACCCCTGGTCTGTTTGCAGCACCCTCGTTGAAAGAATGGTTGTGAGGGCGGGGTCGAGTTCGATCAACAGACCTGGTCGTTGCTCCTTGAAGACAAACACGTGGTCGTTGCTGGTGTTTACGGTGATTCCCTCCAATCCATTGTTGTCTGGGGGATCTGGGAAATAGTCAGCGATGGTGTCGTAGTTGCGCATGGCTGACAGGGGGCGGCGAGAGCGTTCACGCCGGGTGTTGAGATCCACCACCACGAGTGAATTTGTCGCCTCTTGAACCACGAGCAGTTCACTTTCGTCGCGGCGGATAGCAATCCCCTCCAGGTCGTCGAGGCCGATGAAGAACGAGTCGGCGACCGAAACCCTGCCCTTGAGGTCAAGGCGGAAAATCGCCTTGGTGTCATCACTGACGGTGTAGAGCGCTGATCCATCAAGGTTCAATGTCAGCCCGGAAGGTTCATTGAGGCCGAGCCCTGGGTCACGAATCCGGTGACTGCTCAGCAGTTCAAGGCGAGACGAGGTCATGTTCACAAGGTGCCATTCGAAGCGATTGTCTGCATTGATGTCGCTTCTGCCAGCCACTGCAGGAGAAGATGGACGGATCACGGCAGGGGCGTCATGCATCGGATCGCTGTGTATTGCGGCTCTCGGAGTGGAGAGTCTCTCTTGTTCAAGGCTGCCGCGAATGAGTTGGGCGCCTTGCTTGCCTCCGATGACATCTCCCTGGTTTATGGCGGTGCCCGGATTGGTTTGATGGGCGCCGTTGCTGATGCCGCTCTGGCTTCTGGTGGTGAGGTGATCGGGGTAATCCCTGAGCCGTTGATGCTCGATGAGGTCGTGCATACCGGCTTGACCCGTCTGGATGTTGTGGGCTCGATGCATGAGCGCAAAGCGCGGATGATTGAGTTGGCTGATGCGGTAATTGCAATGCCCGGTGGTCTTGGAACGCTGGAGGAGTTGTTTGAGGCATTGACATGGGCTCAGCTTGGTTTTCATGCCAAACCGATCGGCATGCTCAACGTCAATGGCTACTTCGACGCTTTGCTGAGATTTCTGGATGAAAGCGTCTCGACAGGATTCATGACGATGCAAAATCGAGCTCTTCTGGTGGATGCATCGACACCACAATCTCTTCTCAATCAACTCTTGAACGTGACCTGATGCCACGCACTGTCTTGCTCACCGGAGCCAGTCGAGGCATCGGTCGGTCCATTGCGAAGCGGCTCCTTGACGACGGTCATCGTCTCAGCCTCGGCTTGCGAGATCCAGATTCACTCAGGGGAACGGAACTTGATGTCGACCGTGTTGCCCATCATCCCTACGACGCCAGGGAACCCGCGAGTGCTGAAGCCTGGGTGGAGGCCACCATTCACCAGTGGGGACAGATCGACACCCTCATCCACTGTGCTGGAATTTTGCATCGCACCCCGCTGCTGTTTGCCAATGGCGAAGAGCGCGACCTGGATGAACTCTGGTCCGTCAATGTGATGGGACCCTGGTGGCTGACTCGCGCGACCTGGCCATTCTTGGCGTCCTGTGGCCATGGGCGGATTCAGGTTCTGGTCTCGATGAGTGGCAAGCGCGTCAAGGGTCGGATGGCGGGATACCCCGTTAGCAAATACGCCTTGATGGCGCTTTGCCAGAGCATGCGCAATGAAGGCTGGGACCAGGGGATTCGCGTGACCGCGATCTGTCCCAGTTGGGTCAACACCGACATGGCTCGTGCGGTGACGGCGGTACAACCGGCAGAAATGACCCAACCCGGTGACCTGGCGATGCTTTCCAGCACCCTGCTGTCGCTGCCGGATGCTTCAGTTCCCTTCGAGTTAGCGATGAACTGTTCCTTCGAAACCTGAATCTTCTGGTGACGAGGCTTTCCTGCTCCGGTGACGGCGCTATGGATGACTCAACGTCTTTACCGCGATGTGTCTTCTGGCGGCCATTGGCTTGCTTGCCCCACGCCTTGTCTTGGTGTTGATGTGGTTGATCAACAGCAGCTTCGTTCTCCAGCCATTCACTGGCACCAGTGTTCCCAATCCAGTACTTCCCGTTCTTGGCCTGTTGTTTCTTCCCACAACAACTCTTGGGTATTGCTGGGCAGTGGCGTCGTTTGGAGGAGTCTCCTCCTTCAGTGGACTGTTGGTGGTTTTGATCGGACTCATCATTGACTTCGGCTTGATCGGCAACGGCCGTGGAGCCGCGCGCCGTTGAACCGTGTTCCGTTAAACAACACCATCTCCGTGGAAAGCTGTGCCATTTGTCAGCTGCATGCCGACCCTGCAGCCCGACAGCGTTATGAGATTCGGCGGTCTGAGCTCTGGGTGCTGCGCCATCACCCTGACCCAGCCCCACTCACCGGCTGGCTCTTGCTTGATTCACTACGCCACTGTTCTGGACCTGTGGATTTCTCTGAGGCGGAGGCCTCAGACTGGGGACGCGCAGTAAGAGATGCCAGTCATCTTGTGAAGCAGATCACCGGGTGCGAGCGCGTGTATGCGATCGCCTTCGGTGAAGGTGCCCAACACCTTCATCTGCATCTCATCCCTCGACACCTCGATGAACCGGCCTCCAAGGCCTGGGCCGTTGCAGACCTTTATCGAGCCATGGATTCAGGTGATCGAGCTGCATCAGATCCAGCTGCTGTGGCCTCGTTAGTTCAACGCAGTCGTTCCTTAATCACCGCTCAGAGTTGAACCGCTTGCGCGTTTTGCTGTTGTTGATCCTGTGCTTCAAGCGGCCAAGAGGCCAGCCGAGGTGTTTGAGATGAATCAAGGTGTGGGCTGAGGCTTTAAAGCAGTTCTCGCTATAGCTGCCAGTGATCCCTATTTCTTTGAGGGTAAGCAGAAGCAATCGTTGCTCACGACGGGTTCCCCGACGACTAGCGAGGACGACAAAATCGCGATCGCGGAACTGTTGATCAATCGCTTCGATGTTGTCGCAATATCCCAGGGTGAGAGTTTGATCAATGGCGCGATACGCGGTGTAGATCCGCCCCTCGGGATTGTCCTTCAGAGTTTGCACCCGTTCGCTTAGGGCAATCACTGCTTCCATGACCGGCGCCTGGAGAGCTTGTTCCATCCGTTCGATCTGCACGATCAAAGACCTCCCACAGCCAAGCGTTCATCACAGGCACCCTCGTAAGCACGGATGGCTGCGCCGGGAATAGAGCCATTGCTCTTGAGTTGGCGCACTGAATGCTCAACGCACTGGAGCACAACACTGGTGAGCTCTCGGCCTTCGCATAGCGCCCAGCTGCGAAGCAGCACATGAAGGCTCGGTGGAACCGAGACCGTGAGTTTGACCTGGGTTTCGCGGGTGGAGGTTCTGATCATGACCCGTGTGCTGCCGAAGCAACTCAAGAGTACCTTCAAAGTCACCCGAAAGCAACTGCTGAGATTCTATGGGGTTGCTTCTGGGTTACTCGATAGAGGCCCTGCGCTTTGATCTGCTTTTGCGGCCAAGGGCCCCTCTGAGGTGTTGTGTCGTCGGGTAGGGCCAGGTCCCCCTCCCCCCGAAGCGTCTCTGGGGCTATCAGGCATTAAACAAATGAGCTCTTGCTCTGGGTGGATGTCAAAAGGTCGAACAAATAAATTGTTAAGCGACATGATTATTTGCAATATTGATGATCAGAATCCCGCTTGGCTTGTTCGAATCACCTGTGCAACAGAATGGTTGGATTGTTGTCAAGAATTTAACAATTATCACGGTTGCCGGAGCAATGCGTTGCTGGAAGTTCGCTATTATTTTGTTCGTTAATCAAGTTATTTCTGCTGTGATTGTTTTTAATAGACATTGGTTAAAGTCTTGCTCTAGGGTTCATGCTCCTGCCATGAATAATGTTAACTGTTCTATTGCCAAGTTGTTTTGTTGATGGTGGAAAAGTGTTGTTCACCCTTTCAGGCTTACTGCCTTGGCTTAGGCTCGCCGCAGGACACTTTCTGTTGTCGATCGTTCAATTCGAAGCCAACTGTCTCAGACGTTTTGAGTCTGATGAGCGATCTCTGATTGTGGTTAGTTGGAACTATTTTTAAAAGAAAATTCAACACCCTTGCGGTGTCGTTACAATCTATTGATAGTCTTAGAGACGCTATGGGTGCGGCTGCAATTCAGGCTGACAAGGTGGTCAATGTCAAAATGGCCGAGTCAGAGCACACTTTGCTGAAAGCGTATTGCGCCTCGGTAAACCGCAGCATGCAAGATGTGCTGAGGGATTTCACGTTGATGGAAATCCAGAAGCAACATTTCTGTTGTCGTCTTGTGCGCTCCTTGATGGAAGAGCATTGCGTCGATCACGACCCCAGGGTCGAGAAACCCTGTGCTGGTTATGCCTGTTACTACTGCCGACATGCAGAAGCCTGCAAGGCCGGCGAGACAGAATTGCTTTACATCCCCCGTCAGGAAATACGCCAACTGGTGACGGAGGAGTCGGCTTACATCTTCGACTTCGACGGAAGCAGCATCGACCGTCCGTCCTAAGCAGGCCAAGCCCACTCAAGTCTCCAGCCACGATAGATGTTTAGCTCGGCCGGAATTTCGCAATCGTTGGCTTCACTCCCATGCTCAAGCCCACTCCTTCCTGATCGATTGCAAGAACCGGTTCCGGTCCATCATTCGGCATACATACTTTCTACTAAGTGCCAAAGCCTGAACGCTGTATCGCCTGCGATTTGGTTCCGCAGAGATTTTCCGTGCTGCTTTGGCCCGTCAGCGAAGCCTCGTCTGCTGACGGATTGAGTCTGACGAGCGTCTAGGCGTCCTATTTAGCCGACCATGGCTAGGCCATCTAGAGGGGAATCATTCCGAGACTCGAACGGAATTTGTGAATGTCGAAAAATTGTCGCTGGCTTCGACGAAATCCCGCACTTTTCGGCTCATAGTGGTCGTGCCAAAGCTGCTATAGGGGCTTGGAAGCCGGGCAGAGCGATGTCCGACGAGAGCTGAGATTTGACCCTTGCTTCGACTGGGGTCAAGTCCGTTCTTTGTTAAGAGATTTGGTGCTGAACTCCATATTGTCTCCATGCCTATCAAGGTATGAACGTGGTCGAATCGCTCCGGTGGTGCATCGCCGTCGACCACAAACATTTCTTTGATACTTCAACAGTATTTTCGATCTATCATGCTCCTGGAGCTTGGTTGTCTGTTGAGGCCGTCAATGCAATGCCTGTTGTGGTGGAAGGGAGTGCGTTACTGACGCCCTGATCGAATGTTCAACGGAGTGCTGATAGCGCTGGGCTGCCCAGCACTTCCATCAACGGTGCCAGCGTCGCCGGAGTGTCGGAATCACCAGAAAATCCATCACCGCATACGTGATTAGGCAGGGGACGAAGCCCTTCTCCACCAGATCGCAAACTCGCCTTTGCGGATCCCATTCACAGAACGCCAGCTCAATCAACCAGAAGACCGCCACCTTGGCCGTAAATGACGTGAGGGCGAACCGCCATTCCGCTGCACTGAGACGCGATTCACCCAGCACAACAAACCCATGCATCAGCAGGAGTCTGCAAGATCTCCTGAATTGCTGGTGATGCCAATCAGTGATCCGTCACCAGTGTGTGGATGTTCGGCAATGTCTCCCCCCTTGCAATCAGCCTCCAGCTGTTCGGAGAAGGCACGTTTCTCGTGACCTCATCCCTTGTGCTTTTCGTAAATGGGGGTGCTGGTAGGCCATCCATCCATTGACCAAATCACATCCGTCACCTCGTCGGCATTAATCCACTTGATCGCTCCTGTATCGACATCAGCCACCTGGAACAGGGACGGGATCTTGGGGTGACGAGCGCTTCCCTCGCAAAAAATCACCTGGCCCATCCACCAATCACCCTGTTCGATGTGGTCACCACCAACGATCACGAAGTGTCCAGGGCGGACAAACAGGTATGGGGCGTCAGCTTTGACGGTGAGGATGCTGTGATCAACGGACATCTCTTACCTGGCGTGCAGTACAAGTGTACTGATAGCTAGGGAGCTGCCTGGTGGCAATAGCGGCTAAGCGTCCAAATTCCTTAGATCCGTGAAGTCGTCCCGGTGGGTATGGATGCTGAGCAGAGGTCGTTCGTTCTGGCGATTAATGGAATGTTGCGGATGTCCGCCAAATGCTTTCCAGCACTCGCTGGGTGCTTTGTAGTTGAAAGCGGAGAGGGTGGGATTCGAACCCACGGTGCCCGTGAAGACACGCTGGTTTTCAAGACCAGAGCCATAAACCACTCGACCACCTCTCCAGAGGGTGTCAGGTGCCTCGGAAGACACCTAACAACTCTATCGGGACGTGATGAGGTGTCAGCTCTCAGGCTTGGCCAGTGGGAGCAGGCACTTGTCTGAATCACAACCGGCAGGGCCCGCTTCGGTTAGCTCGCCCTGGTCGTAACGCTGTAGCGCCTCGAAGAAATCAATGCTGACACGACGCTTCACTACAGCGGATTGCAGCTCCTCATATGTGGCCAAATCGATTGGCTCAAAAGGCAATCGGGGGAAGGTGGCATTGGCATCGAATCGGGCCAGGAGTGCCGCAGAGATGTAGCCCTCTCCGTTCTCCATCGCCTGATGCAGAGCGTCGGCCAAGGGTTCAATTTCGTGCTCCCTGAATTCGATCGTGGCTGAGGTGTTGTGAGCGGTGTAATGCCGTTGCACCTGCATGTAGAAATCGAATTGAGCCATGGCACTAAAGCCATTGATGTCCACGGCATCAGCTCCAGGCAGATTCGCCCAGCTCACCTCGGTCGGGATCTCCACCAACCATTCGGTGCAGCGGGGATCAAAGGGATCGTTCAGCAAACGACCGTCCTCGTCCTTGTCGGACTGTGACGGCACGACGGTGTAGCCGTAGTCCATGCACGCCATGGCCACAGGATCGTCCTTACGGAAGGTGATCCGACGGATGAAACGCTGAGCCTTGGGGGGATGCCAGCCAGGGGCTGCTCCGGTGAGCAGGCTCTTCGTGCCTGCAGGCTGAACGGTGGTGCAGCGGTTGGGACGCCGTAGGCCCTGGCGGTCGCAGTAGTCCCAAACCGTTTGATTAACGATCTCTTTCCAGCGGCTCAGGTATGCGGCTTCCTGCTCCTTGAAGCGAAGGCCTTCCTCGGTCTCAGGGCGTCCGGCTTCCCACCAGCGCAGCCATTCAGATCCGAAGGCATGTACAAAGAAGTCGAACAGACCCGTGAAGCTGACACCCACGATCGGGTCCCACTCACGGCTCTGGCGATAACGCTCAACCTCGAAGCGATGGTTGAGCAGACAGGCCACCGACAGGGCTCCAGCGCGGAAGGCGTCGGCCTGCCCTTCCTCATCGCTGGGGTCGATCTGGTTGAGATGCACCTCGGCGAGGTTGCAGTGGAAGTCGGCACCGAGGATTTCGCCACAGGGGTTCAGCCCATAACGGCTGAGGCGGTGCTCCAGCTCCTCGGTTCCGATGGGGCCATGGTTGTCGGCCAGCCAACGACCGGCCTCTTCGCGACCTTGGTCGCAGTAAATCTCGATGAACTCACTGCGCAGTTCAGGGGTGCTGAGCAGATCGGCATTGGAGCGTGCAATGGCTTCGGGGGCGAACTGGATGGCGCCTTCCCCCGATTGGAACTGCTTGGTCACCGCCGCGTGCACCACCTCTTTGGTGGGTCGTGTGTGATAAACGCGGGTGTGATTGGCCATTCGGAGCGCATCACGCTCGGGATCGATCCGCCAGTTGCCGTCCTCGTCTTGCTGCCAGAGGTTGTCCTTGGAGGAAGCCGCGGCCAAGTCATCGGCAGCGAACTGACGCATGCCAGCACTGCGACGAATGTTGCCGGCAACGATCGTGACAGCGGCTTCGTCGATGAGTAAGCAGCACTCCACCGAAGTCAGGCGGCGTCCTTTGGCCTTGTTGAGCAGTCGGGCCACACGACCGTAGAGATCCTTCAACTTCACAGGATTGGCCATGCCGCCGAAACCTTTCAGGGTTTCCCCGACGGGGCGCACATCGCTGAGGTCTACAACGATCTGAATCGGATCGCCGTTGAAGCGTTCATCGCTGCTGAGCTCCAACATGAGCTGATAACTGTCCACCCAGCCGCGGCGGGTGTCGCCCACCTTGATGCTCACCTTGTTGCCATCAATGCTGTGGCTGCAGGCATCCTGACGCTCGGCTGCTGGTGTAATGCCGATGTCGCTGACGCTGAGGACTTCAAGGGTGTTGCGCACCACAGGAAGCCGATCGATCAGGTGCGGCTCAATGATGGCGCCCGTACCGCAGCCCATCATCGCCAGGTCCATCATCAGACTGAAGGCCTTCCAGTCGACGAGGTTGGTGGAGGTGCAGTTGTATGAGCCGGAGAAGTTCTCGGGCTGTTCGATCCACCGGGTTCCACCGATCCACAGCCAGCGGCCTGAGGGAAGAGCTTTCTTCTCGGCTTGCATGCGTGCCAAGAGGGCAACTTCCTCGGTATTGAGGTTGCCCAACTGACGGAGACCTTCGAGGTTTCTGCTGCCGACCTGACTCCAGCTCTCACGGCCACCAGGGGTTTTCCGACTGTAGGTGCGGTAGAAGACCGGGTTGGCAGCTGGTGCCGTTGCGGGGAAGTCGCCGAACCCGGCGACAGGTCCCGCAGAGGTCTCCACACGGTTTGGGGTGAGAGTCACGTGCGGTGCTGGATCAAAGGACAAGTAGCGAAACCCTAACGCCACCAATGGTGGCGGCAAGGTCTCTTCACCACCATCAACAGTGTCCCGTTCAAACTGGCCTCTGAATCAGCAGCAAATGATGCAGCGGTGCTTAGAGCCTGAGTTGATGAATGGTGATGCGCAGGTTCAGGCCTATGCCGCCGCTGACTTCAGTTCAGGCGATCGCACCACTGTTGAGGGGGTCCAGCAGCTCATCGATCGCACATCACCTTTGCCGCCTGAGCCGCTGGTGGTTGATCTGGGTTGCGGACCGGGCAACATCACGCTTCGGCTTGCCGAACTCTTTCCCCATGCACGAATCATTGGCATTGATGGTGCAGAAGCCATGTTGGTCTTGGCCCGCCAACGGGCGCAGCGGCAAAGCCTGGAAATTTCGTTCCTTTGTCTGACCCTCCAGGAGGTTCTGCAAGGAACTCTTCTGGGGAAGGCTGATTTGGTTGTCAGCAACAGCCTCTTGCATCACTTGCATCAACCCGACCTTCTTTGGAAGGTCACCCGAGGTTTGGCTGCTCCTGGTTGCCGAGTTTTTCATCGAGATCTTCGGCGGCCGGCGTCGTCTGCTGAGGTCCAGCAACTGTTGTTGAAGCACCTTCCGTCTGCTCCACGGGTGTTGCAGCACGACTTCGCCGCCTCTCTAGCAGCGGCCTTCGAGCCTCAGGAGGTCACCGCGGAGCTCCGCACGGTGGGTCTCGACCAGTTGGCGGTTGCCGCGGAGGACGACCGTTATCTGGTGGTGTCAGGCTTAGTGGACTCCTGAAATCCGATGAGCGGCAGTCAAGTGACCACCGACGGCGATCTGACCGAAGTTCTGGCCTCGGCGGTGGATCGCCGTCGCAACTTTGCAATCATTTCCCACCCTGACGCGGGAAAAACGACACTCACCGAGAAATTGCTGCTCTATGGCGGTGCCATTCAGCAGGCCGGTGCCGTGAAAGCGCGGGGTGAACAGCGCAAGGTGACCTCCGACTGGATGGAACTGGAGAAACAACGCGGGATCTCCATCACCTCAACGGTGCTTCAGTTCGATTACGACTCCACCACCATCAATCTCCTGGATACCCCAGGTCACCAAGATTTTTCTGAAGACACTTATCGCACCCTGGCTGCGGCAGATAATGCCGTGATGCTTGAGGACGCCGCCAAAGGTCTCGAGCCTCAGACCCGGAAGTTGTTCGAGGTCTGCCGCATGCGTCAGATCCCGATTTTCACCTTCATCAACAAGATGGACCGACCGGGTCGGGAACCGCTCACCCTGCTCGATGAGATTGAGTCGGAGTTAGGTCTGACACCCTGGGCCGTGAACTGGCCCATCGGCAGTGGGGAGCAATTTCGCGGTGTGATCGACCGTCGCAGCCGTGAAGTGGTTCTGTTTACTCGCGCTGAGCGGGGTAAACAGGCCAGCGAGCAACGCCTTTCTTTGGAGGATCCAGAACTGCGGGAGCTGGTGGAAGCCGAGCTCCTGGACCTGGCCATTGAAGAGATGGAATTGCTGGATGTGGCTGGAGCCGAGCTTGATATCGAGATGGTTCATGCCGGTGAGCTCACTCCGGTGTTCTTTGGCTCAGCCATGACCAACTTTGGGGTTCGCCCTTTCCTCGATGCCTTTCTCGAGATGGCGCAACGACCCATCGCCCGATCCAGCAGCGACGGCCTGGTGGATCCGCTGCGGGAGGGTTTCAGCGGCTTCGTGTTCAAGCTCCAGGCCAACATGGACCCCAGGCATCGCGACCGTGTGGCCTTCGTCCGGGTCTGCAGTGGTCGTTTCGAAAAGGACATGACGGTGAAGCATGCCCGCACGGGCAAGGCCATTCGCCTTTCACGACCCCAAAAGCTCTTTGGTCAAGACCGAGCCGTTGTCGAGGATGCCTATCCGGGAGACGTGATCGGTCTCAACAATCCGGGCATGTTTTCCATTGGAGACACACTTTATGTGGGGTCAAAAGTCGAATATGAGGGCATTCCCTGTTTCAGTCCGGAGATTTTTAGCTGGCTGCGGAACCCCAACCCTTCGGCATTCAAAAATTTCCGTAAAGGGGTGAACGAGCTTCGGGAAGAGGGGGCGGTGCAGATCCTCTACGACACGGATGAGAGCAAGCGGGATCCGATTTTGGCCGCTGTCGGACAACTTCAACTCGAGGTTGTTCAGCACCGGCTCGAAAATGAATACGGCGTGGAAACTCGTCTGGAGCCAATGGCTTTCCAGGTCGCGCGTTGGATCAACGGCGGATGGACCGAACTCGACAAGGTGGGTCGGATTTTCAATTGCAAAGCCGTCCGCGATGCTTGGAATCGTCCTGTTCTGCTGTTCAAGAACGAGTGGAATCTCAACCAACTCAAGGAGGATCATCCCGATCTTGAACTCAGCAGTGTTGCCCCTGTGGTGAGTGGAGTGGAGCCGATCAGTCTTTGACCCTTGCGTCGTTGTCCGCAGTGGGTCGCCTCACCCACACCTGCGCGTCCCGCTCGCCAGAATCGTGCTGCGACGACAACTCTCGTGAGTACGTTCTGGCTGCTGAAGAACAACGCTGACGGTGGCACTGAATACGTGTGTTTTCGCGGCGATGACGAATCAGTGGAAATGCTCGAGGGGTACCACCTGCCTCCACAAATGCCGTTGATCAAGCGTCGTTCCTGGTTGAACCGCGTTGATGCCCTCAGTTGCCGCAGCCGGCTAGAGCGAAGCGAAGGTTTTCGTCACGGTGCGCCCCTGTTCTGAACGGTCCCCGATACGCTCATCTGAAGAACCGGATCGACTCGATGGCAGCCCTTGGTGAATCTGGTCCCGACGCAAGCTCGGATGATCCTTTCGTTCGTCTCGGCCTGAGTCGTGATGCTGGTTTTGAACAGGTTCAAGCAGCCAAGGTTCGATGTCTGGCCGAAGTCTCAGGAGATGATCAGGCCAGGGCAAAAATCGAGGCGGCTTATGACGCTGTTTTGATGGCCCGTCTCCGTGACCGTCAGCAGGGTCAAGTCAGCGCAGCAGCAGCGACAGCATCTGAGCGGGAGGCGTCCGCAGGATCGCTGCCTTCGCTGCCTGCCCAGGTTCCGATGACCAATGTCTTTGCGAACCTCCGCAACAAGTTGCCGGATCCCTCCCAATCTCTCTCCGGCCTCAAGCCGGACTGGGCCCTGGTGGAGGGGCAGGGGCGTTCAGTGCGAATCATCGCCGGGATCATCGCCGTCGTTCTTCTGGTGATCTCTGCCGCCAGCATTCAGCTTGTTCTTGCTCTGGCCACGATCGGTGTTTTCCTCAGTCAGATCCGCCGTGGTCGTCGCCCGCTGGCATCCCTGGGATGGACATTGCTCGTGCTGAGCATTGGTTTGGCTGCAGGCTCATTGTTGAATCTGGCGCTGTCTCCCACCGCTTTCGAGCAGCTGGCGCTTAGTCCTCTTCAGATCCAAGCACTGCCGGCTGGTCTCTTGCTATGGGCTGCTGCTCTTTTTCTGGCTTAAGCCTCAGGCGGCTTCCGGCAACGCATCAATCAACTCCTGCAGTTCCGCAGCACTGACGTCATAGCGGTTGCTGCAGAAATGGCAGGTCAGCTCGGCGCCTCCATCCTTGTCACGCATATCAGAGAGCTCCTGTCTGCCGAGCAGCAGTAGAGCAGCCTTGCTGCGTTCACGGCTGCAGGGGCAAAAGAAACGAAGTTCCTGACTTGCTTCGGCGTCGTCGAGGGGCTTGGGATCAAGGTCGGGAAAAACATCCCGAAGAAGGTCCTCAAGCTGGTCGCCACTTTCGGCAAGCCGCTGACTGAACCCTGAAATTTCGCGGCAACGCTGTTCAATCAGCTCAACCAACGCCGGCTCTTCGGCAGCTTTGGGAAGGATCTGAACCAGGAGCCCACCACTGGCATGGATGCCTTGGCTGTTGATCTGTTCCCCCACAAACACGGCGGAAGGGGTTTGTTCGGAGTGCAGCAGATAGGAGGCAACATCCTCGCCAATGCCACCACTCACCAGCTCAACCGTGCTGTTGAAGGGTTCACCCTTCCCGTCGTCACGCATGACATGGAGATAGCCGGTGCCAGCAGCCTCCTTGAAGTTGAAGCTGAAATGGCCTGTCTCGTCCTTGATGGGATCGAGTTCAAGAGCAGGCTCTCCGACGTAGCCGCGAACAGTTCCATTGCGACCGGCATCCACCATCAAGCCTTTGATCGGTCCGTCTGAGCCAAAACGAAGATTCACCCGTGCGTGGCGAACCTTCATCGAACTGGCCAGCATCAGGCCAGCAGTCATGGCTCGTCCGAGCATCACGCTGGTGAGGAACGACAGCCCATGGCGCTCCCTTGCCTCCCGCAGGATGTTTGTTGTTGAGACCGCGACCAACCGGATACCGCCTTCAGCGGCTGTTGCGCGTACCAGCCGGTCGGCCATGTCCTCTCGGAAGCTCAGGGCAATGTAGTCATCGGTTCGAGCCGACCGCCCTGCAAGCGCAGTCGCTGGCAGTCCCAGTCCTGGAAGAGCTCAGGTTCGTGGGTGACCACGATCAGCACTTGCTCATGGGCCAGGTTGGCGAGTAAATCGAGCACGTCGCGACGGACCGACCAATCCAAGCCTGCGGTGGGTTCGTCCAGCAGCAAAACTTCAGCTCCTCGGAGCATTTGAACGGCAAGGGCGAGCCGCCGTTGTTGACCGCCGCTCAGTCGTTCCGGAGCCGTCGTGGTTCCGATTTGGCTGAGTCCGACGCGTGCTAGCACGTTGTTTTCCTGCTCATGGCCGAGTCGGCGATGCCCTAGACGCAGTTCCTGAGTGACGCTCAGGCCGAGGAAATGGCGTTCCGGAAACTGGAAGACGATGCCGCAAAGCCAGCGAAGCTGCCGGCGTTTCATGGAACTGCCATTCCAGTGGATGCTGCCGGATGTTGGCGACGCCAGTCCGCTGATGATCTCCAACAGCGAGGTTTTGCCAGATCCACTGGCTCCAGCGATCAGAAGCGGTCGTCCCTTTTGCGTCTGAAAACTGACACCGTCCAGGATGCGAGCGTCAGCCGTCGCGGGTGCATAGGTGATGCCTGAGAGCTCGAGCATTTGATCAGCTTGAACGATGATGCAGCTGTCGCAATGGCCCCATGGACATTCGTTTTCGTGAAGTCGATCCCTTCAATTGCTGGTTGTGGATTCGATTCTCGGAACCACCCAGTCAAGGGGAGCGGAATTATGTCGATGGTGTGTTCGATAGCTGGTATGTCATCGGACGTCTCGGTGGCTTCAATGCCGAGAACCTTCAGGTCCATGACGCAGGGGCTGATCTGAGTTGGATGACCTATGACGATGCTGCTGCTGAGTCGGCGATGCCGGCCCTGATGCACAACATGGGGCAGCTGGAATACCAGCAGGAATGGGGACGTTGCTGGGTGGATCTCGGGACCTCGGATGGTGTCGCGATTGACGTGCTGATCAATGCGCTACGCCAGTTGGATTCCGACGTGGTGCAGCTCGAGGAGCTTGTCGTTGGCGGGATCAACGAAAATTGGCCCGTGGAAGAGCATCCCGACAGCGTTTTCCCTGCTGGTGGCTGAACGCCGCAGGCTGCTCCTGACGCCGGATCGTTTGATGGCCGGTGCCCCAGTGCTGCTCAACACCGAAGAGCAGCATTACCTCAGGCGGGTGTTGCGTTTGCGCTGTGGTGGACGGGTGGATGTCACCGATGGTTGCGGTCGTCTATCAGTCGCAACACTGCTGGAATCCAACCTGCTTGAGATCGACCCGACCGCGGTACACATTGAGGCGCCGCCTCAACCTCAGCTTGGTTTGGCCGTGGCCCTGATGCGGCGGGGGATGGATGAGGTGATCCGGATGGCTTGCGAGCTCGGCATTGATCGCATTCAGCCAATCCGTTGTGAGCGCTGTGTTCCCCAGGCCGAACATCGACCGGAGCGCTGGGCCTCCATCGTTCGTGAAGCTGTGGAACAGTGCGAGCGGTTGTGGATGCCACAGCTGCTTGCTGTGGAGGAGTTATCCCAATGGATGGGAGATGACCAAGGCCAGCGTCTGGTGGGTGTGACCCGTGAGATAGAACCTCCGGCGTTGAATCAATGGTTGGTCCAAAAGGGCGACCCCCTTCAACTCACCTGGTTGGTGATCGGTCCGGAAGGAGGTTGGACGACCGCGGAGAAAAGATTGCTTACCGAAGCAAGCGTTCATCCCATCCAGCTGGGATCGTCGATCCTGCGAAGTTCCACAGCGGCGGTTGCGGGTGCGGTGGAACTGGTGCGTTGGCGCGATGGGCTGATCAGCTCTTGAACAGATCCTGGGCAATTCCTCGGAAGGATTTCAGAGCGGCTCCGGGACGACGGCTGCGCTGGCGCAATCCGCCACCTGGGGCGAGGTTGCTCGGAGCGAAGGTTGTGTAAGTAACGGCAGGACGTGATGCGTCCGCTGCGGCGAGTTCCGCTGCGATGGCTTCCGCAGTGGTCATCCCAGATGAGGACTGCGGACGGTCTTCACCCTTGGGTTCAGCAACAGGAGCAGCCTTGGCAACAGGAGCAGCCTTGGGAGCAGCCGCAGGAGCAGTGGCTGTGGGCTTGGGAGCCTCCAGCTTGGTGGTGGCTACCGAGGGCTCAGGTGTTGCTTGCTTCTCCTGGGAAGCCTCTTTCTGAGGCACCTCAAGGGTGGCCGGAGCGGCGGCGTCATCCAGGGTGAGGAAAAAGCCCTTGTTTCTGTTGAACACCATCCGGTCGACCAGAGAACGAACGAAAACGATTCTCCCTCTGCTAAGCCCGAAGGCAGGAGATGCTTAGGGCACTGCAACACGGTGTGATGTCTGGACTCTGGATTCAGGCCCTGGTGGTGAACACGGTCTTGATTGCTTTGGCGCAGCGAACACCCTTGCTCACCCGTAGTGGCTGGGTTCATGCGGCAGCGCTAGGCACGATCCTTTGGGGTTGTCTTGGTTGGTCGGGCTGGCTTGCCGTTGTGGCATACCTCAGCCTGGGAACTCTGGTCACCAAGATCGGTTTTCAGAACAAGCAGAGCCGCGGCCTCGCCGAAGCCCGCGGTGGTCAGCGGGGCCCAGAAAATGTCTGGGGTTCGGCAGCGGTTGGAGCGTTGCTGGCGTTGCTCATCGGCGCCGGTGTCGAGCCCCGCGCACTGCTGATGGTTGGTTTTGCCGCAAGTTTTGCCGCCAAGCTCGCCGATACCTTTGGCAGCGAGATCGGCAAACGCTTCGGTCGCACCACGATTTTAATCACTAGCCTGCGCCCGGTTCCGCCGGGAACGGAGGGGGCCATCAGCCTTGAGGGAACGCTGGCGAGTGCCGTCGGCAGCATTGTGATGACCCTCGTGATGCTGGCGCTTCAGCTGCTTCCCTCTTGGCCCTTGGCTGGGCTGGTGATGGTGGTTGGTCTGCTGGCCACCCTTGCCGAAAGCCTGCTTGGCGCCCTGGTGCAGGATCGCGTGGCCTGGTTGAGCAATGAGCTGGTCAATGCTCTCCAGACCCTGCTGGCCGCTCTCCTGGCCATGTTGCTGATGGCGCTTTGATCAGCTTGTCTGGATGGGCATCAGACCATCGCGCTGGGCCCATTGCCTCAGGAGCTTTAGTCCCACTTTCAGATGAATCCGCAAGGAGACACGGCTGCAGTTCAAGGCTTCAGACAGGTCTTTGATGCTCTTGCGTTCGATCAAGTGGGCCTGCAACACCTTGCCCGGCATGCCGTCCACTTGGTGCAGAACGCTTTTCAACCAGCTCAGTTGCTCATCGTCCTCGCAAGGTTGTGTTGGTTCCATATGGCTGGCACTCAGGTCGAAGACCTGGCTAGCCCCATGGCTCTGAACGGCAGCGGCCCACCGTTCAGGGCGTACAGACAGTTCTGCGGCAAGAGCCTGATCACTGAGGGCAGGTTCCTGGTTCTGTTCGCGTTCACGTTGAATCTTCTTCCCTGCGGCGTACAGATCCCGCAACCTCCAGGGAATCCGAATGGTTCGGGCACGATCGCGGCGGTAATGAAGGATCTGACCTGTGGCTCGAGAAAGGAGATAGCTGCTGGGTCGGATGCCCCGTTGTGGATCAAACAGATCAAGACCTCGAATCAACCCAAACCGCGACTCCTGAATGAGGTCGTCAAATTCCTCAGGCCCGCGTTTCTGTTGGCGACGGGCCGCACAGTGGGCCAGACCGAGGTGTTCAAGCACCTGTTGATTGCGCCGCGCAATGCAGGGGGGCAGCACGCGGCGGGATTCCTGCCGCAGGTGACGTTGTGAAATCAAGGGATCAGTGCAACTGATCCAACGGTTCAATGCTTCGCTTTCAACCGGTCGCCCCTTTGGTGCCGCAATTCGGCACGTTCGTGCCGGATCATGGGTGCAACGGTTTTGGTCGGATGGACTGGCAACCAGATGCCCTGGCAGCCCTTAAAAAAGATGTTCCTTTCTTCGTGCGTCCTGCTGTACGCAAACGCGTTGAGGCGATGGCGAATTCAGAAGGACGCTCTGACATTGATCTGAGCTTCTACCAGTCCGCAAAGCAGGCGATGGCGCCAAGCTGAGTTTCAGGTCGGGTCCAGATCGCAACGTCGAAGCTCTGGCTGGGTGAGCCTGTCAATAATCCGTGCCATATCAACGGCAGTCAGTTCACCGTTGTCGTCCCACTTGAGTGTGGTTTTGCGCTGGGCAGGGTGATTGCCGGAAGCGCGTTCTGCAGAGCGGTCAGGTCCCAAGTCTGATCACCAATGTCAGGAGGCCCACACATTAGTCGTTCTCGTGGGGGTCGTTTACATGCTGATAGGTGTTGATGTGTTATGCAGAGCGAGTCCGGCCCATTGGCGTAACGGCGCCCACTGATCCAGGCGCTGGTCCAGCCAGCGGTGTCCTTCGGCGTTGAGATGAATCCCATCGGGTTCCATCCAGGTCAACCAGTTGGGCTCCTCCTGCATCTCCTGATGCACGGGCAGGAAGGGAACATCCGCCTCGCGACATTGTTCCGCCAAGGCTGCTTCTGTCGCTGCGATCTGCCGATTGGTGTACCAGAGGCAGCCGGCAAAAGGCATGACGTGCTCATCCACTGCGGTGAGGCCCAGAACAAAGACCTGAATCTCCCGCTTCATTTCACCGAGGAGCTGGCTGATGCCGAAGGCATAGGCATCTACCTCTAGCTGCGGTCTGCCGTCGATCCGACCAACTCTGGCTGTGTCATTGAGCCCAACACTGAGTAGTAACCCGCCAGGTGTCTGTCGGCGCAGTTCTCCGCGACAGGACCACTCGCTCCGCCAACGGGACGCGACGCGTTCCAAGCCGTCTCCGCGTACGCCCAGTGGATAGACGACTGGAGCAGCAGGCAGATTCATCCAGCGCATGCGAAGCCTCTGGCACCAGCCGCCCTCCTCTCGGTCCCCCCATCCATGCACCCCACTGTCCCCCAACACGATCAACTGACGGGGGGCTTCGTTTGAACTGCTCATAACGCCATGGCTCGGCTGTTCCAGCTCCCCTGAAGACGTTCGCCCAGGCTCTCACCCAGCAGCGTGAGCACAGCAGATGTCAGCACGATCCAAAACACCAACCACCAGTGAAAGGAACTGAGGGCTTCCATCAGTTGCCAGCCAAGGCCGGCTCCCCCGACTAGTCCGATGATTGCGGTGTCGCGCAGGATTACATCGATTCGATAAATCGCATAAGTGAGGTAGGGGCGGCTGACATCAGCCAGCGGTCCATAGAGCCAGCTAACCCGTGGGGAAGCGCCGCAGGACTTCAGCGTCTGGGCGGAACGCAACCCTGTGTTTCGAATGTCGTCCATCAACACCCGTCCCATCACACCGCTGTGGTGAAGCCCAAGGGCCAGCCCTGCAAGGGCCAGACTCGGTTTGGCCAACATCAGCAACAGCAGTGCTGTGAGCGGGGCCGGGAGTAGTCGCAACGCTCCCCACAGCAACTCCTGGATCCGGAGGTTGGTCTGACCAGGCCAAGCCAGAAGCAGCAGAGGAGGCAAGCCCGTGGCAATGCAACCGGCGATCAGAGTGATCCATAACGTTGATGCAATCACCGCGGGCCAAGAGATCTCAAGGGCAGCACTCAGGCCTTGCGACCCATCCATCACGTTGGCGAAGAGCACAGACCACTGGCCGACAGGCCATGACAGCTGCAGATCCAGGTGTGTGCCCCAGGCGATGGCGATCAAAGGGCTCAGCACTGGAATGATCAGCATCCGCGACCAGCCACGCAGCATTCGAAGGCAACGATCGAGAATCACCATGGCGATGGCCAGCAACCACAGGCCACTCCACATCTCCTGAAACTGGAGCGAGCGCAGGCTGAGGCTGAGGTCCGTACCCAAGCCACCGAGGCCGAACACGCCAAGAATGAGTGCTGAGCGAAGCGCGCAGTCGAGTCGGTGGCCAACGTGGTTGCAAAGCGGCTGCGCCAGGGGAGGAAAAAGCCCCGTGAAGATGACGGCCCATGGTGCGGCGCCGCTGCCCTTGAGCACGGGGAGGGCAGGGGAGACATGACAGTCCACCTGATCAGCAATCACACGCGCCATCAGCACCGTGTAGGGAATGGCGATAGCGCAGACAGCAACCCAGCCATTCAGCCCGAACACCTGGAGCAACAACAGCCCCCAAATCAGTTCATGAACAGCTCGCAGGGGGGCCAGGCAGCGACGCAGAAGCACTGCTGGCCAGCTCACACCCGTCACAATCTCCGAAACGGTGATGGAGCAGAGGAGACCGAGTCCCACGCCGAGAACACTGCTGATTCCCCACGACAGCAACGCGATGACCAGGGTGATTTGAAGTCCGTTCAGCAAGCTTCCCAACACAACGGGATCGAGTGACGGATGCACCGCTGCAGCCGCGAACTCCTGCAGAAGAGGCAGCCCTCCGCCATGACCGTCCCTGAACAGCACAGCCACGATGCCAAGCAGGCTCAGGCCAGGTAGCAGTGGGATAAGCGGCAGCGCCGGTTTCAGTGTGATGCGTACAGCCATTCCATCTGATCACGATGAATCGTCTCCGGGGCCGCATCGATCACCAAGGCACCATGACGAAGCCCCAAAACCCGATCAAATCGATGAATTAGATCGGGGCGATGCAGGCTGATCAGGCACGCCGGTAAAAGCAGAAGAGTGTTGAGGACATCGTCCGCAAGGGTGGGATCGAGAGCCGAAAGGGGCTCGTCAGCCAAAACCATTTCAGGCAGCTGACGCAGCAAGCGGGCCAGGGCTACCCGTTGGCGCTGACCTCCCGAAAGCTCTCGAACGGGCTGATTTAAGAGTGAGGCATCCAGATTGACCTGGTTCATCACCTCGAGACAGCAGTCCTGTTCGAGGGGACCCATCAAGTTTCGAAGAGCCCAGAGCAGACCATGGCGTCCGAGGGCTCCACTGTTGATGTTCTGGATGACACTCAGTTCCTCCACCAGGCGAAGGTCCTGCCAGAGCGTGCCGATGCGCCGCTGTTGCCGCCGCGACAGGTGTTGATGGGGTTGCCCACACCAGTGCACCGATCCAGCATCGGGTCTCAAGGCCCCGTTGCAGAGCTTCAAGAGAGTGGTTTTGCCGGCGCCACTGGCACCGAGCAAAACCACCCGCTCATCCGCGCGAAGCGTCAATGTGATTGTTTGGAGCCGTTGACCCAGACAGGCTTGGGTCAGCTCCAGCAGAGCCGTCAACGGATCTTGCCGAGCTGCCGACCCACAGTTTCGATCATCACGTAGTCGCCGTCCTCAGCAGGGATAAAGCGTTCAGCACCGAACAACTCCAGAATCGCGGCACCATTTTCTGTCTCTGCCGATAGCTCCAACAACGTGGATTGCAGGTTGTCGGTGAAGCCATCGCCAAAGCGAGCATCAAGATCGGGGCGCACAACCCAGTGGTAATCCACGTAGGGCGGTGTCCTCCAGATCACCTTCACCTTGTCTGGGTCAACACGACCGTCCTTCACATTGCTGCGCCAGACCTGCTCATTCAAGGCACCCACCTCATAGGCACCGCTCTGCACCACGGCGATCGTGGCGTCGTGGCTACCACTAAAGCCGGGAGCTCCTCCCGCGAGATCGTCAGGTTTTACGCCGTTTTCCCCCATGAAGTACTGGGGCATCAGGCGGCCTGAGGTGGAACTCTGTGAACCGAAAGCCAGGCGGCGTCCTTTCAGCTCAACCAGTTGGTCTGCACTGGTAAAGGGGCGTAAACCACTTGCACCATTGGCGATGAACACGCTGGTGAATTCGGCATCTATATCCCGTTGTGCCAGCACGCGAGCGCCAGGCGTCTGAAGCCTTGCTTGCACGCCGGTGAGTCCGCCGAACCACACCAGATCAAGGCTGCCGGTGCGGAAGGCGCTGACCGCCGCTGCGTAATTACTGACCGGTGCATAACGAACGGGAACCTCCAGCTTTTCGCTGAGTTCCTCTGAGAGCGCGCCGTAGAGGCGATTCAGTTTCTCCGGGTTCTGGTCTGGGATGGCTCCGATCTGCAAGACGGCCTGTTTGGCGTCTTTTTCAGGAGCACTACAGCTGATCAAACTGGCCGCGATGGCCAGGCCAGTGATCAGGCTGGTGGCGATCACGGCCCGCTGTTCTCGTACAGACATACAGAGGTCGTAGAGGATCAGAGTGGGTCAGATGGCACTGAGCAGTCGCTTCAGACGCTTCAGACCATCGTTGATCGTCTCATCCGATACGGCACACGACAGACGGATGCAACGGTCGTCGCCGAAGGCGAGGCCTGGGACGACAGCCAGGCCTTCCTGTTCGAGGGCTTGGCGACAAAACTCCATGGAATCTGGTGCCCCGTCGGGCAGGCGCGGGAAGGCATAAAAGGCACCCTGCGGAGGAGTCAATGTGATGCCATCCAGCGCTAGTAGTCCTTCTGTGAGCAACGTGCGCCGATGGTTGTAACTGATCGCCATCTCTCGAACGCAGTCCCTGGATCCCTCAATCGCAGCCAAGGCACCCCGTTGGGCAAAGCTGCACACATTGCTGGTGCTCTGGCTCTGAAGTGCTGAGGCGGCCTTGATGACGGCTGCATCACCGGCGAGGTATCCCAGGCGCCAGCCCGTCATGGCCCAGCCTTTGGCAAAACCATTCACGGTGAAACAACGATCGCGGATCTCCTCGGCAATCGCAGCAAAGCTGCAGTGCTGTTGGCCGTCAGCCAGGAGATATTCATAGATCTCATCGCTCATCACCATCAGCTGGGGGTGACGGGCCACAAGTTCGGCGAGAGCCTCGAGCTCGGCCCGTGGCATGACCTGACCGCTGGGGTTTCCGGGTGAATTGATCACCAGAAGACGGCTGCGAGTGGTGATTTGCTGCTCCAGCAAGTCGAGATCCAGGTGGAATCCCTCATCAGCTTTCGTGGGGATGATGGTTGTGCTGGCACCAGCCAGGGCAGCCATCTCCGGGTAGCTCAGCCAGTAAGGAGCAGAGAGCAGCACCTCATCGCCGGGATTGAGCAGAACCTGGAACAGGTTGTAGATCGCCTGCTTCCCGCCATTGGTAATCAGAACCTGCTCAGGTTGGGTTGGAATCTCGTTTTCAACAGTCAGTTTGTGTGCGAGCGCGGCACGTAGATCTGGATCGCCCGATGCGGGGCCGTACCGGGTGAAGCCTGATGCGAGTGCCCGCTGTGCTGCTTCAACAATGAATGGGGGTGTGTTGAAGTCCGGTTCTCCTGCACTAAGGCTGCAGATGTCTTTGCCGCTGTCGCGGAGCGCTTTGGCCTTGGCACTGATCTCCAGCGTCAAGGACGGTTTCAGGGCCACGGCCCGATCGGAAAGTTCTGGCGGGCGTGGCATCAGTAACGCACCTCCCCGCGGCGCGTTTAAAACGACATCATCCTGCCTCAAATGGTGTCGCAGACAACCTTGATGTCACCGCACAAATGAACGCGATGCAGATCAGTTGGGTTCTGGCCGCTGATGACACCGGCAACCTTGGCCGCTTTTACAGCGACTTGTTCCAGGCCAGGTTGATTCCTGGGATAGCAGACCACCACTGCGTCGTTGAGTTTGGCAATGGAACCCGGCTTGAGATCTACAGGCCCTCGCGCAAGCGCTCTTTTCCCACGCGTGGGCGTGCGTTGGCTCCTTGTTTACGTTTGGATCCATCGCTAGATCCGCTGCCGGAGCTTCAAAGTCTTCTCAGCACGGCCCTTGAGCGTGGTGGATCACTTCTGGAGGAAGCGCGGGTCGAAGCCTTTGGTGCCGAGGCCTGGATCAAGGATCCTGAGGGCAATCCACTGTTGCTGCTGGCTCCCTTGGCCTCTGCTGATTCGATGTCATGACCGGTTTAAGCCTGGAGGATTGCCACCTCTGCACGGCCTGTGAACTGGCCAGCACGCGCCAGACAGTCGTCATCAGTCGCGGCAATCCAAACGCTGATCTGATGCTGATTGGTGAAGCCCCAGGAGCTCAGGAAGATGACCAGGGCATCCCTTTTGTAGGTCGCTCCGGACGTGCGCTTGATCAATTGCTACGGGAGGTGGACCTTGACCCCTCCCGTGATTTGTACATCTGCAATGCCATCAAGTGCAGACCGCCGAATAACCGGCGACCGAAGAAAGCAGAGCTGGCCGCCTGCCGTCCGTGGCTGAATCTTCAACTTGAGGCCATGAACCCCAAAGTGATTGTGCTCACCGGAGCAACCGCTGTGGAAGCAATCCTCGGGATCAAAGGAGGCATGACCCAGTTACGCGGCCAGTGGCAGAGCTGGAATGGACGGGCTGTGATGCCGATTTTTCACCCTTCGTATCTTCTGCGGAATCCCTCTAAAGCTGCAGGTGCTCCCCTAGATCTGACCCGACAGGATCTCGCCGCGGTTCGTCATCGCCTGTGCGAGCCTTGGACTGCTTCCAACTCAGCTCCATGACTGCCCTGGATCGGCGTTACGACACCAAGATCCACCGCCGTGTAACCCGCACCGTGATGGTGGGGGATGTGCCTGTGGGAAGTGAGCACCCGATCGTGGTGCAGTCGATGATCAATGAGGACACTCTCGATATTGAGGGGTCGGTTGCCGGGATCTTGCGACTTGTAGAGGCCGGCTGCGAAATCGTTCGGGTGACCACCCCTTCCATTGGTCATGCCAAAGCCATGGCCAAGATCCGGGCTTCGCTGAGGGCGCAGGGTTGCACGGTTCCCCTTGTGGCCGATGTTCACCACAACGGCATCAAGATCGCCCTGGAAGTCGCCAAGCATGTCGACAAGGTTCGAATTAATCCAGGTCTTTTTGTTTTCGATAAACCCGATCCAGACCGGCAGGAGTTCACCAAGGAAGAGTTCGAGGCCATTGGTGCGCGCATCCGCGAGACCTTTGAACCCCTAGTCACCCTGCTGCGGGATCAGAACAAAGCCCTGAGAATTGGGGTCAATCACGGCTCGCTTGCCGAGCGGATGCTCTTCACCTACGGGGACACCCCTGAGGGAATGGTCGAATCAGCGATGGAATTCGTTCGGATCTGCCATGAGCTTGATTTCCACAACATCGTGATTTCGATGAAGGCCTCGCGAGCTCCAGTGATGCTTGCGGCCTATCGGCTGATGGCAGACACCATGGACAAGGAAGGCTTCAATTACCCATTGCATCTGGGTGTAACGGAAGCCGGAGATGGAGATTACGGAAGGATCAAGAGCACGGCGGGGATCGCCACTTTGTTGGCGGATGGTCTCGGCGACACCTTGCGGGTCTCGCTCACGGAATCACCAGAAAAGGAAATTCCTGTCTGTTACTCGATCCTCCAGTCCCTGGGACTGCGCAAAACCATGGTCGAGTACGTGGCCTGCCCCAGTTGTGGTCGCACCTTGTTCAATCTGGAGGAGGTGTTGCACAAAGTGAGGGATGCGACCCAGCATCTGCAGGGTCTTGATATCGCCGTGATGGGATGCATCGTCAACGGCCCTGGAGAAATGGCTGATGCGGACTATGGCTATGTCGGCAAAGGGCCCGGAACCATCGCTCTTTATCGCGGTCGCGAAGAAATCGGCAAGGTTCCGGAAGCTGATGGCGTTGAGGCTCTGATCCAGTTGATCAAAGAGGACGGTCGCTGGTTCGAGCCTGCCTGATCTCGTTAGGGTGAAGACTCAGCCCTGAGGGGACATGGTCCGGAGTCAGCGCCTGAGTTCCTTTGTTCGGTCGACTCCACTGCTCCTGATGCTCGGTGTCGGAGGAGTTGCCACAGCCATTGGCATCAGCTCTCCGGGGTTCTCCCTGCCATCGGCTTCCGGCGGGTCGATTCATGACAGCCCCAAGGAGGTGATTGATCAGGTCTGGCAGATCGTCTATCGCGATTATTTGGATTCCACGGGCTCCTACGACGAGACGACTTGGCGTCAACTGCGCAGCGATCTGTTGAGCAAGTCCTATGGAGGCAGTGCTGATTCCTACGAGGCAATTCGTGGCATGTTGGCGAGCCTCGATGATCCCTACACGCGTTTTCTTGATCCGAAGGAGTTCAAGGAAATGCAGATTGACACTTCGGGAGAGCTGTTGGGTGTTGGCATCCAGCTCAGTCTCGACAAGGTCACCAAGGAGTTAATCGTTGTTTCTCCAATTGAGGGAACGCCTGCATCCCGTGCCGGGGTTCAGCCCAAGGATGTCATCGTTTCGATTGACGGTGCCTCCACGAAGGGCATGACCACCGAAGACGCTGTCAAGTTGATCCGTGGCCCAGAGGGGACCGATGTGGTGTTGGGACTCAGGCGCCAGGGTCAGGTTCTGAATGTGCCGCTGAAACGGGCGCGCATCGAGATTCATGCCTTGAAGTCCACGCTCAACACGGCCCCTAACGGCCGCAAGGTGGGCTACATCAGGCTTAAGCAGTTCAATGCAAACGCATCTCGTGAGATGCGAGAGGCCATCAAGGATCTTGAGTCTCAGGGAGCAGAGGGCTATGTGCTTGATCTGCGCAGCAACCCTGGCGGATTGCTTGAGGCCAGCGTCGATATTGCACGGCAATGGTTGAACGAGGGCACCATCGTCAGCACCCGCACTCGTGAAGGAATTCGCGATGTCAGGCGTGCGACGGGCAGCGCGATCACCGACAAGCCCCTTGTGGTGCTGATCGATCAGGGATCTGCCAGTGCCAGTGAAATTCTTTCCGGCGCACTTCAAGACAATTCCCGCGCTCAGCTCGTTGGTCAGACAACCTTCGGCAAAGGTCTTGTCCAAGCCGTGCGTGGCCTGGCGGACGGATCGGGCCTGACGGTCACAATCGCGAAATATCTAACGCCCAAAGGAACGGATATTCATAAGAACGGGATCCAGCCTGATATCTCTGCAGCGATGTCTGAAAAAGAAATCAAAAATTTCTCGATTGATGATTTAGGAACTCAGAGGGACAGCCAATACAGAACTGCAGAAGGCACCCTGCTGAAGCAAATCAAAGCAATGAAGGCTGGCACTACATTCCAGCCAGGCAAAGCCAATCTGAGTTACGCGTTGCCGTAAATCAGGAGATTGGCTGCATTAAGCCACCACCGCCACCACCGTTGGAGTCGTCATCGTCGGACGCTCCAGGTTGGAACAGTGCGTAGACACCGAGTGCAGTGGCACAGAAAACGCCGCTGATCAGTTCCAGAGAGACGCCACCGGCACCGATTTCGACGAATTCACCCATGTCCAACGGTTTTCGTTGCAGCCATTGTAACGAAGAATTGCGTGGTTGGTAACGTTTTTCTCAGAATTGACTTGAGGCCTCAGACCTCAACCACTTCCGCGTTCTTGGCACTCAGCTCCTCTTGGCGCTGCGCCTCGGTTTTGCCATCGGCATCGGGAATCTGGGCCGCCATCAATCGAAGCCACTCCATCAGCTGTTCGAGTTGCTTCTCCATGGGCAGCACTCCGAGACCACGGGCCATCACTTTGTGTTGGATGCCACTGCCGGCCTGATAAACCAAACGGCCGTGCAGGTGCTGGGGTAATCCCTGGCGTAGCAAGCGGAATGCCGGTTCTTCCATGGGGGTCTCGAACAGCACGTTGGGTTTTTCCGGTTTGATCCTCGAGAAGCCGCAGCGCTTCGCCAGAAGCTTGAGTTCCATCAACTGGAGAAGAGATACAACTGCAGCGGGCAGTGCCCCATAGCGATCGGCCCAACCCGCGGCAAGTTCCACGAGAGCTTCGGCCGTTAGGCAATCAGCAGCAGCTCGGTAGGCAGCGATTTTCTCGTCGGGGTCGGTGATCCAGTCGGCAGGTACGAAGGCGGTCACCGGAAGATCCACCTGGGTGTCATCAACACTTGGAATGTCCTGCCCCTGAATTTCGGCCAGCGATTCCTGCAGCATTTCCATGTAGAGATCAAAGCCGATGGTTTCCATCTGGCCGCTTTGCTGCACACCGAGCAGATTGCCCACCCCACGGATCTCCATATCCCTCATGGCGAGCTGATAGCCACTGCCTAGCTGGGCAAACTCTTGGATGGCGCGCAGTCGTTGACGGGCGTTATCGCTCAGCGAGGCGTTTCCGGGATAAAACAGCCAAGCGTGGGCCTGAATTCCACTGCGACCAACGCGGCCCCGCAGTTGATACAGCTGGGCCAAGCCAAAACGGTGTGCGTCCTCAATCAGGATTGTGTTGACGCGAGGGATATCCAGGCCACTTTCAACAATGGTGGTGCAAAGCATCACATCGGCTTCGCCGGCATTGAAAGCCACCATGGCGCTTTCCAGCTCGCCTTCGGCCATCTGGCCATGGGCCACCAGCAGTTTCAGGCCCGGCAGCATGTCTCTTAGGCCAGCGGCCACCTCTTCGATTCCTTCCACACGGGGAACCACGTAAAACACCTGTCCCCCTCGATCCAATTCCTGGCGGATGGCGCTACGTACGGCTTCAGGATCGAGTGAGGCCAAGTGCGTTTTGATCGGGCGACGCAATGGTGGTGGCGTCGTGATCAGGCTCATCTCCCGAACCCCCGAAAGACTCATGTACAGCGTTCTGGGGATTGGCGTTGCCGACAACGTGAGAACGTCCACGTCCTTCCGCAACACTTTGATTTTTTCCTTCTGGTTGACCCCGAAACGCTGTTCTTCGTCCACCACAAGTAGGCCTAGTTGTTGGAAGGCGGCTCCTTTGCTCAACAACTGATGCGTTCCCACCACCGCATCGATGGTTCCTTGCTTGAGTCCGTCCAGAATGTTTTTTCGCTCCGATGCTGTGCGGAAGCGATTCAACAGCGCCACCTTGATCGGATAGGGCGCAAAGCGTTCCGACAACGTCCGCCAATGCTGTTGGGCTAACACCGTTGTCGGTGCCAGCATTGCCACCTGCTTCCCGGCGGTGATTGCCTTGAAGATTGCGCGGATAGCGACTTCCGTCTTGCCGAAGCCAACATCACCACACACAAGCCGGTCCATCGGCTCCTCTTTCTCCATGTCCCGTTTCACGTCGGATGTGGCTTTCAGCTGATCTGGCGTTGGTTCGTAGGGAAATGAGTCCTCCATCTCCACTTGCCAGGGGCCATCTGTTGGGAACGCAAAACCAGCTGCTTGCTGTCGTTCCGCGTACAGCTTCACCAGGTCAAGGGCAACCTTGCGAACCGCCTTCTTCGCCCGTTCCTTGGCTTTGTTCCAGGCACTGCCACCCATGCGGTTGAGCTGAGGCGGCGTTTCACTTGTGGCGCGATATCGACCAAGGCTCCCCAGTTGATCGGCTGCGACGCGGAGAATTCCGTCGGCGTACTGAACCACGAGGTAGTCGCGAATGTCACCGGACATCGCAAGTTTTTCCAGAGCTTTGAACCGTCCAATTCCATGGTTCCGGTGCACAACAAAATCCCCGGGTCGCATCTTGTTGGGGTCGACGGTGCGGCTGGCCGCCTTGCGTCGACGACGGACGTACCCACTCGAACTCAGACTTTGCTGCCCGAAGAATTCACGGTCTGTCACCAGTGCAATCCGCCAAGCCGGCAGTTGCAGCCCCTCCAGTTCTGCAGTCCCCCTCACTTTCAAAGCAACGGGTGTGTTCTGCTCAATCAGTCGCGAGATGGCGTTGGTATCTCCCGCGTTTGGAACAAACCGACTGATGCAGTCGTGCTCTTCCAGCAAGGCAACAGCTCGACTTGGCTGAGCGGAGATCAACCACACAGCTGTGCGTTCGGTCTGAAATCCCTTGATCAGTTCTCCGAGCTTCCCGAATTGGTTGGGATAGGCCGGGACAGGTCGGCTGGCCAGATCGAAGCTGTTGGGGTGCTGGTCGACCTCCAGCAGTTCTGCCATGTCGAAGCCATGGAAGACCTCGGTCAACCCATAGGCGGCGTCGATGTTGCGATGCAGAACTGCAGGCCAGATCTGTTCGCACTCGGATTGATCGAGACCTGCCTCAGCAGCCATTTCAAGGTGATGCTCTTCAACGTGGGCAAGCCACTGCTGGCCGTGGGCTACTCCATGGCGACGTTCATCAATGACGATTGTTGTGGTGTCGGGGATGTAGTCGAGCAGGGAGGCTGGTTGCTCCCAAGCCAGGCCCATCAGCCGACGCATGCCTTCCGGCGTGCCACCGTCAAGAAGTTGTTCTGTGGCTTGATCCCCGAGGAGTCGCTCCAATCCATCAGGCATCAACGTGCGCAGCTGATCGGCTACAAGTGGTCCGAACCCCGTTGGAGTCAGTCGAAGAGCATCGACTGAATCAAGTGACCGTTGGCTTGCTGGGTCAAATTCACGCAGCTTGTCGAGTTCTTCGCCGAAAAACTCAAGCCGAACAGGCAGCTCACTGCTAACCGGAAAGATATCGACAATGTCGCCCCGACGGCTCCAGCTTCCTTCCTGCTCGATTGTTGTGACTCTCTCGTAGCCGAGCTGGGCCAACGTTTCGCCCAGCTCTTCCAGATCGACTTCATCGCCCTTACGAAGCGTGCGAGTCGTGCTCTTCAACGCATCTGGAGGTGGGAGATGCGGCTGGAGACAGCGTTCCGTTGCCACGATGGCCCATGACGATGCATCGGGATCACCCAACAGATCACTGAGAACTTGGAGTTGTCCCCAGATGATTTCGCTTGTGGGATCAAAGGGTTCGTAGGGAGAACCTTCGCTGGTGGGATACAGGCTTGCCTGGTTCCAGCCCATCAACTCCAGCAGTGCCGTCCAACGCCCTGCTTCCTCCAGCGTCGGGACCACCACCAGTAGAGGCGTGCCTCGACGTTGGGCGAGAGCACTGGAGACCAGTGCACGGCTGCAACGGCCTGCTCCGCGCATCAACAGACGATCGGCGCGGCTGGAGCGCTCATCGAGCTCACCGGTGAGTGCAGTTTCCCGCAACTTGGTCACCAGAGAACGCAGCGGCATGGAGGAGATTTCGGCAATCACCGATTTTCGCAATCCACAGGTGTCAAGTGAGGTTCGAGCTGAAAGCCAACCAGCTGTCCCTACAACAACCCAGCAAGCGAACCGTTAGGTGCATTCCCGTTCCCCTCGTCTCGTCTCTAAACGAGAGCCTCCTGTCAGCCCTACTGATTATTTGCAATGAGTTCAGGCTTAGAAGCACAGAGGCGAGATCAGTCTTCTAGCGATTTGAGGCTTGAAATTAAAACTCAAATATCACCCTGAAGCTCTTGATTTCTTTTTAATGGGAACTCTTCAATAAACTCAAAAGATGCTTTGAGTGCGTCTAATGATCCCCGTAAAAGCAACGAAAGCTACATGCAGCGGCCTGTTCAAATCTAGTTTTTAATCGGTATACCTACAACAATGACCAAGCACACTGACCGCATCACTCGCGTCACGAGTGCTCACCCTGAGGTTGACATCAATACTTTTCGAAAGCTTTTGGTTTCAAAGTACTTATTGGCAGCTAAAGACATTGATAATAATGTCGAGGATCTAAATCTAATCATGGAAGAGTTTACTGAGCTGTTGATTAAATCGGACGACCAACAGATTGAAGCACTCGCTGGTTGGACGTGGGACCTTGAGCCAGGAAGCAGTTTTCGCGCCATGTAGTTGATCTATAAAGCCAGCCGTACTGGGCCGCCGATGAGGGATGCCTGTCGGGTACGGCGCTCCTGTTAAAAGCTGTACTGCTCCGTTCCTTCATGTCTGATCAGGTCACTTTGTGGTCTATGCAGAAGAACGGAGTAACAAGGGTGGGGACGAGAGGATGGGGCAACTTCGCTTTGGGAGGGTGGCACAGGTGAACCGAAGGAGAATTCTCTCCTTCAAGTGCTGACGTCGCCACCGGCATCATGCGATGGATCAATGCCGATGAGGTGACGGATCTGATCTGGTTAATGGGTGGGTGGCCTGAAAGCGTCACGGTTGAGGAGAAGTTTTGTCAGGCTGAATTGCCCACTAGCACCTGTTCATGGCGACTGACCTCACAGCCGTCCTGCTCTCGTCAGTGTTCCTTGGGGTTGGCTTTGTTATCGCTAAGTACTTTCCCGAAGCCTCCCTGTTGGCAGGCGTGTTCCTGGTAGGGCTAGCAGTTCTCAATGTCGCCTTGGCTATTGTGTCTTGATCGGTCCGACGGATGACACTCAATCACCACCAATGGCGCAGGCTTAGGCACAAGCGCACAGATCATCCATGGCCGATCAGAATTAATTGGTTGACTAGGTCGTCGCCATCTAGCTGAATACCAACCCAGTCGGCACTCACTAGTTTCACAATTTAGTGATTTTGCTGCAACTACAAAGTTTATGGCAAGTACTCCCTATTCAATCAATAAGATGCGATCAGCTACGTTCCACCGGTCGATGCCGCGCTATCGCTGCCCGTCTTGCTGTTGTGGTCCAGCGCTTGTGCTGCACCCTCCGAAGGGGGTTATTCCGTTTTGTTCCAGCTGCGCGACTCCTTTACAGCGTCAACCACTGGTACGTCCGATCCCTTTGTTTGTGCTGCTGACTGTGGGAGCAGTACTCGTCGCGTCATCCATACCCATCATGTTCAATCCCCAACCACCTCCGAGATCCAAATCAGAGAAGCTGGCCTAGCGCCTGGTTTTCGGTTCAATACGGAAGTAATGGTGCATTCATGACCCTCGGCCGTTTTCTGATCTTTTTTGTGGTCGGGCTTGTGTTCGCAATCACGATTCCCCAGCTGAGCTGGCTCTATTGGGTTCTGGGAGCTTCTGCACTGTTGGTTGTATTCCAACTGATCCGCTCCTGACTTGCAGGAGCCCTCTGGTCGTCTGAGAAACCGCGAGGCAGCGCTGGACGAAGCTTCGGAGCTCTGGCTTGAGTCCAGAGGTTCGATTTAGCTCAAGACAACCAGCAAGCGTCGACTGAGAAGGTCAGAACGTCATGGGCATCACGATCATGAGCCTTTGTAATCGCAATGCAGGCCAATTGGCCCTCGTCAAAGCAGGATTTCGACTTGAGCACAAATTTTGCGGCGTCACTGTGGGACCAAACCGCTAAGCCCTGTTGTTGTGTTTCATCGTTGTAAATGTCCCAAAGATCAGCGAACCGTTCTGCTTCTGAACCATGCATAAACTCATCAAGAGCTTCATCTGCACCAACCTCACGGAACCGCTCAAGAAATGAGCGCATCAATGGATCGTCGATGACGTTGCTTGTGGCTATCGCACCAGTAATGCCCCGAACAGATGTTCGGACGATTCGATGCGGTTTGGTACGGGCGTCGATGATGACGATAGGGCACTGCAGATCCCAAGCACTTCGATTCTTGAGTTCGCGCCCTGCTTCGGACATATCGTCCCGAAGCGCACTGATCAACTGCCGGACAAGATGGTCGTGGTCTTCCATGATTTACTGTATCGTCAAGTACTCCTTGAAACATGAATAAGGTAACGATTGAAAACATTGAGATCCTGAATGAAGACTTAGGGCCGAACATGAATTGACAAACTACTTCCAAAAGTGACTGCTGATACAGCTCTTGGCACTGATCACAACGAAAAGATTGTGATCAGCTTCATTGCAGCCTCGCAATAGCCTGCCATCACTGATTATCAGCTCCTTCGATTGTATTCCAATATGCGTGCTTCAGTTGGATTCAGACTCACCTTCTCGAATGTTATTGTTTTATCACTGATGTTGTTCAGTGATCAATCACTGGTCCATGCTGGACCCTGCCAAAGTTATGAAGCAGCTTACAATCTAGAGGTAAAATTGCGTGAAGGCTTTTCGTTAGAGCAAGCAAAAGAAAGTGTTATCGAGCAGGATTACTCAGATGGTTCTGCTGCATGTTTTTCGAAAATCAAGCAAGAAATTAAACAAATGCCTTACGCTTTTCCCCTCGTTCATCGCGCTCTGTATAAGACAACTCGTCGATAATGTCTCCTAGGCTTAAGCGCCCATCTTCATGTCCTGAATCAGATTCAATCAGTCAACAGAAAATGGTTAAAACAGTCCTGATCACTAGCCACGAAGATTTAAGGCATATGTGCTCTTATGCTTCGATCTTAAGTAGAGACAAAGCAATGAACGAACCACTTTAAATATTCTCTGCTGATGAGTTGCTTGCGAGGTGCTGAACGGGATTTGTTTTAGTCAACGCATGAGGTACAATAAGACCACACGTTGTAAAGACCATTACAGAGTCGACAGTGCCAAAAACGATTGACCAGAAATCCAAGCACCTCGAGAAGGCTGCCGAGTTCTATCTTCGGGCTAAAGAGTTGATTGAAGTGAATGAAGACTGGCAGTCTTGCGGGTCTATGATTCTCAAGGCTCTTGCTGAAGAAAGAAAGTCTGAAAATACCGGTCTTCAGGTTATGAACGTTATTAAGTATCAAAAACCCAAGACCAAGCTTGAGTTTAGCTTCCGCAGTTGACATCTTCTTTCCAACAGCTTTGTTGCGAGGAGCTTCCTCGGTAACTACATCCTAAAGACACTGCTTGCGATAGAACTTCTTCAGTGCCAGATCTGATCACTGAAGCTGGCTTCTGCCAAAGCACGAAAAACTTCTTGCTTTTTTTCCAAAAGGAACTGCTGTTCTGCAGGGTCACCGCCACGCCAGTACGTCAGGGCATCACATGTGGTTTTGTATTCCAATCGCAATGCGGTGAGGTCATAGGAGAAGTGCGCAATCGCATGATCCATAGGACTCAAGCTTTTTTATATGTTACAGAAGGAGTCAAATGCTTGACGTATCAACTGATGCCGTCGTAACGGGGCGCTTTGATGTAGGTTTGTCTTGGTTGTCGATCCGCCTTGACGCTTCCGCTTCACCAGCAATTTGAAAAGCAGAAATTTGCTGCGGCAATTGAATCAGCTTCCGATCTTGATGAGATCAAAGGAGTCCCTGCCATGCTGCTGAATCTTTATTACCAGCAGTTCTCCGCAACGATCGATATTGCTGAAGGAAAATTGGGCTGAGATTTCATGTACCGACAGGTTTTTCCTGTCTTCAGTCGTAGTCCTGACATGTAATATCGAATCAAGTAATGCTATTCAACATGCAAACTTTGCATGTTTTTATTGAGTCTCTCTTGTGGATCAGAAATACCTCTTGAGTTCGTCAAAGATAAGCTTCATATTTATGGTATGAATTCAAGCTCTGTGTTGTAGGCCACTGACAGGGGCCACAGACAGAAGCCACAGACAGGGGCCATCTCCCCCTTCAGGAACGAAGCAGGGGAAATGGCCGGAATGCGCAGAGTTTTAGACGATTCACTCTGCCGCAATCGGCATGGACGCCGTATCTGTCCCTGCCGAAAACCTGTTTTAAGTCAGTGAATTGGAACCTTCCTGAGTCCAATTGCTTGTTTTAAGTTGACGTAGCCTTGGTATTTGAGTGATCCAAGAGTGTGCTTGTCCAGAAGCATGTCGTTTTACATAAATCTCAGTAGAGGACTGACTTAGTGACGGCTTGAGCTGTTGTTTCGCTGAATCGCCGAGGCTCTATTAAGACAAGCAATGGCTTGCTCGCGCGCTTTAGCGCTACTACAAAGCGTTGCAGCGCAGCGGGTTGCCGACAAGCAGAGCTAGGCCTTCAACCTGTTTTGCAGTTGGTTTTGCGTTGATTGGCTGTGAAGACGCAATAAAAAACCCAGGCTTTGAGCGTTGGCCTGGGTCTGGGGTGGTTGAAACCTCTTAGTTTTAAAACCGCTCTGCATGTATTTCGTGAGCGATGGCTGAGAGTTCAGCTTTCGAATTTGATGCGGCTTTGGCCGAGAAACAGTGCATGTTGTGTGACCGACGGTGATGCATCACCGGAGCGATTCGGCCACCTGAGTAGCTTGATCGCCCAGGCAGTGTCTTGCGATACACCACCAAATTTCTTAAGGAAGAATGGACTTGACCTCGGTCGAAGCCGAGGCCAAATCGCTGCTCTCGTCGGGCATCGCTCTGCCCGGCTTTCGGGTCCATCTAGCGACCCGACGACTCGATGATGGGCCGAAAAGTGCGTGGGTGTAGTGCCGCAGTGAGCACTTTCCCGAGATCCACAAAATGTCGGCTTGTTCCGAGATTTATGATAGGCCTAGTTGGTATAGGCGTGCCAATGCTGCCGCTTATTTACCACGTCAACTGGATCTCTCCTCCGTGAGCCCCTGGAAGGAGACACTCCCTGACTTGTTCCGAGGTTCGTAGTAGGGGCCCCATTCGACGGGTCTGCGGCCTGTCCACCAGGTCCCATTCCTTACGCAGCGACCATTCCCTGCGAAGTGATAACCAATGGCACACACGTAGTGATCATGCTTGTGCTGTTGCTTGCAATAGCCAGCGCCAAGAGCTGGTCCTGTCTGAATCCAATGCCCCCCCCGAACCGCAATTTTGAGCGGCATGGGCAGGCTGAGCTCCGATTGAAACAGCTTGAACGGCTGCCGAGGCGGCCACGAATGCTGAACGTCGTCCAAGCATGAGGCTGGAATCAATTGTTCCCACCCTGCTCAGGTCTAACTCTCTTGCCAGTGACCAAACCAAGCCTGATCCAGCTTCTAGCTGAGTGAACACCTGTGCGATGCCAGCAGACCAACGCTTGACCCGTCGATCGGACCGTTCGTGATGAAGATCATCGCCCCAGTCACTGTCGATCAGTGCAGATAGGTATGGCGTTCACTCCGCAGATAACGACACCCACAACGGATGACGGAGGACGTCATCGACGTTGTTGGAGTAGATCGTCGAGGTCCACGTTGCGTGTTGGGTAGCGGTCATTACCGTCTGCTTCACGTCGGCGACACAGGGACGAACCAATCGTGGTTCATAAGCGTGCTTCTGTGTGATCTCGGAGGCTGATGAGTCAATTGTTTCGATGCGCTGAGCGTCGGTTTCCCCAGCAGCCTGTCGGTCCCTGTAAGTCGCTGTCGCTACACCTCCTAATCAATAAGTGCATCTATTGCGTCGCTATGTGTTAATCGTATGCTTTAAGTAAAGCCTGTGACTTGGCGGCTTTTTTCTGCTTCTCAAACAGAGTGCAATATCAGATGTCTATGCGTGCGAAGAAATTGGGGAGTTTCATCAAAGCGGCTTAGGAGAATTTAATCTTTAATCAAAACGTTGTTTGAACTTTGCTTTCATTCATTGGTCAGCCTGTTCATGCGGATTACGCATACTCCTCGCCAATGTTCTCTAAAAATGACTCTTGCCAGTCATTATTTGATGGTCAGGAGCACGTTGTCCTGAAAGCCGGGTAGAGCGAGGCCCGACGAGAAGTGTTGAACCGTCTAATTTCCCGTGTGGATTGGGCGGTTGCTTCTTTTGAGCTCATCGGCTGCCTAGACCGCTTCGCTGCTGCCAGTGCGTACGAACTAATGTCTTCGTGGCGTCGGCCGATAGTTTCGTTGTCAGGCTTCATTGTCTACAGCAAAAATTAGTATCCAATTCTTGTCTGTGAAAGCAGGAATGATGGACATCCGCGCCGATCTTTTCACCCACAGCGTTCCAAGCAGTTAGGGCTAAGCCGGGTGATCCACATCAACAGCGTGGAGTTCATAGCAACGTTCTACCCATGCCCAACACCGGTGCAGCAGAAGACCCTCAAAAGTCAGTCATAGGTAGCAGTCGAAGGCTGACAACTCGGTAATTACGATGACTTGAGTGTCTGCTCCTCCAAGAGCATGTTGAATTGAAGCAGCTGTTCATCACTGAGCTGTTGTCGACTTGTCGAGCCGAGATGTTGTTGAAGAAATGCACGGGCCTGATCTGAGTTCCAGCCAAGCTGCTTCAACATCGAATCTCCCTGGTTCAGCAAGTCTCCACGGCGGATTGGCGCCGGGGCGGTGGAGGCATCATCGTTAGCTTGAATCAACTTGAGCTGTCGCAAATAGGCCACCAAATCGGCGTAGCGCGTGAGTTTGTGGCGGCTGCCAAGGCCAAATGCTCGCGTGAGGTACGCCTGCTCTTGCTCTCGCGTCCAACCGATGCGTCTGATTTCGAGGTCGATGGCGGTGAGCTCGTCGCTCCAATCGTCAGGATCCGTCGGTGTTTCCGAAGGTGGATCTTGGGTGTTGGAAATCTGTGGAGCGGCAGAGGGGGCAGGAGCAACAGGCTCTTGCGCCTCAATCTTCCGTGGCCGCTCTACTGCAACATCCTCTACCGCGAGATGGTCTGCTGCCTTTGAGCTTGAGTTGTCTTGGGGACTGACAGCAACCTGTTCCAGCCGTTGTGGAGGACTGATCTGAAGCCTGGTGTTGAGACGTTGTAACGCCCTTTCCTCAGCTTCTTCAGCCGTGGTTGCTTCGCCTAGGGCGCTGCCCAAAACAGCCCCGTCAGTTGATGCCTCAACCCTCACGATGCATCGGAGGGTATCGACGTGACACAGCTCGGCCCGGATCTGCATCGCAATGGAACAGCGCTTGCACTTTCTAGGCTGCCGCCATGGACATCACTTCGCTCCCCTCGCTTTCGGATTTCTTTGAAGGTGCCGACCAATGGGGAGAGATTTTTGCTCTACTCCCTGTGCTGGTGCTCCTGGAGCTGATCCTTTCGGCTGACAATGCCGTTGCTCTTGCTGCCATTGCCCGTAGCAGTCGTCAGCCAGAGCAAGAGCGACTGGCGCTCAACCTGGGTATTGGCATGGCTCTGGTGTTGCGAATCGCCCTGATCGTTGTCGCCCAATGGGTTTTGCAAAATACGTGGGTTCAGCTCTTCGCCGCTGCGTATCTCGTTTGGCTTGTGGTGGATCACTTCAAAAGCCGGTCGGACGATTCGGCCTCTGCTTCGGATGCCAATGGATCTGATCGCAGTGAACGTCCCTTTCTCAAGACCGTTCTGCTTCTGGCCTTCACTGATCTTGCCTTCTCCATCGACAGTGTCGCCGCAGCGGTGGCAATCAGTGATCAAATCCTGCTGATCAGTGCAGGAGCCTTTATCGGGATCGTGGCTTTGCGCTTCACGTCCGCCCTATTCATTCGCTGGCTTGACCTGTACCCGCGCCTTGAAACAGCTGGTTTCCTTGCCGTTGCTTTCGTTGCCTTTAGGTTGATCGTTCACGTCATCGTTCCAGACTTGAATCAACCCGATTGGTTAACGCTTCTGGTTGTGTTGGTTTTGTTTGCTTGGGGAATGTCAATTCGAACCAGTGATCTCGATCAAGACGAAAGCCATGCTTGTTGAGCTTCGCCACGTCAGTGGTGATTATTTAATCAACCGCGTTGATCTTGCAGACCCACCACACCCTGGACGATGGCTCGTCGTCAAGGATGAATCATTCCTAGTGATGCAACGTCGCCACCGCTACGCCCTACGCAACGGGCGCTATGTCATGGCGTCAGTAGCCTTAATGGTCAAACCTCAGTCTCGGCCTGCTGATGCAACGCCCTGGCGACACGGCTGGGTCATCGGCGACCCAAACTGTCGTTTCAATGCCCGCAGCCCTTTGTTGCGCTGTGCTGTATGGCCCGAGGGACCCTGTGAAAGCTGCAGTCATCATGAACTTCGTTGACCAATGAACGCTGAATGGCTCACTGGGCGTCTCTGCGCTGGTCATGGTGTCGCTTCCGGAACAAGCAACGAATCTCCTTATCCGGATGGAACGATTCGAATGCAAACTCCTGTATTCATGGCATTGGGTCTCGACCTAACTAACTGTTACTTCGGCACGTTGAATGTTGACTTTTCACCCCTAGAAGTTTCACTTTCGAATCCAGATCACCTGTTCGAGAAAGTTCGGTGGACAGAGCTCCATCCTCCTGAAACGTTCTCGTTCTGGAGTGTGCAAATCAAGGCACGAGAAGCTGAGGTTGTCGGGGGATGGATTTATTACCCCCATCCCGAAACAAAACAACGCCACTGGCAACCTCCAACAACATTGGAGCTGATCGCACCTCGATTGACTGGCGTGAATGAAGGCTGCACAATTCATCTTCACGATGAACGCAGACGTATCAAACTCGTGAACACGATTCGGCTTCGTGCACGGTTGCTTGAATTTCTCAAATTTAGAGTTCTTGCGTCTCAGCAAACATTCTTTGAGGCCGACAGCCTTGTGAAACGGCAGCAATGGCTCTCCAGCATGTTCCCCGAAGCCCTTCAACTTTCCGAACAGGATCTTGATCAGGTCTGGACTCAAGCGCGTTCGTTGTACACGGAATCCTGAATCAATCCACGTCGAAGCGATCTCCTTTTGTTGCCTTGAGTTGCTGCAATAAAACTGGCGCTGTGCTGCGTGCCTTCCCTTCCAGCTGAGCTTCGCGAATCAAAAGAGGACAGCCGGAACTGCTGACCACCAGGCCCTGATCCTCAAGCACCGCCAGGATTGTCCCTGGTGCATGTCCACCGGTGGACCATTGGCCCACAAGTTGGCGGCTGTTTGTGCTGAGTTGATCCTTCAACCGTTCGATCAACGGTTCACAGCGCAACACTTTCAGCCGTTTGCCTTGCCAATGGGTGAAGGCTCCGGGATAGAGCCCCATCACTTTGCGGTGAATGCTTAGAGCAGGGGCTGACCAATCCAACCTGAAATCCTGCTTCTCCAGCATGCGTGCATAGCTCGACTCCTCTGCCTGAGCACGCACCTTCAGCCTTGCCAATCTCTCTTGCTCTCGTCCTGGACCTGCCGCTTCAATCAATGGCATGGCCTGCACCATCAGCTCTGCAGTGAGGGAACTCAGACGTTCAGCCAGATCGATGGAGGTATCCAGCAACTGGATCGGAATCCTCTGCTCGAGGAGCACAGGTCCGGTGTCGAGTCCTTCTTCCATGGCCATGATCCCCACACCTGTTTCCTCGTCACCCTCAAGCAGGGCCCATTGAATTGGACCAGCACCCCGCCAGCGGGGCAGAAGTGATCCGTGACCGTTCCAGCAACCCAGGGGAGGTTGCTGCAAAACATCCTTGGGGAGAATTTGTCCGAAGGCGACCACCACTGAGGCATCGGCTCCGAGAGCAGCAAGTTCCTCCTTGCAATCTTCATCCCCTCGGATCCGTACCGGTGTGAACACCGGAAGTGACAGCTGTTCAGCCCTCGCTTTCACCGGTGATGGAACCAGTTGCTTCCCGCGACCACGCCGCCGATCCGGCTGTGTCACGACTCCCACAATCGTGTGACCAGCCTTATGCAAGGCATCAAGGGTGGGCACCGCATAGGCCGGTGTTCCCCAGAACAGAATCCTCAACGTCAGGCTTCGCCGGTGATGGACAAACCATCCACCCAAACGTGAGGGCTCACGCCGCGGTGGGTCAATTCGGCTTCAGATTCAAGGTGGGCAATACCGTTGAGAACAGTGCGGATGTCACCAGCAACCGTTGCAGCTTCAACCGAAACCCTTTCGCCGTTCTTGACCAACCAACCATCAAACGGCAGAGAGAAGGATCCCTGGGTGGCCTTGACACCGGCATGCAGTGCAGAAAGATCTTCGATCAAAACGAATGGCCCGGATTCTGTGCGGTGATTCAGGCTGCTGCCGCTCATCACCTCTGGATCGGAGCCGACCACGAACCAGTCCGGACCTACCGAGACCTTGGCTCCGAGGCCCGCGTGGCCGGTGGGCTCAACGCCGAATGCTCGTGCCGTGGCTTCAGAGTGGAGGAAGTTCTTCAGTGTTCCTCCTTCAATCAAGGAAAGACGACGGGTTGGCGTACCTTCGCCATCGAAGGCGGCGGCACTGATATGGCCAGGATGAAGTCCGTCATCGTGCAGATTCAAGAACGGAACTGCCACGTTGGAACCGATCGAATCACGCTGGCTCAGGCTCACACCGTCGAGCACCGAACGAGCATTGAACATGCTGCTAAAGGCACCAAGCAGGGAAAGAAAAGCCTCCGGTGTAAAGCAGACCCGGTAACTGCCGGTGTCGATAGGCCGATAGTCGAGATGACTGATTGTTCGCTCAACCGCTTCGCTGATGCAGCCTTGAACATCGAGTTCGCTGCTGCCGAGCCCAAGACGAACGGCTCCTCCACTTCGCGGCTTGCGGCCGGCCTCTTCGGCTCGGGCAAAAAGATAGAGGCTGGCTTGGGTGCGCTCCATCTGGCGCAGAGCCCCATCACTGTTCAGATAGAGGCTCTGGGATAGAGATTCCGCCAGGCCGTTGTAAGGCACAGTTTCAATGGCCCGGTGGCGGCTCAAGAGGTCTGCTTCTGCGTCCCGAAGCGTGTCCAGCAGAGGGAGGATTCCCTGGCGGGGTTGCAGTGGTCGATCCAGTTCTGGCAGTGGTGCCGTGGCCAGAGGTGAAAACTGAGGAATTTCGTCGGGGTTGCCAAAACGACTGGCCGCATGAGCCCCGACCAGAGCTTGCTCTAGCCCTCCATCAGAGAGGTCGGTGGTGCTGGTGATGCCGACCAGGCCATCGCTGTTCCAGACGCGAACTGTGATGGAACTCCGCTGTGATGCTTTGAGTTGCTTAGCTTCACCCCGGTCAACCTGAACAGAGCAATCGTCGCTGCATGCAGCACCGAGGTCCCAACAGCGAATCCCTTCTCGCGAGGCGAGAGTCTGGAGTCGATCTCGTAGATGTGTGGCGTTGAGGCTGTTGTTACTGGTCATCCTCAGCGGCCCCCAACTGTGATCGAGTCAACCTTGATGTGGGGTTGTCCGACGGTGACAAACACACTGCCGCTTACGGAACCACAGAACCCTGCAGCCAGTTCAAGGTCATTGGCACACATCGAAATCCGTGGCATGACCTCTTTGGCATCACCAATCAGCGTTGCTCCTTTGACGGGTTTGGTGAGTTTGCCGTTCTCAATCAGATAGCCCTCTTCAACGGAGAAGTTGAACTGGCCAGTCGGACCAACGCTCCCGCCTCCCATGGCCTTGCAATAAAGACCCCTATCCACGGATTCAATCAGTTGTTCAGGCGAATGGGATCCAGCATCGATAAAGGTGTTTCGCATCCGGCTGGCAGCTGCAAACGCATGGCTCTGACGTCGACCGCTACCCGTGCGTTTGTGGCCGGTGCGCAGTTCACCAGCACGGTCACTGATGAAGCGCTGCAGCACACCGTCTTTGATCAAGACAGTGCGCTCAGGTTCCATGCCCTCATCGTCCATGGACAAAGAACCGAAGGATCCACCACTCAAGCCTTCGTCGATTGCGGTGACGGCCGGGTGAGCAATGAGTTCACCCACACGGTCAGCGAATGGGGTTGTGCCGCGTTCGATCTGAGTTGTTTCGAGAAGGTGTCCACAGGCCTCGTGGAAGATCACACCGCCGAAGCGATTGGCTAGCACAGCTGGCATTTGTCCAGCATCCACGTAATCGGCACGCAACATCGTGCCGGCACTGTTGCAGACCTCTGCTGCACTGGATTCGGAATCCCAGTCACGCAGGTCGTCTGGTCGATCGGAACTGCCGTAGCGGCGGCCAATGCTGGATCGGTGATCTCCGTCGGCAGCCAGGACTGATAAGCCCGACGACTGATGCAATCGAATGTCTCTCGCGAAGGTTCCGTCTGATGCAGCGACCAGGACTTCCTGCCAATCGCGGGCGTAACTGCCGCGGCGAACCTGTAGGTGCTGGCCCAAGCGCTCGAGATGAGCAGTTCCCTGCAGCAGGCATTGGCTGGCTTGATCCAGGGAAGGGCAGCGATCAAGCCAATCCGCCTTCGCCAAGCCGTGGTCCGTCAGGGCCTTCAATCCTTCAAAACCTGCGGACCTGCTGAGGTCTTGGGGCTCAAGTCCCAGCATGGCCAGGGCCTGGTCAAGAGCACGCTTCAGTCCCGCTTCGCTGAGGTCATTGGTGCTGACAAAGCCATCGCGTCCTTCACGGAACACCCGCAGTCCTGCCCCACGAGCAAAGGATGGATTGACACTGGTGATCCGATCCTGTTCAGCGAGCAAACCGATGTGATCTGTTCGCTCGAGGAATACTTCCACCAGATCGGCTCCTGCAGCACTGCCGCGATGCAAGAGGGACTCCATAAGTCCGCGCCACTGATTGGAAAAGGCGTTGGTCAAGGAAACTCCTGAATTTGGCTGGGGAATACCCTCAGCGCACGGCTGGTTGAAAACGCTCGCTGTCGATCGCTGGCATCAGAAATAGCTTTGCCATTTCGGCACCATTACCGATCCAGAACGGCAGCTTCCGCAGCAACTTGACGGGAGCAATGGAATCGCTGGCGTCGGCCTGCTCCAAGGCATTGTTGTTGGCAACAAGGCGCTCAAGGCGAGTCCAGAACTTTTCGTTCTTGACGTCGAGGACGACGGGGAAGACGCGAGCAGATGTCTCGTTGGTTTTCTCAATCACCATTTTGTCGTAGGTGCGCGCATCAAGGCCAAGGGCCTCGTAGAACTCCTTGCGGGCAACGTCACGCACGTACATGGTTGCGAATACCGCCAGAAGGAAGAAGCGACACCAAAGTTTGGCGATCGGACCGCGGACCGTATCGGGTTGTGCCTTCATGAGAGCATCGAAGAAATCGCCGTGGCGGTTTTCGTCCTGACACCAGTTCTCGAAGAAGTTAAAGATCGGGAAAATCTTGCTGTCGGGATTCTTTTCGAGATGCCTAAAAATGGCGATGTAGCGCCAGTAGCCGATTTTTTCAGAGAGATATGTCGCGTAAAAAATGAACTTTGGCTTGAAAAAGGTGTAATCCTTGTTGGCGGTGAGAAAACCAAGATCAAGTTGCATGCCGAAGTCGCTCATTGACTTGTTGAGGAAGCCTGCATGACGAGCTTCATCACGAGCCATGTGAGCAAAACACTCAGCAAGAAGAGGATTTTTGGCCTTAATCCGACGACTCAGTTCCTTATAAAGAAGGAATCCTGAAAATTCAGAAGTGCAGCTTTGCTCCAGGAATTCGATGAAGACCTTGCGGGTCTCCGGGTCGAGCTTGTCTGCGGCTCCCTCAAATTCCTCGTTGCGAACAAAGTGATGACGGTTGTAATCCTTCCTGAATTCTTCGCAGATGGCTTCTAGTTCAGCCTCGTTTGGCTGAAGATCCATCGCCGCCATCGCCTCAAAATCGGTGGTGTAGAAGCGTGGGGTGAGGATTGTGTCCTTGACAGGATCCTTGATGGCTACAGCGCTGCCTTCGGCCACGGTGGTGGGAGGGACCATCAGTTGCGTTTCACGATCCTGCCAATGTAGGCGTGTCAGGACGACCCCCGAGCTCAAAACGACCGGTTAGTTACCTCCCAACCACTTTTGGCCGTTGAGGCGTTGCAACAGGCGAGAGACCAAAAGGGGCAGAGACATCCGCTTTTCGTCGATCAGGAAGCTTTCCAACAGGGTGGGGTCACTGCCGGGGTCAGCCAAGGCAATCACCTTTGTGCTGTTGATATCTGCCTTGGAGAAGCAGAGCCAGAAGCGGCGTCCACCAGGGAGTTCGCCGATGACCATTGGGCAATCCCCTCCAACCACGGGACGCTGACCATCCACGCGCTCCAGTCGTTCTGCTGTGATGTTGTGATCAGCCAGTTGTTTGGCGACGGCCGGCACAAACAGCGAGTCGATGAACTCTGGGAAGGGTTTGTCCTCCGGTTTTGGAGGCTTTGCTTTCGCCGCAGGCTTGGCAGGGGTCTCTTGACCTGAAGGCTCCTTCTCGACAGGGATTTCGCTCACCGATCCAGGGTTACTGCGGCAACTGTAAGCAGCCTGGTGCGTTGCTTACCAGTTCGCTTCAGGATCATCCCCCCAGTCGCTGTACTGCTGTGAGGGAGGTGGTACGGCGGAGGCTTGTGGATGCCGGGGCTCAGACGAAGGGCGCTGAATCACGCGATAAGCCACAGAAACCGTGGGAGCCGGTTCGCGCACATCCCTTTCAGGGCCAGGGTTTGTAGTGGATCTGCGGGCCGAATCGTTGACGGCTGATTCCGTCTCTTGGACGTTGGGATGAACAGGGGAATAGCGCTTTCGACTGAGAGGACGTTGCGCTGGCAACATCAGGAACACTGTGAGTGCTGCACCTGCAGCGCCACCACCGGCAGCGAGCGCTGTCCACGCACCCAGGGGCATGGCTGGGGTCGTCCAAACCAGCAAGCGAAGCCGAGTCTTGTCTCCGACATTGGTCGCAGAAAAGGCGAGCAACGCCAGTAGAGGAGCCAGGCAGGGGATCAGCAGTAGCCGCTGAAACGTGCTCATTCCAGTGGACCGCTCCAGCGATTCAACGGAGCAAGATCATCTTCCAGCCCATCGAATAGGCGCACCACAAGAAAATCCACCATCTCGTTCAACGACTCTGGCCGGGTGTACCAAGCCGGAATGGGAGCGGCAATGGTTGCTCCTGCTTCCGCCAGACCAGTGAGGTTGCGGAGGTGAATCAGGTTGAAGGGCATCTCCCGTGGAGCGATCACCAGTGGACGGCGCTCCTTGAGGTGAACATCCGCACAGCGCTCGATCAGATCAGCGGCAATTCCGGCGTGGATCCGTCCAACGGTTCCCATGCTGCAAGGAACGATCACCATCGCCCGTGTCCGGTAGCTGCCACTCGCGATGCAGGCGGCTTGATCATTCCAGCGATGGCATCTCAAATCTCCGCTTTCCACCCCAAGCCTGTCTCTCCAGAACTCGCTTTGCTTCAGGGGATCCACGGGAATGGACAGCCCCTGTTCGGCACGGAAGACCTCATGGGCGCCGTGGCTGAGAACGAGATGGACAGAGCGCCCTCGCTGTAGAAGCAACTGCAGGGCACGCTCGGCAAGGGGTTGTGCCGACGCACCGGTGACGGCCAGAACGTAGGGATGCATCACTCAGCGCTCGCTGAGGGAAACAGGCAGCGGCTCAGACGGTTCAAGCTCGGTGGAGACTTCATCGCCCTGACTGATGACCTCGAGATCGATCTGGTTGCGTAGAACATCAACATTGATCACACGCACCTGAACTTGATCGCCGAGTTGATAGGTCTGACGGTTCTTGCGACCGACCAAACGATTCTGTCGTGATCTGTATTCGTACCAGTCATCGTTGAGGGAGCTCACATGAACCAGGCCCTCAACCCGACTCTCGCCCACTTCAACGAAGAAGCCATAACTCTGAACACCACTGATACGGCCTTCCACCTGCTCGCCGATCAGCGGTTGTGCTGATCGGGCCTGGATCATCGACAGCAGATCTTTTTCAAGCTCCAGCACCTGCCGGCGACACGAATTGAGCCGCTGCACCGTGCGGTCGTTGACCAACCCATTCAATTTGTCGTCCTGGGATGCCGTGAACAAGGGCCAAGTCAGATCAGCGCCTGCTCCCTTGCTGCCAAGCTTCAAACGCGTCTTGTGACGCACGGTCGGACGATCTTTGGCGTCCGTCAACAGTGCAACGAGCATCTGTTGATTGACAAGGTGTCCGTAATGCTGTGTGGCACAGGTCCAAGGGGTGAGTGATGCGTCATGGCTGGCTGGATCACCTCCCTCTGCTGGGGAAGGCTCCTGCTCTGCATGGGACGTCTCCGTGGACGCCGCAAAATTGAGTGGAGGGAGCGCGTGACTGAGCTGTTGTTCAAGCACCCGTCGTTGGCTGCTGTCTTTGAACACCTGGATCAGCTCAGACGCTGACGGACAACCCTCGTCATCGAGTTCAAGGGGGAGGTCCAAGGCGATGGCCGTCTTGGCAACATCGGTCAAGACGTTGCCATCGGGTTCCTCAGCCTGAATGCTGATCCCGGGCAATTGGAGATCAATCCGGTGTGCAGTCCAGGCACGATCGGCACACCTCAGCAGAGGTTGGAGGAATGCATGGGGATCCTCCGGGTTGAAGGCGTCAACCCAGCGATGACGAAGACCGGATGGATCCGCACTGCGTAGATCACCAAGCGCCTCCAGCTGGGGTGGGCGAAGGTCCAGTTGCACAGCACCGAGGCTGCGCTCGTAGTCCAGCAGGAGAGTGCTGCAGAAACGCAAGGTCTCCAGTTGAGCCAACTGATCTTTGATGGGCTTAAGTGGCGCCGGAATGCTTCGAGCCTTTGGTTTGCGTTCCGCCAGAGCGATCAATTGATCAGGGCTCACTTCGGCTGTGGGGCGAACCGTGCTGAGCATGAACTCCCAGTCGCAGAGTTCACCATTGGCTCCGATGTCCAGTCGCACGCTGATGGCCTCGACATCTGTGCCGGTGGAGAAGCTCGTCGCTTTGTGAAGCGCGGGTGTTAGCAGGGGGTGCCAGACCTCACCAAGGCAAAGCGCTTCACCGCGATCTCGCAGACAAACATCGAGGCTGCTGCCTAATCCGATTCGCTCGCCCACGCTGGGCACGTGGATCCAGAGACGGCATCCGCCATCCTTGGCTTCAACATGCACTGCCGGCAAGCCCGGTGCATCCTCCTGCTTCCAGCCTTTGAGAAGGAGGCAGGGTTGTCCGGTCAGATCGACACGGCCCTTCGCCGCAGGAGTTTTGCCAGAACTACGGGGTGCCGCAGGACGATCTTGAAGCCCAGCCTTGGTCAATAAGAGGTCACGATCCGCTGCAGGGCCGCCGTTGAGCGGGAGAGAGCGCACCACACGACCGGCAGCAGCGTTTTGGGCCACGGGATAGCGGTCAATGTGCACCTCGACAACGCTTGAGATCTCGTCTCCAGGTAGATGCTCGGAATCCTCCGGTGGCAGTTCGATGCCAGCCAGCACCCTGTCATCAAGGGGGGATGCCAGTAACTGCTCGCCCTGTTGCTCCACCTGGGCCAGCAGAGAGCGGGTTGCACGCTCAAGGATGCACTGAACGCCGCCTTCAGGAGAGCGTCGTCGTCCGCCCTCGCGCGTTACACGCACCAACACGCGATCACCATTCCAAGCATGGTTGAGCTGATGATCCCGGATGTAGATGTCCTCACCACCGTCATCACGAATGGCGAAGCAGAACCCTTTGCTACTGCACCTCAGTCGGGCATCAATCAGATCATTTTCAAGTGGGCGCTTGAGTCCACCCTCGTTTGATCGTTCAACGACCCCGAGCTTCACCAGTGATGCGATTGCAAGCTCCAGCGACGCTTGATCCGTCTTATTGAGCTTCAGGATCTTGGCCAGCTGGTCTTGTTCAGAAGGATGCTCTGTGGAGAGCTGATCCAGTAGATCGGCAACCGTGAATTTCATCGTGGCGTACGCAGGAACCGACCATCAGGACCGGGAGAGAAGGAAGGGGTGGCCGACGCCGAACAGCTGGCCGTGCTGAGTCAACCCTTCAAACTTCACTTTAAGGCTCTGAAGTCTGATCCCCGTCTGAGGAGTTTTCAGCATCGCTGAACAGAGGCAGCAGCAAGCGACCACCAATCACGAGAAAACCGATGGAAGCAACCAACTGGAGAAGGTCGCTGGGAATCACTGTGGCGACGGATCCTCCTGCAAAGGCTCCAAGAAAGCTCGCGAGAACAAGCGCTGATGATGATCCAAGAAACACCGCCAGGGGGCGATTTGAAGTGCCGCTGATGGCGACGGTGGCGAGTTGGGTCTTGTCACCGAGTTCGGCCAAGAACACGGTCAAGAAGGTGGAAATCAGAAGGGGAAAATCCATCGTCAACTTGCAGCACTAAGCCATAAAGATCGGGCGGCTTGCAGGCCCAGCCAGATGCCAAGGGCCACCATCAACACTCCAGCCATCAGCTCCAGTCGCTCAGGAGGAAGCGTTTTGGCCAACCATTGACCCACGAGGACCCCCACAAGGCTGGACGCAATCAAAGCCAGCGCGGCACCGATGAACACCAACACCGGTGAGCCGGACTGGGCGGAGAGCAGCAGCGTCGCCAGCTGCGTCTTGTCACCCAGTTCAGCTACAAAAACGGTTGTGAAGGTGCTGAACAGCACGGCAGCGAAGCTCCGCGACTCGCTGCTTGTTTGCTCACTGGTCAACAGGACCTCCCGCTATCTGCGCGCGGTTGAACCTACGCATCACGCCACTGCGGCCGCCATAGGTGCTGCGGATCTGCTGGTTGCAACAGGCAATGGCGAAGCCGTCGAGTGCATCATCTGGAACGTGAAACAACCGCCCCAGCTCGCTGACGCGGCAGAAATCAGGACGCTCGTCGTAGATCCTGCAGCGCTGCCTGCCCGTGTCGTAATTGATGCACCAGCCATCTGCCCCCACCATGGCCAGATAGGTGCGCTGTTGATCTTCGCTCAAAGCCGCTAGAGCATCAGCACGTTCCTCTGGAGCGAGTCGACAACAGGCACCGCAGTGCTTGATGCAGGTCCACTGAAGCTTCTCTCTGGTCATCGCTGAGGCTGTGACAAGCCATCACAGAGAGAGGAACGAATTCGTCGATCTCGGGACAGAGCCCCGTAGCCTGGGAGGTGAAAAGATTTCGGACAGCGCTGCATCGTCATGGGCTTTGACATTCACCTGATCGCCAACTTTGCCGCCCTGGCGTTGATCACCATTGCCGGCCCCGCTGTCATCTTCATCCTCTTCTACCGCCGCGGCGCGCTCTGATCGCCTCTGCTTAGGGACGAAGCCCCAATCCAAGACAGGCTTCTTCCATCAACTGAACGACACGTGTATCCCTCGCCAAGTCGTCGTCACTGGTGAGGGATTTTTCTTGTTCAATCTTTGCCTGCAAGGTTTTCCCATCACCATTGGTGAGCGTGAGACCTGACATTTCGGTCCAGCAAGCTGTGTACTGACGGGTCCCGCGGTCGATCAGCACTAGCTCCGTATGGGCTCGAATTGCTTTGAGCTCCAGTTGAAGACGCTGTTCGCCCTGCCAACGGTTGATCGAAATGCTGTAAGCCACGTCACAGGATTCGGGTACGACCGCCGATGGATCCCATCGCCAGGCAATGGCTCGGCGCTCGCTGTCTCCCTGGCGGAGCCTGAGGGCTAGGTGTCCTCCTTTGAGGTCACGGCGCTCCTCAACGGTGACGCCCCGTGACCAGAACAACGGTTTCGGATGACCGATTCCAAAGGGAGCCAAGGATTGCAAATGCCGCCAGAGCTCCCAGTTCACGTCGTCTAAATGCAGCAGAGCATCGGGTTGCACGGGTCGGCCGAGGGCCTGGGTCATCAGCCAACCATCCGCCTGTTCGCAGAGGCGTTCATGCAGGGCATGCACATGCTCCGCTTTCACGGTGAACCCACCGGCGGCGGGATGGCCTCCAAAACGGGACAACAGATCACTGCAACTGGAGAGGGCCTCATCCACAGCAAATCCGACGGGCCCACGCACCGAAGCCCGTAAACAGCCATCACCATCGCCGGCAAGGAGAGCGGTGGGTCGGTGATATCGCTCCATCAGACGCGCAGCAACAATGCCAATCACCCCGTGATGCCAGTGGCTTTGCGCCAATAAAAGAAATGACGGGAGAGCATCACTTGTCTCCGCTTCCACGAGGGCCACGGCCTCCGCTTCAATCGCATCGCACAGATCGCGCCGCTGGCGGTTGAAATCATCACAACGTCGCGCCAGCGCCATGGCCGAATGAGAGTCTTCCGCTGTGAGTAGATCCACAACGAGCTTCGGTTCTCCTAAGCGACCAACGGCATTGATGCGTGGTGCAAGTTGAAAGCCGATGTCTTCGGCCGTTAGCGGACGTTCCCCGAGACCAGCTAGACGTTGCAGCGCTTGTAATCCCCTGCACTCGGAACGATGCAGATGATTCAGTCCCTCCAGCAACCAGCTGCGGTTGGCGCCTACCAAGGGGGCCATATCGGCCACAGTTCCAATGCAGAACAGATCCCGAGCCACGCGGATGGCCTCAGGTTTGTTCAGGGCTTCGGCCACGGCATGGGCAAGCACATAAGCCAGTCCAACCCCAGCCAGACCCCGATAAGGAGAGCCGTCCGGTGTAGTCGCTGGGTGAATCAGGGCGGCCATGGGCGGCCGTTTCGCCGGGATGGTGTGGTGATCAGTCACGATCACTTGCATCTTCAAGCTGGCGGCGAGATCGAGTGCTTCCCTTGCGGCAACACCGTTATCGACGGTGACCAAAAGTCGCACTCCGTCGTCATAGAGCCGCTGAACCATGGCTGGGTTGAGGCCGTATCCCTCATCCATCCGTGACGGAATCGCTGGCTCTGGATCGGCGCCAAGCGGGCCCAAAGCTCTCAAAAGGAGAGCTGTGCTGGTCATTCCATCGGCATCGTAATCGCCACAGATGGCCACGCGTTCACTGGCACGGCAAGCCTTAACCAAGCGCGCACAGGCTTGGTCGAGATCAGGGAAGTGATCGCTGGTGGGCGGCAGATCACTAGGTGAGAGGAACGTTTCCGCCTCGGATCGTGACGTGAAGCCCCTGCGACGCAGAACACACCGCAACGCCAGCGGTAAATCAAGCCCCAGCAATGGCGATGGTTCCACTACAGCCGGAAGGGACCAGGACCAGTGGAGGGGGACAGCCGGCAAGGGAACTCAACAGGCGGTGATGTCCCAGCATTGTGCCGTTGCTGGTCATCAAGGTGAACAGGCTTTCAGCGGTTTTTTGGGATGTGGATGGAACCTTGGCCGACACGGAAATGGAGGGTCATCGGCCAGCCTTTAACAAGACTTTCGAGGAGCTGAATCTTCCGTTTCATTGGGATGAAGAGCTTTACAACACGCTTCTGGCAATTCCTGGAGGGCTACGCAGGCTGAAGGTCCACGCTGAAGACCGTGGGGTGATGCTCAGCCAGGATCAATTGGATCAAGTGCGTGATCGCAAAAGGCTGCATTACCTGGAGCGCGTCCATCAGGGCCATGTGAAGTTGCGCCCGGGTGTCAGGAGACTGCTGAAGGAGCTGAACCGCGCCGGGGTGCAGCAGTGGATTGTGACTTCAAGCGGATCCGCCTCCGTGATGGCCCTTCTCGAGCAGATTCAGAACGACATCCCTCACTTCGATGGCGTCGTGACATCCGACGACGTTTCAGCAGGCAAACCTGCACCGGATGGCTACCTGCTGGCCCTCAACCGCAGTGGCGCCGATGGCGCGGCAAGTCTCGCTGTGGAGGATTCAGCGGCTGGTCTGTCTGCTGCAACTGCAGCTGGTCTGTGTTGTCTGCTCACCCCCTCCCCCTGGGATGCGTCTGCCCTGCGTGATGCCAGTAAAAATGCAGCGGCCGTGCTGGATCACCTTGGGGAACCGGGGGAGCCGGCGACCGTACGTTCGGGTCCCACTTGCCAGGACGGAACAGTGACGCTGAAGTATTTGGAGACTCTGCTGTCGGTGCCTGATCGATGAGCTCAATCCAGCGCACACGCCTGGCGGGCCTGCAGAACAGTTGGGGAGCAGTCCTTCGACGCAATTGGTCTGGTCCCTGGTGGCGACGTAGTGCGTCGTTATTGATTCTTCTACTTGGCTTTTTTATCGGCAGCAATCTCACAGTGCATTTGGCGAATGCCGTAGGGGTCAGAACGTTCACAGCCCTCTATGCCCTGATTGCCTGCGAACTTCTGGTGCTCTGGCGCCGTCGACTCCCCTGGCTCGACAACCTGCGGCTTGGTTTTGTTTATGCCGTTGTTTTGGAGGCCTTCAAAGTTGGATCCTGAGGGCCAACGTTTGATTCCGAGCGACGACCAGCAACGGTTGCTCCAGCACCTTGATCTGGGTGATGCAGTGACCTGGTTCGCAGAACAGCGCAAAACTGAGCGCCATCAAGTTGCTCTCGACCATTGGCATCCCGAAGCAGCACCGGATTGGTTGTGGTCGGTTGGATTGCCCCTTCTGAGTCTGGCGAACCAATGGCGCGGGCAACGCCGTCTGCTGGGGCTCAGTGCTCTCCCAGGATGCGGTAAGACCACCCTTGGGCAATGGATTGAAGCCGCCGGAAAGGTCTTGGACCTATCGATTCAAGTGGTTTCACTGGATGATTTTTATTTCGAAGCCGATCAGCTTGACGCAGCAATGCGCGGTAACCCCTGGGGTGTGCCCCGCGCGCTTCCGGGCAGCCATGACCTGAACCTTCTGCAGGATTGCCTTCTGCAATGGCGAGAGGGCCAAGACCTGTCGATGCCTTGTTTTGACAAAGCGAAGAGAAATGGCCGTGGAGATCGCAACGGTTGGCGACGCTGTGACGCCGACTTCTTGATTCTTGAGGGTTGGTTTGTCGGCTGTGAATCGACGATGGACCTTGCAACAGCAGAATCCCATCTCGAAACTCCTCTAACACCGGAGGAACTGGCGTGGCGCACAAAACTGCAACCCGTACTTGCCGATTACGAAGCGATCTGGAGCAGCTTCGATCAGCTCTGGCAATTGCGTGCTCGAAATTTCAACGCTCCTTTGCTCTGGAAACGCCAACAGGAAGCCACGCTTCAGTCTGAACGAGGAGCATCACTCTCTCCTTCAGAACTGGAACGTTTCATCCGAATGATTCTCTGCGCGCTGCCCTCATGCTGTTTTCAACAGATGCGCGCTGATGTTGTTGTAGAGGTCGATTCGGATCGAAGCTTGCGGCGAATCCACCTCCCCAACGCGATTCAGGATTCGCCGTCTTCGGCTTCACTCACTGGGTAGACAAAACCCTGAGCCCGGCCACTCAACACAGATTTGCCGATAGACATTGCACGCTGGGCGGCGACGGCAGCCTTGGACTTCCAAGTGGCGCTGCGCTGGTTGCGCTTGGCCTTGGATGTTTTCTTCTTCGGGACGGCCATTGCGCCTGGTGAATTTCCAAACTGAGATTGTCTCGTTTGGAACCCCCTTGCGTCAAATCGCTAGGCTCAACAAAGCGCAGCGTTGACGTGGCACCAGGTTCGAACAGCTCTAGTGGTTCCGCTTCTCCTCAGAAGGTTCAACCTTCCTCGATTCAGGGGTTCTGGAAGAAACAGGACACTGTGAGTTATTCCACCCTGCTGCGGGATATCGACGCAAAACAGATCAAGCAGTTGGATCTCGTGCCGGGCCAGAGGGAGGTCAGGGTCCAATACAACGACGGGCGACGAATCACTGTTCCCGTCTTCGCGAACGACAATCAGATCCTGCGCGCTGCCGAGAGCTCTGGCACATCCCTGACGGTCGTGGATGTTCGACGCGAACAAGCAGGTCGAGAACTGGTGGGAACCCTGTTTCTGGTGCTCCTGGTGGTGGTCGGTTTGTCTTTTTTGTTGAAACGTTCAGCACAAATGGCGAATCGTGCCCTGGGTTTTGGGCGCAGTCAGCCCCGGTTGAAACCACAGGAAGATCTGCAGCTTCGTTTTGAGGATGTCGCCGGAATCAACGATGCACGGCTCGAACTGGAGGAGGTCGTCACCTTTCTCAAGCAGCCTGAGGCGTTCATTCGACTTGGCGCCAAGATCCCCCGAGGCGTGCTGCTGGTCGGCCCCCCTGGGACCGGGAAAACCCTTCTAGCCAAGGCGATTGCAGGAGAAGCAGAAGTGCCCTTCTTCTCCATGGCAGCGTCCGAATTTGTGGAACTTTTCGTTGGTGTCGGCGCGAGCAGAGTTCGCGATCTGTTCCGCCAAGCCAAGGATAAATCCCCCTGCATCGTCTTCATTGATGAGATCGATGCCGTCGGTCGGCAGCGTGGGGCTGGAATCGGCGGGGGTAACGATGAACGTGAGCAGACCCTCAACCAACTCCTGACGGAGATGGATGGATTCGAGGAGAACTCCGGCGTGATCCTTCTTGCGGCCACGAACCGCGCCGATGTGCTGGATGCCGCTCTCCTGAGGCCAGGACGATTCGACCGACGCATTGATGTGGGCCTACCTGATCGGCGTGGACGTGAGGCGATTCTTGCGGTGCACGCCAGAACACGACCCCTCGATGACTCCGTCTCTTTGTCGGATTGGGCGAGCAGGACCCCCGGATTCTCTGGTGCTGATCTTGCCAATCTTCTGAATGAGGCAGCCATCCTCACGGCACGTCAGAACATGCTCCGCATCGGCCAGTTTCAGCTGGAAGGTGCCTTGGAACGCATCACCATGGGGCTGAGCAACCGCCCCTTGCAGGACACCGCAAAAAAACGCCTCATCGCGTACCACGAGGTGGGCCACGCCCTTGTGGCGACCCTTCTGCCGGCCGCCAATGCGGTGGATAAGGTCACGATTCTTCCTCGGGGCGGAGCCGGTGGATACACCCGCTTCATGCCAGACGAAGAGGTGCTCGATTCCGGTTTGATCACCCGCGCGTCGTGCCTGGCGGATCTGGTTGTGGCACTCGGTGGAAGAGCAGCGGAGCAAGTGGTCTTCGGCTCCCTCGAGATCACCCAGGGGGCTAGTGGAGATCTCCAGATGGTGGCTCAACTGGCCCGCGAGATGGTGACACGCTTCGGCTTTTCCAATCTCGGACCGATGGCGCTGGAGGGTCCGGGAGCGGAGGTCTTCCTCGGTCGCGACTGGTTCAACCAACGGCCTTGCTATGCCGAATCCACTGGCCAGGCCATTGATGCTCAGATCCGTCAGCTCGCCAAGAATGCCTTGGCTCAGGCGATTGCTCTGCTGGAGCAGCGTCGTGAGTTGATGGACCACCTGGTTGAAGTTTTGATTGCGGAGGAAACGATCAACGGTGATCGATTCCGCGAGATCGCCGGACTGCCATGAGACGCCTCCTCCTTCTGCTGCCGTTGGTTGTTGTCGCAGCCCGGATGCAGATCGAGTGGCTCTGGTTTGAGCAGTTCGGCTGGACCGACGTTCTCCTGAAGCGCTGGCTTCTGCAGTTTCTCTTTGCGGGGTTGGCGCTGCTGCCACTGATGGCTGCACGGACCTGGTCAAGACAGTTCAAGCACCACAACCTGACGTCAGCTCAGGGATGGCACCTGACCGGTTGGTCCTACGGGACAGCACTCCTGCTCAGTGGCAGTGTGGTTCTGATCAGCACAATGCTGACCCTTGATCTGGTGGCACTGACCATCCGTGATCCGTTTCAGCTGGGGGAATGGGTGCCGAGCCTGTTGCCTGACAACGGAATCACGGCTGCTGTGATTCTCATCAAAGCAGTGCTCATCACCGTGGCGATGGCCTGGCGTCGAACAAGCCCCTGGCTGGCACGGATCGTTGCAGGTTCACTAGTTGTTGTCGTCGCGCGAGCGTGGGGAATCTGGTCATTAGCCCTTTGGATCCCGAACAGTTCCCTGCAAGATCCCAGGCTTGGTGCCGATGTCAGCTTCGGCCTGGGACGCTTCGTGGGCTTGCATTTGGGGCTGGAGCTGCTGGTGCTGAGCACCGCGTTCACCATCTGCTTTGAACTCTGGCGTTGTCTCGCTAACTCGCAAGCCATCTCTGACTGGGCCAGTCCGGCCTTTTCAACGCGACAGCTTCAGTTGCTCAGAGTCCTGTCAGCTGTTCTGGTTTTGCAAACGGCCGGGTTGGTCTGGTTATCAAGGCACCAATTGCTTTGGAGCCAACACGGACTGGTGGCTGGTGCCGGCTGGCTTCAGGCTCACATCACGCTTCCGCTACGGGCTGCTGCCACGCTGCTGCTCGTTTTGATTGCACTGGCACTGCTCTTGCCTTGTCGCCAACGCCTGCGTCAAGGACTAGTTCTCACGTTGGCTTCGCTAGTGGCGCTGGAAATGGTGGCCACGCCACTGACGCGTTGGCTCCTGGTCCGTCCGCAGGAGATCAATCTGCAAGCTCCTTATCTGGCAGACGCAATTAAGGCCACCCGATGGGGTTTCCAGCTGGACCACATTGAACGTCAGGTCTACGAACCGCAGACAAGGCTCAGTGCTATGGATTTGAAGCAAGGCGCCAGCACTCTGGGCAATGTGCGCCTGTGGGATAGCGCCCCCTTGCTGGAAGCCAATCGGCAACTGCAACAGCTTCGGGTCTACTACCGATTCTCGAATGCGGCGGTTGACCGTTATCCGCTCAATCAAGACAGCGATTCGGCTCAACAGGTGATTGTTTCTGCACGTGAATTGGATCAGTCAGCGTTACCGAGGCGATCAAGAACGTGGCAGAACCGCCATTTCATCTTTACCCACGGCTATGGATTTACCGTTAGCCCTGTGAACGAACGCAGCAACGATGGTCTGCCCTCATATTTCATCAGTGATCTCGGTACAGAAACACGAATCAAGGGAAATGAGGCACTTGGAATCGATCAATCCGAGGTTAGAGATGCGATCCCTGTTGGCGATGCTGCTCTCTACTACGGGATGCTCCCATCTCCCTATGCAGTTGCTCCAACAGAGATTCCGGAATTCGATTATCCCGAGGGAGACCTCAATGTTGAGACCCACTATCGAGGTTCAGGTGGTATCCCTATTGGATCCTGGCTTCAGCGTTGTGCAGCGGCGGTTTATCTCCATGAGCCGCGACTGCTGACGACAAAAGCAATCTCCGCTGATTCAAAAATATTGATCCGTCGTGAAGTGAGAAGCCGTGTTTCAGCAATTGCTCCATTCATTGATTTCCGTGGTGATCCTTATCTGATTTCGATCCCGGAGACTTATCCCGAATCGGCTGGAACGATCGAAGCACGATCCGCGCAACGTCAACAGCATCAGTATTGGGTCGTTGAAGGTTATACCCACAGTTCCACGCTTGCCTACAGTGCGGCGGTCTCTTCCGACGATTCTGATCGGTATTTAAGAAACTCGGTTAAGGCCATCGTTGATGCTTACAACGGCAGTGTTCATCTTTATATCTCAGAGAAGGATGATCCGATTGTGAACGGCTGGGATGTCGCATTTCCAGGCTTGTTTGAATCCATGCAATCCATGCCGCAGCTGGTTCGTGATCACCTCAGAGTGCCTGAGGATTTCTTCAATGTTCAGGTCAACCAGCTAAAGCGATATCACGTCGAAGATCCAAGAATCTTTTACAGCGGTGATGATGTCTGGCAGGTCCCCAGTGAGATTTATGGCGGCGAAAAAGTCAACGTGGAGCCCTATCACGTTACGGCTCAGGTTCAGGGCAATGACAACTCGGAATTTCTCCTGCTTCAGCCTCTAACACCACTGGCACGGCCTAATCTCACCGCCTGGCTGGCTGCCCGAAACGATGGCGAGCACTACGGTGAATTGGAGCTGATCGATTTCCCAAAAGACAAGAACATTCTGGGTCCTGAACAGGTGCAGGCTCTGATTCATCAGGATCCGGAGGTCAGCAAGGTCTTTGGCCTCTGGGATCAAGGGGATCTTGAACTCGTCCAGGGCAATCTCTTGGTGCTTCCCCTTGGCGACGGTCTTCTCTACGTCGAACCGGTTTATCTGCGCACCAGCAAGGTGGGCTTGCCCTCTCTGGCACGAATCGTTGTCAGTGATGGTCGCTCAATCGCCATGGATCAAAGCTTGTCCCTTGCCTTAGAGCAACTCATGAAAAAAGCCCCACCCGTTTGAGGGGTAGGGCCGAGGTAACAGGTGAAAGGGCCTGCTTAAAGCAATCAGCCGATGGCGGAGAAATACTCCTTGGAGCCCTTGGGATCAGGCTTCATGGTCTTTTCACCAGGAGTCCAGTTGGCAGGGCAAACCTCGTCAGGATTGGACTGCACGTATTGGAAGGCCTGCAGAACACGCAGGGTTTCATCAACGTTGCGGCCCACGGGCAGATTGTTGATCGTGGCGTGCATGATCACACCATCGGGATCGATGATGAACAGCCCGCGCAGAGCAACACCCTCAGCGTCATCAAGGACGTTGTAGGCGGCGGAGATTTCCTTCTTCAGGTCAGCGACGAGGGGATAGTTGATGTCGCCCAGGCCACCCTGATTGCGCGCTGTCTGAATCCAAGCCAGGTGGCTGAACTGGCTGTCGACGGAAACGCCGAGTACTTCGGTGTTCTTGCTGGAGAAATCGGAATAACGGTCACTGAAGGCCGTGATTTCAGTCGGGCAGACGAAGGTGAAATCCAGAGGGTAGAAGAACAACACCACGTACTTGCCCCGGTACTGGGACAGCGTGATTTCCTTGAACTCCTGGTCCACCACAGCGGTAGCTGTGAAATCAGGGGCCTGCTGGCCAACACGCAGGCAACCGTTGTCGGTCATGATTGGAGGGAGAATGAATGACCTGAAGGCCGCAACCGACTTAACACGTAGTCGATTCGACTTCCAGTTTCACTTTTCAACCTATCACGGCTATGGCCGTCCGTCGCCATAAACTCAGACGATGACTGATCAACTCACGAGCTGGGACCCTTCACTGCTTCGAAAGTTCAGCGCTACAGGACATTTTCGTCTGCTGAACCAGCTGAAGGGAGATCTGCGCAAAAAGCCCTTGGATCGTGACCAACGATCAGGTCGGCTCAGAAGTATGGGTGTCAATCGCGGTTCAACCCGTCGTTCGGCGCCAGCGCGAAACGTCGAGCCAGCAACGGCACCAGCACCGACGGTCCAGGTGGATGCTCTAGCGAACCTGGATGATCAGCCGAAGTCATTTCGCGATCGACTCAATGCCATCGACATGCGCTGAGCCAGAACCCCGAGATGTATGATGGCGACTGGCCTGAAGGGCCTGCGTCAGAGTAGCTCAGCTGGTTAGAGCACAGGATTCATAACCCTGAGGTCGGGAGTTCAAGTCTCCCCTCTGACATTTATTCGACAACACTGGGGACAAGCCAGATGCTTGTTATTTCCGACTGGAGCGTTATCTGCTCAAGCCTTACGGGCAGGCAGCTTGACTAAAGGATTGAGGGCTGCACCACCGGCACGACGGATTTCAAAGTGAAGGTGGGGCCCTGTGCTTCGACCGGTACTTCCCATGAGAGAAATACGCGCGCCACGGGGAACAACCTGGCCTTTTTTGACAAGAAGGCGACTGTTATGGGCGTAACGGGTGGATTCACCATCGCTATGGGCGATTTCAACCAAATAGCCATAGGCACCGCTCCAGCCGGAGAACGAGACAATGCCATCCCGTGCAGCGATAACCGGAGTTCCTGTGTTGTTGGCGATGTCAATCCCTTTGTGCATCCGACCCCAACGCCATCCATAACCGGAGGTGAACACACCCTTTGTCGGCCACTGGTAACCAACAATCGGCGGCTTCAGGCTGTCAGGCTGGTCAGCTGTCGACAATGGAGTTTGCTGAGGCCAGGCGGCCCCGCCGCTACGGAGCGGGCGAACAGCGAGAACAGACTGACCTGAGGATGCGTTAGAGATCTGAAGTTCTCGACCGACCGTCAAGGCATTGAGCTGAACACCGGGATTAAAGGTCTTCAACTGCGCTTGGGTCACGCCATGACGCTTGAGAAATGCAGCGAGTGAATCACCCTGCTGAATTTTCGCGATAGTGCTGACTGGAGGTGGGGCCGAAACAGGAAGCGTTTTGCGTTCACTGGCTCGATCGAGAGACGACAGTGTCACAGCAACCACCCGAGCTGAATCAGGAAGAGCAAGCCAACTGGTTGGCTCGAAAACATGATCCGGAGAAACGCTGTTCAACGTCGCAAGTTTCTGTGCGTCCAGCCGAAGCAAATCAGCGAATCTGTTCAGTGGGGTCGACGAGAGAACTTTGAACCAAAGCTGCGTTGTGGTGTCTGTTGTGCTGGCGAGAGAAACGGGCTCTGGAGACTCAACAACTGAGTGTGGGGGTAATTCAGCGAGATTGAAGGTGGCGTTATCAGCAATTCCAGGCAGAGAGCTCCACACTCCCAGCGTCACAAAAGGGGTTACAGCAGTTGCTACGGCAAGCAGTGCGCGCATGAAACCCAACAGACGCGTTGAAGGTAACGAGCCGAACATCACAGCGCAAGGGGGATTGGAGCAGTGGTGTGATCACCACAACCTCAACTGCTGACCAGCCACGTAGGTCACCAGTGCACAGGCCACAGAAAGATTGAGGCTGCGCACGCCACCCTGGCCAGCGTCATCGGCGGCACCGGGCATCGGAATCGTCAGAATGGTGTCGCAGGCCTCGCGAACCGGGTCCGGCAGACCGGTGTCTTCACGTCCAAACAGCAGAACATCACCTCGTTTGAATTCAAATGAGGAGAGTGATGCACCACCGCGACGACTACAGCCGATCAACCTCTGCTCTGGCAGAAGTTGTGACTGGAATGCCGGAAAATCTGAGGCGATGGAGAGTTGTACGTGCGGCCAGTAATCGAGACCGGCGCGGCGAACGCTGCGATCATCGACCTTGAAACCAAGGGGTTCGATCAGCGTCAGCGGCACTCTGAAGGCAGCAGAGGTACGCGCAATATTCCCCGTGTTTGGTGGGATCTGTGGCTCGAACAGTGCAATACGCAGCGGCTCCATCTCAGTCATGGCACCACACGTCCAAGGGCATGAAGGTCAAGAGCCCGTCCCTGGAGAACAAGCCAGGCAGCATCGGCAACACGATCCAACTGTTGAGCGAGAGCTCCCAAACGGTCTCGAAACAGCCCACCAATACGTGTTGGAGGAACAACGCCCCATCCTGTCTCTTCAATCACGAGCACAAAAGTGCAGCGCGATGACGTGACGGCAGCGATCAGTCGTTCACACAGCAGGTTCCAGGCGGATGCATCGAGCTCCAAATGATGTGCGACAAAACCACCAAGGGCATCGATCAGCACGGACTGACCTGGCGACAGGGTCTCAATGACCTCCACCAGCTCAGCACCGGATTCAGCAACAGCCCAGTGCTCAGGACGACGCTGTCGGTGAGCATCAAGACGTTTCTGCCACTCAAGGTCTTCTGGTCGGGCAGCTGCCGTCGCGATGTACGTCACATCAGGGTGGTTGTGCAGCAGATGCTCTGCCCACCGACTCTTGCCACTGCGCGCTGGTCCGCTGACCAGAATCAAACCGTTGTTGATACTTGAAACCATGGGCTCGTTAGGGGCCGTTGGATCAACCACTGCCATTCATACCTTTCAAGGTCGCAACGGACGACGGAGAGACGCGGTTGAGATACCTGAAAATCCAATACTTAAAGATCGTCGCTAACACGACAGGGAAGGTCGCAATGAAGAGATTGACGAAACTCTGGCTGGATGGAAGGCCGAAATGCTCTGCGATTCCATCCAGCAAGACAGACCAGCCTTCAGGGCTGTGATAACCCACAAAGATGTCGGTGAACAAAATAATGGCGAAGGCCTTGGCGGAATCACTCAGGCCGTATACAGCCTCATCAACAAATCCTCGGAGAACCCGCAGTTCGTCGCGACTGATCAAGCACACAACCGCAAAAGCGATCAGACCTGCGAGATCAGCAAAGACGTTTTTGATCGCCTTCAGACTCTCCTCATCAGCATCATGTTTGAGCTCCGTCGCCTTCTCGGTGAGCTGGTCGCGCAACTGGACATCATCCAAAGGTGGCACACCTTTTAAAAACGCATCAAATTCCAGCTCCTGTTTGTAGAGGCGAAGCTTCTCAGCCGCCTTTTCCTCGAGCTGCGGCTTGGGGTAACTGAGGAACGGAAGTTCAGGTGAAAAGTGATTCACCGCAGGTGAGATCAGATACGTGCCGGCGATCTGCTGAACCAGCAAGGGAACCAGAATCAGCAAGAGCAGAACACGCAGGGAGATCAGCGTGCTGTCACGACGGCGTCGATAGCCTGCAACAACGTTGTCCTCAGTTGAGGGATCCAACTGCAGTCGAATACTGTCAAAGACACCCAGAAGTGAACGGGGCAGCGCGTCCGGTGAACGACTAATAGAGGGTGAGCCACTCGAACGTCGGGGTCCATAGCGGCTGACAACGGTTTCAATCAGTTGGAGTTGCCGTAGCTCCTGAGAATCAAGTTGCGCCCGTTGTTCAGAAAGATTGACCGCTGAATTGCGGCAAATGGCCAGTGCAGTTTTAAACCGGCGCAGAATCGTGGCCTGAACAGCTCTCGGTACGGAAAGCTTGAGGTCAGGGCGGATCTGCCGGTCTCCGTAATACTCCAGTTCCAGGCTCTGAATGAGCAGAGCCGCCTCGTAACCACGCTCAAGATCACTGGAGAATTCAACGGATTGATTGGAGCTGAATAAATTGATCCAGTTACGGCGGCTCATCTCAATCGTTCAATCAGCGCGAGAACACCCACCAGGTCGCCATCGGAATGATGGTTCCAAGCACCAGAAGGATGATGACCCATTTGGTGGCATCGCTCTCTTCGGTTTCCGCCTTGGTTGGGATGTTGGTGGGCAGGGTGACGCGTTCAATTTGCTGCGGGGGGCCCGGGTCTTCTCCACCTGAGAGAACTGTCGAAAGACGCGTCAGACCATCCACGGAAGCCTGGCGGTAGCGGTCCCCTTCCCGCAGGGGCACAGTCATCGTTGTGCGGGCGGTACTGGAAAGAAGGCTGGCGGGAAGCTGAGCTTCCAGCTCCTGATCCGCAACCACGGCGGATTTCTTGTTCTGAGTTTCGATCAACATCAACAAGAGAGGATTGCCAGTCGGAGAACTCCAGCTTTCGAGAAGTTCCTCACCAAAGTTGTTCAAACTGATGCCGTAATCCAGGCGACGCAGGGTGATCAGACGGGCATCCACCCGTTGATCATCAAAACTGCGTAACTTCGCCTCCAATTCGCCACGACTGGCACGGCTGAGCACATCCGCTTCGTCGATCACCAGTGTCTCCGGCAGGCTTCCGCCTAAGGCAGCAGGAGCTATCGCGAAGCTGGCAGGGGCCAAGAGAAGCAGACAGATCCCGAAACTGAGCAGGCTGGCCAACAGGCGTCGGGCGGAAAGGGACATCCCATCAAGCGTTACAACCTCCTCAGTCTGCCGTTAGCTGTCCAGCATGTCGCGGTTGAGGGCCTCAATTGCTTGAACGACCATGCGGGCCTCGTTGACGGGCAGAGACATTTGAGAGGTGAGTTGATCCAGGAATTCGGTCTCCTCCGGAGTGACCTTGCGATCGGCATGGACAAGATGAGCCGCCACGGCAAGGGCAGACTGCTGCTGTCTTGCGTTGAGCTGGGGAAGGGCGGATGCAATCAGACCATCAACTCCCTGGTCCCTCAGCAGCAGCAGCAACCGATCAAACAATTGCCCCATCGCAGCTTCAGAACTGTCGATGTAAAGGGATCGGTACTCCAGTTGACAGCGGAGGGCGTGTGCTTCATCCCTCCCGAGTCTTCCATCACAGGCAACAGCGGCTAGCGCTATGGCGGCAAAGGCCTCTTGAGTCGTCATGGCAGGGACATACGTGTCCGTATTTGAGCAGGATGATTGCGTTCTGACAGCCCCCATCGTTGATGCCAGCCCCCGCCCGTGTCGTTCTGATCTGTGCGCTCTTGTTGCTGGGTCTGACCGTGACAAATGCGGGGTTAGCGGGAACGGTCACACCAGACCTCCAAAGGGCAGAGGTTCTGGCAGGTATGGCATCGGTGGGACTGATGTTGGTAGCCGTTCTCTGGACAAGGGCCAACCCGAAATCAGCTGAGAAGGTGTCGTTGAAGGGAGAGCAGGGACTGGTGTTGTTCGAGCAGCTCAACGATGTTCAGAAACAGGAGCTGGCCTGGGGAAGTCACATGCTTCTGACAGCGACTCCAGCTGCTTCGGTTCTGGTGCTTTGGCGTCAGCAGGTTGTGTTGCGAAGGGGCCTGATCAGTCAGGACCCCTTCCAACCAGGAGCCATCACCAAGCGAGCCATGGACCGTGAACAGACCATCTCTCTCGTGAACACCACACTCTTTCCCGGTCGGGCCGAATTTGACGGGATGCTGCAGTCGCTTCCAGCAATTCTCGTGTGCCCCATGGGACAGCAGGGGGTGGTGATTGTGGGGGGCTGGTCGCCCCGTTGTTTCAGCCGCTCAGATGAGCGTTGGCTGGAGGGATGGGCCCAGCGACTCAGAACGACACTGGAGACCGAGGACGTTTCGCATCGGTCTTGGGATTCAGCTTGATCGTTGATTCAACACGCTGACCCGGTTGGCCGAAACGGATCTCGCCATCGTCAGTGATCGTGGCCTCCATCCTTGAGGCCCGCGTGGTCTGCTCCGGTTTCTTTCGGCGCAACACCACATCTCCATCTGCCACGACCCGTTCACTGTTCCAGTTCCAACTGCAACGGCGAGCTGTGAGGGTCTCCTGCTTCTGCTGCAGACGACAGTCGCTGGGGATGATCACCGTGCCGCTGCGTTCATCAAGCCTGAAACCCTTGCCTTGAACTGTGCTGTTCTGCAATTCAGCCTGTACCGGTTGCACGGACTGGAGCTGCTGCGCAGAGAACAACCAGCGCGTTCGGCCGGCGGTGATGGTGCCACGGTCGTTCTCGAGAAGAAGCGTGACCGGCTCCTGCAGATCGAGAAATCCCTCGCGGGTGTTGCCACTTAACCCTGAAGCACTGAGCTTCCGGCCATCGCGTCGAACAGCCTCAACCTGGCCCGGAGCCTGCATCAGACCGCTCCGCAAATTCCAGGTGCCGCTGCCACCACGCACCACTGTTGAATCAGGATTGTCGTCTGTGGGGGTGCTGTCATCGCTTGCCTCGTCTCGACGTTTCAGCTCTGTTGGACCGTCGAAGACCAAGAGTTCCGTGTCCTGTTGAAAGGCCAGTTCACGGGAACGGATTTGCGTCTGGCCATCACTCGCCATCGGCCTTTGATTGATCACCATCCGTGACTGAGTTGGCGTCCAAATCAAGTTGTCCCCCTTGATCGTTAGCCCCCGTTGGTTCAACTGACGGAGATGAACCGAACCTTCAAGAATGACGAGTTCACCATCCCTCAACACCGTGGCCAGATCAGCGTTGATCCGGTAGTGCGGTTGATCGTCGCGATACAAGATCCCCTGGGGGCGCCGCGCGCGAATGGTTCGACTGCTCAGGTCGTAGCGCGCCTCTGGGCTGGTCAAATCCCAGTCTCGATCTCCATTGTCGGCTCGCTGACTCAAATCCAGAGATCGAAAGACGAACGAAGGCGTGGGTTCAATCTTGGGCTGCCGGCTGGAACTGCAGGCGGCCAGAAGAGAGGTGGCTACGAGGGCTGCTGTCAGACCACAGCGAGACAGGCAATGCATGCTTTCCCTCAAAGCGGTTCATCCAGTTCCAACCGCTGCATCACCGGGGTTGGTTTGGGCAGGTCGGAACCGCTGCTCAGCCTGCCCCATATCAGCTGATTCGACCAGTTATCGGAATCAAGACACTGCCCCAGCTGGGCCAGGATGCGCTGACTGAGGTCTGGCAGCAGCGGAGCGAGCAGAAGACCGACGATGCGAGTGGTCTCCAACACAGCGAAAAGATCTTCGCCCACGCTGGCCTCTTGGCCGGGTTCTTTCATTCGGCTCCAAGGAGCGGTGTCATTCAGATGGCCGTTCGCTGCAATCGCCAATTGAAGAATCGACTCGGCCGCGGTCTTGAAGGCGAGATTCGGCATGGCGTCCATCACCGTGCTGACGGTTACAGCGGCCTTCTGAGCCAGGGGATGGTCAGGGTCAGTGGCAGCCCCGGCAGGGGGAACGCTGTCGTTAAACCACTTACGCGCCATCGATGACGTGCGGTTCAGAAGATTGCCGATGGTGTTGGCCAGATCGTTGTTGACCAAATCGACGAAGCGCTGCTGTTGGAAATCACCGTCGTCCCCGAATTGGATATCGCGCAACAGGTACCAGCGAACGGCATCGGTGCCGCATCGCTCCAGCAGCAATTCTGGATCCAGCACGTTGCCGAGGGATTTCCCCATCTTTTGCCCCTCGCGGGTGAGAAAGCCATGACCGAAAACCTTTTGCGGTACCGGCAGACCCGCAGACATGCACATGGCAGGCCAGAAGACGGCATGAAAGCGGAGAATGTCCTTGCCAATCACGTGGACGGAAGCGGGCCAACCGCAGGAGCCGAGTCGATCGAGAGACACCGGTTCTCCGTCATCGAGAAGTGCGGTCAGATAGCCAAGAAGTGCATCAAACCAGACGTAGAAGGTGTGGCCGGGATGATCGGGCACGGGCAGCCCCCAGGACACATTCACTCGGGAAATGGAGAAGTCACGCAGCCCCTGGGCGACAAAATTTCGAACCTCCTGACGTCTGCTGGCGGGAGCGATGAAGTCGTCCCGAGCCACTAACTCTTCAATGGCGGACTGGTAACGGGAAAGCCGGAAGAAAAGGTTCTCCTCATCGCGCCATTCCAGAGGCTTGCGGTGGATCGCACATGACGGGGACTCCGCCTCAGCAGGATCATCCTTGTATTCCTCGCAATCGACGCAGTACCAGCCGGTCTGATTGCCGACAACGATGTCGCCTGATGCCTTGACCCGTTCGTAGAACTGCTCGACCAACTTCAAGTGGCGCGGGTTGGTGGTACGCACGAAGCGATCCTCTGAAATCCCCCACTGCTTCCAAAGGTCGCGGTAGCGGCTGCTAACGCGGTCGCAGTGGTCCTGAGGACTGAGCTGCTGTCGTTCAGCCGTGCGTTGAATCTTTTGCCCATGCTCGTCAACGCCGGTGACGAAGGTCACCTCCTGCAGGCATAGGCGCTCGAACCGCGCCAGTGCATCGCAGGCCAAGGTCGTATAGGTACTGCCCAGATGGGGCCGATCGTTGACGTAATAGAGCGGAGTCGTAAGGGTGTAAGGCATCAGAAAAACTCGAACTCCGCTGCACCGCAGCGACGCCAGACTCTAACGATCATGCCCATCGCGATCCACTCCAAAAGCCCGTTTCCATGACGCACCGCGACGTGGTGGTTTGGGGCGGCGGCTGCGGGGGTGTCGCAGCCGCTCTGCAAAGCGCGAGATCAGGGGCTGTAACGACGTTGCTCACCCCAGGGCCATGGCTGGGAGGCATGGTGAGCTCGGCTGGAGTCTGTGCTCCGGATGGCCATGAGTTGAGTTGCTGGCAGACCGGACTGTGGGGCGCTTTTCTTCGACAGCTGGAACTGGAGGAACCGACGGGCCTGGACCACAACTGGGTGAGCTGTTTCGGATACCGACCGCAGACAGCGGAACAGATCCTGCAAGGTTGGGTAGCGGCTGAGCCGAAGCTTGAGTGGCGGGCCAACTGCAGGCTGGAGCAAGTCCACTGCCGTCAAGGCCACATCCACTCAGTTCAGATCCTCAAAGCGGATGGCGTCGAGACGGTTGCAGCGGAGGTCTTTATTGATGGCAGTGACCTTGGTGATCTGCTGGCCCAGACTTCGGCCCCTTTCCGTTGGGGTTGGGAAGCCAAGGAGCTCTGGGATGAACCCAGCGCACCTGAGCAATCAAGGCTTGAGAACCAGACGTTCTTCCAACGCCAACCGGTTCAGTCACCGACGTGGGTGGTGATGGGGCAATTGCATGGGGAGCTCGCTCAGCAGCACCTCAATGCAATTCCACGGGCCCCCTTTCAGCGCAGCACTGCCAATTTTGGCCTTGAAAAAACTGTCACCTATGGCCGTCTGCCGGGCGGCCTGGTCATGGTGAACTGGCCCCTGAAGGGCAATGACTGGCACAACGGACTCGGTCGGGCCATCAGTGCCGATACCCAGGAACGCGAAGATCTGGCCCATGAGATGCAGCGTCACAGCAAGGATTTTCTCGCTGCGCTGTCGGAATGCAGCGGCGGTTGGATTGGCCCCGGCAACGCCTTTCCTGGAGAAGACCCCAGCCTGGCTTTGATGCCGTACTGGCGTGAAAGTCGGCGCTTGATCGGCAGAACAACGGTGACGGAACGCGACCTGTTGCCGATCTCCAAGGGCGCCCTTCGTGGACCGATCCCGATCGATGCCAAGGGACGCTGCACCAGCATCGCTGTGGGGACCTACGCCAATGACCATCACTATCCCGGTGAAGACTGGCCACTGGCTCCGAAAAGTGTGCGCTGGGGAGGGCGTTGGAGCGGTACCCCGTTCTGCATCCCATTCGATGCCCTGATCTGTGATTCCGTTGCCAACCTGGTGATGGCGGAGAAAGGAGTCAGCGTTAGCCACATGGCCAACGGGGCAACCCGGTTGCAGCCGTTGATTCTGAATCTGGGCCAGGTGGCTGGTCTTGCAGCGGCCCTGTCCGTTCGACAGGGATGTGCCATTGGCGATCTGGCGGTCGATGAGATCCAGTCAGCCCTGATTGAAGAGCCACAAGCCCCGGCTGCAGTGCTCCCGATCTGGGACTGGCCCCACTGGCATCCGCACTGGGCGGAGGCCCAGAAGCAGGGCTTGGCTCAGCCGGATCAACTGGATGCATGGGCCGAATTGGCAGGCCGGCCATCAAGAGATCTGAACCAGCCAGGGTTGAATCAAGCGCCGAACCAGCGGCATGAGATCGCCTTAAACGGCGTGCTCACTGGCAATGCCGCAGAGGGATACGAGTTGAAGAGCGCTGATGAAAGCTGGCCTCTCATCACCCTGGAACCAGCGATTCATCACTGGCTTGCCTCCACTGATCACTCAGGTCAGAGGCTGAACCTGCGCGGGATCAAAAATCCATGGGGACCCTGGGTTCGGATCACCGGAGTTCTGGATTAACCGATTAGAAGCTGCAACTCCCCACGCACGGGATCAGCACAACCCACCCTGAGCTCCAGAGTGTCGCCTGGCGCTGGGTCTGTTGAGGCGACACATCCCACCAGATCCATCGCCAGGTCGCTGACATGAACCAGGGCCAATCGATCCTGGGGGCGCAACCAACGCAGGAATTGTGCTGACCAAACGGTGCTTTGACGCTCGGCGAACCACACCTGCTGCCAGTGGCGTTGATCCTCTCGACTGATCTGAATGGATTGGCGCAGAGGGTCGTCGAGATCGTCGATCAGTTCACCAAGACGCTCCTCCCCCATCGGTTGAACAGCAGAGAGCTGCGCAAGAATCTGCCGGTGGGTCACGAGATCTGCGTAACGACGGATCGGTGATGTCGCCTGCACATAGGCGGCCAATCCGAGGCTGAAATGGGGCATCGGTCGCGTGCCCTGTACGCCGCGACTCAAGCAACGCTTGATCGCCGCATCGCGTGCTGGACCCTCTGGAATCCGATCGAGTTCATCGCTGGAGGGCAACTCCGCTGCAGGTTGACTGCGGTACGGGAGCGGGAGGTCGTGCTGTTGCCCAAAGCTGGCCACAACTGCCCCCATCAGAAGCATCGCTTCACTCACCATCAAGCGGGATGGTGACGGGTCAATCACCTGCAGTGACAACGATTCATCGCAGCGGCGAAAGCGTCCTTCCGGCCGGTCAAACATCACAGCCCCATTGGAACGACGCCAGCGCATTCGCTGCAGCAACAGTCGAGACAGATCCGAGAGAGCCTCATCGCCAGGGGGAGCTAAATCGATGAGCTCATCACCGTCGGCATAGGTCAGTCCGTAGCGGGGTCGAATCCAGCTGCGCGCAATGCGGTGCTCTACCACCGCACCATCATCCCCAAGCCTGACGGCGACACTCAGTGCTGCGCATCGCTGACCGGCACGAAGGCTGAGGGGGCCAGCTGCCAACACGAGGGGCAGCATCGGCATGACCCCATCGGCGAGGTAGAGACTGGTGGCCCGTCGTCGGGCCTCCAGATCGAGTGGAGAGTCGGCACCAATGAGACGACTGGGATCAGCGATATGGATCCAGATCCAATCGCATCCATCACGCCGCTCGAGTGACAGCGCATCATCAATTTCACGGGTGCCCGCATCGTCAAGGCTGTAGGTCGCCAGGTGAGTGAGGTCGATGCGTTGCTCATCCCCCGGTTGATCCTCATCAGAGAGCGCAACGAGACGTTCCGCTTCCGCCTCCAGGTCGTGGGGAAAGCTGCGGGACCAGACACTGCCTCTCAGGGCGATCGGTTGATTGGGATCGAGCAATCCACGCACGATCAACCAGTGCCGCAGATCGGCGGCGTCCGACCCGATCGACAACGGGGTAGACCATTGCTGAAGCTCGGGGTCTGAGCTGACTGACGCGGGATTGTCTTTCAGCAAATGAATCCAATGGCTGAAGCGCTCATCCCAAACCTGGCCCAGTTCGAGGCGTTCATCGTCGCTGAGGCCTCGCTCCGCCTGCAGCAACTCGAGCTGCCGTTCTTCCTTCCTTTGCGCTTGGCGCTCAGAACGGCGCTGGCGCCGCTGGCTGGCACGCTCCTCGAGGGTCAGCGGTTGGAGTAAGCGGTCTCGACGCCAGCGGAACAACTGCTGGGACCCCTGCACCCAGCTCCACAGTGCTGCCAAACCTTCGAGGTTGAGGGGTGTCAGTACAAGCTCTCCCAGTTCGCAGAGGCTGAGTCGAGCCATTCCGCCTGGTTGATCTGTTTCAAGCAGCTGCCAGGCCTCAACAACAGCCCGGGCTGATGGGGCGCTGTCCTGCACCTGCTCGGGGGCGGGCAGAACGCTGTTATCGAAAAGATGATCCGGATCGATAGCAATTAGGTCTCGCAGGGGGAGGCCCTGATCCCGACGTTGACCGCCAAAAGAAACAACCGCCTTGCTGCCCTTGATGGACAGAAGACGGCCGATGAGTGGGGAACCCTTGAGAACAACCGCGACGGTGTCTCCGGGTTGGATGGAGTTGCTCAACGCCCGAGGTTCAACCTTCGGGGTTCACGAACGGCAGAAGGGCAACGATGCGTGCACGCTTGACGGCGTTGGTGAGATCGCGCTGCTGTTTAGCGGTCAAACCGGTGAGGCGACGGGGAAGGATCTTGCCCCGCTCGGTGATGAACTTCTTGAGAAGATCCACATCTTTGTAATCGATGGGATCACCGGGCTTGATCGGCGAGAGACGCTTCTTGAAAAAGGAGCTGGACATGACTCAGGAACGGATGGAGGAAAGACGGACCTGCAAGGTCACTTGATCTCCTTGTGGAGCGTGGACTTGTTGCAGTGGGGACAGAACTTTTTGATCTCCAGCCGTTCGGTGGTGTTCCGGCGGTTCTTTTCCGTCGTGTAGCGAGACACGCCGGGTGAACGCTTGGCGGGATTGGACCGGCATTCGGTGCACTCGAGAGTGATCACGATCCGGACGCCCTTGTTCTTGGCCATAAAGGACGTTGCGCCGCAGGTGCGAAGCGAATTGACAAACATCGAGCTTACCCCCTGACCCGACAGGCACTGAGCAGCACTCCAAGGGGGACTTCCTAAGATCACTCGCTGTCTGGCTTTGATCCGATGCGGGTATCCATCTCCTGGCTGAAACAGCTGGTCCAGGTGAATGAATCCGTGGACGATCTGTCGGAGCGTCTCTCCATGGCGGGCTTTGAGGTGGACGACGTTGATGACCTCAGCGCGCGCGCCCAGGGCGTGGTGGTCGGCCATGTGCTCGAACGGGACAAACACCCCAATGCCGACAAGCTCAGCGTCTGCAGCGTCGATGTCGGTGCCCAGGAGCCGATCCAGATCGTCTGTGGTGCCAGCAACGTTCGCGCCGGCATTCATGTTCCAGTCGCCATGGTCGGAGCGACCCTCCCGGCCGTTGGCTTGACGATCAAGGCCGGAGAACTCCGCGGAGTTGCCAGCAACGGGATGATCTGCTCCCTGACGGAACTGGGCCTGACGGAGCAATCCAACGGCATTGCCATCCTTGATGAGCTCCAGGCAACGCTGCCTGCGACGGGTGCACCAGTGGCGCCACTGCTGGGCCTTGATGACACCGTCTTGGAGCTGGCGATCACCGCCAATCGCCCCGACGGCCTGTCCATGGTGGGTATTGCTCGCGAGGTGGCGGCCCTGACCGGTGGGAGCTTGAGCCTGCCCCAGCTGGATCTTGATCCCAGCACCACACCGCTGACCACGGACATGGATGGCTGTTTTTACTCGATCACCAGGATCGAGGGCGTGGATGGCTCCAAGCAGTCACCGACCTGGTTGCAGCAGCGGCTTGAGCGCGGTGGTGTGAACAGCGTGAATGCGGTGGTCGACGTCACCAATCTGGTGATGCTGGAGCAGGGGCAGCCCCTCCACGCCTTTGATGCCGATGCGCTGGAACAACTAACAGGGCAACCGGTGGATGCCCAGAGTTTTGCTGTCCGTCCCGCTCGTGATGGGGAAAACTTTGTGGGTCTGGATGATCAGAAGCGCAGCCTCGACAGCCGCGTTCAGGTCGTCACCTGTCATGACCGTCCTGTGGCCGTCGCGGGGGTGATGGGGAGTCTCGAGAGTGGCGTGACCGCCCAGACACGGAAGATCTGGCTGGAATCCGCCCTGTTTGCACCACCGCGGGTTCGCCAGTCGGCCCGGGCCCTCGGGTTGCGCACGGATGCCAGCAGCCGTTACGAAAAAGGCTTGCCCGTAGAGATGACCCTGGCTTGTTCAGCTCGGGCCTCTGCATTGTTAAAGGAGGAGTTCGCCTGCACCGAGACGGGTCGCTGGGTTGGTGGGGATGGTCCCGCTGAACCCGCACCAGTGATGTTGCGGCGCAATGCACTGCATCAACTGCTTGGCCCTCTCGTCGGGCCGGACGGCGCTGAAGATCTGGACGACCGCAGCATCGAGACCTGTTTGACAGCCCTGGGCTGTCAACTCTCAGCCCTTGACGAGGGGTGGCAGGTCATAGCGCCACCCTCAAGACGCCAAGACCTGCAGCGTGAAGTGGATCTGATTGAAGAAGTGGCGCGTCTGGTCGGCTTCGACCGTTTCGGAACTCATCTGCCTGATCCGCTGGAACCAGGTGTACTGACACCGCGCCAGCAGGCGGAACGGCGCTTACGGCAGCTGTTCTGTGCGACGGGCCTTCAGGAAGTGACCACCCTGTCGCTTGTTCCGAGTTCAGAGCAAGAACAGCGCATAGCCATCAGTAACCCTTTGTTGGCCGATACCAGCCATCTGCGCACCAATCTCTGGGAGGAACATCTTCAGATCTGCGTGCGCAACCTGAAGGCATCCCAGCGCGGGTGTTCCGTCTTCGAGATCGGCAACACCTACAGCGGATCAGCTGAAGCGGTGAACCAAACAGCTGTACTCGGTGGCGTGATTTGCGGAGATCGCCGCCTCTCCATCTGGAGAACCAGTGGGAAGCCACAGGCACCGGACTATTTCCAGGCCCGTGGTGTTCTGACCCGGGTGATGGAAACCCTGCAACTTGAGCTGTCTGATCGTCGCTTATCTGACGATCCACGACTGCATCCCGGCCGGGCCGCCACCCTGGTCCTGGAGGGTCGTCCCCTCGGCTGTTTCGGTCAACTCCACCCTGCCCTGGCTGAGGAGCTGGATCTTCCCGAAGCGACATATCTGTTTGAACTTGATCTGACGCGTCTGTTGGATGCCGCCACCCGCAGCAACCGCTGGACCCCGTCCTTCAAGGCATACCCAACCGTGCCCTTCAGTGAGCGGGATCTTGCCGTCGTCGTCGATCGTTCCAGTGCAGCTGCGGACCTGATTCAAGCCATCCGCAAAGCGGGCAAGCCTCTGCTGGAGCAGGTGGAGTTGGTGGATCGGTTTGAAGGTGCGCAACTCGGTGATAACAAGGTCAGCCAGGCCTTTCGTCTGCGCTATCGCGGCAAGAACGAAACCTTGACTGACGACAAAATCCAGCCGGTGCACGACAAGGTGCGGGCTGCTTTAAGCAAGCAGTTTCAGGCCGAGCTCAGGAGCTGATTCGCTTCATCAGCGCCAACGACTCAAGGTGAGTTGTTTGGGGGAAGAAATCAACGGGCTGAAGAGTTTCCAGCTCGTAGGGGCCTGATGGTGCAAGAAGTTCTTTGAGATCCCTTGCCTGGGTGGCGGGATCACAACTGAGGTAAGCCAGCACTGCGGGAGGTTGCTCAAGAATGCTGGCTACCACGCGGCGATCGAGGCCCCGTCGGGGTGGATCCAGAACGAGGGCTTGGCAGTTCTCAAGCTGAGAGGTGAGCAAATCCGCCACATCACCTGGATGAAATTCACAGCGTGAGGAAAGGCCGTTGTGCATGGCGTTCAGCCGAGCCTGCTCCACAGAGTCGGGATTCAATTCCAAACCCTGAACATGAAAGCCAGCCTTTGCCAGGGGTAGAGCAATGGTTCCGACACCGCAGTAGGCATCGACCACGGTTCCGCCATCACATTGAAACGACAGCCAGTCAGTCAGCCGCTGAACAATGCGTTCCGCTTGTGATGTGTTCACCTGAACAAAGGTGGTGCTGCTCAGGGAAAGCTTGATGCCGCAGAACTGTTCCTCGATGGTCGACGAACCGGCGAGGCAGTGGGTCGTTCGACCGAGAACGAGATTGTTGGCCTTCGGTTGAAGGTTCAGGCAGACACCCTTCACCTCAGGCCATCGCTGAACCCAAGTCTGGGCAAGGTCCTGGAGTCCAGGAAGTTGGCCATGGCTGCTGATCAGAGTGATCAACACATCGCCAGTGGCGCTGGCCAAACGAAGGCCGAGATGACGCAAACCTTGGGCATCGATGAGGTCATGGTCGGCCGGCCAACCCCCTGCATCAAGGTCTTTTTTAATGGGTTCCAACAGTGCATCCAGACGTGGATCAAGCACCGGACAGTGATTCAGATTGACAATCTTGTGGGACCTGGGACGGAAGTATCCAGCTTTCAGGCGTCCGTTCTGGTCTCGCTTCAAAGGAATCAGGGCTCGGTTGCGATAGCCGAAGCAACGGTCGGCATCAACCAAGGGAGCCGCGGGTGCAAGGTTGATTCCTCCAATCCGCTGCATGGTCTGCTGGATCTGCTGCTCTTTCCAACGGGTCTGAGCTGGATCATCGAGACGTTGAAGTGTGCAGCCACCACAGTCGTCAGCAAGGATGCAAGGGGGACGGCGCCGAACCTCGGAGACGGAGATCAGCTCAACGCGTCGGCTCAGCCAGCGGGAACGTTGGCGTTGCTGGAGTTGAACCGTGGCACGCTCCCCTGGCAGGAGATCAGGCACGACAATCACCCAGTTGTTCCAACGGGCCAGTCCTTTTCCGTCACGGTCGAGGTCAACAGATTCCACCTCGATGGTGAGCCCCGGCCGCGGTTCACTGCTGTTCGAGCTGTCGGCGTAGGTCATGCTCAAGGTTCCCTGCCATTGCAATGGCGTAACACCCGGGCGGAGTTGGGTCGGGTGAACGGGTCGAGACCACTAAACTCCACGAAGCCTGCCCAGTTCCATGAGCGTTGTCCGGGATCTCATCCTCCAGGCCGATGACGATCTGCGGTATCCCACCAGTGGCGAACTCCGCACGATGGTGGATTTCCTTGACCAAGGCGCCATGCGCGTGTCCGTGGTCAAGGTTCTGACCGAGAACGAAAAGAAGATCGTCGACGAATCTGCCAAGCAGTTGTTTGGTCGTAAGCCGGAGTACGTCGCCCCCGGCGGCAATGCCTACGGTCAACGTCAGCGCGCCCAGTGCCTGCGTGACTACAGCTGGTACCTGCGCTTGGTCACCTACGGAGTCCTTGCGGGTAGCACCGAAATGATCCAGGAGATCGGCTTGGTGGGCGCACGCGAGATGTACAACAGCCTGGGTGTTCCGATGCCAGGCATGGTGGAAGCCATCAAGTGCATGAAGGACGCCTCCCTGGCACTTTTGTCGGAACAGCAGGTGAAGCTCACGTCGCCTTATTTCGACTACCTGATTCAAGGGATGCAAACGTCAACCTAATCCAAGGATCCTCATCACTTAAAACCGGGCGTTTAAGCCCGGTTTTTTAATGCCCAGCGGTCTCTTTTAAGACAAAGCACAAGACTCACCACGAGACGTGGCTGAGATCAATAAGTCAGCAGAGCGGTCTCAGTTGTCTTGATCAAGCCGCAGCACGAGTCTTGCAATAATTCCAGTACGGGAATCGAGAGACACATGAATAGGCCCCAAAACTCGAAATTCAGGACAAAAAACTCGCGTACCTGTGTCTACAGCAGGTACGCGAGCCTCAAAACGGCTGCAATCAATGCTTCTAGCAACTTGCGCACAAGAGCTGGACTGGACATGGACGAACGACAAACGGAACTATTGTTCGCTGGAATGGTTTGCAATCCATCTCAGGGATGATCCAATAAAAAAACAGCTTTTTGGGATCTTATTAATTAGCAAGCCTCGCGCATAAGACATGAGGCGAGACTGGCAATGAGTCACGCGTGAGACAAGTGAGTTCGTTTTGTGTTCTGTGCTAGCCGTGGAGGCTGCTGCGAATTTCCCATGGTCGCCCGTTGGATTGAAAGGCGGTTTGAGCGGCTCATCTGGAAATTTCGTCTGATCAGCATTGTTCCCGTCGTGCTGAGCCTTCTCGGCAGCGTCGGCTGCTTCGTTATTGGTGCGATTGAAGTCTTTAACGCTTTTCTCGTGATCATGCGAATGCCCTTCAGCACACAAAGCTTCGCTGCCAAAACCATCGCTCAGATGGTGGGCGGTGTTGATTATTTCGTCATCGGCATTGCCTTGCTCATCTTTGGCTATGGCATCTATGAATTGGTGATTTCAGACCTTGATCCACGCCTTGAAGGAGGCTCTGAACAACACACCAACATCCTTTCGGTGAACAGCCTGCAAAGCCTTAAAAACAATCTCTCCAACGTGATTGTTGTCGGCCTGATTGTCGCAGCGTTCAAAAAGACAATTGGTTTTGAGGTGAAAAATGCCACCGATCTACTGGCACTCAGTGGATCGGTGGTGATGCTGGCTCTCAGTGCCTGGTTGATTGTTCGGAGCCATGGGGCGGAAGAAAAGGGGTAGCGCAAAGGTCTCAGACGCGACTCATTGAGGATCCAGGCTTGCGTCTCGCCTTGGACGATTGCGCTAGCGATTGCGGTACAGCTCGCGCAGCAGTCGGTAGGCCTCATTGAGTCGACGCATCGCATCGGTTGATCCGCCTGCATCGGGATGTTCTTCCAGGGCCCGCTGTTTATAGGCATCCCGAATGGAGCTCAAGGTCACCGCTGTGCCCGCTCGCGTGGACAGGCCTAAGAGCTTGAGCGCTCCGTGGACCGTCATCGTGGACTCAAGAGTTTCAAAGGAGGTGACCTGACGGCTGCGACGAAAACGATTGACAAACCGGCGGATCAACGTCGGCATGCGTTCCGCCAGGGATGAGGTGGCGAATGGATCCTCAAGCGCACCTGCAACGGCCATCACCCGGCCTAGGGAAGGGTCACGGGACTCCCAGCCAGCACAAAGCGTCTCAACAGCAGCATTGGCCGCAGACCAGGTGAACGGCCGGCCATCACTGGCGTCAGTGCTGGACCAGACGTCGCGGGCTAGCCATGTCATGGAGGCTTCGATCACTGTGGGGCCCGGTGGTTGTCCATACAGAGATCTCCAGTGATCTTCAGCCGCAGCACTGGCATCTCGTAAATCAGAAGGATCAACCGTCGAAACCAAGGGATCGTTCTGAGCGGAATCTCGTTGCTGCGGCGACCGGAGTGTCGCTTTGAGCTGACCGGTTCGCTTGCTCACGAAACCTGGAAGATCAATGCCCGAAGAAACGTTGGCGGAAGGTGCGCTGGAATCGGGAGGTTGGCTCGGTTCTGCATTGTGGAGAAGACTCCCGGAGCCAATCAATACCAGACTCGTTATCTCATCAGTGCTGGTTGTCGCCTCTGGTTCACCCTCGTCCTTGACGGATGTTTCCTCAGGGCCTGTGCTGCCATCGCCTGGATCGAGCAGATCCTGCAAAAGCATTTCGAGCACACGCCCCCGAGAGCGTGCTCCGTATTCACCCTTGAGCTGGTCAATCAACTCGACCATGGGCTCTGACATCTCGACAGAGATCCGTTGACGTTTTGAGTCCTCGCCGCTCAAAAGTTCAGTCCTGCTCAGCGAAGGTTATCGACCCTGCAGCTGAAGCAACCACTGCTGCTGCGATTGGATCACCTCGCTGTAACGAGGACTGGTGGCAGGCACGATCGCAGGCGTCGAAGGAAGGGGTGCGGTGTTGCGTTTCTGCCGCATGGGAGCTGGCTTCACAACAACAGGCGTAAGCGGGGGTTGTGGCGGTGCGGTTTTGGGACCCACCTTGCGAGATTTGGTTTCAGCGAGTTTGACCTGGGCGTCACGCTGTTGCTGCTGGCGCCGGTGAAGCATCGCCAGTTGCTGTACAGGAACAACACTCAGCAGGTGGCCAGGTGTGGCATCAGCTGGGTAGACCAAACTCACCTTGACAGCCTTTGTTGTTCCAGGAGCGAGGTTGAGATCTGCCAGGGCCAGGCTCTCGCCTGAGCGCATGCCGACGTGGACCTCCTGAAGCGTCTGATCCTGAACAATCTGCAGCGATCCACGGAAGGCAGTGAACGTTTTCTTTCCGGAAACAACCGGGTGACTGAGCACCAGTTGATGGGGGCCCGCACCTGAAAGGTTGAGTGTCACGTCGTAACGAACGCCGTAGGTGCCAACATTGTTCAAAGCGGAATCCACCATCCGCGTTGTTAATGGATTGACCTGAATGTCGCGCGTGCCGAAGTGATGCCGCTTCGTACTGGTAAGGGGAACATGGAGTGCCCCCTGACCGAGATCATGGTGGATCTGGGCCTTGTAGGCATCGCCGAGAGCCACTCCAGCCACGCGCGAGAAGACCCTGCCCAGCTGGATTTCACGAATACGGTTGAGATAAATCCGTCCAGGCGCCAAGCGACCTGACTGCAGCACCGCAAAGAGATCGGAATCCTGTGCTGATTGCTCAGCAGCGACGACAGCCATGGTGAAAGGACCATTGCTGCGTCCCCTCAACAGACCGTTGGCGATGCCACGGGCAGGCAGCACGGTACATACCACGACCCGTCGTCCTCCAGCGGGTATCTCAAGACGATCGGGCAGTTTGCGGTCTAATTCACCGCGAAGTAGTTGAACGGCAGTGGCATCACCCGGTCCTGTATTCCAGGGACGCTTCCCCAGGGGCTTCACCCCCATCAGGCGATTTGGGTGATACGGCGCCTCAAAACTGTTTTTGACGGAACCACGGTCGAATTGAAGCGTGATTGGCTTCGATCCAGGATTCGTTGCAATCAGAGCCAGGGTCATCAAGCCCCTGGATCGACGTCCACCAAGCTTTGACAGGTCCTGGGGGTAGTACTTGTGATGCATGTGAACGCCGAACTCACCGTTGAAGGAGTAAGCGGCGTTGCGAAGCGGCTGGTTGGACTCAGCAGCGATGGCCGATCCGGGCGCTGTGTTCACCAGAATCCCTGGACCAGTGACAATCTCCGGCTGGTTTGAATGCAGAACCGGGACGTTGTTAAACGTCCCGTTTAAGGGGCGTGCACGCTGACCAGCCATCAAGGCGACGTATGCCTCGCCCCTTCTCTGAGAACCAAACTCAAGTCCCGCAAACGAGACGCAGAGCAAGACCAATATTGGGACTCGTCTGAGACTCATGAAGCGTGGTGTTGTGGTGTTCGCTTGGACGTCGACACCACAGTGCAGATGTTGTGAATCCACACCGTAGGTCCACCTCCTGCGAGAGCCAAGTGATTGAGGAGTCGCATCACGTCTGAAAATCCGTCAGGATCTAAGGGATTGCTTTTGCTGACATGCTTCCTCCTTTCTGCTGCAGCGGCACCACTGATCACGCAACCTTGCGCCGGCACCATCAGGAGCGGAAGCTGTCGATGCTGCGTTTTTGGAGGGATAGTGCTGAACGGCAACTTTCGGCCCTGAACGCCGCCATCAAGACACTCCAGGAACAAATGGACCGCGACACTCAAACCCCAGCTTGATCTTCGTTCAATTGGCTCGCGAGGCTTTGCAGGCCGCGTTTGACGCGTCGTTGAACCGTCATCGCTGAAATCCCGAGTTGTCGCGCTGTCTGCCTAAGGCTCATTCCATCGATCACAACCATCTGCAGAACACGTTGTTCATCTGTTCCAATCCTCAGGAACATTGATCGAACCCGCTGCCACGCTTCTGAACGTGCGACCAATTCGATTCCCTGCGGGGTGTCGTCGACCAGGTCATCGATGAACTCCACCCAGTGATGCTTGCTGCGGTACTGGTGAACGACCAGAGCATCAGCAGCGTTTAAGCAGCCTTCAGGGCTTCGCAGCATCCTCATGGCCCGTTCCTCAACGGCTCTTGGAAGGCGGATTACACCAACCTTGTCCCGTAGAAAGTGAAGAATGGCTCCCCGGATATGCGGTTTAGCGAAGCTGGGGAATGTCGTTCCTCGCTTGGTTTCAAATCGGTTTGAAGCCTTGATCAGTCCGAGACAGCCCACCTGCAGCAGATCATCTTGCTCGAGGCCTGTTTGCAGGGCGTAATGACGCGCAATGGGACGGACCAGATGCAAGTTGTCCTGAATCTGACGGTTCCAACGCTGGAGGCATTTCTTGTTCAAAGGATGCGAGTCGATCTCATCTCCAGCCTTGGCAGAGCGGGGTAAGCCTTGGCATCCGTGCCACCACGGCACAAACTCCATTCGGGACTCCTTGAGACCTGTTCCACTCACTACAAAGCGGGGCACTGAGAACGGGTCTAATGGAGATCATTTCTTTGTGGTCTTGAATCAGCGCGCCATCTGTGAATTGCTGGTGACCCGCCTGGGTCAAGAATCCTTCGAAGCCGACGCGACGATCTCGAGAATTCGTGGCTTTGATGGCAAATCACCATCACAGAACAACAATTTCTGTTGTGTTGATGCCAGCGACAAGCTCTCAGAATTCAGAGGATTGGTAGAAATCAACGGAAATCAGTATCTTTTCATCGCACAGATCAATTCCAAAAATCAACACCGTGCTCGGTTCATACCTGCCGAGGAGGTTCTTGCCGACCCCTCAGGAAAACCACGCAAAATGCAATCGATCATTCAGAAGATGATCCTCGGTCGTAATCGTGGGGTGGTGCTGATTCCCGAGTGCGAAGACGAAGCCATCGACGTCATCGCCGGTTTGATTGAACAGGGATTTCACGACTTGGCTTCCGACTATCGCGACGTGATTATCAGTCAGTTGGAGAAAGCAAAGGCCAAGGCCTGAGCCTCTTTGACTCACTGACTTCAGACCGCTTCAACAACAGCGCGAAGCAGGGCTTCTGGCCCTGATCGATGAATCCATTCACGATCGGATTCATCGGTACTCAGCAAGGACCCAGCAAAACCGAGGGCATTGACGCTGAAACCGCGAATGCCTTCTGTTTGACGCCGAACAATGGCCATCCATTGGCGTGACAGCAGAAAGTTATAGGCACCCCTTGGACAGCTGTCGTTTGACGGGGATCCCAGCCCGAGTTCTCCCGCAAGCGAAAGATAGATCCGGTGGAGCTTTTCACCTGTCAGGGGTGAAGTGAGCGGTGCAACACGACTGCTCCGGAACAGAGGGTCATCCGCCAGGGCCGTTGGATCTGCAGCACAACGTCGGAACCAATCTTGCCTTGCGCAAATCGGTTCCCCTGCTGCTCGAGGTAACAACTGCAGATGGCGATGCGGCTGACTGGCGCCAGCATTGGGACCGCTATTGAAAAACCACAATCCAGTGGTTGTTGCATCGACCAAGGCGACGGCACGCCAATCGTCAAGGGACAACCAACCGGTTTGGGGTTGCCAGGTCTGGGTTATCAGCAGCATGTGGGCGGACTGAACCGGATATTTGTTCAGAATCACCACGTGCGAATCGCCGATCCGTTCCACCTCCAGCCGTTGATCCCAGGGGAGGAAAGGATTTGGCTTGGGGCCTGCGGCTCGCAAGTGTTTTGGTGTTGCGCTAAGGAGATGGCGCAGCTCAAAGCTGGTGCCTCCCTCTCCCATCAGGTGCGTTAGCGAGGTCTTGAGCGGAACCAAAGCTCCGGATGCTTTCGCCTCAGCCGCAACGCCATTCGCTTGTCGGAGCAGTTCACTGGTCATGCCGTTTCAACCGTGCCAGTGAGGCTCCTGTGTAGTACCTGCCAAGAATTGCATTGAAGGAGAGTCCTTGACGGGCGAGTTGCTGGGCCCCGGTTTGACTCATGCTTGCGCCGAGATGGCCATGGGCTTCAGCACTGACTTGCTCGTTAGATGCATACAGGCTTTCCACAATGCCACCGGCGTAACTGAGGATGATCCCTCGGGTTTCCCAAGTAGCTGATCGACTGGCCTGGGTGGTGCTTGTCTCACCCGAGTACACCTGCCAGCGAGTCGTGTCGCCCAAGTGATATGCCGTTGTTGCTGGTCTTGCAAGATGCGCCAGGGCATAGGAGCGTGCTGCCACAGCTTGTGCCTTCAAGGCCTCTCGGTGCCACTGGCTGGGCATTTCTGCACCGACAACCGAGGCCACATAGGTTTCCAAATCCAGGGAAATCACGGCGAGCCAATCACGTTGGCTTTTGAGCAGAGATACATCCCCCAGATAGCGCTGTTGATTGATCTGAACGTGCCCTCCGGAGCAGTGAATCTCCTGTTGGGTGGATGAAGCGATTGTGCTGCCCAACTGCTGGGCAGGGACCACGGAGCCCGCATGGTTGCGACACAGGACGTTGCGACCCGGCCAGAAAGCTGTGACCGGCGTCTGGCTGACCAGACCAACTCGGATGTCCAGTGGAACGGCTTCAGCCCCCAGTGGCACCTTGGGAACGACGTTTTTAGGTGTTTGAACGGCCGCCGTTCTGGATGGGGCTGCGCCAGCGTCGGTTGAATCATCCTCGAGCAGCTCAAGCAGGCTGAGAGGCTTCTGGTCGGCTTGCTGAGGGAGAGGTCGTGCAAGCCAGCCCACCAAGGCGGCCATGAACAGAGCTCCGAGCGCTGCAGGGGGCCAGTAACGACTTCGATTCGCCACCAAAGGTGCTCGACGGAGCTTGCAGCCGATGATGCCCGATTTCCGTTAGACGGTCTCCACTCCGCAGCAAGATCACATGGTCGAAGCGTCCTCGACCGATTGGGTTGGCCTGGCCTTGGTGGTCGGTCCTGGTGGCATCGGTTCGGCGGTCGCGGCGGAACTGAGGCGGTCCTGTCCTGGCCTCAAGGTTCTGACGGCTGGACGTCATGGGCCATCAGCCTGCTCGCTGCGTTTGGACATCGAGAACGACAGCGATCTGGACGGTCTGGCCGCAACGCTGCGTACACAGACGCTGCCCCTGAGGTTGGTCTTCAACTGCGCCGGCCGTCTGCACGGACCTGAGCTTCATCCAGAAAAACGTCTTCAACAGGTCGACCGCTTCCAGTTGGAGCAGCAATTCGGAATCAATGCCATTGCTCCGATCCTCCTGGCCAAAGCGATTGAACCTCTACTGGAGCGGGATCAACCATTCCATTTCGCCAGCCTGAGTGCCCGGGTGGGCAGCATTGGTGATAACCGCAGTGGCGGCTGGTACGGCTATAGGGCTGCTAAAGCGGCGCAGAACCAGCTTCTGCGCTCTCTGAGCATTGAATGGTCCCGCCGCTGGCCCCTGGCCACAGTCAGCCTGTTGCATCCGGGCACAACGGACACAGCGTTGTCTCGTCCGTTCCAGAGCTTTGTCGCCCCAGAGAAGTTGTTCACACCCGAGCGAGCTGCCCGGCAGTTGGTGGAGGTGCTGCTTCAACAGACCCCAGCCAAGTCAGGAAGCTTTCTCGCTTGGGATGGTCAGTCGATCGACTGGTGAGCGTGTTGCTTCAGCTGCTCGAGGCTGACCACGTTCAGAGCTGTGTCTTCTGTCGCCTCTAACCGGACTAGGGGCGCAACGCCGTCTTCATAGGCCTGTTTCCATCGCGGTGCACAAACACACCAGTGATCCCCAGGTTTCAACCCGGGGAATTGAAACGCTGGCACTGGGGTCATCAGGTCATTGCCCTGGGCCTTGCTGTAACGGAGAAACTGTTCGGTCATCACACAGCAGATGCTGTGCTGGCCGTGATCCGTTGGATCGGTTTGGCAGAGACCATTGCGATACCAGCCCGTCATCGGCTCGCAACTGCAACTCTGAAGCGGTTCCCCGAGAACGTTGCTGGCCGGTGAAAATTCGGGGCTATTGCTGGACATCTGACTGCTGGAGAGAAGGGGAGTCTGCCCAAGGACTGGCACATTTTGATTCCAGACGGTTGACGAACCCCTAGGGGAGCGGGTTAAAGGTCATTCAGTCATGTCCACTCGATGGATTGGGAGTTCACTGAAGACGCTGCGTTTCTGGCGCTCTGCGATGCATTTCGCGAGAGCGGCGAAAGCTCACCGATCGAGTTCCTTGCCAATGGAGAGGGAGCTTTTCATTTCCAGGACCTGGCCCAGAACGCCGCAGGGGAAGGCCTTGATCTGAGTGAGTCCAGCGCCCTGGAGTCGTTTCAGCAGGAGGTGATCGACACGATGGAGAAGCTCTGCCAGGACTGAGTCAGGCAGAGGCAGTCTCTCCATCAGTCCGGAATCATCCGTAGAAGAAGGCGATCTCTTTGTCCTTCAGACCCTCCCATCCGGCCTCCTGCAGCCTCTGATTCAGAGTCTCCTGGTCGAAATGCTTGGCTCCGGTCTTGACCACCCGGTTGCGCATCGACTTAACAACACCACTACGAGCACGCTGACTCTCAAGATCCATCACCTGGTTGTAGAGAGCGAGCATTGCTTCGGGAATTGGACTTCCATCCAGATCAACACCCGCCTTGATGGCGGCATCAACACCATCAGGTCCGGCAATGGCCATGGTGAACAGAACAGGGCGCCTCAGGTTATGGGACGTCCTGCTTGGCTCAGGCGCTGAAGTACCGAGCTTGCGAATGAAGAGCTACGAGTGCTGTGGTGCTCTGCTCCGGTTCGAGCTGGTCGCTGGCGTCCATCGTGAGGCCGATCCGTTCGGCATCGAGCCACGCCAACTGCTGCCTGGAATCGGCCACATTGGGGCAGGCGGGATATCCGAAGGAATAGCGACTTCCGCGATAACGCTGAGCCAGAACATCCCGCAGCACCATGCCGTCGGGATCAGCAAAGCCGAGTTCCGCACGCATCCGCGCGTGCACCCACTCCGCCATCGCCTCAGCCATCTGAACGGCAAGACCATGGAAGTACAGGTAGTCGCTGTAGCGATCGCCCTTGAACAAGTCTTGCGCCACGACAGACGCCTTCTGTCCCATGGTCACGGCCTGCATGGGCAGCACGTCGGTGGGGCGTCCATCAAAATCCAGATCATTGAAGAAATCGGCGATGCAGTAGCGGTTGCCGGACCGTTGACGGGGCAGATCAAATCGGCCTAGTTCCCTTGTGCCATCGGCATCGAACACCCTGAGGCTGTTCCCATCGCGCCCCACAGGGAAGTAGCCGTAAACCGCCCGCGGGGTCAAGAGTGACTCGTCGATGCAGCGCTGCATCCACTCCTGCAACACCGGCTCCGCCTTCTCAGCCAGCATCGCCTCGTAATCGTCCCGGCTCTGCTCCTTCGTTTTGCGTAGCATCCACTGACCGGCGAACAGGGCATTGCGGTCGAGGTAGTCAAAGACCTCGGCAATGTCGATGTCGTCTTCGGTGATCACAGCAGACCCCAGGAAGGGCGGCTTCGGTGCGGCTTCAGCGGGGACAGCGTCAGATCGATCTGAGGTGACGGGAGGCAAATCCGCTGCTGGAGCATCCGTAGCGGAGGCGGAAGGCTCGACAGCCTCCTCAGAGAGTTTTGATTCTTCATCCAAGCCAACGCCCTGAGGTGCGTCTGCCAGGAATCCCTTGGAGTTGGTCCAGTTGTCGTTCCGCTTGGCATCCATCAACGCGTCCATAAAGCGCAGATCAGCGAAGGCATCTCGTCCGTAGATCACCTTGCCGTCGTAAACCTCGCGGCAATCCTTCTGAACAAAGCGTGGCGTCAGCGCCGCACCGCCAAGGATCACAGGAACATCGATTTCTGCATCATTGAAGGCCTGGAGGTTGTCCTTCATGAAGGCCGTGGACTTCACCAGCAGTCCGCTCATAGCAATGCAATCGGCCTGGTGCTCGCGCTGGGCTTCAACGATGGCTTCACAGCTCTGCTTGATCCCCAGGTTGATCACCTCATAGCCGTTGTTGGTGAGGATGATGTCGACAAGGTTCTTGCCGATGTCGTGCACATCGCCTTTCACCGTGGCGATCAGAAACTTGCCCTTGCTGGTGCTCTCCCCTTCAATCTGTTCCATGTACGGCTCCAGATGAGCCACTGCGGATTTCATCGTCTCGGCGCTTTGCAGCACGAAGGGAAGCTGCATCTGGCCACTGCCAAACAGCTCACCCACCACCTTCATGCCATCAAGCAGGAAGGTGTTGATGATCTGCAGGGGGGGATAGGTCTGCAGCGCCTCATTGAGAGACGGTTCCAGGCCGATGCGTTCCCCATCAATGATGTGTTGCTTCAGCCGTTCCTCGATTGGAAGATCCGCCAATGAGGGGCCTGACGCCCGGGCTTCTTTGGTGCTGACGCCCTCAAACAGCGTGGTGAGCTCGGTGAGCGGGTCGTAAACGCAGATGCCGTCGTCAAAGCGCCGGTTGTCGTTGATCAGATCACGACAGACTTTCTGGTGGTCTTCGCTGATCTTGATCAGCGGAAGAATCTTGGCGGGGCTGACGATGGCCGCATCCATGCCGGCTTGGCAGCAGTCGTGCAAGAACACCGAGTTGAGGGTGATCCGTGCCGCCGGTGACAGGCCGAAACTCACATTGCTGACCCCCAGCACCACGTGAACGCCTGGGAGGTTCTCCCGGATCATTCGAATGGAATCGACGGTCGCCCGGCCATTCAGGCGATCTTCCTCAATGCCAGTGGAGATGGGCAGCGCCAGAGGGTCGTAGAAGATCTCGTGGGCCGGGATGCCGAATTCAAGGGCGTCGCGATAGGCCCGTTGGGCGATCGCGAACTTCTTCTCAGCCGTTCTGGCCATTCCGTCTTCATCGATCGTGCCGACGACCACGGCAGCGCCGTAGCGCCGGGCCAGTTCAAGCACCTTGAAGAAGCGCTCATCGCCGTCTTCGTAGTTGGTGGAATTGAGGATGCATTTACCACCAGCCACCTTCAGGCCAGCCTCCATCTTCTGCCACTCAGTGGAGTCGAGCATCAGGGGAAGGTTGACGTTGGTGACCAGACGACTCACCAGCGCATGCATGTCCCGTTCGCCATCGCGACCGACATAGTCGACGTTGACATCGAGCACGTGGGCGTTCTCCTTCACCTGGCCGCGGGCCACCGACACCAAACCGTCCCAGTCCTCCTCCGCCAGCAGTTCACGCACCTTGCGGCTGCCGCTGGCATTGAGCCGTTCGCCAATGATCAGAAAAGAGTTGTCCTGGTAATACGGCGTGACGCCGTAAATCGATGATGCGGCCGGTTCATAGTTGAGGCTGGGGCGAACGTCCTCAGCCGTGGCGCAGTTCCAGCGGGAGGGGCGTTCCGCTGGCTTGAGCTCCTGAGCAAGTTCTGCCAGGCTGCCGATGTGGGCGGGAGTGGTGCCGCAGCAGCCACCGATCACCTGCACCCCGAGATCTTCAACGAAGTGCATCAACTGCATCTTCAACTCCACAGGGGTCAGGCGGTAATGAGCCACACCACCAATGTTTTCCGGAAGACCAGCATTGGGAATACAGCTGACGGTGAAGGGGGAATGCTCCGAGAGGTAGCGAATGTGCTCCTTCATCTGCTCGGGCCCGGTGGCGCAGTTCAGACCGAGGATGTCGATTGGGAAGGGCTCCAGGATCGACACCACCGCTGCGATGTCCGTGCCGACGAGCATGGTCCCAGTGGTTTCCATGGTCACCGACACCATCAGCGCCCGCCGCTCACCGGTGGCCTCAAATGCCTCTTCAATGCCCTGCAGAGCTGCCTTGATCTGCAGCACGTCTTGACACGTCTCAACAATGAACAGGTCGACGTTGCCGGCAATCAGGCCCTCGGCTTGCTCGCGGAACGAGGCCCGCATCGTGTCGAAGTCGATGTGGCCCAGGGTGGGCAGCTTGGTGGTTGGTCCCATGGACCCAGCCACAAATCGGGGTTTGTCAGAGGTGCTGAATTCATCGGCGATCTCCCGGGCCAGCTCCGCCGCCCGTTTGTTCAGCTCAAAGGCCTTGTCCTCAAGGCCGTACTCCGCCAGAACGATGGATGCCGCACCAAAGGTGTCGGTCTCGATGACATCGCAGCCCACCTCCAGGAACTTGCGGTGCACAGCCTTGACCGCGTCCGGTTTGGTGACGGCGAGGTTTTCATTGCAACCCTCCAGGTCTGGCCCACCGAAATCGTCAGCCGTGAGACCTAGGTCCTGAAGGCTGGTGCCTGTTGCACCGTCGAACACCAGAACAGGCCTGTCGGGACCGTGTAGATGGTCCAGGAAGCGGGAGGTGGTGAGTTGCCGGGTTGCCTGCGCCACCACCATTCCGTTCACTCCCGGGAAGACACCTAATCTTAGGAAAAGCTCAGGACGAACTTCAGGCGATCGGAATACGGTTCACCCAGTGCTCATAGGCGGGGTCCAGACCTTCGGTGATGGCCACAAGCTTGGTCTTCAAAGCATTCATCACGGGACGCTCGGCGTTCAGAACCGTGGATTCGATCTGCCGAATCGGCGTCACCTTGGCGGCCGTGCCTGACAGAAACACTTCATCGGCGATGAACAACTCGGTTTTGTCGACCGGCCGCTCGATCACAGGGATCTCCATCGCTTTCGCCAGCTCAATCACGCTGGCGCGGGTGATCCCCTCGAGGATGTCCTGATCGACCCCAGGCGTAATCAGTTGGCCATCGCGCACCAGGAAAAGATTCATGCCGCTGGCTTCGCTGATCTTGCCGCGGCTGTTCAGCAGCAGGGCCTCGTCGAAACCGCTCTGTACGGCCTCCGTCTTGGCTAGCGAACTGGTGATGTAAGCGCCGGAGATTTTGCCGCGCAACGGCAGCGAGCGATCCTCCTGGCGGGTCCAGCTGCTGATCCTGCAGCTCACCCCTTCCGGGGAGAGGTAATCCCCCAGGGGGAGTCCGTAGATCAGGAAATCGGTCTCAATGTTGTGCAGTCGCGGAGCGATGCCCAGATCACTGGTGTAAACGAAGGGCCTCAGATAGATCGGCTGGTCAGGCTTGTTGGCCCTCAGCATTGCGGTGAGTGCGGAGAGGATTGTCTCCTCACTCAGATCAGTCAGCAGCAACCTGGCGCTCTGGCTCAAGCGGCGTGCATGCCGATCAGCGCGAAACAACAGCATCGTGTCGCTGTTCTGCGGATCGGGAATGGCCCGCATCCCGCCGAACGCTCCGGTGCCGTAGTGCAGGGCGTGGGTGGCGATGGAGATCCTGGCCTCCTCGAAGGGAACGCACTGGCCCTGGAACCAGGCATAGGGCAGGAACTGATGCATCACCTTGATGAATCCGATCGCTGAATCTTCTCACCACCGGGCACCACGAGACGGAGAATGGAGCCATGCATCGTCTTGCCACCTGTCCGGGTCTGGACCCACCCGAAGACGTGGTGCTCGTCGAGCAGCCAGGCGCAGATGTGCTGTTCTTGACCAGCGCCGGCACAGATATCAGTTGCCTCGACGCCTGCCTTCCACTCACCCCGGCCTGGAACGAGCGGATCCGCGCGTTGCCCCTGAGTTGTCTCGAACACCCAGCTCAGCTGGACCACTACCTCAATACCACTGCCCAGGCGGCTCGGTTGATTGTGGTTCGACTGCTGGGAAGCCGTGGGCACTGGAGCTACGGGTTCGAGCAGCTGCAGCGATGGTGCAGTGATGCACCGCAACGGGAATTGATCGTCCTGGCTGGAACCGCCGACCAAACCAACGAACTCCATGGACTTGGCTCCTGCAGCCCTGAACTAGCTGATCAGCTGTCGGCACTACTGCGGGAGGGAGGTATCGAGAACATGGGCCAACTGCTGCGATGCCTCGAGGCCCTGCTTGACGGCAGCCCACCGTCCCCAAAGAGCATTGCGGTGGTGCCATGCCCTGACCCCATGCCCTGGGACTGGCGGGATGAATCCGGTGCCACGGTGGGAGTGGTGCTCTACAGAGCCCAGTTTCAAGCAGGTGATCTCGCCCTGGCGGATGCCTTGAATGACGCCCTGCGGAGGCAGGGACTGCGACCCTGTCTGCTCTGGGTCAGCAGCTTGCGAGACCCCGCAGTCCAGGCCGGAGTGCATGACCTGCTCCTGCAGCAACGGGCAGAGCTCGTCATTGCAGGCACGTCTTTTGCCTCGGTCCAGGCGGAACAAGCCGGCTTGGGCAGTCCGCTCTGGGATCGCCTGGATCGACCGGTGTTGCAGCTGCTCAGCAGCAGCCGCAGCCGTGCCCAGTGGCTGGAGAGCAGCCAAGGGCTCAATCCGATGGATCTTTCGCTGCAGGTTGTGATGCCGGAACTGGATGCGCGGATCACCACGCGCCCGTGCGCTTTTCGTGACCACCGGAAGGCCACCGGACCTCTAGCCACAGCCATTCCCTGCCTAGAGCCCGATTCAAGGGGGATTGGATGGCTTGCAGAGCACAGCCGCCGCTGGATCGAGCTGCGCCAGACGCCATGCGCTGACCGTCGTATCGCCATGGTTCTGGCCAACTATCCCGTCCGGGATGGCCGTGTTGCCAATGGCGTCGGTCTCGACACTCCTGACAGCACGTGGCGGATGCTCACCTGGCTGGCGGAAGCGGGCTATGGCCTCGGGACGGAGTCTTTGCCAAGCACGGGCGATGCCTTGATGCAACAGCTGCTGGCCGGACGGACCAATGCACCGGAGGGGCAGAACCGACCGCCGCTGGATCATCTTCCCCTTGCCATCTATTTGGACTGGTGGAGCACAATTCCTGAGCCGGCACGACGCTTGATCGAATCCCGATGGGGACCGCCGGAGAGCGCCTGCGATCTGGACGGAAGCAAGGGTTTTGCGATTCACGGGCTGCGCTTCGGCCACGTGCTGGTGTTGATCCAACCGGATCGTGGTTACGACGCTGATCAGATCGCTGATCTTCATTCACCAGATCTTCCACCACCGCACCGTTATCTGGCCCAATACCTCTGGCTACGCCAGGTGCATCAGACCCAGGTGATGTTGCATGTGGGAAAACACGGCAGTGCCGAATGGTTGCCGGGCAAATCGGTGGGACTGAGCGAGAGCTGCGGCCCCGATCTGGCCCTGGGTCCCATCCCCCACCTCTATCCCTTCATCGTCAACGACCCCGGAGAAGGCTCCCAGGCCAAACGACGTGGTCACGCCGTCGTTCTGGACCACCTCACACCTCCTCTCGGCCGTGCTGGGCTGCATGGACCATTGCAGCGCTTAGAAGGGCTTCTCGATGAACTGGTGGAGGTTCGTCAGCTCGGGGGTGAACGGGCGCGGGTGCTGGAACAGTCGGTTCATGCCACCTTGCTGACCCTCAACTGGCCTGGAATTCCCAGCGGGGAGGAGCTTCGACGTCAACCGGAACTCCTGGAGACCTGCCTGGATCAGGCAGAGACCTATCTCTGCGAACTCAAGGAATCGCAGATCCGCACCGGGCTGCATCGGTTCGGCGTCGCTCCTTCTGCCGCCGCAGCCGATGAACTGCTGATCGCACTCGCCCGCCCGCCCCGGCAAGGGCAGCCAGGGTTGCTGCAGGCCATGGCCCAGCAAGCGAGCCTGGCGTTCGACCCCTGGCAACAGGATGAAGGTGAGCGGCTGTCTGAGACCGACCAGAACCGGCTAAGCAGGCTGGGCGGCTCGGATTGCCGTCGGGTCGGAGATGGCTGTGACTGGCTTGAGCAGCAGGCGCTTCTGTTGATTCGACAGGTTGTCCACGGAGAACGAAGCGACGGGCTGGCCGAACCCTTCAAGAACTGGGACCCGGATGATCGCTGCCTGTTCAACCTCCGCAACGAGCTCTGGCCCCGCTTGAACGGTTGTGCCGGCGCCGAAAAATCGGCCTTCTTGCGGGGCATTCAAGGCCACCGCATAGCAGCGGGACCCTCAGGAGCTCCGAGTCGTGGACGTCCCGATGTGCTTCCCACGGGCCGAAATTTTTATTCGGTCGACCTACGGGGTTTGCCCACGGAAGCGGCCTGGGATCTCGGGCGTCGGTCAGCGGAGCAGCTGCTGGACCTTCATCTGCTGGAGCAAGGGGAGCCATTGCGCCATATGGCTTTATCGGTCTGGGGAACTGCCACGATGCGCAATGGCGGAGAAGACATCGCCCAACTGCTGGCCCTGATCGGTGTTCGGCCGGTCTGGGATGGCCCCACCCGTCGGTTGGTGGATCTCGAGGTCATTCCGGCTCGATTGCTGGGTCGCCCGCGGGTGGATGTGGTGCTGCGCATCTCTGGACTGTTCCGCGATGCCTTTCCCCAGTTGGTGGGCTGGGTGCATCAAGCCCAGTCGATGGTCGCAGTGCTCGATGAACCGGACTCAGTCAATCCTCTGGCGGGTCTGACCCGTGAAGGGGGACCCCAGGGCCGCATCTATGGATCAGCCCCAGGTGCCTATGGAGCCGGTCTTCAGGCCCTGATCGACAGTGGCAGCTGGGAGTCACGCTCAGACCTCGCGCAGGCTTTCCTCAGCTGGAGTCAGTGGTCCTATGACGGCTCCGACGCTCCCAGCCTTGATCGCTCCGGACTCGAGCAGGCACTGGGCAGGGTGCAGGTGGTTCTGCACAACCAGGACAACCGCGAGCATGATCTGCTCGATTCAGACGACTATTACCAGTTCCAGGGTGGGCTGAGTGCAGCCGTGGAAGAGGTGTCCGGGGCGCGTCCGCAGCTGTGGTTTGGGGATCACTCACGCCATGAACGGCCTCGGATGCACCATCTCGAGAAAGAAATCGACAAGGTGATGCGCAGCCGGATGCTCAATCCCCGCTGGATCGAGGGAATGATGCAACACGGCTACAAGGGGGCCTTCGAGATGGGGGCCAGTCTTGATTACCTGTTCGCCTATGACGCCTCCACCGATCGTGTACCCGATTGGTGTTACGGAGCACTCTGTGACCAGTGGTTGAACCAGCCCAGGATCCAGGAGTTCCTAAGCACCAGCAATCCCTGGGTGCTTAGGGATATGGCGGAACGACTTTTGGAAGCCTCGAATCGAGGCCTCTGGGGTACCGCAACTGCTGAACAGTTGCAGCTGCTGCAACGGCTGGTGAACAGCAGCGAAGCCAAGATTGAACGGGGCAGCCCTATTTGTTGAGATCGCGGACCATCTGACGGAAGGGATCGATTGATCCAGGCTTGGACGATGGTGCCGCGGAGCCAACCTTGGCCGTCGGTTCCGCCGGGGCCTTCAGCTCTTCCTTGCGACCAACAGGAGCTGCATCAGCCGCAGCAGGGGTATTAACCCCGGTGATAGCCGTGCCCTTGAGGCGCTGGCTCATCTCCTTCGTGCTCACCTGTTCAGCAAAGGTTTTCTTCACCGGCTTGGGAATGCCGGCTGTGATGTTGACGGATTCTTCCTTCTTGACGACCCCGCCAAGGCCTTCGCTGCGCTTCTCAAGCTTCTCGGTTTCGGCAGCCACCTCCATGATCTGTTCCTTCGTTCCGGGGCTGGCAGCCGTGCCGGGGAAGGTGCGGCGAATCGTTTTCGACTCCCGCATGTAGTTCACATCCCCCAGTGAGGATGAGGAATCTGCATCGAGGAAGAACTCCGCCGGCTTCTCCTTCGCTGGCTTGCGAGGCTCAATCGAGGAGTCGGACTCTGCGGAATCCTTTTTCAGCAGACGATCCAAGAAGCCCATGTCGACCGGAACTGAGATGGACCGAACTTAGCGGCCACGAAGGTCAATTCCATGGGTATCAGTGCCACACGTACGCAAAAGGCCAAGGTTGCCGAGCTGACGATCGATGGAGTCGCAGATCAACGGGCTGGCAGACCAGGTCGTTTGCATGTCGTAGTCGTACCAGGCCTCACCCCCATCGAAACCCAGCCGAGCCGCCTCGTTGATCAGAACGTCATGGTCAAGGCGATACCGGGCGGGATGAGCAAGGATCGCCAATCCGCCGGCGGCATGAATGGCCTTGACCACCGCCTCGGCACGCAACGGTTCTCCAACGACGGCATCACCGCGGTTGTAAGGCTGAAGTGCTGGGTGGTGCAGCTCAAAGCCGAGAGCCAGCACATGTACAAGGCATCCCTTCAGCAAAGCACTGATTTCCATCCCGCTCCAGACCATGGGACACACAGCACCGGCGCCGCGTTGCTGATCTAACCAGGCACGGATCTCCCTGTGGGCCTGGGAGCTGTGGTGATCCGTCACCGCCAGGTGCTGGAGCCCCAGCTCGGTGGCCTGTTGGATGAGCTCGAGAGGTTCGAGGCTTCCGTCACTGCAGACGGTGTGGCAGTGAAAGTTGTGCGTGGTGGGGCAGCTCGACGGTCCCACCTGCTCGAGGACGGCCTTGAGGGGGTGGGTCATCTCAGGCTTTGGCAGAGGCTTCAGCCCGCAGACGCCGCCAGCGGGCATAGAACTGGATCGACGCGGCCATGAACACCACCAGGGCAACGATGAACCAGGTCGCCGCGCTTGTGGGGAATTGCGTCTTGAACACCACCAGCATCACCACGATCACCAGCAGCAGGGTGGGCAGCTCATTCAGAGCCCGAAGCTGCTTGCCCGACCAGGCGCAGGTGCCCGCGTGCAGTTGGCCCATAAGCCGATAACAAAACACGTGATAGGCCAGCAGGGCTGCCACAAAAGCAAGTTTGGCGTGCATCCAGCCCTGCTGAAGCCAAGACGGTTGAGCCAACAGCAGGCCGATGGCCATCGAGACAGCCACAACCATGCCGGGCGTGGTGATGATGTTGGCGAGACGTTTCTCCATCAAGGTGTACTGATCCCGGAACGGCTGTTGCAGTTCCGGCGCCAGCTCCTCGGTTTCGACGTGGTAGATGAACAGGCGCACCAGGTAAAAGAGGCCCGCAAACCACACCACAACCCCAACGATGTGCAGGGTCTTGAACCAGAGGTAGGCCTCGGGCGAGAACGTCATCAACACAGCCGATCTGAAGCGACCTTACGCAGGGTTCAGGTGAGCCCGTCAAGAAAATCGCTGGCCCGGCGCTGATGGGCCAAGAGAGCATCAGGGCCCATGCGGTCCAGGTTTCGGGCCATCATCGCCAGCCGATATTGGCGACGGAAGAAGTCCTGATGGCGGTGGATGAAGGTCCAGAACAATCCATCCCAAGTGTCGCACCACTCCCCCTTGCGGTAGTCCGACATCTTGCGCACGTAATTCGAACCCGACAGATAGGGCTTGGTCGTGAACAGCCCACCATCGGCGAACTGACTCATTCCATAAACGTTGGGCACCATCACCCAGTCGTAGGCATCGACGAAAAGCTCCATGAACCAGGTGTAGATCCGGGTTGGATGGAATCCGCAGAGGAGCATCACGTTGCCCAGGAGCATCAAGCGTTCGATGTGGTGGCAGTAGCCGGTCTCGAGCGCATGACGGATGGCGTCATCAATCGGGGGCAGGCCCGTTGATGCGGTGTAGAAGGCAGAGGGAATCGGTCGGTCTTCGAAACCCCAGAAATTGCCCTTTCGCATCTCCACTCCATGGCGCAGGTACATCGCGGCCATGAACTCCCGCCAGCCGACGATCTGACGCAGAAATCCTTCAAGTGAATTCAAGGGAACATCGCCGCTCGCAGCTCGCTCCAGCGTGCGATCCAGCACCTGTTGTGGCGTGAGCAGACCGATGTTCAGCATCGGTGTGAGCACGCTGTGCCACATCACCCGGTGCTGGGTGCTGATCGCATCTTCATAGGCCCCGAACTCTCGCAACCGTTGGTCGAGAAACCCATCCAGCCAGCGGGCAGCTTCGGAATGGGTCACGGGGTAATGAAACGAATCCCAGCTGCCGATACCAGCCACACCCTCCTCGATCAGCTGCTGCCGCGCTTGGTCAACGGCTGCCGTCGAGCGCTCCACTGGTGGATCAGGAACAACGATGCCTTTGGGCAGCTTCTTGCGGTTATCGGCATCAAAACTCCAACGCCCGCCAACGGGGCCACCCTCAGGTTCGATCAACAGATCCAGTCGCTTGCGCTGCATCTCGTAGAAGCGACCCATCAAGGGCTTTTTGCCAGCAGCGAAGTGTTCATTGATCACTGCAGCTGGGGTGAGCAGCATCGGTGTGGGGACGATCTCTAGGCCGCATTGATGCCGCGATGCAAAGGCTGAGATGCGTTTCGAGAGGACGTCGTCCACCGGATCTGCCAGATAAAAAGAGCGGTATCCCTGGGCCACTAGATCAGCCAGGATCTCAGCGGTGTCACCCACCTGCCCCTGCAGAACGCGCAGAACGGTGAGGCCCTTGGCTTGAAGCATCTCGGCGTAGGCCGTCATCGATGCTCGATGAAGGAGAAGACGCTGCCGATGCACTTGCATCGGCCAGGTGGGGTCGGAACCAAAGAAGAGCGGATCCTCGATCAGGGCAACGGGACGTCCTGGACGAATCGCAGGGTGGTGCTCAAACAGCTGATGGGGAAAAACAAGGCTGAGGTCCACCGTCAGCTGTCCTCACCCGCAAGACGGCAGGCACGACGACCCAGGGCGGTGGCATAGGCCCGGTCCACAGGACCGGACATGGGGCTCAGCTGGCCGGCCCGGCAATTCATCACCACCTTTTCGTGATGGCCCTGCTGGTCGTTGAGACGCAGCACCAACTGCCAATGATTCTTGGCACTGCGGGTGATGCCGTCGGCACACACAGGCCCTGTGCAGAGGCCGGGAGAGGCCCAAACCGGGGTGGCGAATAAAAGCACTCCTGCCAGGGCCATGCAGAGATGACGGATCATGCGGAGAGTTCCTGAGGCTGTTCTTCTAAAGCAGCCCCGTCATCACCGCCGTCCCCGTCCTCGGAAGGGTGGAAGAAGTCATGGATATCGCGGGCCAGCGCGGGGCCCACCCCAGGCGCTTTGGAGAGGGTCTCGATCGACGCCAACTGGATGGCATCGATCGAATGGAAATGGGCCAGAAGATCCTTCACCCGCTTCGGCCCAACCCCTGGGATGTCAGACAGGCGAGACCGCTTCATCCGTTCTCCCCGCTGCTGGCGATGGAAGGTGACGGCAAAACGATGAGCTTCGTCCCGCAACCGGCGCAGAAGCACAACACCGAGCTGGTCAGGTTCACTCTCCAGCGGTTGGCTTTCACCCGGGAGAAAAACCTCTTCGCGCTGTTTGGCGAGCGAGCAGACGTTCAGATCCTCATGTAGATCCAGTTCGCGCAGGGCCTCCATCACGGCGGAAAGCTGGCCCTTGCCCCCATCGATCATCACCACATCGGGCCAGTCGTTAAGGCCGTCGGTTTGCAGCGCACTGCCGCCTTTGTGTCGCAGCGCCCCCACATCCACGCCCTCAGCTTTTGCCCGAGCCCAACGTCGAAAACGGCGACGCATGATTTCCGCCATCGCCATGAAGTCGTCGCTGTGGCCAGCTCGGATGCTGCTGCTGCGGATTTTGTATTTGCGGTAGTGCTGCTTGGCGGGCAGTCCATCAATGAACACCACCTGCGAGGCCACGGCATCGCTGCCCTGGATGTGGCTGATGTCATACCCCTCAATCCGCCGCGGCGGGGTCGGTAACTCCAGCAGCTGCGCCAGATCCTCCGTCGCCAAAGACTGCTTCTCCTGCCCCTGCTTGGCGCGGAGCAACTCAAACTCAGCATTGCGCTGAACCAGTTCGATCAGGTCGGCCTTTTGCTGGCGCTGCGGGCAGTGGATCTGCACCCGACGTTCCCGTTGTTCCGACAACCAGTCCTCCATCAGCGTCTGCTGGGGCAAAGCGTGTTGAACCAAAAGTTCGGGCGGAACCTCAACGGAATCCACCTGGCTGTAGTGCTCTTCAATCACGCGCTGCAGGATCAGGCCAGGCTCCAAACCAGACGCATCGGCGGTGTAGCCGAGACGTCCCACCAGCTTCCCGGCCCGCATCTGAAACAGCTGGACGGCCGCCAGCCGCTCATCAAACGCAAGGGCAAGAACATCACGGCTCACGGAAGAGTCCGGCAGGCTCATCTTTTGGTCTGCGGTGAGCTGATCCAGACCCTGAAGTTGATCACGCACGCGGGCTGCCGATTCGTAATCCATCCGCTCGGCGTAACGCCCCATCTGCTCCTGAAGCAGCTGCTGCAACTCATCGCTGCGGCCCTGAAACACCATCGCCACCTTGCGGATAGTGCGGTGGTAGTCCTCGGAGCTGATTTTTTCCTGACAAACCCCCGGACAGCGTCCGATGTTGTAGTTGAGGCAGGTGCGGTCGGGATACATCGGTCGTGGCCGCTGCCGCAGCGGGAAGACGCGTTTCACCAGGAACAGCGTGCGACGCAACAGCCCAACATCGACATAGGGCCCATAGAAGCGATCCAGGGGGCTGCGGAAACGACGGCGACGGGTGATGAAAATCCTTGGATAGGCCTCACTCCAGGTGATGCAGAGGTAGGGGTATTTCTTGTCGTCCTTCAGCAGCACGTTGAAGTGCGGCTGATGGTTCTTGATCAGGTTGGATTCAAGAACGAGGGCTTCCGCCTCGCTGTCGGTCACGATGAACTCGATCTCGCAGACCTGGCGCGTCATCAGGCGGATCCGTGGCGACAGATCGTGCCGACTGCGGAAATAACTGCGCACCCGACTGCGCAAGGACTTCGACTTACCGACGTAGAGGATCCGGTCGTCGCCGTCCCGCATCAGATAGCAACCCGGTTCAGCGGGAATCTCCTTCAGGCGGTATTCAAGACGTTCAGGCTGCGTCAGCAGCGGTGAACCGGGAGCTGGAACTGGATCCACCTCGTCAGCTCAGCCGCCGTAATTCCAGCCGGTGCTGGCCAGATTCAGCGCATCACCATCAGCGATTAGACGCGCTGTTTTCACTTCTCCAACAAAGACCGTGTGGTCACCGTGCTTGATCGCCCCCACGAGTTCGCACTCCACACCACCGACGGCATCGGTGAGGAGAGGCAAGCCGAGTTCTCCCTCTTCAAAAGGTGCCGCCTCAAAACGACCACCAAGCGCCTTTTGGGGCTTGAAGAAAACGGCAGCCAGATCTTTTTGGTCGGCCCGCAGCACATTCAGGGAGAACTTGCCGGTGGCTTCGATGATGGCGTGACTGCTGCTGTCGGCTCGAACGCCCATCACCACCAGAGGTGGTTCGAAGGATCCCTGGGTCACCCAGCTAGCGGTGAAACCATTGACCTCATCGCCGTTGCGAACGCCGCAGATGAAGAGTCCATGCGGGATCTTGCGGAGCAAGACCTTTTTGGCGTCAGCGTCGAGGCTCATGGCACGGGTGCGATGGACGAAATCTAAACAGCAATCCGCTGCATAGGATCCGCCCATCGCTGATTCCCGATGCGGGCGCTTTACCCAGGCAGTTTCGACCCCCTCACCAACGGTCATATGGACGTGATTGAGCGGGCGGTAAGTCTCTTTGGAGAAGTGGTCGTTGCCGTGCTGAGCAATCCGAGCAAGCGACCTGCCTTCACGATCGAAGAACGAATCGAACAGATCCGCACATCGACGCGCCATTTGTCTGGCGTTGAGGTGATCAGTTTCGATGGCCTCACGGTGAACTGCGCTGTCACCCATCGCGCCGACTTAATCCTGCGGGGCCTGCGAGCGATGAGTGACTTCGAATATGAGCTACAGATCGCCCACACCAACCGGTCGTTAGCGGAGGATCTGGAGACCGTGTTCATGGCCACGACTGCTCGGCACAGCTTCCTCAGCAGCTCCGTGGTGAAGGAAGTGGCCCGCTTTGGCGGATCCATCGACCACATGGTGCCGCCAGAGGTGGCGAAGGACCTCAACAGGCTCTTTAATTCGGCTTTCCCAACCAGCTGAGATGAACGACGTCCGGTTCACCGTTCTCGATCAACTCGACCAGTTGGAGGAAGTTGTTCTGGAAGGCAGTCGACTCCCTTTCACCGGCGGACGTCTGGTGAATGAAACAGATGCCGTGGAGCTTCTCGATGCCGTACGGGAAGGACTGCCAACAGATCTTGAGCGTGCCGCCAAGCTGATTGATCGGCGCGACGAGTTCATCAACACCGCCCGCAAGAGCGCAGAGGAGATCGTTGATCAGGCCCAGCGCCAACGGGAACAGCTGGTGAACAATGCCGCCATCCGCCAGGAAGCGGAGCGGCAGGTGAATGAGATGCGTGATCAGACCCGCCAGCAGTGTGAGCAACTGCTTCAAACGACGCGTCAGCAGGGCGCCAAGCTCGAACAGGAGATGCAAAGCAAGCTGGCACAGATGGAGCAACAGTTCTCTGCCCGCCGTCAGCAGCTGGAGCAGGAGGCCCTGGAGCGTCGCCAGCAGCTGGATCAAGAGGCGATTGAACTGAAGCGTCAGCACGCCGAACAACACGAAGCGAGCCGCCAACAGGCCCAGAAACAAATCCAGCAGATTGAGAAAAACGCTGTTGAGCTCAAGCGGCAACACGCAGATCAGCATGAAGCGAACCGCCAGCAGGCCCAGCTTCAGCTTCAGTCGATGGAGAAAGAGATTGCCGAGCTCAAGCGTCAACACCTTGAGCAACACGAGAACACCCGCCAACAAGCACTGCAGGACCTTGAAACCATCCGCCGTGAAGCCCTTCGCCTTCAGAAGGAAGGCCGCGACGAAGCCGAGCGGATCCACAACGATGCGCTTCAGTTCCGCCAGCAGACCCAGCAGCAGTGCGAATCGCTGATCCAGCGCAGCCGTCAGGAGGCTGCCGGTGTTCAGGATGGCGCTAACCGTTACGCGGAACAGACGCTGGGTGAGCTGGAAGTGCGTTTGAAAGAAATGGCCCAGGTGGTTATGGCCGGCCGTCAGGAGCTATCCAAGATTCAGACAATCCGTTCAGCCACCCCTGCGGCCAACGGTGGCGAGGATTCCAAGACCGTGCCGATTAGTCGCGCACACCGTGCAGCGTCCCGCCTGCGTTCCATGAGGGGCAACGGCTGACCCGCTGGCTTGCCAGAAGGATTTGAACCATCACGCTGTTGGGTGCATAGGCCCCGTTGGAGATCATGCTCACGTATCGGGGCCCATCAGCGGTTTCAAGAATTCCCGAAATCGAGCGAACACCGGTCAGGGTTCCTGTTTTGCCCCAAAAACGCCCTTGGAGCGACGTACCCCGGAAGTAGTTGCGCAGCGTTCCCCTCTGCCCGGCGATCGCCATCGACGCCTGGTAGTAGGCCCCTAGGGGATGTTGCGCCATGCGCCACAGCAGAACGGAGAGGGAACGACTGGTGAGACGGTTGCCCCTGGAGAGTCCACTTCCATCCCTCACCCGCAGACCCGTCATGGGAAGTCCCTGCGCCTGCATCCAACGGGTGGTAGTCAGGGCCGCACGATTCACGTCCCAAGCGTCTGCGGCTTCGCGCATCAGTACCTCGGCGGTGAAGTTATGGCTCTCCGTGTTGGCAAGGCTGAGCAGAGCATGCATCGGCGCTGAATCCTCGCTGTGCAGCACCACACTCGCTTCATCACTCCGCGCAGTTACCGCTTCTCGGGTCTGCTGGTCAACCATCTGAAGACGGATCTGCCCCCCCTGCTGACGGATGGTGGAATTCAGAATCCGCTGCAACCGTGCCGCTGGATCCATCACCGCCATATGCAGTGCATTGCTGGTGAGAGCGAGGCGGGTGATCGGAGCGCCATAGGCATAGGAGCGATCCGCCGGGTCCCAGTCGGCGGGCCACCAGCGCTGCCGCGGTTCCTCTCGCACCATCAACTGCACAGGCACTGTTGAAAGGCTGGTCGGGGTGCGAGAGCCGCCCTGGCCGAGCGCCACCATGGCGAACTTCTGGATCTCCGCAATGCTGAGGTCGGGATCCCCTTCCCCAACAATTTCAAGCGTCCCATCGGCATGACGCAACAACTGCGTTTTCAGCCTGAAGTCGGGACCGAGGCGATCCAGAGCAAAGGCCGTGCTGACCAGTTTTTGATTGGATGCTGGAACACGGGGAACCCCCCCGTTCAGATCAGCCAGCAACTGGCCGCGTTGATCCACAACGCTGACGCTCCACACCCGCTTTTCCGGACCTACAGCGGTTTCCAGGGCCGATTGCAATGCGGGACAAAGCGCTCCACCGGTGAGCAACGCCTGGCCTTGGCGTTGAACCACCGGTGGTGGTGCCAGCAACGGAGTTGCTGCCCTCAGAGGCAACTGGGGCGCCAGCAAAAGCAGCGTGAATAGAGCAGAGCGCATCACAGAGGCGTCACTCCACTGACGACACCGTTTAAGCGGTAGAGACGTCCTTCAAGCTCAACGGGGACACCCACCTTGAGCTTGGTCCCGCCGATCACAACACCTGAAGGTTTGATCTCCGCATTGGCCTCCATCACAAAACGAGCGTGTCGGGGGAGGGCGGTGCTGGGGGCATCAGCAACAACCACCGAACCATCGGGCTGAACTGCCGTCAGGGAATTGGTGAGGTCATCCACCGAAACCAAAGTCACACGGCCAGCTGGTTGGTTCCGTATCACGATGTTGAGCGCCGCTTCTTCCCGGGCTGAATTCAGCAGTTGCTCAGGATTGGCGCTGTACAGATGACGCACATCCACGCTGACCTGCACAGGCTTCAAGGCACCAGTCGCTTTCGCGACTGCATTAGAGAGCTTGGGGGACCAGATCACTCCACCCAGAGCTGCCAGGGCGACAACAGCTGCCACTGCATCGATGGGAGAAAAGGATCGCAGCCTGTTGAGCACCATCGAAGGGGAGCTTGGGCACGAACCTTAAAGAGTGTCTGATCCTGGATCAAGCCAACCGCATCTCAATTGCGAAGACCATCAAGGAAGCGATCAACACCGGAGAGCTGTTGCTTGATGCTGTCAGGATCTTCCCCAGCCAGCAGAGCTGCGGTGGTGTCAGGGTCCGGACGTTCGGGAAGCACCTCCAATTGCCGGTACCCATCGGGATCCTGACGATAGAGACGCCAGTCATCGGGGAAGCAGCGCATCAACGCTCCTCCATCCAACGGCTGGAGCCAATAGGCCTGTTGCCAACTGGCCACGAAACCCTTGCGGCGCTCCCGGGCCACGCTTCCGATCCCGACAGCGGCGTCTTCAAGACGTCCATTCAGCATCAGGATCACTCCAGCATGGTTTTCGCACAAGGCCTGGAACTCCTCGTAATCAGCGGGCGAAGGATTCACCGCGAGGAGCAGGCGCGTATCGGGAGTTGTGCTGTCCGAGCGTTTCAGCTGATTGAAGTCGAGAATCACGTCTTTGAGATCCTCCGCATCACGCCGCGCCAGGGCTGCAGCGCCGGCGTCGGGCCAGACCATCACCAGCTGTTGACCGGTAGCGATGAGTGCACGGGCCAGACGCACCGCCACCGGCAGCAGTCGCAACCCCTCAAACCGGAGGCTTGCTGCCCAGCGTTGGCCATCGCCAGAACCCACCGCTGCCAGGGCGGCTTGCAACATGGCCTCCTCGGCTGCGAGCAGATCCGCGGGGAGGTCGAGACAGGGGGCGTCGGATTGAGTCATCGCCAAAGCATGTCAGGGAAAAGCCCTCAATACGGATTCAAAACGGCCTGGAACGGCGTCGAGTTCCTGATCAGAGAGCCATGGGCCAAGGGTCAGGCGCAGCCCTGACTGCCGTTCAGGCTCGGGAATCCCCATGGCCGTGAGAACGGCACTGTCTGAGCTGCTTCCACTGCTGCAGGCGCTGCCACTGCTGCAGGCCACACCCGCCGCTGCAAGCCGCCGCACGAGGTCGCGACCCGGCAGAGGCATGCCATCGGTCGACTTCACCAGCAGCGCGATGTGGTGGGGCAGACGGCCTGACAGCGGGGGGCCGCAAAGCCGGAGCTGAGGAAGCTCCAGTAGGCGCTCAAGCAGTTGATCGCGTTGGCGGCGGATCTTCACTGCGCTGCCAGGGGGAACGGGATGCGTAACGGGGTCAAAGCTTGGAAGCACCTTCAGAGCTTCTGCCATACCGCTGACAAGAGCGACGGGTTCAGTACCGGAGCGCAGGCCATGCTCCTGTCCACCACCGCCCTGGAGCGTTGAGAGGGCAACACCTGGGGCGCGAATCAGCAGGCCCACGCCGCGGGGACCACGGAACTTGTGGGCGGAGAGGGTCAGCAAGTCGACCCCGAGCCGCACGAACGGAAAACAGCCCTGCGGTACGAGTTGGGTGGCATCGCTGTGGATCAAGATGCCGCGCTCGCGGCAGGCCTGGGCAACCTCGATCAGAGGTTGAAGCGCACCCACCTCACCCTGGGCAGCGGTCAGGGACACCAACCGCGTCGGAGCAGACAACAGCTGATCGAGTTGGTCCAGTCGCACCACCCCCTGCCCATCGACAGGCCATTCAGCAACGCTCCACCCCTGGGCCTCGAGTTGGTAAGCCGCAGCGATCACCGCTGGATGCTCCACTGCAGAGATCACCACACGGCCGGGAGCAAGACCCGCGGCACTGCCGAGAAGGGCGAGATGGACGGATTCAGTCGCCCCCGAGGTGACGATCAACTGATCCGCGCCGACACCAAAACGCTCAGCCATACGCCAGCGGGCCCGCTCGAGGGCCTCCGCAGCTGCCAGCCCTGCTCCATGAAGACTGCTGGGGTTCGCCCAGGCCGTTTGCTGGAGCTGCTGCATGACTGCGATCACCTCCGGCAGCGGCGGTGTCGTGGCGGCAGCATCGAGATACAGCTCAGGGCGTGTCACGCTCGAACCGCGCCTTGGTGCGTTGCTCCAGTGACTCACTGGCGAGATTGAGCATCGAATCGAGAGAGGTGGAGTTCAGAAAGTTCTGCACTTGCTCCAGGGCGGCCGCTTCGTCCTCTGGACTCGCTGCAGGCGTCACCTCTTTGGCGGGTGAGGAATTGGTGCTGACCTGGTTAACGGGACTGTCCTGGGGAGCCACGGCAGACGGACCAGGAACCAACTCTGGCGTCAGTACACCATCAAACACTGCCTCCGCCGGTCCAGTCATCAGCACCGAACCGCTTCGATCGCGCCATTCGATCATCAGCGGACCGCCGGGAAGTAGAACCTCGGCACAGTCATCGGCGAGGCCCAACAACAATGCCGCCACGAGGGTGGCGCAGGCTCCGGTGCCGCAGGCCAGGGTCGGACCTGCACCCCGCTCCCATACCCGGATCTCCAGACGCTCACGGCTGTGAACCTGAAGGAAATGAACATTGGTTTTGGCCGGGAACGCTGGATGCACCTCCAGGGCAGCTCCCCAGGCCTCAAAGGGAATGCTGGCGAGATCCTCAACGGGAACCACCACGTGAGGGTTGCCCATACCAACAGCGGCCACCCTCAGTTGATCGTCCTCCAACATCAGCACCCCCTGGGGCAGCCCGTCCTCCGGCATCAGTGTTGTGGGAATGCCTTCCGGCGTGAGGAACGGAGGCCCCATATCCACCCGCAACTGGCGGTCCGCCATGAGTTCAGGGCGAATCATTCCCGCGAGGGTTTCGATGTCCCAACTTCGTCCTGGCGCATCTCCATCGGTATCGGCCAGATAACGCGCCAGGCAACGAATGCCGTTACCGCACATCTCGGCCTCACTTCCATCGGCATTGATGATCCGCATGCGCAGTTCACCCTCCGCCTGAGCTGGAAGCGCCAGGATCAGACCATCCGCGCCAACACCGAAACGCCGATCGCAGATATGGCGCACCCAGGCGGGATCGGGATCACTGATGGCATCGGGGAGTTGTCCCTGCCGGCCCTCCACAATCAGGAAGTCGTTGCCAAGTCCCTGATATTTGCTGAACTGCAGCATGCGTGGCCGGTATCGCCCCTGAATCCTATGGAGACAGCTCCACTTGATCCAAGTCTTCCGGGGGTTCGGCTGCTGCAGAGCTGGATTCGTGAACAGCTGCCGCTCAGCATCGGGCTGGTTGGTCAAGAGCCCATCGAGGGGCGTCTGATCTGGCAGGACCCTGAATTTCTGGCCATTGAACGCATGGCAGCCAGCCGGCCCGTGCTGATCAATCGACGCCAGATCACTGTGATCCGCTCCCTCGGCTGAACACCAGGCATGTGGCACGATCGCAACCTTGCCGAGCGCTGGTTCCGTGAACGCTGCCAACCCTGCCGTCGACGCCAGTACGCAGAACGATCGTTACGACCCCGTAGCGCTTGAACAGCGCTGGCAGGACAGCTGGAAAACCGATGAGGTGGATGCCACCGACGAGAACAGTGACAAACCTGGCTTCTTTGCCCTGTCGATGTTCCCGTACCCATCGGGAAGCTTGCACATGGGCCATGTGCGGAATTACGTCATCACCGATGTGATCGCCCGTGTTCAGCGCATGCGCGGACACTCTGTATTGCATCCCATGGGCTGGGATGCCTTCGGACTCCCCGCGGAAAATGCCGCGATCGAGAGGAATGTCGATCCTGGGGACTGGACCGACCGCAACATTGATCAGATGCGGGCGCAACTGGATCGTCTTGGCTTATCGATTGACTGGAGCCGCGAACAGGCGACCTGCCACAGCGACTACTACCGCTGGACCCAATGGCTGTTTCTTGAGCTGCTCGAAGGGGGCCTGGCCTATCGCAAAAATGCCACCGTCAACTGGGACCCCGTCGATCAGACCGTTCTGGCCAATGAGCAGGTGGATGGCGACGGCCGCTCCTGGCGCTCCGGGGCCCTGGTGGAACAACGCCAGCTGAACCAATGGTTCCTACGCATCACCGACTACGCCGAACCGCTTCTTAACGGCCTTGACGCGCTCCAGGGCTGGCCGGAACGGGTACGCACCATGCAGGCCAACTGGATTGGCCGCTCCGAAGGCGCGGAAATCACCTTCTGCGTTGAAGGGGCCCAGGACCAGACGATCACCGTGTTCACCACCCGGCCCGACACCCTCGCCGGGGCGAGCTACGTGGTGCTGGCTCCGGAAAACGAGCAAGTCGACGACCTGACAAGCGCTGAGCAGACGGCGACGGTCGAAGCCTTCAAAAAAGAAGTGGCTCGGCTCAGCACGATCGAACGCACCAGCGATGACCGACCCAAGCGGGGTGTGCCCATCGGCAGTCGTGTCGTCAACCCCCTGACGGGAGCTGTTCTTCCGGTCTGGATCGCCGACTACGTGCTCGCCGAATACGGCACCGGGGCCGTCATGGGCGTGCCGGCCCACGACCAACGTGACATCGCCTTTGCCCAATCGAATGATCTGCCGATTCAGCAGGTGATCGATGCCGAGGGGGCTGCGGAGGCGATCGCCGCTGGGCAGGCTTGGACGGATCCCGGAACACTGATCAATTCAGGATCCTTCGATGGCACAGCATCAGCCGAGGCCAAGACGTCCATCACCAGCCATGGAGCGGAACAGGGTTGGGCCCGCAGCAAGGTCACCTATCGATTACGCGACTGGCTGATCTCCCGCCAGCGCTACTGGGGCTGTCCGATTCCTGTTATTCACTGCGATGACTGCGGTTCTGTTCCTGTGCCCCGAGACGAGCTACCGGTGGAACTGCCCCGGGGCATTGATCTTTCTGGGAAGGGTGGCTCGCCCCTGAGTCAGCAGAGCGATTGGGTCAACGTGCCCTGCCCCAACTGTGGCAAGCCCGCCAAGCGCGAGACCGACACCATGGACACCTTCATGTGTTCCTCCTGGTATTTCCTCCGTTTTGCGGATCCCCACAACACCGAAAAGCCCTTCACCAAGGAGGCGGTGAACCGCTGGTTGCCGGTGAAGCAGTACGTGGGTGGGATCGAGCACGCGATCCTGCACCTGCTCTATGCCCGTTTCTTCACTAAGGCGCTCAAGGATCGCGGCCTGATTGACATCAATGAGCCCTTTGAACGCCTCCTTACCCAAGGGATGGTTCAGGCAATCACCTACAGAAATGCGACAACCGGCAAGTACATCGCTCCTGCGGATGTGGCGGATCCAGAGGATCCCCGCGACCCCAACACCAACGACAAGTTGGAGGTGTTGTTCGAGAAAATGTCGAAGTCGAAATACAACGGCGTCGACCCTGCAGCCGTAATCGATCGCTACGGCGCTGATACGGCCCGCATGTTCATCCTGTTCAAGGCACCTCCAGAGAAGGATCTGGAGTGGGATGACGCCGATGTGGAAGGTCAGTTCCGTTTCCTGCAACGGCTGTGGAGGCTTGTTGAGGCGGGTGCCGCACGCATCGATTCCATGGAGCCGATGCAACGGTCGGATTCGCTTCATGAAGCCGACAGCGCCGTGCGTCGTGCCCTGCATCTCGCCATCGAAGCCGTCAGCGAAGATCTCAGCGATGAGATTCAGCTGAATACGGCGATCTCCGAGCTGATGAAGCTCTCCAATGCCATCAGCGCAACAGGCGTCGACGCCCTGAGTGATTCTGTGTTGCAGGAGGCCCTCTCCGGCCTGGTTCGCCTCTTAGCCCCCTTTGCACCGCACTTAGCAGAAGAGTTCTGGAGCCGCCTCGGTGGAATCGGAAGTGTTCATCGCCAAACCTGGCCAGCCCTCGATCCGTCGGCTCTTATTCAAGACAGTGTTGAACTGGTGATCCAGGTGAAGGGCAAGGTGCGGGGCAAGATTCAGGTTCCCGCTTCTGCCGACAAGCAAGAGTTAGAACGGCTCGCCCTAGCCAGTGAAGTTGCCGAAAAATGGTTGGAGGGCGCCGCACCCCGGCGGGTGATTGTGGTTCCCGGGAAACTGGTGAACCTGGTGCCCTGATACCAGGCGCAATCAACTCTTGCTGAACCGCATGGAAGCTGGTTTGCCCCAGTCCCCCTGAGCATTGAAACCCCGCTTGTTGCTGGTGAGATGACGCAGGATCCAGAAAATGGATTCATCGGTGCCATCCCCTAGGACCAGGCGGATCTCGTCGGCGGAACGGGCCACACCGTCGGCCAAGATCGCTTCCACACGGCCTTGCAGGTCGAGAATCGCCGCCGCTGCTTTTTTGCCTGCCTCAACGCCGGGCTGGTGGTAGGCATTGATGTTGACGAGTTCGCCGTACAGGCCAACGGCGCGCTCGAACAAGGCAATCAAGGAACCAAGGCGCCGGGCATCAAAACACCGCATGCTGATCGTCATGCTCTGGCGCCCACCCTCAGTGAGGGCTGAGCGGGTGCCCTGTAGGAATCCGTCAAGGAAGTCGCCGGGGCATTCGCCACCAATCACGGGGATGTCGCTGACATCCTCCAGAACCTCGATGAAGGTGGCGAAGAAGTTGTCGACACCATCACGAAGTTGTTGCACGTAGGCGTGCTGATCGGTGGAGCCCTTGTTGCCGTAAACAGCAATGCCCTGGTGCACCACCTCACCGTTGCGATCGAGGCGCTTGCCCAGGGATTCCATCACCAGCTGCTGGAGGTAACGGCTGAACACCTCCAGGCGATCGCGATAAGGCAGAACGACCATGTCGCGCTGACCCCGACCGCCGCCGGCGACAAACCAGGAGGCCGCCATCAAGGCAGCCGGATTCCGACGCAGATCCGCCTCGCGGGTGGCGGCATCCATCTGAGAGGCACCAGCGAGAAAGTCGCGGGTGTCGCAACCGATCAGGGCCCCAGGCAGCAGGCCAACGGCACTGGTGATGCTGGTGCGGCCACCGACCCAATCGAACATGTCGAATCGTTTGAGCCAAGCCTCGGACTGAGCTTGCTGATCCAACTTGCTGTTCAGCATCGTCACAGCGACAGCCTGACCAGCCCACTGGCCTCCATCCGCTTCAAGCCGATGGCGGGCCTGCTCCAAGCCGATATGCGGTTCGGGGGTTCCTCCCGACTTACTCACAGTCACCACCAGCGTGCGATCCAAGCGACCATCAAGACCCGCCAGGACGTTGCTCATCCCATTGGGGTCAACGTTGTCGAAGAAGTGGAAGGGAAGTCCCTGACCGGGGTTCTGCAGAGCTCGAATCATCAATGCCGGACCCAGACCGCTGCCGCCAATGCCGATCCAGAGCACATCGGTGAAGGCTTCACCGTTGGGGGCCTTGATCGTTCCGTTGATCACATCGCGCCCGAAGGCGGCGATCAACTCGATTTCCCGGGAGATGTGCTGCTGCAGCTCTGAGCTTGGAGCAAGTTCGGGAGTGCGCAGCCAGTAGTGACCCACCTGACGCTGTTCATCCGGATTGGCGATCGCTCCGGCTTCCAACTCCTGCATCGCGGTGAAGGCCTTGTCCATCCGCGGCTGCAACTGCTGCAGGTCTGCGGCGTTGACGTGCATTCGGCTGATGTCCAACCAGACCCCAAGATCATCGTGGTACCAGCTGAGATCACAGAAACGCTGCCATTGAATCTGAGCGTCGGAAGCGCTGAAATCCGGGAAGCTCATGCCGGGCGGGCGATGCAGTCTTGCTGAACGTATCCAGGATCTGACGGGATGCCCACGCAAAAGGACACCACAGTTAGTTTCATGTCACCTTCCACTGACCGGTTTTCCAGCCCCCATGGCTGAGTCACTGCGATTAACGACTGCGCTTCTGGCGACAGCAGCAAGCTTTTGCTTGATCGGACAGTGGGTACAACCCGTCACTGATCGCGAGAATCAGGTGCCTGTGGTTGTCGGGGACAGACTCGAGCCAACAGACTTTTCACCGGAAGAACTGAAGCTGCTGCAACGGCGCTTCGGTGTGCATGGCCCCCAGACACAGCTTGCCCAGCTGTTCACCAACAGCGTGGATCAGCTCAAACCGCTGCGCTCGCAAACGTTGGATCGCCTGCGCGAGCTGAAACCGGTCATCCTGCGCGAATCGAAGACGCATCGTGTCAACCCGATGCTGATCACAGCGGTGCTGTTCGACGAGATCCAGCATTCCAAACCGGGGGAGAGCCTCCCGTTCATCGCCCATTCCGGTCTGGTGAAGACCCATGGACCGGCCCAGATCGGAGTTTCGGAACTCATCCATCAAAAGCGACTGCCTGCGAATCCGACGCAGGAGGAGATCACCTGGGCCCGCAAACAGCTGCTGGACCCCGAGATGAACATCACTTTTTTGGCAGCGAAGTTCCAACGGCTGAAGCTGGCCCTTGGCCTGCCGGAGAGCTTGATGCTGCAAGCGAGTCGCTCGTATCTGGATGCCAAGGCGATCGCCACCCTCACTTATCTCCACAACGGAAAGCTGGATTACCCCTCTCGCGTGCTGGGCTACATGCAAGATGCTGAGCTGCACGGGTTGATTTACGGCGGCCGCCAACCCAACCCCGACATCACGGTTTAAGGCCATTCACGGGAAGAACTTGGCTGTGGATGAGCCCCAATCCAATCCCTGAGTCCGCCAATCCCTAAGTAAGGGGAGAAAAAGATGCGACGACCATCACCCATTTGGGGGATGTGAAAGCCCCGTTTCTGTTTTTTCATCGATCCAGTACGGCAGATCGATGAAAAACTGTTCTTACCACTTGCTTTTGGCTTGCTTCTCCCAACAGCAGCAATCGCTCAGGTAGCCCCCGAGGTGGCTGACCAGTGCAAAGAAGCCAGGGATTTCTATGGCTGCGTGAGGGCCTTTACGATTCCTCCCCAATCCAGATCTGACCGGGTCCCTCTTGCGGGAGTGATGCGGCCGGTGGCTACAGCGCTGTTCTCAGGCCCGAACCTCCGTAACTCAGGCTCAAACTTCTCGCCGGGCGTCATCCCGGCTGACCTTGTCGAGGGGATCCTGCGAGGCGTCCTGCGGTGAAATGAGGCAGTGCTGATTACTTGTGACAACTGGCCCGAAAACGCTCTGATCGGCTGGTGGCGGCATGTTTGGTTTGGCGGCCGCTCACCCGCTTGCGCCAGAGCTTGAACGACGACGATTTCATGTGTTGCCGCATCACAGCAATCACCTGCGGCTCGGAGAGTCCGAATTGATATTCAATCGCCTCGAAGGGGGTGCGATCTTCCCAGGCCATTTCAATGACCCGATCGAGGTCCTCGCTGGGGAGTGTTGTCAACGCGGCGCTAACAGCAAGCAAGAAGCTAACGACGCTTCAGGTCACGCAGAGGTCGCCAAGAGCCGCCAGCCGCACCTGAAGTTTCGACCAGTCAAAACTGCGCGGATCACCCCGTTCTCCGCCCAGATCCACATGGCGATGGGTCGTGATCGCCGCTGGAGGGAGATTGAAAGAACGGATCCAACCCGACAACACCAAAGCCAACGCGTCGTATTGCTGGGTCGTGTAGCCGGCATGGGTGCCATTGGCGTTCGCCCCCGACGACGGTGTTTCCAGGCTTAGGTGCAACGCGAAGTTGTTCACAGAGCCCTTGAGCTTCTTATTGGTGATCGCCCACTCACCCAGAAAAGCTGAAAAACCGGCGCCATAGGCGCGACTTAACGGGTCCACCAGATCCAGAACACGCCCGTCCTGCCCCACAAGCGTGTGATAGCTCACCTGATCCTCATCCCGCGGGTGGGGAGTCATGAAGGTGTTCAAGGCGGAACCGAGTGAATACACCGTCTCGTGCAGCACCACCACCCTGGGAGTGGCATCAATCCGACGACCGAACGCGTCTTGGTCGTAGCGCTCACCGAAATTGGAGGGATCGATCTTCACGAATGCACGCCAGGAGCTCGACCGGGCATCGAGCTGGTTCAGACGGGACCGCAGCGCGGTATCGACATCAGAGCATTGGCGAGCCAATGGAGAGCGCCACGAGCGCGACTTCGGCGGTAAAGGCACCGAGGAGGAGGGGTTCTCTTCCAATTGGCGACCGCGTTCCCTCCCCACCTGGTCGAGCAGCTCCATCAGGGACGGGCGAACCCCTGCATGAGACAGCCCACCTTGATCCACCAACACCCAGCCCACCAGGCCCAGCGCCAACGACCCTGCTGCTGCTGCAGTAATCGAGAGACCACGATGCTCCTGAACGCGACTCCGAAGACCGCTCCAATAACGACTTAAACGATCTCGAACCATCGATCCCGCAATTGCCGTTGTTCCGTTGTGCACCCAGGATCCCAATCCAACGACCAATGGTCCACACCTTTGTCAGGAAACAACTGGGTCTCCTTCAAGAGACTGCGTCGCGCGTAGGTGACGCTCACGCAGTCCTGCTGCTCCAACAGAGACGGGAGATCGCTGCCGCGACGCACCCGATAGCCATTGATCGCAAGCAACTCATCGCCCACCACAAGCCCAGCCCGTTGGCCGGGACTCTGGCGCCGCACCCGCTGAATTAAGGCGGCACCGTCTCCATCCTTGAGCGTGAGTCCATGGTCGGGATGCTTTAGCGGAACTGGATCCATCCGCAGCCCAAGAGCCTCCACGCAATCGATCAAGGGAAGAGCCTCAGGTTGATCAAGCCATTGATCCAGATCGGCCGCCAGGTCGGCATCCCATTGAGCCAAGGCGGCTTTGATGTCGTGGCGGCTGTAACCGCGAGCCTGACGGCCAAGCCTCAACCACAGTTCCCGCAGGATGGCCGCCATGGATTGACCACGCTGCCGTAGACGCACATCCAGGCAGAAGGCCACCGCGGCACCCAATCGGTAGTAGCTGATCTGGGTATCCCGCGACGCTGGCGTGGCCTTGTACAGCTTGATCCAAGCCTCACGGGCACTGGCTGCCAGCGATTGAACGGAGCAACCAGGTGACATCAACACGCTGGAGAGCTCCTCCCCCAGATCCTTGAGCAGGGTCGGTCGATCCGAACGCCCCGCCAGCAGGGGCAGGCTCAGGTCGTAGTAACTGGTGATCCCCTCGGCAAACCAAAGGCCCTCAGTGATCACCGCCTGTCCGTAGTCGTAGGGACGAAGCTCAACAGGTCGCAGCCGGCGCACGTTCCATTGGTGCAGGTATTCGTGGCCGATCAACTGCAACAGCTGCCGGTAGCCCTTGGGCTTGGCCAAGGCTGACCAACTGAACTGCAACACGGCACTGTGATCGTGCTCGAGGCCGCCATAGCCCTGGTCGAGCAGTTGAAGAACCAACTGATAGCGATCCCCAGCCGGAGGAGGAGTTCCCATCAATCGACAGGTTGCGCTGCAAACGCGCTCGATGTCGCTGAGGAAGTTCGGCGGCCAACCCATGGGCGGAGTGCCGATTAACAGCAACTCATGGCTGCAGGCCTGCACCGTGAAGGGTTCCGCCTGAAAGGGACCGGCATGGAGCGGGCTGTCGACGAGGGCATCGAAATCCGCAGCGATCCACCCCTCAGGACTGGTTTCAAGCGGCAGATGCACACTCCAGTGCTCCGGAGCCTTCACCGCAACGCGGTGGGGCGACCAGCGGAAGCCATCGATATCCATCGCCACAGCGGCGAGGCAGAGCGAGGCAAAATCAGGGTCCAGCAACCCAGTGCGGACGGTCAGATCCCATGCTTCAAGCTGATAGTTGAGCGTGAGCGGGCTCAGATCAGGAAGATCACACAGCCACTGGTGGGGCGCCAAACGACGCACCGCGAGCTCTTCGCTGTTGGCGAGCAGCTCCAGGCTGTGGAGGTGCTGAGCGTGATCGCGCACCGTGTAGGACCCTGGGGTCCACACCGGCAGCTGAAAGGTCTGGCGCCTCGTCTGGGGTGTCCATTGGATGGACACACCAATGGTCTGCGTTTCGGGATGGCTCAGATCGAGCCTGATCTGAACCGGGTCTGGCACGTCAGAGGGACTGCACGATCAGGTCGGCCGATCCCATCGCACCGAAACGCACCTCGTCCATGGCATGAAGCAGGGCATAGCGACGCGTCACCCGCTGCAACCGCTGTTCAAGCCCCGGCTGGCGGCTGATCCGTTGAATGTCGCCATGCATCACGATCGTGCCGTCCTCCCGCTGGGTCCAGCCGAGGGGCAGGGCATCGCCATGAACAGCAAGCACATCAACGGTGTGGGAATCGTCAGCAAAACCCTGCAATTCGGTCGTTCGCTCAACACTGAAGCCCTCATCACGCAGGGCCCGCACAAGTCGCTCGAGATCGGTAAAGACAGTCGGCAGGATGGAGAGATGGGACATGGACCGGACCCCGCTTTGACTGACCCTAGCCACAACATTCGAGCTGACCAGGCCCCCTTGCAGCTGGGGGTGATGGCATCCGGAAACGGCAGCAACTTCGAAGCCTTGGCCCAAGCAATCCAGGCGGGGAAACTCAATGCACGAATTCAACGGCTGGTGGTGAACAATCCAGGCTGTGGAGCTCAGCAACGCGCCGAACGTCTCGGGATTCCTGTGTCGGTGCTCGACCATCGTCTGCTCAAGAACCGACGCGAGCTGGACGCCGAACTGGTGCACCTGTTCCGCGCCGACCAGGTGGAGCTGGTGGTGATGGCGGGTTGGATGCGGATCGTCACCGATGTCTTAATCAGCGGATTTTCAGAACGCTTGATCAACATCCACCCATCGCTGCTGCCCAGCTTCCGCGGCATGGACGCGGTGGGTCAGGCCTTAGAAGCCGGAGTGAAGCTCACCGGCTGCACGGTTCACATCGTCACCGAGGAGCTGGATGCCGGACCGATCTTGGCCCAGGCCGCCGTCCCCGTTCTCGATGGTGATGACCACGCCACGCTTGCCAAACGGATCCAAGAACAGGAACACCTGCTCTTGCCGGCTGCCCTCGCTGGCCTGAAGCCAACCTGGCGTCAGGGATAGAACGACTGCAGAGGCAGACCTGTCTCAGGCGCGAGGCCGGCCATGAGGTTCAGGCATTGCACGCCCTGCCCCGCCTGGCCCTTGATCAGGTTGTCGATCGCACTCATCAACACCAGCTGGCCCGTGCGGGTGTCCACCTGAACTGACAGCAGGGCGCGATTCGTGTGCCGCGCCCATTTGGTGGCGGGGTAGGTGCCCACTGGGAGCACCTCAACGCAGGGATGGTGCCTGTAGATGGCGTCCAGAACGGTGGTGCAATCCTCAGCGGTGAGGCCGGGGTCGCGCAGTCGGGCATACACCGTTGAAAGCAGACCTCGAACCATCGGCACGAGGTGCGGCGTGAACTGAAGACGCACCTCCTGCCCAGCCACCTCCGTTGCCATCTGTTCGATCTCTGAGGTGTGGCGATGACCGATCACGCCATAGGGCGCAATGGATTCCGAGGCTTCCGCCAGCAACATCGCTTCCTTTGGCACCCGTCCACCACCGGAGGTGCCGGTCTTGGCATCAATCACGATGCCGTTCGTCTCAATCAGACCTTGTTTGAGAAAAGGGAGCAAGGGGAGCAAACTCGCGGTGGGGAAACATCCGGGAGCCGCCACCAACTTCGCCTCGGCGATCGCAGGGCCGTTCCACTCAGGCAGGCCATAAACAGCATTGCTGCAGAGCTCGGCATCCTTTCGATTGAGAGACCCGGCCTCATTGGCATACACCTGAAGCCACTGGTCGAGGGAGCGGTAGCGGAAGTCGGCGGAAAGATCCACAACCCGCACACCACGCTCCAGCAGTTGTGGCGCCAATTGGCATGCCAGGCCGTTGGGAAGACTCAGAACCGCGAAGTCGGAGCAGGCCGCAATCCGGTCGGGGTCTGCCGATTCCACCATCGGGTCATCCGGCAGGGGCAGGAAGGCACAAACAGAACTCCAGCGTTGGCCGGCACTGCGTTCACCGCCGAGAAAACTGACGGAAAGACCCGGGTGTCCCTGCAGCAGGCGGATGGTCTGAAGGCCGCCATAGCCGGAGGCGCCAATGACAGCAACCCGTCCGCCCTTCAACGTTGCCATCGCTTCAACCGCCGACGCTTTGTTGCCTGCCATTGAATCAACCAACCAACGGCTGATCGTACAGAGATCAATAATGAGGTCATCAACCGGCGACCAGGCTCCTGAACCCCAGTTCCCTTGACCCCGCGAACGATCCCATCGCGTTTGATGCCATCAGCGATGCCCTCGCGGCGATCCGAAATGGTGAGTGCATTGTCGTGGTGGACGACGAACAGCGGGAGAACGAAGGTGATTTGATCTGCGCTGCCCAGTTCGCAACTCCAGAAGCGATCAACTTCATGGCCACCGAGGCGCGGGGCCTGATCTGTCTCGCCATGGAGGGACAACGGCTGGATGAACTCGATCTGCCGCTGATGGTGGATCGCAACACCGACGCCAACGAAACGGCCTTCACGGTGAGCATCGATGCCGGAATTGAGCATGGGGTGACCACTGGAATCTCCGCCGAAGACCGCGCCGCCACAATTCAGGTGGCGCTCAATCCGGCCACGCGGCCGGCTGAACTGCGCAGACCCGGGCACATCTTTCCCTTACGCGCCCGCCCTGGTGGCGTGCTGAAGCGCGCTGGCCACACTGAAGCCGCCGTCGATCTGTCACAGCTGGCAGGCCTCAGCCCTGCGGGGGTGATCTGCGAAATCCAAAACAGCGATGGCTCGATGGCCCGGCTGCCGGAGCTGCGCAGCTACGCCGATCGGTGGGGGCTGAAGCTGATCAGCATTGCGGATCTGATCCGTTACCGGCTGGAGAACGAGCGGTTTGTCCGCCGACTGGCCCAGGCACAGATGCCGAGCCGTTTCGGGACCTTCCAGGCGGTGGGTTATCGCAACGAACTGGATGGTTCCGAGCATGTTGCTCTGATCAAGGGCGAGCCGAATGCCCTGCGTGAGCCCGTACTGGTGCGCATGCATTCCGAATGCCTCACCGGTGATGCCTTTGGCTCGCTGCGTTGTGACTGCCGGCCCCAGCTGGAGGCGGCATTGCGCCAGATCGAAGCGGAAGGGGAGGGTGTAGTCGTCTACCTGCGGCAGGAAGGTCGTGGCATCGGCCTGATTAACAAACTGAAGGCCTACAGCCTTCAGGAAGCAGGTTTAGACACCGTTGAAGCCAATGAACGCCTCGGCTTCCCAGCGGATCTCCGCAACTACGGCGTCGGCGCCCAGATTCTCTCTGACCTGGGCATCCATCGGCTGCGCCTGCTCACAAACAACCCGCGCAAGATTGCCGGACTTGGTGGCTATGGCCTTCAGGTAGAAGAACGGGTGCCGCTGGTGATGGACCCAGGCATTCATAACGCCGACTACCTAGCGGCCAAGCGGGAGAAGCTCGGACATCTCTTCGAATCTGAGAGTCCTTGTGTGGTTCTGGCGCTGGCGGTGAACGTTGGCCCGGAAAGCTGGCCCACCGTTCGCTTGGAAGTGGAGGGAATCGCGCATCGCCATGGCTTCAGCCTCGAGGCCCTGCATGAGCCCCGTCTGTTGGCGCTCTGGGACCGTCCGCAATTCGTCTGGAAATTGTACCCAGATGGTAGGGATGCCAGCCCCCTGCTGCAAAGCCTGGCGGCCCTGGCAGCTACCGAACGGGTGGGACTTATGCGGGTTCCGACCGAGCGGATGGCACTCCACCCGCCCCAGAATCTTGAGCGGGTGGAGCATCAGCTGAATGAGCTGATCGACATGAGCAGTGACGGACTGATCGAAAACGGCCCGTCACTCCTGCACTGGACGCGGCGCTGATCAGCCCTCCTGGATCGTCACTTTGTTGATCCGTGAGCCGTTGGAGAGCTTCAACACCACATCCATGTTGCCGGTGTGGCCAAACACCGTATGGACACCGTCGAGGTGGGACTGGGCCTCATGGCAGATGTAGAACTGCGAACCACCGGTGTTGCGGCCGGCATGGGCCATGGCGAGGGTTCCGGCCTGGTGCTTTTGCGGGTTGATCTCGCAATCGATTTGGTAACCGGGACCTCCGGTTCCAGCCATACCGCGGGCGCCCTCACGGCTGTTGGGGCATCCTCCCTGGGCCATAAAACCTGGGATCACCCGGTGAAAGGCCAGGCCGTCGTAAAAGCCGTCTTTCACCAGCTTCACGAAGTTGGCGACAGTGTTCGGGGCATCGGCATCAAACAGCTCGAGCTCGATCAGGCCTGCTTCGGTGTCCATCAAGGCCTTAGTCATGATCGCGCGAGCAAAACTGGAGTGTAGTGAGAGTAGTGGCATGGCAGATCTCGAGGGAGCCCGGGTTGGCGTCATCGGCGGTAGCGGCCTGTATTCGATTCCCGGCTTGAGCCAGGTGGAAGAACGTGCGATACCAACACCGTTCGGGGCGCCATCCGATCAACTGCGATTGGGAGAGCTTGAGGGGGTCGAGACCGTCTTCCTGGCCCGCCATGGCCGGCATCACCAGCTGCTGCCCAGTGAAGTGCCCTACCGGGCCAACATCTGGGCGATGCGTTCGCTGGGGGTGCGCTGGTTGATCTCCCTCTCCGCGGTTGGATCACTCCAGGGCCATTTGCATCCGCGGGACATGGTCGTACCGGATCAGTTCATTGACCGCACGCGTCAAAGGCCATCCAGTTTTTTCGGGAACGGCTGTGTGGCTCACGTCAGCCTTGCCGAACCTTTCTGCCCGCAGTTAAGTGCCCTACTGGCCGATGCCGCCGAGAAGGGCTTGCCGAAGGGGCAAAAGCTGCATCGCGGAGGAACGTATCTCTGCATGGAGGGCCCAGCCTTTTCCACCCAGGCCGAAAGCAATCTCTACCGCTCCTGGAGTTGTTCAGTCATCGGGATGACCAATCACACCGAGGCCCGCCTGGCCCGGGAAGCCGAATTGGCCTATGCCTCCCTGAGCATGGTCACCGACTTTGACTGCTGGCATGAAGACCATGACGCGGTCTCTGTGGAGATGGTGATTAGCAACCTGCAGGCCAATGCCTCGGCCACCGAACCGATCCTGAGCGGTTTGATGCAGCAGCTGAAGCAAAAGCCTCCTGCTTCGACGGCCCACACAGCCCTCGCCAATGCCTTGATCACGCCCAAGGAGCAGGTGCCTGCCGAGACCCGATCAAAGCTCGATCTGTTCACCTCCCCTTACTGGGGATCGTTCGATCAGGCCTCCATCAGCTGAGCTCCGCAGGAGGCCAGTGCCGAGCGAAGCTGCTGGTCATGCTGCTGAAGCAGCGCACATGCCTGGTCGACAGGCAAGTCAGCAGCAGCCATCAACAAAGCGAGTTTGACCGATCCGCCGGCGTCCTCCAGCAGCGTCAGCCCACGCTCCCGCTCGACACCGGCCAGATCCCTCAGGATCCGCAGCGATCGGTCCACCAACTTGCTGTTGCTTGCGGCTACATCCACCATCCGATTCCCATAGACCTTGCCGAGCTTCACCATCACCGAGGTCGACAGCGTGTTTAAGGCAAGTTTTGTGGCCGTGCCGGCCTTCATCCGCGTGGATCCAGTCAGCAGCTCAGGGCCGGTGAGCAGACGAATGTCGATATCGCAGGGAAGGGGAGCCTGCTCCGTCGGAACACAGGCCATGGCAATCGCCAGAGCGCCAATGCTTGTCGCAAACGCCAGACCGCCGCGAACGTATGGCGTGGTGCCACCTGCGGCGATCCCCACAAGACAGTCCTTGGAGCAAAACCCCCGCTCCTCCAGGTCAGCCCGACCGGCAGCCTCAACATCCTCGAGCCCTTCGGAACTGCGCAACAGCGCTGCTGAACCACCAGCGAGAACCCCCTGCACCTGCTCGGGATCACTGCAAAAAGTGGGTGGGCACTCCGCGGCGTCCAAGACCCCCAGCCGGCCTGAGGTGCCAGCACCGAGATAGAAGAGACGACCGCCGACACGAAGTCGCTCAGAAACGGCATCAACGGCCTGAGCAAGGTCAGGAGCGGCCGCGGCGACAGCCTCTTGGGGACGCCGATCCTCGTCCGCAAACAGGGCGACGAGCTCGAGGGTGTCGAGTTGATCCAAGCGTGAACTGCGCTGATTGCTCTGCTCGGTCAGCAGATGGCCGCGGTCGCTGGAGGGCTGGAGATCAGGGTCAAACAGAGCCATGGTTCAGAGCAGCCCCTCCAGCCGCCGACGCAGTTCATCGAGTTCAGGATTTGACTCGGGCTCGGTCTCCAGTCCCTGGCGCGCAGGTTCAGCGGCGTGTTGTTCAGGGATTGGGTTGTCAGGGTTGGTGTCGTCCTTCCAGCTGCTCACATCGCGGTTGCTCTGCGGCGGCGCCATGAAAAGGCGCTCCTCGTCATTGCTCGGCACAAAACCCGACTCGATCACGCGGGCCTCATAGCCGGCCTCACGACAAAACAAATCCACGTCTTCACGGTCCAGGGCCTCCACCGTCGGAACCGGAAAGTCCTGCGCTTCCAGAAGACCGGCATAACGCTCGGCATCGTCGGGGTTCTCAAACAGAAGAACCACAGTGCGTCCGGCAATTTCAAGCGAGTGGATGCCTTCACTATCCGTACCGGCATCAAAGAGCAGGACGTGGACGCGCATCGAGAAAACGTCAGATCAATCGGACCGGAGTCTCACCCATCGTCATCCAACCTGCTCGGATTCGCTCGCCAGTTCCTGAAGGCGGCGATAAAGAGCCCGTTCCGCATCGCCCAGATCTGAAGGAATCACCACAACAATCTCCACCAGTTGGTCCCCCCGTTCGTTCTCCAGCTGCAGCCCACGACCACGAAGTCGCAACAAGCGTCCGCTCGATGAACCGGGAGGAACTTGCAGCGTCACGGGCCCATCCAGCGTGGGCACATCCACAGCGCAGCCCAGAGCAGCATCTGGCGGAAACAACAGCAGCTTGTAGAGCACGCGAAGTCCATCGATCCGAAGCCCGTCTTCGGTCACAACCCGGAGCTGCAGGAAATGATCACGCCCCCCCGGGGCAACGGCCTCAAGTCGAAGTCGCCAGCCATCACCAGCGAAGGGCGGAGTGTTCAACTCGATCACCGTGCCGTCGTCGAGCGTCAGTTCCACCTGGGTGCCCTGAAGAGCCTGATCAGCGGTGAGATGAACGACCGATTCGAGATCCTCCACAGCACGCACGGGCGGTGGCGGCGGCGGTGCCGACACCGGAGGTTCAGTTCTTCTGGTTTCACTTCTGACGTCATCACCCCGGAAGGGTGGATCCGGCTCCATGTCGGACTCAGCCGTTGATGGCCCTGCCCCCCCGCCAAAAATCACGTCGAGATAGTCCTCGAAATCGGGGAACCCATGCGCGAAGGGATCGGCAACGCCCACAGCTGTACCACCGCCCCGTTGCCAAGCATCGCGGCGGCGGGGATCACTGAGCACCGCATAGGCCTCATTGACCAGCTTGAAGCGATCCTCTGCAACGGGATCATTGCTGTTCAGATCCGGATGCCAACGGCGCGCCTCACGGCGAAAGGCACGTTTCAGCTGCTGATCCGTGCAGTCGGGATCAACCCCCAGCAGAGACCAATAATCAGGATCAGCGGTAGATGTCATCGTCCCAAGGTGCAGAGTCACGACGGCTCAGGCCTCGACCGCGTTCACCCGGACGACTGGGGGGACCCCAGGGGTCGTCATCCCAATCATCGGCAAACAGCTCATCCTTGAGGGAACCGAGGGTGTTGCGAATCCCCTGAAGCGGACTGCCATCGCCCTGACGTTCCGCCGAAAGACGACGGTTCAGACCGAAGAGGGCCTCCTCAAGACCGCTTACACACAGATCCAGCTCCTGGAGGTCGTCGTTGGCGAGGCAGTCCTGCACATCGCGCATGGCCATTTCAACAGCCCGTTGCTGCCGTTCAGCGCCGTAGGGCCCCAGCTCCAGCGAAGCGTCCCGCAGACGCCGTTCCGCCTGAGCAAGCAACGTTTGGGCACGGTTGCGACGCTCGATTTGATTGCGTTTGCGCCGATCCTCATCGGCCCGTGCCTCCGCTTCCGCCAACAGAGCGGTCACATCCTCCTCGTTGAGATTCGAACCGCCTTGAATCGAAACCGACTGCTTGCGCCCCGTGGTGCGGTCGGTGGCGCTGACCTGAAGCAGGCCATTGGCATCAATATCGAACGCCACTTGCACCTGAGGCACACCCCTCGGAGCCGGTGGAATGCCGGAGAGGCGGAAACGACCAAGTGATTTGTTGTCCGATGCCATCTGGCGCTCCCCTTGCCAGACATGGATTTCAACGGACGACTGATTGGCTTCCGAAGTGCTGAACACATCGGACTGGCGCACCGGGATCGGAGTGTTGCGAGGGATCAGCACCTTCATCAGTCCGCCAATCGTCTCCAGTCCGAGCGAGAGAGGTGTGACGTCGTTCAGCAGCAGGTCCCTGAGTTCCCCTGTGAGGATCCCCGCCTGAACGGCAGCACCGATCGCCACCACCTCATCGGGATTCACCGATTGGCAGGGATCGATGGGCACAAGGGTGCGAACCAATTGCTGCACCATGGGCATCCGGGTGGCGCCCCCCACCAGCACAACGTCATCAATGTCGTTTGCAGACCAACCCGAGTCGCGCAGTGCCGCTTGCACCGGACTCAGCAAACGGTCGAGAAGATCCGGGCAGAGACCCTCGAACGTGGCACGGTCCAGACGAGTTTCAATGTGCAGCGGACCATCACTGCCGGTAGCAATGAACGGCAGCGAAATCGGGGTGCTCAGCACACCGGAGAGTTCCTGCTTCGCTTTTTCAGCAGCCTCCGTCAATCGCTGAAGGGCCTGACGATCCCGCCGCAGATCAACGCCATGCTCCTCAGCGAACGCATCGGCCAGCCAGTTGACGATGCGTTGATCAAAATCGTTGCCACCGAGCTGGGTGTCTCCATTCGTCGCCTTGACGTCAAAGACGCCATTGGCGATGCGCAGCAGCGACACGTCAAATGTGCCTCCACCCAGGTCAAACACGAGCACCCGTTTGACCGCACTGCGATCAAATCCGTAAGCGAGAGCAGCGGCGGTGGGCTCATTAAGAATGCGTTCCACTGAAATGCCCGCCAACCGTCCGGCATCACGGGTGGCCTGACGCTGCGCATCATTGAAATAGGCCGGAACAGTCACAACAGCCGCTTCAACCGGCTCGCCTAGGTAAGTCGATGCATCGTCGACCAGTTTGCGGATGATGCTGGCGACAATCTCTTCGGGCGCATACTCCCGCTCCGTCACCGGGCAGGGGACGCGAACCTGACCCTGGTCGTTAGCACGAACTGTGTAGGGCACGGACAGGCTGCTGTCCTCCAACTCGTCCCAGTCACGACCAACAAACCGCTTCAAATTGGAAAAGGTGTTTCGGGGGCTGAGCACGAGTTGGCGTCGGGCCAGCTGCCCCACCAGCAGCTCCTGATCCTTGGTGTAACCCACTACGGATGGGGTGGTTCGTCCGCCCTCGGCATTGGCAATCACATGGGGACGACCCGCCTCCAGCACAGCGACAACCGAATTGGTGGTCCCCAGATCGATGCCGACGATCCGCCCCATATCCCTTAAAGCTTGATCTCCACGCTAACGGCAGCTTCCAACCTGCTCCAGCCCCAGTCGCGATAAATGGCAGAACAGAGCCCATCGCTTAAGGCGTTCTTAATCATGTCAAGAGGATCGGGACATACGTTGTACAGGCGCGCCTTTGGGTAAATGTCCGACCCGGACAAGCGATACCTGTTCCGAAGACGTCCACCGTTCGAAAAATTGGTGGACGTCGGTTTCAAGAATCTGGCCATTGCCATGGCCTCGGTGGTGGCGATCGTTCTGTTCTCCATCCTGATCGTCGTCTTCCAAGGAAGCTTGGAATCCATGGCCCGCTACGGCTGGCAATTTCTGATCACCTCGGATTGGAACCCTGTGGATGACGAGTACGGCGCCGGTGCAGCCATCTACGGCACCCTGATTACATCACTGCTGGCCTTGATGATCGCTGTGCCCTTGGGGGTTGGAACAGCCATCTTCATCACCGAAAACATCATCCCCAGCCGGATTCGCAGTCTGATCGGCTTGATGGTTGAACTTCTCGCCGCAATCCCATCCGTGGTACTCGGCCTGTGGGCCATCTTTGTGTTGGAACCATTCATCCGTCCGGGGCTTGAGCTTCTCTATGAGCTCTTCAATTGGTTCCCCCTCTTCAGCACACCGCCGATGGGTCCAGGCACCATCCCAGCAGTGTTGATCCTGGTGGTGATGATCCTTCCGATCATCACGGCTATTTCCCGTGATTGTCTGAATCAGGTACCGACACAACTCCGACAAGCGGCCTATGGCGTGGGGACAACACGTTGGGGAGCGATCATCAATGTGATTCTTCCGGCAGCGATTTCCGGAATCATTGGTGGCGTGATGCTGGCACTGGGCCGAGCCATGGGCGAGACCATGGCCGTCACGATGATCATCGGCAATTCCAACAATTTCAGCCTTTCGCTCTTGGCACCGGGCAACACCATCGCAGCGATGCTTGCTAACCAGTTTGGTGAAGCGGATGGTTCCCAAGTGTCATCGCTGATGTATGCAGCATTTGTGCTGATCATCCTGACGTTGTGCGTGAATATTTTTGCCCAGTGGATTGTGAAGCGCTTGAGCCTGAAGTACTGACATGACGCAAACGCTCACCCACACCCGATCCGACTCAGCTCCTGATCTGAGCTACAAGCCGTTTCTGCGCAGAAATATCCGCAGCGGTCTTCTCTCCTTCTTGGCGGGATTATTTGCAGTTATCGCTGTTCTGCCCCTTGTCCTGGTTTTGGGCTACGTGCTTGTACAAGGGGGCAGCAAGATCAGTCTGGCCCTGCTGACGGAACTTCCACCACCTCCGGGACTGGAGGAAGGCGGTATCGCTAACGCGATTATTGGAACCCTCGTCGTAACAGGCATCGCTGGATTGATTGCCATTCCAGTGGGCGTCGGAGGTGGGATCTTCCTTGCCGAATACTCCCGTTCAGGATGGTTCGCTCAGTTCATTCGATTCGGCACCAATGTGTTGGCTGGTGTGCCATCGATCATTGCTGGCGTGTTCATCTACGGAACCATCGTCACCAGCCGAATTCTCTTCGGGAACGCCTACAGCGCCGTTGCGGGGGGCATGGCCCTGGCTGTCTTGATGCTCCCCACAGTTATTAAAACGACCGACGAAGGTCTGAAGCTGGTTCCTGATGACCTGCGTCGTGGTGCTTTGGGAGTGGGGGCATCCAGATTTGTCACTGTTGTGCGAATCACACTCCCTGCAGCCTTAACCCCGATCGCTACAGGGGTGGTTCTTGGAATCGCAAGAGCCGCAGGGGAAACGGCTCCTTTGATCTTCACGGCACTCTTCTCACCGTTCTGGTCAGATCTGCTCACACCCGAGGGCATCTTCGCTCCCATCGCAACCCTCTCCGTGATGATCTACAACTTTGCGATCATGCCCTATGAGTTTCACAACGAATTGGCCTGGGCCGCATCGTTCGTACTAGTAATGATGATTTTGACGCTCAATCTTTTATCTCGATGGCTGGCGCGATTTGCAGCCAAATAAACCGCTTTTTACTTAAATCAATGACCACCATCACCCCAGTCGAAGACTCCGGCACGAAGAGCGCAGACACTGCACTTTCGCTGCAGAATGTCACGATCAGCTACGGCAACTTTGAAGCCGTAAAAAATGTTTTTTGCGACATTCCTCGCGGCAAGGTCACGGCTTTCATCGGTCCATCCGGCTGTGGAAAATCAACGGTTCTTCGAGCCTTGAACCGCATGAATGACCTGATCGATTCATGCTCCCTCAAGGGAAGCATTTTGTTTGGTGGGGTCGACTTGTACGGTTCCAGTGTTGATCCTGTAGAGGTGCGGCGTCGTATCGGGATGGTCTTCCAGCAACCCAACCCATTCCCGAAAAGCATCTACGAAAACATTGCCTTTGGCGCGCGCATCAATGGATATACGGGAAATATGGATGAACTCGTTGAGCAATCTCTACGGCAGGCAGCAGTTTGGGATGAATGCAAAGACAAACTGAATGAGAGCGGCTATTCACTCTCTGGCGGACAGCAACAACGTCTTTGTATCGCCCGAACCATCGCCATCCAGCCAGAAGTCATCTTGATGGATGAGCCCTGTTCAGCCCTGGATCCAATCTCGACGTTGAAGATCGAAGAGACGATGCATGAGCTCAAGAAGAGCTTCACCATCGTGATCGTGACCCACAACATGCAGCAGGCCGTCCGTGTCAGCGACATGACGGCTTTCTTCAACGCCGAAGCCGTCGAAGGTGGAACCGGAAAAGTGGGCTACCTCGTGGAATTTAACGACACAGACAAGATCTTCAACGCGCCGCAACAGCAAGCCACCCAGGACTACGTCTCCGGTCGGTTCGGCTGATCTCGACCCCTCAGCAACGACGCAGCTGTCAGGAACACTCAAGCCCCAGCCTCGCCAAGGTTTGACGGCCGTGCGTGGGTCTGACGCGCCGCCTCAGATGGACAAAAAAAATCCGGACCTTGCGGACCGGAGAAGCGGAGAGCGAGGGATTCGAACCCTCGATAGAGTTGCCCCTATACAGCATTTCCAGTGCTGCGCCTTCGACCACTCGGCCAGCTCTCCACCGGCTAAATGGGGCAGGTGAGAATGTAGCAGGGCACTGCCAGCAGAGCTTTATGCGTCCCAGCCACAGGATCACCATTCACTGGCGCCAGGAGGGTCGCACCATCACCCACGACGTCCCAGAGGGTGAGTACATCCTGCAGAGCTTTGAAGAGCAAGGAGACCCACTTCCCTTCTCCTGCAGAAATGGATGCTGCACCAGCTGTGCCGTTCGGGTGCAAAGCGGAACCCTCGACCAGCGCGAGGCCATGGGTCTTTCTCAGGAGCTGAGGTCCCAGGGTTACGGCCTGCTCTGTGTGGCCCGGGCAGTTGCCCCTCTTGAAGCAGAAACCCAAGACGAAGACGAGGTATACGAGCTGCAATTCGGGCGCCACTTTGGGAAAGGACGCGTCACCACCAGGATTCCCATCGAAGAGGAGTGACCATGCAGGAGTCCATCTGCAGCCGTGCCGCCCGCGATGGCGGGCTCAGCCCAAGCGATCTAGAGCGTTATCTGGCCGTGGCCCGCTCGGCGGCCGAGGCCGGTGGCCAGGAGCTCATGCGCCATTACGGACGCTTGTCATCGATCGAAAGTAAAGGGCGCATAGGCGACCTGGTGACGAATGCCGACGTTGCAGCTGAACGCATCGTCTTGGAGATGCTGGCGGACCAGACCCCTGAGATCGCCGTGCTGGCGGAAGAAAGCGGGGCAACAGGACAGCAGGACGGTCTGAGGTGGTGTGTTGACCCCCTGGATGGGACCACCAACTTCGCCCACGGTTATCCCTTCTTTGCTACCTCGATCGGGCTCACCCTGGAGCAACAACCCATCCTTGGTGCCATCGCCGTGCCCTTCCTCAAGGAGATCTACTGGGGAGCGCCGGGAATCGGAGCGTTCTGCAACGACACAGCACTTCAGGTGAGCAGCTGTGATCGTCTCGAGGATGCTCTCCTCGTTACCGGGTTTGCCTATGACCGCCACACCCGTCTCGACAACAACTACGCCGAGTTCTGCTGGTTCACCCACCGCACCCATGGCGTTCGTCGAGGCGGCGCTGCAGCGGTTGATCTGGCGTTCGTGGCCGCTGGCCGCCAGGACGGCTACTGGGAACGGGGCCTGTCTCCCTGGGACCTGGCTGCGGGCGTGGCCTTGGTGGATCTGGCGGGGGGAACCGTCACGGGATATGGGAATCAACCCTTTGATCTCACCAGCGGCCGAGTCGTAGCGGCTGGTCCTGGCTTGCATGACGCAATCAGGGATGGCTTGTCTCAGGTGAAACCGCTTCCTGGAGCCGCCTTCGGTGCCCCGGAGGTCACGGCCATGGGATCCTGAGTCGTGGCCGCGAGGACGTGAGATGGCGCTGCAACCTGCAGCTGGCGCAAAGGATCTGAATCCACGTCAGGTGGAGACCAATCGACAGCTGACGGAACGTCTTGCATCGGTTTTCCGTCTGTGGGGCTATGAGGAGGTGTCGCCACCGCGGGTGGAGCGTCTGGCAACGTTGATGGCCGGGGGTGCCATCGACAGTTCAGACATCGTTCGTCTCGTTGCAGATGACCCTCTCGGGCTACGGCCAGAGATGACGGCATCCATCGCCAGAGCGGCTTGCACACGATTCGCCGATCGCCAACGGCCGTTGCGTCTCTGGGCCTCCGGAACGGTGTTCCGCACCCGTTCCGCCGATGAAGGGGGGCAATCGATTGAAGAGAACCTGCAAAGCGGCGTTGAACTGTTCGGGGTTAGCGGCAGCGAAGCGGAGATGGAACTGCTCAGCCTGTTGATGGCAGCAATTCAGACCCTGGAGCTGCAGCCCAGCCAGAAACCAAGGCTGTTGCTCGGCCACACCGCTCTGATGGATCTGATTCTCAGCCCGTTCAACGGTGAGATGCGCGATCAGATCCGTACAGCCTTGATCGATTTCGACCGTCTGGCCATTGAGAATTTCGAGCTGACCAAGGACGCCAAGGCCAGGCTTCTTTCCCTCCTTGACTGCCGCGGAACCCCCGACCAGGTCCTGACCCAGCTCGCCAGCATGGGCGGGGATCAGCCGGTGTTCGACAAGCTTCGCCGCCTCTGCGCCCATCTCTCAAAAGCAGCTCAGGATCAGTCGGTAACGATTCAGCTCGACCCGACATTCCAGCCCCATTTCGAGCTGTACACCGGCTTGGTGTTCCAGCTGGTCTGTGATGGCCGCAGCTCTCCTGTGGTGATTGCCCGTGGCGGCCGTTACGACGACCTGGTGCAGCGTTGCGGCGCGACCGATCACCAGGCCTATGGCGCTGGGTTCAGCCTGGCGATCGACCCGATCCGGGAACTGATCTCGGAATTCGATACAGCAGACCAGCAACAGACCGATGTACTCGTGGCCTTTTCACCAGCCACAAGCCTGGAAGCGGCCATGGAGCATCAGCGGGGCTGGCATCAGCAAGGTCGCACCGCTGTGTTGGCCTTGGAACCGTTGGATTCCAAGGAGAAGGCTGAACAGCTGGCGAAGGCACAGGGCGGTCTACAGCTCGATTGGGTCGATCCTTAGGATCCGGCAGATCAGCAGGTCCTCCATGGCTCATTCCATCGTCACCGACGTTTGCGAGGGCATCGCTGACTGCGTCGATGCCTGCCCTGTGGCCTGCATTGACCAAGGCAATGGAAAAAACAAGAAAGGGACAGACTTTTACTGGATCAATTTCGACACCTGCATCGATTGCGGCATCTGCCTGCAGGTCTGTCCGGTTGAGGGCGCCATCGTTGCGGAAGAGCGTCCTGACCTTCAGAAGACGCCTTGAGCAGGCATGCGGGGCACATGAAGGTACGGAGAACCCCCTGAACAGGCCGTTGAGCCGGAGTGAAACCGGTCTCTAGTGTCTGGTTTTTCGGGACACAGGAATGGCGGTGCTGGAGGAACAGGGTCAGATTCAGATCCACACCGAAAACATTTTCCCGATCATCAAGAAGGCCGTGTACTCCGGCCACGAGGTGTTTCTCCGGGAACTTGTCAGCAATGGCGTTGATGCCATCAGCAAGCGCCGCATGGCTGCCATGGCGGGCGATTGCAGCGAAGGGGATGACGGTGCCATTCGCATCACGGTGGATCAGGAGGCCAAGACCGTCACCATCAGTGATAACGGCATCGGCATGACGGCCGATGAGGTGAAGCGCTACATCAACCAGGTGGCCTTCTCCAGTGCCGAGGATTTCCTGGAGAAATACAAGCAGGAAAACGACGCCATCATCGGCCACTTCGGCCTTGGTTTCTATTCCAGCTTCATGGTGGCCGAGAAGGTTGAACTGCTGACCCGTTCAGCTCGGCCCGACGCTGAAGCTGTGCGCTGGAGCTGTGATGGTTCCCCGAACTTCAGCCTCAGCGCCGCCGAGAAAGAGCAGCCGGGCACAGACGTGATCCTTCACCTAATGGAGGACGAGCTCGAATATCTGGAACCGGCACGGATCCGAACTCTGATCAACACCTACTGCGACTTCATGGCAGTGCCGGTGCAGCTCGAGGGTGAAACCATCAACAAGATGGACGCCCCCTGGCGCAAGAGCGCCAGAGATCTCAGTGATCAGGATTACATCGACCTCTACCACTATCTCTATCCCTTTCAAGGCGATCCCCTGCTCTGGGTTCACCTCAATACCGACTACCCCTACAACCTTCAGGGAATTCTCTTTTTCCCCAAGCAGACCGGTCGTGCCGACTGGGAGAAGGGCGAAATCAAGCTCTACTGCAACCAGGTGTTCGTCAGCGATTCGATCAAGGAAGTTGTGCCGCGCTACCTGCTGCCCTTGCGGGGAGTGATCGATTCACCCGACATTCCTCTCAATGTGAGCCGCAGTGCTCTGCAAACCGACCGACGCGTTCGCTCAATCGGAAATTTTGTCGCCAAGAAGGTGTCAGATCGGCTGCGGGGATTGAAAAAGGAGGACCCCAAGGCCTATGCCGAGGCGTGGGATGCCCTGGCACCCTTCGTGAAGATCGGCGCCATGGAAGACGAGAAGTTCGCCGAGCAGGTCGCCGAATTGATCCTGTTTGCCACCACCGCTGCCGCCGGGGAAGGCGACGACGCTGACCCGATCGCCTGCGATGGACGTGCTTTCACCACTCTGGAGGGATACCTCAGCCGACTGGCCGCAGATCAGAACAAGCGCGTGCTCTACAGCACCGATGACGTTTCCCAGGCTGGTGCGCTCAATCTCTGGACATCCCAAGGCGCGGAAGTGCTGAAGCTGGAAACGGTGATCGACACTCAGTTCATCCCCTGGCTCGAACATCGCCACGAGGAACTCACCTTCCAACGCGTCGACTCGGAACTGGACGAGAGCCTGAAAGACAACGATGCGGAACTCACCGATCAAGATGGAACAACGGAATCAGACCGACTGCGTGATCTGATCAAGGAATCCCTGGCCAATGAGAAGGTGACCGTTCAGGTACAGGCCCTGAAAGCGGAAGGGGCACCTCCGGCGATGATTCTTCTGCCTGAACAGATGCGCAGGCTGAACGACATGGGCGCCTTAATGGAACAGCGCCTGCCAGGCCTTCCTGAGCATCACGTACTTCTGGTGAACCGGCGCCATCCCCTGGTGGAAGGGATGCTCAAGCTGCGGGCCGGTGGCGTGCTGGTGGGATCGGCGGAAGCCTCACCCACAGCAAGCCTCGCCCAGGATGTGGCCCGTCATCTTTATGACATGGCTCGGCTAGGCGTGGGCGGTCTGGAGCCCAATGAACTTGGCGGATTCCAGACCCGCAGTGCTGAATTGATGGGTGCTCTGATGCAGAGAGGCCTTTGAGGTGAAGACCTTTTGCTAACTTGGTTGTTTGGAACTGTTAATTCAGCTCCAAACAACCTCTCAGTAGAAGGACATCGTCATGTCACGGGTGTGTCAGCTCACCGGTACTCGCGCCAACAACGGCATGGCCGTGAGCCATTCCCACATCCGCACCAAGAAGCTGCAGCAGGCCAACCTGCAGCAGCGTCGCCTCTGGTGGGCTGAAGGCAACCGCTGGGTGAAGCTGCGCGTGACCACCCGCGCCCTCAAAACCATCCAGAAGAAAGGCCTCGGCGCCTACGCCAAGTCTCTGGGCATTAACCTGGCCAAGATCTGAGATTTTGAACGGGTGAATCGGCGGGAATTACTAGTCAAGTCCGGCCTTTTCCTTGCAGCTCTAACGCTTTCACCCTCGCGGGCATCGGCTCTCGGGGGTGTTGTTTTGGAAACGGGCAGCACAGTGCCCGACTTCGATCTGCCCGGATCCAGCCAATCCGAACCCGACCGTAACCGTTGGAGCAGCGGAGATCTGCGCGGTCGTTGGTTGGCGGTTTATTTCTACCCAAGAGACTTCACCGGTGGGTGCACCATCGAAGCCAGGGGCTTCGAAAGCCTGCACGCGGAGTTTCTTCAGGCCGGTGCCGAGGTCATCGGCATCAGCGCCGACAGTGTCGACGAGCACGAATCCTTCTGTGAAAGCGAAGGGCTGAGTTTTCCCCTGCTCTCTGATCCTGACGGAACCGTGAGCAAGGCCTACGGCTCCTGGATGGCGCCCTATTCATTGCGCCACTCCTTCCTGATCGACCCCGATGGCGTTCTACGTGAGCGCTGGGTGGCAGTTCGACCAAACGGTCACGCCAGGGAAGTGCTGGATTCCTTGACGACACTTCAGAACAAAACCACCATTTGACAAAAAACAGCTTTTGCTGAATGGTGGAACGAACGAAGTGTTGTTCGAATAGATGGGTGCGGGTCAAAGTTCATTCATAATCCTCTACCACCGCCCCCCTTTTGACGAATCAAAAGACAACAACGGATCAAGAATTTGGGTCGACCAGAAAAGCCCTAACGGAATAATTCCTACCCTTCGCAATCTCTTTCGGAGCTGCGAGAAAGGTACTTGGATTGCCTGGAGACGCGTCGACGATCAGTCGAATGAAGGCACAGAACGGATTGAAATGGACAATCCGTCTCCTTTCACGCTCTGCCGAATCCCTCTAGAAGACGAGCAGATCTCCAGTTTCTATCACATCACGTCAAAAGAATGCTTTTGGCCGATCCTGCACACATTTCCCACATACTTCAACGTTAATAATGCGAACTGGAAGATCTTTGAAGAGGTCAACAAACGATTCGCCTCTGCGGCATGTGCCGAGGCTGCCGAGGGTGCAACGGTATGGGTTCACGATTACAACCTCTGGCTGGTTCCCGGTTACATCCGAGCTGAACGTCCCGACCTAAAGATTGCCTTTTTCCATCACACCCCCTTCCCCGGGAATGATGTCTTCGCCATCCTGCCTTGGCGTGAGCAAATTCTTGAAAGTTTGCTCTGTTGCGATGTCGTTGGTTTCCATATCCCGCGCTACACCGAAAACTTTGCCCGTGCCGCCAGCACACTTGTAGGAGCCAAGCGTGGTCCAAAAGTTTCAGTGGATCGCAAATTCATTGGAGTAGGAACAGCCCTTTCCGAAGGCACGGTCACCAGTCATCTCGAGCACAAAGGCCGCACCATTCAGTTACTCAGCTCACCGGTGGGCACATCTCCTGATCTAATTCAGGAGTTGTGCTGGAGCCCATCTGTTGAAAGCCATGGTGAATTGATCGTTCAAGACACCAAAAAGGGACGAAAACTGATCCTCTCCGCGAGTCGTGTTGATTACACGAAGGGCAATGAGGAGTTGCTGCTGGCCTTCGAACGCCTGCTGGAACGACGCAAGGATTTGCATGGGCAAGTTGTACTGATGCTCGCCTGCGTCGCCGCTGCCAGTGGGATGAAAATCTACGAAGACACGCAACGCTCGATTGAAGAAATGGCGGGGCGGATCAACGGACGCTTCAGCCAAATTGATTGGGTCCCGATCCGGTTTTCAACCCGTCGGATCCCCTACGACGAAATGATTGCCTGGTTCTGCCAAGCAGATGTCTGCTGGATCACACCGCTGCGCGATGGACTGAATCTGGTAGCCAAGGAATATGCGGCTGCTCGGCGAAACCGCGGCGGTGTTCTTGTTCTTTCCGAATTCACTGGTGCTTCGGTTGTCCTCGATGGCGCCGTTCTGACCAACCCCTATTCGAATCGCCGCATGGACGATGCAATCGAATCGGCGCTGGAAATGGACGAAGACGAGCAACGCGATCGAATGAGTCGTATGACCGATGCCGTGGAGAGCTACACCGTTCGTGACTGGGCCGATGAACAAATGTCTGGTCTGACGCCCTCAAACGCCCAGTGAAGCTGCGCCGCTGGCTGGCGAGCGGGGCCTTAGCGCTGGTCATGGCCCTCGGCTGCCTGGTGGGGTCAGCGTCCTTCCGGGCGGAAGAGGTGAGCATCCTCATGCCCTCCTCCTTCACCGACGCCAGCGCTGAGCTGGTGAAAACCTTCAACCGCGAGCATCGCGGCCGGATTCATCTGAATTTGATCCGAGGTCCGTTGAACACGGAATCGATTTCAGATCTTGCAATCAGCAGCCTTCTGCTCGGGGATGCACCCTTCGACGCGCTGTTGATGGATGTCACCTGGCTACCGAAATATGCAGCCGCGGGATGGCTGGAACCCCTGGATCCCTGGTTTGATCAGGCCGACCAGGAACAGCTGGTGGAGGGAGCACGGCTGGGCAACGACTACGACGGCCATCTCTACCGCTGGCCCTTGGTTGCCGATGTGGGACTGCTCTACTGGCGGACGGATCTCATGAAAGAGCCGCCGAAAACACCAGACGAGTTGATGTCCGTTGCAGGACAGCTGGTCCAAACCAACGCCGTTGCCAATGGTTTCGTCTGGCAGGGGCGTCAGTACGAAGGGCTGAGCTGCGACTTCCTAGAAGTGCTGCAGGGCTTCGGTGGCGAGTGGATGGACACCACCACCAACACCATGCAGCTGGATATGCCTGAGGCAACAAGGGCTGCAGCCTGGTTGAACGATTTGATCAGCGCAGGGGTCAGCCCCTATGCCGTCACCAATTACGCCGAATCGGAGTCGCTTCAAGCCTTCAAATCCGGAGATGCCGCACTGATGCGGAACTGGCCCTATGCCTGGGCTGAACTGCAGAAGGACGACAGCAATGTGAAAGGCAACGTGGGCATCAGCCTGATGGTGGCGCAACCGGGCGAACGACCCGGAGCGACCCTGGGCAGCTGGGGGTTGAGCTTGATGCGTCAGTCGCCCCATCAGGAGGCGGCGGTGGAAGCCATTCGATACCTCACCAATGAAGCCTCCCAGCGAACTCGCTTTCTCAACAACGGCTACTCACCCACCCAAGCGAATTTGTTCAGCGATCCGGAGATGTTGAAGAGTTCCCCTGTGCTTCCGGAGCTGCAGGTAGCGCTAAACCACGCGGTTGTGCGTCCGCCAACACCCCTCTACGCCCAACTCAGTGATGTGGTGCAGCGCGAACTCAACGGATTGTTCACCGAAACTGGATCCGCTGATGAAGCGATGGCGACCAGTCAGCAGCGAAGCCAGACCCTGCTTCGTGCAGCGGGAGCGACGCCATGACGGTTCTCCTGGCTGTTCCAGCCCTACTGCTGATCGCCGTCGTCTTCGGCTGGCCGATGCTTCGTTACGCCTGGCTGAGCTTCCACGCTGATTCCGTCCTCACCGGACTGGAACCGGTGGCCAACGGCGGAGCCAACTGGATACGGCTGGCGGTTGATCAGCGGTTCTGGCTGGATGCGGGGCAGACCGCGCGATTCGCCCTGATCTCCGTGGGAATGGAATTGCTATTGGCACTGGCCATCGCCCTCCTGCTTCATCAGAGCTGGCGTGGCCGAGGCGCCGTTCGAGCCCTGACCCTGCTCCCCTGGGCACTGCCCACAACAATGATGGCCCTTGGCTGGCGCTGGATCTTCAACACTCCTTACGGCCCAATCGAGGTGCTGGCCCGAACACTTGGACTCGACTCCCTGGATCTGTTGTCCACCCCATCGATCACCTGGTTGGTGACGGTTTTCGCCGATGTCTGGAAGACAACACCCTTCATCACGCTGATCCTTTTGGCTGGGCTCCAAAGCATTCCCGACGACCTTTACAGCGCCTTCCGTCTGGAAGGCGGAACCCCTCTGCAGGCCCTGCGCCGCGTCACCTTGCCGCTGCTCCTGCCCTACATCCTGCTGAGCCTTCTCTTCCGCTTGGCCCAGGCCTTCGGGGTGTTTGATCTGGTGCAGGTGTTGACCGGTGGTGGTCCTGCCGGCAGCACAGAAAGCATCGCCCTTTATGCCTATCTCAACGGCATGCGCTTCCTTGATTTCGGTTACAGCGCCACGGTGATGCTCGCAGGATTCCTGTTGCTCACAGCCCTGATCCTGGCGGGAACGCTGGTGCTTAAAACCTTCGGTGTGTTGAGGCCCCTGGATCGATGACGCGACGTTCCATCTGGATTGCACTGTTGCTGGTCTGGTCCCTCGCCCCGATGCTGTGGCAACTGGTGAGTTCATTCACCACGGCCGATGCCCTGGTCAACGAACAACTGAGCTTCTGGAACCGCTGGACGCTGAACAACTACAGGGATCTGCTGAGCACCGATCCGCCGTTCTGGAGATACCTGTTCAACAGCAGCCTGGTGGCCTCCCTCACAACGCTGCTCACCTTGGTGCTGGCGATCCCAGCCGCCTACGGACTGGCGAAACTCCCCATTCGATGGAGGGGAAGCCTCCGAGCCGCCGTGGTGGGAGCCGCCTTATTTCCCTATGTGCTGCTGTTTCTGGCACTGCTCGAACTGGCTCGCACGTTTTCGCTGGGCAACAACCTCATCGCCATTTCCATTCCCTATAGCGCTCTGTCGATGCCCCTGGCCCTGCTCCTGCTCACCGCTGCCTTCGAAGCCCTACCCAACGATCTCGAGGACGCGGCGAAGCTTGAGGGTTTGTCTCTCTGGCAACGGCTGCGCTGGGTGCTGCTTCCCTTGATTGCACCAGCCTCCGCCAGCACAGCGATCCTGGTGTTCCTGTTCGCCTGGAACGAGTATCCAGTGGCCCTCACCTGGCTAAGCCGCAGCGATCTGCTCACATTGCCGGTGGCGATGGCCCGGATTGCGGGATCATCCACCTATTCGGTCCCCTACGGCACCTACGCAGCAGCGACTGTGCTCGGTGCCCTACCTCTGCTGGTGCTGGTGCTGGTGTTCCAGCGGCAGATCGTCAGTGGACTCACCAACGGAGCAATTAAGGGATGACACTGGAACTACGGGCCATCAGCAAGAGCTTCGGCGAACGCCAGGTTCTCAAGCAGCTCGACCTCAACGTGGCCGATGGGGAATGCGTCGCTCTGCTGGGTGCCAGTGGCTGTGGGAAAAGCACGGCTTTGCGTCTAATCGCGGGGCTCGATCAACCGGATCAAGGCTCCATTCGCATTAATGATGCCGAGATGGTTGACGTTCCCGCTGAACGGCGCCGGGTGGGGATGGTCTTTCAAAGCTATGCCCTGTTTCCGCATCTCAACGTGTGGGAGAACCTCGAACTGGGTTTGAGGATTCGAGGTGGCACCACCAGCAGCCGCGATGCGCGGATCAGCAGCGTTCTGGAGGTGCTGCAACTCAGCGAATATGCCCAGCAACGGCCATCACAACTCTCCGGCGGACAGCGCCAACGGGTCGCCCTAGCTAGAGCGTTGCTGAGGGATCCACTGGTTTATCTGCTGGATGAGCCGATGAGCAATCTGGATGCGCAATTGCGTGAGGACCTGCGTCCCCAGTTGCGCCGTCTGATGATCGGTGGTGACCAACCCGTGGTCTACGTCACCCATGACCAGCAGGAGGCAATGGCGTTGGCGGATCGCATCGCCGTGATGCGCAATGGAAGCATCGAACAGATCGGAACACCTCGCGAGCTCTATCTGCAGCCGGCCAGCACGTACGTCGCCCAGTTCATCGGCCGCCCGCAGATGAATCTGTTGCCAGCTCAGAACGGCGTGACCATCGGCGTCCGACCGGACGACCTGCGGCTCGATTCCGATGGCTGGCCGTGCACAATCCTCAGCCGTGAATGGTTCGGTGCCAATCAGATGCTTCTGGTCCGCTGCGATCGCGGCGACCTACGGATGGTCTGCTCCGGAGAAACGACGATCGCGGCTGAACCGCGGATCAGTTGGTCGAGCGATTGTGAGCATCGCTTCGATGCGATCTCCGGTCGTCGACTGCCATCCGCTTGAGCAGGTCGCTGTGAGCCGATGCCTGGCATCGCAATTCTTCCGTTTGATTGGGATCCGCCGGGCGATCCACTTCAGCTCGCCACAGATTCAGCAATGCATCCACGGAAGGCAAGGAGGTCAATGGCGTGCAAGGCACGGACGCCATGGCAGCGGCGGCCTCAACCTTCGGGTCGTAGCTGAGAGCAGCCATCGGACTGTTGGAAAGACGGGCCAGGATCAAGGCATGCAGGCGCATGGGCAGAACAAGGCGTGCCCGTTGGACTACATCAGAAACAACCTCCAGCGACTGGGGCACCAGGGTTGTGCTGCACCCCCTCAGACGCTTTGGCAGCAGCCCCGCATCGCTCAGTTGCTGCAGCAACGGTGCATCCTGATGCTCATGGAACGCCAACCAGATCACCGGGGCTGCCAACTCGGCACTGAGAGCATCCAAAGCATCCGTCAACCGACCCCAGCCCGAGTGATCCAGGAGTGGTGTTGGACGCCAGCTCAGAACGATGGCGTCGCCACCGATCCATGGACGCGCTGGCATCTGCCAGACCGGATCTGCGGCCAGCACCATCGGTAACGATCGCGCCCAGCGCCGAGCCAATTCAAAGGAGCGCTGATCGCGCCAACTCGCCGCCTTGCAGAACGGCAACACAGCGCGCACCAGCATCCGACTGATCCGACGCTGCAATGGCCCCAGACCCTGACCCCAGAGAACCAGCTCGGCACCACCGATACGGGCGACCGCCATCAGAAGCAGGTAGTAAACAAGGCTGCTGAAGCTGGTGCTGTCCTGAAGCAGGCTGCCGCCCCCAAGAACCAGCACATCCGCGCGCAGAGCGGCACGAAGGCAGCTCACCAAGGAGCGGCGATTCACGGTGACGGCCGACGGTGCCAGGGCAAGGACCGGAACTGGATCACGCACTGTGATCAACAACTGCTGCGACTCGGGAAGCGCTGACACCAGCACCTGAAGCAGTGCATCGTCCCCGAGATTGTGTTCTCCGTAGTAGCCACAAAGCAGAAGGACAGGTGCAGCGGGGCGGACCACGGGCAGCAGCCTGTTCACTCCAAGCATTATCAACAGATTCCTAGGATTAGGTCCATGCACGCGTTGTCGCTCGGAACCTGGTGGATCCACGTCGCCTCAGTGATCGAGTGGTGTGTGGCGATCGTGTTGATGCATCGACGCGGACTGTCAGGCATGGCCTGGGCCATGCTTCCGGCCCTGGTGAGTGCGATGGCAGCCTGCACATGGCACTTGTTTGACAACAGCAACGCTCTGCGGGGCCTGGTCACCCTTCAGGCCCTATTCACCGTGATCGGGAACAGCACCCTGGCGTTTGCGGCATGGCAGCTCCAACGGCGTCGGGTGGCTGACGGGGTGGTCAATGAACTTTGATCCCGCACCCTTGTTTGCGGTCTCGCTAATCCCTTATTTGTTGTTTCTCTTCTGGCTCCAGAGGAGTAAGGCACTTCCGCAGATGGCGGAACGCGGCTTTCAACTCACACTGCTGTTCGTCGCCGTCACGATTGTTGCCGCCATCGCAGCTCTGCGCTGCTGCTCAGCGGAACTGGTGGAGATCGACTGGTTGCACGGTGGTGCAGAAGCCTTCCTAACGCTCGGCAACACCGTTCTGGTGATCGGACTGCTGCGACCGACCCCCAAGAAAGGGTGAACAACTCTTAAGAGACTCAGGCAAGAGGGCGGAAGCCCCGGATGATGAGGTGTCGCTCATTGGCTCGAATGCTGACCCACCTTTTCGCGATCGCTCCCGCCACAGTGTCCTGGTCTCCCAAGGTCGCCCTGGTGATGATCCTCTGCAATGTGGTTGCCATCATGGTCGGCAAGGCCACGATTAAGCACCCCAACGAAGGCGCTGCACTTCCCAACTCCACCTTCTTCGGTGGAATGGGACATGCAGCCATGCTTGGTACCACCAGCCTTGGCCACATCATCGGCATTGGTGCGATCCAGGGCTTGGCAGCCCGCGGTGTGCTCTGAAGCAACACCTTTCCGGGAAGGAGCCACGGCTCCTCCCCGGAAATAACATCGCTCAAAGCAGATAGGGCAACAGGCGTAAGCCGTAACGCTCGAATCTGTACTCAAACAGCAGCTCAGAGAGAGCAGTTGCTTGTGCTGTGGAAGAAAGTCCATTGATCAGACGTTCGAGTCGTTGATCAGCCCAGCAATTGTTGAGCCCCCACCAGGTGCGCCGCGCCAGACGGCCTGACACCGACCATCGCCAGCTCCGCTTGGCGTCAAGTTCCTGTCTGTAGCGTTGGGGAAGGGTTGCTGAGTCGCCGCGCATCCCATCGGCGATCAACAGATCGGCCAGTTGATCGGCATTGTCCATCGCATGGCGGATGCCTTCTCCACCGAGAAGATTGGCTGTACTTGCCGCATCTCCAACCGCCAACAGCGCATCGACACCCAGCGCTTCAGATCGGGAGATCGAGCTGGAAACAGGCCCACCATGGCGATCCAGAACGAGACAGTCGGACAAGCCGCAGCGTTGAATCAACCGCTGCAGGGGCTGCGCCAGGCTGCCGGGGTTCTGACGATGGGGCGGAGGAAGCTGACAGACACCCACCTTCAGCCGTTGTCCTTGCATAGGGAAGATCCAGCCGTATCCGTGGCTGATCCAGGGCGTCCCCAGAAAAAAACTGATCCGATCCCGCCAGGGTGCGGCGTGGCGATCATCGACTTGAAGCAGCCACTCGACACCGATCCCCTGCAGCAGCGGATCAGCTGGATTGGGCTTGACACCAGCCTGCTGAAGCAGATCGCGACGTGCACCCGTGGCGTCAATCAGCCACCGGACTGAGCGCAACGACTCCACACCATCGAGCGTCTGCAGCTGCACGGTGGCGTTCTCTGCGCTGAGACTTTTCAGAACTGCCCGACAGCCTTGAATCAACTCCACACCATGGCGACGCGCTTCCGACCAGAGAAAGGAACGGAGCCTGCCGAAGTCGAGCACCACCCCCAGATCGTCGTCAGACCACCACTGATGCACAAGACCGGAAGGATCGTGCAACTGCCAGCCCTGCCAGGTTGCGGCAATGGTTTCATCCGGCAGGCCAAGCCGACGAACAGCCTCAAGAGGAAGAGCTGCGCTGGAATAGGCATTGCGTTCCGGATCCATCAAGCGATCCACCAGGGTGACCTCAGCACCCCTGCGCGCCAGTTGAATCGCCAGGCGGGCACCGGAAGGCCCCGCACCAACGACTAGAACCGACACAGATCCTTCCGCTTCAGGCCTGCAGAGCCTTGATCGAAGCGCTGGATGGCAGATCACCAGCGGCCTTGCTGAAGCGCTCAAGGATGCGTTCAGCCATCTGTGCAGGGGTTAGGCCAAGAGCTTCCTTGCTCTGTTGAGGAGTGGCGTGATCGACCAGCTGATCGGGAATGCCGATCCGCAGCATTGAGACAGTGATGTCCTGATCGCTCAACGACTCGAGAATGGCGGCCCCAAATCCTCCGGGGAGGGCTCCCTCCTCCATGGTGACCACACGGGGGATGCGTCGGGCCAGAGGATGAATGAGGGCCTGATCCAGCGGCCGCAGGAACCGGGCATTGATCACCGTGGTCGAAAGACCTGCTTCCTCAAGCAGGGTGGCTGTGGCAAGAGCCGGCGCCACCATGGCGCCGTAGGCAACGATCATCAAGTCGTCACCTTCCCGCAGCAGTTCTCCACGGCCGATCGGCAGGGATTCCCAACCCTCTTCCATCAAGGGCACGCCTTCACCCGATCCCCGGGGAATGCGCAGGGCTGTCGGTCCGTCGTGACTGAGGCAGGTCACCAGCATTTGCTGCAGCTCAGCCTCATCCTTCGGAGCCATCACCGTGAAATTGGGAATGGCACGCATGTAGCTGATGTCGTATTGACCCTGGTGCGTCGGCCCATCGGCACCGACGATGCCCGCACGATCCAGCACGAAGGTGACCGGCAGCTTCTGGATTCCAACGTCGTGGATCAACTGGTCGTAGGCCCGCTGCAGAAAGGTGCTGTAGATCGCGCAGACAGGACGCAAGCCTTCACATGCCATCCCCGCTGCAAGGGTGACGGCATGCTGCTCGGCAATGCCGACGTCCACGTACTGGTTGGGGATGGCCTTCTGCAGCAGATCGAGCCCGGTACCGGTGGCCATCGCCGCAGTGATTCCCACCACCCGACTGTTTTGCTCGCACAGCTTGACGAGGGTTTGACCAAACACCTTGCTGTAGCTGGGGGGCTTGGGTTTCGATGAGGGGATCGCCTTACCGGTATTGAGATCGAAAGCTGATTGCGCGTGGTAGCCGACCTGATCAGCCTCGGCGTAGGGATATCCCTTGCCCTTAGTCGTGACCACATGCACCAGAACAGGACCACCCTCACGGTGGGCCGCCTGAAAAGTGCGCACCATCTCACCGATGTCGTGGCCGTCGATCGGACCCATGTAAGTGAAACCGAGTTCCTCGAACACGGCACCAACCTTGGGAACAGCGAGACGTCGCATGCTTCCCTTCAGGCGATTGAGTTCCGCAGGAAGTTCTCCACCCATGAACGGCAGGTGACGAACACTCTCTTCGACACTTCCCGAGATGAACTGCATCGGTGGGCTGAGCCGCGCACGGTTCAGAACACTCGATAGGGCTCCCACCGGTGGGGAGATCGACATGTCGTTGTCGTTCAGCACCACCAGGAGCGGGGTATTGGGAAGGTGCCCCGCGTGATTGATGGCTTCCAGGGCCATGCCGCCTGTCAGGGCACCATCACCGATGACAGCAACGCATTTGTACGACTCACCCTTGTTGTCCCGCGCCATCGCCATCCCCAGCGCAGCGGATATCGACGTGCTCGCGTGACCGGCTCCGAAGTGATCGAAGCCACTCTCCGAACGCTTGAGGTATCCAGCCACCCCACGCTGCTGGCGCAGGGAATCGAAATCGTTGAACCGCCCTGTGATCAATTTGTGGGGGTATGCCTGATGACCGACATCCCAGACCACGCGGTCATGATCGAGGTCGAGGGTCTGGTAAAGAGCGAGTGTGAGCTCCACAACACCCAGACCAGGACCAAGGTGTCCACCACTGGTCGACACAACCTGCAGATGCCTCTCACGGATCTGCCGTGCCACATCCTCGAGCTGAGCCGGGCTGAGTCCGTGCAGTTCATTCGGATGCTTGAGATCTCCGAGATGCATGCACTGCCAGTTCCAATACGAGCAATCTACGGGAACCAGCCCGGATGCTGTCTGGATCGAACCCTTGGAAGAATGGTGAGATGACCGACTACCTGCAGCGGATCCTGCGTGCACGCGTTTACGACGTGGCGCGTGAAACCCCCCTGGATCACGCCCCCAATCTGAGCCGCCGACTGAACAACACGGTCTGGTTGAAGCGTGAGGATCTCCAGCCGGTGTTCTCCTTCAAACTGCGCGGCGCTTACAACCGCATGGCACAGCTGAGCGCAGACGAGCTGAAGCGCGGTGTCATTGCATCCAGTGCCGGTAACCATGCCCAAGGAGTGGCGCTAAGTGCCAAGCGACTCGGCTGTCGAGCGGTGATTGTGATGCCAAGCACTACGCCGGAGGTCAAGGTGCGCGCCGTGCGCGCCCTGGGCGGTGAAGTCGTGCTCCATGGCGAGACCTACGACGAGTGTTCCGCAGAAGCACAGCGGCGCTGCAAAGCCGAAGGTCTCACCTTTATCCACCCCTTTGACGATCCCGAGGTGATCGCTGGTCAGGGGACGATCGGGATGGAGATCATGCGCCAGGCAGAGCAGCCACCCAACGCCATCTACGTGGCAGTTGGTGGAGGTGGCCTGATCGCCGGAATCGCCGCCTACGTCAAACGGCTCTGGCCTGAAACCGAGGTCATTGGTGTGGAACCGATCGATGCCGATGCCCTGACCCGCTCCTTGGAGCAGGGGCAGAGGGTGGAGCTGGAGCAGGTGGGCCTGTTTGCCGACGGTGTCGCCGTGAGGAAAGTGGGCGAACACACCTTTGAGTTGGCCCAACAATTTGTCGATCGGATGGTCCGGGTCGACACCGACGCCATCTGTGCCGCCATCAAAGACGTCTTCGAAGACACCCGCTCCATCCTGGAACCTGCGGGCGCATTGGCGATTGCCGGTCTCAAGCAGGACGTGGCAGATCGCAACCAAGCAGGGCGCAATCTCGTAGCGGTGGCCTGCGGCGCCAACATGAATTTCGACCGCCTGCGCTTCATCGCCGAACGGGCTGAGCTCGGTGAAGAGCGGGAAGCGATGTTGGCCGTGGAGATTCCCGAATCACCCGGCAGCCTCAGGCGCCTCTGCGAACTACTGCGGGAACGCAGCCTCACGGAATTCAGTTACCGCATGACCGATGGCGCCACGGCGCAGATCTTCATCGGTGTGCAGGTGAAGGATGAGGACGATCGGTCATCTCTACTGAACCAACTGGAGCAGGGTGGCTTTCCCTCTCTTGATCTCAGCGACAACGAATTCGCCAAGGTCCATTTGCGCCACATGGTGGGAGGTCGGCTGCCGTCTTCAGCGCGAACCGCCTGCGCCGGGGAATGCCGAGAGCTGCTGTATCGCTTCGAATTCCCCGAACGACCGGGTGCCCTGATGAGCTTCGTTGATGCCCTACACCCGGGATGGAGCATCAGCATCTTCCACTACAGGAACCACGGTGCCGACGTAGGGCGAATCGTGGTGGGAGTTCTGGTGCCGAAACAGGAGATGGAAGGGTGGACCGACTTTCTCAGTGCCCTGGGGTATCGCCACTGGGATGAAACAAACAACCCTGCCTATGCACTGTTCCTCTGAGTTTCAGGACGGTAACTTGAGTGCTCTTGAGGGGTTGTGATGACGTCTGCATCCCTGCCCAAACGGCTCGAGGCCGTTCTTTATCTGAAGGGCAGACCCGTCAGTGTCGGCGAACTAGCTGAGCTGGCAGGAACCGAGCGTCGCGACGTGGAGGAAGCGCTCGTAGCTCTCACCGCCTCCTACGCCCAGCGAGACAGTGCACTGGAGATAGTTGAGCAGAGCGGTCGCTACGGCCTGCAGCTGAGGCCGGGCATGGGCGATCTCGTGAAAGACCTGCTGCCGGTGAATCTCTCCACCGCAACGTTGCGAACCCTCGCCACCATTGCCCTGAAGAAGCGGATTCTCCAATCCGATCTCGTGGATCTGCGTGGATCGGGTGCCTATGACCACATCAAGGAACTGGTGGCGCAGGAGTTCATCGAACGCCGCCGTCAAAGTGAAGGCCGCTCCTACTGGATCACCCTCACCGAAAAATTCCATCGCACCTTCTCAGTGCTTCCTGATCTCGGTGCAACCGATCTGACAGAAGCTGCATAAAGTCGGAGTAGATCAGCCCTCGTCATGGAATCTCTTCCCGTCACCCTGCTGCAGGTGCTGTCCCAGACCCTGCAGATTTACTCCCTGGTCTTGATCGTTCGGGTTCTGCTGAGCTGGTTCCCCAACCTCGACTGGGGCAACCCGGTGCTGAGCAGCGTCAGTGCGATCACCGATCCCTACCTCAACGCTTTCCGGGGACTAATTCCGCCCCTGGGAGGAATCGATCTGTCCGCCATCTTGGCGTTCCTGGCCTTGAATCTGCTTCAGAGCCTGGTGGGGCAGTCCATCAGTGCTTTTTACATGTCGGGATCAACCTGGTAAGGAATCTAGATTGATACCCCGTTCAAGCGGCAGCAGATCGTCGTCGTCGACATCGACGCGGGTTCGAACTGGCGCCTTGAAACCACGCGCCCGGGCATTTTTAATCTCAAACGGTCCTGGCGTTCCAGCAGGAACCGAAATACGCAACGCAAACTGGGATTGACCGGGGTTCACGTCGCCGATCGATCCCACCCGGGTTCTATTTGGAAGCACAGGTTCACCACTGGCGTCCAGGATTCGTGCGTAAACGTCGGTGTCGACAACGCTGTTCCGGCTGCTGTTCTCAACGTCACCGGTCAGCACATAGCAGCTGGCACCCACCGGACGGCTCAAGTCGGGCTGATTACCAGGGTCCTGTTCACCGCAGGGATCCAAGCGAACCCCACTGAGTTGCAGTTCAGCGGCATCACAGGGCAGCGCCAGTCCCAGCAGCAGCGGCAGGCTCAAAAAAAGCGTAAAAAGACGACGAAACATCGGGCAGATCAACGTTGGTCACCGCTGCCGCCGATGCGCCCACGGGCAGCTCGGCTCGACAGTTTTTGAAGATTGGCTTCTGCCACATCGTTCAGGTCATAACCCATTTCGCTGGCCAGCTGAGCCACGTACCAGAGCACATCGCCCAGTTCCAACTTGATCGCTTCGCGGGTCTCAACATCAAAGACACCCTGACGATCGCGAATCACCTTCTTGACCTTGTCGGCAACCTCGCCAGCTTCTCCCGTCAAACCGAGGGTCGGATAGATCGGATTACAGCCCACATCCGGGTAGGCAGCCGTCTTTCGAGCGGCGTCCTGATAGGAATTCATCTCCATGGGGCCCGTTAGGAAACGCCCGGATGGTAGTTTCCGCAAGGATTTTCAGCCACGATATGGGCCAGTTCGACCTGAACCGACGGACCAAGATCGTGGCCACCATCGGACCAGCCACTGAGAGTCCAGAGCGCATCAAGGAACTTGTGAGGGCTGGCGCGACGACGTTCAGGCTGAATTTCTCCCACGGAGACCACAGCGAACACGCCGCACGCATCGCCACCATTCGTCAGGTGTCTGAAGAATTGGGGCAGACCATCGGCATCCTCCAGGACCTTCAGGGTCCAAAAATCAGGCTGGGGCGATTCGCTGAGGGGCCGATCACCCTGGCCAACGGGGATCCGTTCACGCTCACCTCACGACCGGTGAGCTGCGACAAAACCATCGCAACGGTGACCTACGACAAGCTGGCCGACGAAGTCACCGCCGGGAGCAGGATTCTTCTCGACGACGGCCGTGTCGAGATGAAGGTCGATGCCGTCGACAAAGCGGAGCAGACCCTGCATTGCACCGTCACCGTTGGCGGTGTTCTTTCGAACAACAAGGGCGTCAACTTCCCTGACGTTCAGCTTTCCGTCCGTGCCCTGACCGACAAGGACAAGACTGATCTGGCTTTCGGTCTCAGTCAGGGGGTGGACTGGGTTGCCCTCAGCTTCGTTCGCAACCCCTCCGACATGGAGGAAATCCGCGGGCTGATCCGTGAACACGGTCATGAAACCCCTGTCGTGGCAAAGATCGAGAAATTTGAGGCCATCGATCAGATCGATTCCATTCTTCCGCTCTGCGACGGCGTAATGGTGGCCCGTGGTGACCTGGGGGTGGAGATGCCGGCGGAGGAAGTTCCTTTGCTGCAGAAGGAACTCATCCGCAAGGCCAACAGCCTGGGCATTCCGATCATCACGGCGACCCAGATGCTGGATTCAATGGCCTCCAGCCCCCGGCCGACCCGTGCCGAAGTTAGCGATGTAGCGAACGCCATCCTTGATGGCACCGACGCTGTGATGCTGTCCAACGAGACCGCTGTGGGGGATTTCCCCGTGGAAGCCGTGCAGACCATGGCCACCATCGCCCAACGGATCGAGAAGGACTATCCCCAGCGCTCCATCGACAGCCACCTACCCAGCACAATTCCTAACGCGTTGAGTGGTGCGGTCAGCACAATCGCCAGCCAACTCAACGCATCGGCGATTGTTCCACTCACCAAAAGTGGCGCAACGGCACGCAACGTCAGTAAGTTCCGACCGGCGGCGCCGATCCTGGCCATCACACCTGATCGCACCGTTGCCTGTCGCCTTCAGCTGGTGTGGGGGGTGACCCCCCTTGTCATCCCTCAGGGAGAACGCACCACGCAGACCTTTCACGCGGCCATGGTTAAAGCCAGGGAGCTGAACCTGCTCAAGGAGGGAGATCTCGTCATTCAGTCCGCAGGCACCCATGCAGGGGTCTCTGGATCCACTGATCTGGTCAAAGTGAGCATCGTGAGCAACGAAGCTGAGGCGACACTGCTCTGAACGACAACACACCATGAACCGGCGCATGCCCGCCACTGAAACGGTGCGGATGGCCCTGTCCACCCTGCGGAGCAACAGACTTCGCAGCCTGCTCACCATGGTGGGCATCGTGATCGGAAACGCCTCGGTGATCACCCTGGTGGGCGTTGGACGTGGTGCTCAGGGGCTGGCTGAAGAGCAGCTGACCAATCTCGGCGCCAACGTCTTGTTTGTGGTTCCGGGCAACAACAACACCCGTCGCCAGGGAGTAACGCGTCCGAAGACCCTCGTGCTTGAAGACGCAGAAGCCATCGCGGAACAAGTCCCCAGCGTCAAGCGGGTGGCGCCCCAAATCAACAGCAACCAGGTGGTTCAGGCCGGGGCGCGCAGTGCCACAAGTTCGATCTACGGCGTCACACCGGAGTTTGTGCCGGTTCGCAGCTTTGAGGTAGCGAAGGGACGTTTCATTAGTTCCCAAGACGAATCAGGCGCTCGGGCTGTTGCGGTTTTGGGCTCTGATCTGCGGACAAAACTGTTTCCAACCGGTGCGGCGATCGGTCAGCAGGTTCGCATTGGCAATCAGGCCTTCAAGGTTGTCGGTGTGATGGCCCCGAAAGGAGCCGTGTTCGGGAGCAACCAGGATGAAAATGCTTATATCCCTCTCTCAACAATGGTGAGCCGGATCACCGGTCGGGATCCCATTTACGGCGTCAGCCTCACCTTCATCAGTGTTGAAGCAAGGGATGAACAAAGCACGGGCGCTGCCAAGTTCCAGATCACCAATCTGCTGAGGCAGCGTCACCGGATTCTTCGGGATGACGATTTCGCGGTGCGTTCCCAGAAGGATGCCCTCACCATCGTCGGCACCATCACCGGAGGCCTCACTCTGATGCTCGCTGCCATCGGAGGGATCTCTCTCCTGGTGGGCGGCATCGGGATCATGAACATCATGCTGGTCTCCGTGAGCGAGCGCACCGAGGAGATCGGTCTGCGCAAGGCCTTGGGAGCCCGCAGCAGCGATGTGCTGCAGCAGTTTCTTGTGGAGTCGCTGGTGCTCGCCAGCCTGGGCGGCGCCATCGGCACCTTGGTTGGTCTGGGAACAGTGAGCCTTGTGGCTGCATTCACTCCACTCCCGGCCGCAATCGGCGCGACAACAGTTGTTGTCACGGTGGGACTCTCAGGATCGATCGGACTGTTCTTCGGCGTCGTTCCGGCCCGTAGAGCCGCCAAGCTCGACCCGATTGTGGCCCTGAGAAGCCTCTAAACAAGGCCCCCGAAATCCAGTCCATCTCCTTTACACTAGTTAATTATTTCTTTCAGCTCATGAATCAGCGCTGGCGCCTTCTTGCTCTCTGGCTTCTGCCGATCGGCGTCGTGTTGCTGATTGGTTGGCAGGTGGTCAGCAACGGAGGCATCAATAGCCTCAGCCAAGACAGCAATGGCACCACTGTTGCTCCACGCAATGCAGCGGTGGCCCGCATGAGCTACGGCCGATTCCTCGACTACGTCGAAGCAGGTCGTGTGACCGCCGTTGATATCTATGACGGGGGCCGTAATGCAGTCGTGGAGGCTGTCGATCCAGACCTCGACAACAGAGTTCAGAGACTTCGCGTTGACCTCCCAGGTCTTGCTCCGGAGCTGATCAACACACTCAAAACTGAAGGCATCAGCTTCGATATCCATCCCCCTCGCACGGCACCACCTGCCCTTGGCGTGCTGGGCAATCTCCTGTTCCCACTTTTGCTGATTGGTGCGCTGATTTTTCTGGCCCGCCGCAACAGCAACATGCCTGGCGGCCCTGGTCAAGCCATGCAATTTGGCAAGAGCAAGGCGAAGTTCATGATGGAAGCCGAAACTGGCGTGATGTTTGACGACGTCGCAGGCGTCACAGAAGCCAAGCAGGAACTCGAAGAGGTCGTCACCTTCCTCAAGCAGCCCGAGCGATTTACTTCCGTGGGTGCTCAGATCCCGCGTGGCCTGCTGCTGGTCGGCCCTCCTGGAACAGGCAAAACACTTCTCGCAAAAGCCATTGCAGGTGAAGCAGGGGTTCCGTTCTTTGCTCTTTCGGGCTCTGAGTTTGTTGAGATGTTTGTTGGTGTTGGTGCCAGCCGTGTCCGCGACTTGTTCAAAAAGGCCAAAGAAAACAGCCCTTGCTTGATCTTTATCGATGAAATCGATGCCGTTGGCCGTCAGCGCGGTGCGGGAATCGGTGGAGGCAACGACGAGCGCGAGCAGACGCTGAACCAGCTCCTGACGGAGATGGATGGATTTGAAGGAAATAGCGGAATCATCATTATTGCGGCGACCAACCGTCCCGACGTACTCGATTCAGCGTTAATGCGACCCGGTCGTTTTGATCGCCAGGTGACCGTTGATGCTCCTGACATCAAAGGTCGTCTTGCCATCCTCGATGTTCACTGCCGCAACAAGAAGCTTGACGCAGAGCTTTCTCTAGAAAGCATTGCCCGCCGAACCCCTGGTTTCACCGGTGCGGACCTGGCCAACCTGATGAACGAGGCAGCCATCCTCACCGCCCGCCGAAGGAAGGACTCCATCGGTCTGAGTGAGATCGACGACGCGGTCGACCGCATCATCGCCGGCATGGAAGGACGTCCCCTTACCGACGGTCGCAGCAAGCGTCTGATCGCTTACCACGAGGTTGGTCACGCCCTGATCGGAACTCTGGTTAAGGATCACGACCCTGTTCAGAAGGTCACCCTGGTTCCTCGTGGTCAAGCTCAAGGTCTCACCTGGTTCTCGCCGGATGAGGAGCAAACCCTTGTCACCCGTGCACAGCTCAAGGCGCGAATCATGGGCGCTCTTGGCGGTCGGGCAGCCGAAGACGTTGTTTTCGGTCACCAAGAAGTCACCACTGGAGCTGGTGGCGACATCCAGCAGGTGGCTTCGATGGCCAGGAACATGGTGACCCGGCTAGGCATGAGTGATCTTGGACCTGTTGCCCTTGAGGGTGGTGGTCAGGAAGTCTTTCTAGGCAGGGATTTGATGTCTCGTAGCGAAATCTCCGAGTCGATTTCCCAGCAGATCGACATCCAGGTGCGCGACATGGTAAAGCGCTGTTATGACGAAACCGTGGAGATCGTGGCTTCCAATCGCGAAGCTATCGACCGCCTGGTGGAATTGCTGATTGAGAAGGAAACCATGAATGGTGATGAGTTCAAGGCTGTTGTCGCTGAATTCACCGCTGTTCCTGAAAAAGACCGCACCGTCGTCACCCTGGACTGAGTCCAAGGTCCAACAACCAAAAGCCCCCGCCTTAATCAGGCGGGGGCTTTTTTATGGGTTCGATTTGTTCTTACGTCGACGACAGCGATCGGAACAGTAGACAACGTCATCCCAACAATTTCTCCAGGCCTTGCGCCACTCAAATGGTCGGGCGCATACCGGGCAAATCTTGCTGGGACGGTTGTTTTTTAAACCTCCGTTTTTGGATCCACCCCGCTTCAAGCGACAGCCTGAACGGGGCGCTTGTCGATCACCGAATCAATCAAGCCGTAGTTCACCGCTTCGGTGGGGGACATGAAGAAATCACGGTCCGTGTCGTGCTGAATACGGTCCAGCGGTTGACCTGTGCGATCAGCAAGCTCCTGATTGAGTCGATCCTTCAGGAAGAGAATTTCATCAGCCTGGATCCGAATGTCACTCGCCTGTCCCTGTGCACCACCCAAAGGCTGGTGAATCATGATTCGGGAATGCTGAAGGCTGCTGCGCTTGCCCTTGGTGCCGGCACAGAGAAGAAAGGCACCCATGCTGGCGGCGAGGCCCACACAAACGGTGTGCACATCTGGTTTGATGTGCTGCATGGTGTCGAAGATGCCGAGGCCGTCGTAAACAGAGCCTCCAGGGGAGTTGATATAGAGGTAGATATCTTTTTCAGGATCCTCAGCTTCGAGGAACAACATCTGAGCAACGATCCGATTGGCAGAGTCACTCGTGACTGCTTCACCAAGGAAGATGATCCGCTCGCGCAAGAGTCGGGAATAAATGTCAAAGGCCCTTTCCCCCCGGCCGGACTCCTCAATCACAATCGGGATCATTTGAGCTTGAGCAGGGTCAAACAATCCTAACGGCGATGTCTGCGGCGCTAGGGTTCCGGCCATTCATTCATGGACTGCACGTTGGCCGAAAGTCAGACCATCGCAGACAGCAAACGGTCGTTTCATCAGTCCTTTCCCCACGTCATCGCGCCGCTGTATCGCCGGCTCGCTGACGAGTTGCTGGTGGAGCTACACCTGCTGAGCCATCAGAGTCGCTTTGAAGCCAATGAGCTCTTCAGCGTCGGACTCTGCACAGTGTTCGACACCTTTACGAAGGGATATCGGCCGGAAGCCCAGACAGAAGGGTTGTTCAGCGCCCTCTGTAGCAGCAATGGCTTTGACGCTGCAGGCCTGCGTAAGACCAGCACAATGCTGATTGATGAGGCCAAAGGCAAAGATCTAGACAGCATCAAGACCTGGCTGTCCTCCAAATGTCTCCCCGATGGCGGCCACTATTCGCGATTGATGGCAGTAGGCCTGATGCGCCTGCTTGAGGCTGCCGAAGTGGATGGCACCAGCCCTGACAGTCAGGCCCTGGGGGAAAAGTGCAAGGAACTCGCCGAAAGCCTCGGCTTACCCGCAGATCGTGTCGAGAAAGATCTGTCGCTGTTTGGCTCAAACAGGGAACGGATGGACCAGGCGGTTGACCTGGTGCAAGAAACCATTGCGGCCGAAAAGCGGAAAAAGGAGCGCCGTTTAGCGGAACAGGCTCAGGGCAGTGCCAGCTGAAGCCGCAGCCATCCGGGCTGTCGCTCTTTAGGCAGTGCTGTCATCTCAAGCTCCAGCTGAGATGCGTTGCGAATCACACTGGGCCAGCCCGGTCCAAGCCAGCCCAGCCGAACCAATTCATTTGGTCGGCCTCGGAGACGAAGACGTTGTTGACCATGGCGTTTCAGAGGGCCCTGATCAAGAGTCGGTGCTTCGCCCAAGGCAAGCAACATCTCAACCCGTCCCTGCGTCTCAGGACCAATCGACCATCCACCACTGGGATCACCCTGGGGATCAAGCCAGACATCGGCAAAACGGTTGGAGCTTGGCCCCTTGGGCATCAGCAGTGGGCGTTGCTCACGTTGGAATCCGCGCCGCAACAATGCTGTTGAAACAGCATCAAGGCTGGCCTTGAGTTGGCCGATTTGATCAGCTGGAACCATCAACCTGGCTTGAACGGAGGCGCGAAAGCGACCATCGTCGAGGCCATCCACGCGCAGAACGACAGGAGCAGCGAGCAGAACATCACGAAGCTCCTGAGGGAGTCCATAACGGCTGGTCAGCTGCTCAGCGATCAAAGGGTTGTTCAGAAAGGATCCGAGCAGTGGCTGTAAAGCAACGCTGTTCAGCTGGAGATAACTCAAGGAGGAATCGAACCGAACACGCTTGATTCGACCGCGAGCCAGTCCATCCTTTAGGGAGACAAAGGGTCTGGAGGCGACAGGCCCCTCAGCCATGAGCCGATCTCCCCGAAGCACAACCCGCAGGCAGCCGTGAGACACACTTGCCAAGGAGGGGAACAGGGGCCCACTGATCGACGCCAACCCCGATGGTTGCCACTGAACAGCCGTTGCGCTGGTGAGACGCTTCAGGCAGTTCTGCTCCAGTGGCGACGGTGTACGTGACTCAAGCGGGGGGAGTTGATCAAAGCTGATGCGATGCAGCTCATCAGCAAAAAGAAGATCCAGAGAAGACGGATCCGATGAGCTCGGGAGAGCAAGAACGGGTTCACCGTCATCCAGCCAGATCAGCCACCAAACTGCACGTCCGTGGCGTTTCCAACGATCAAGAGCAGCATCAGGAGAAAGCCGCTTCTGCCAGATCAGAGGTACAGGAGATGTTGGATCAGCTTCAAAACTCTGAACCAGCCGAGCGCTTCTTGTGATCTCGAACAGCTCTGCTGTTCCTCGGCGATTCAGAGTGGGCGTGAGGTTGGACGCGCTGAGCAGAAGGCTAGGAACAACAAGAATCAGACCCAGCAGGAGAGCCGTGCACGGATAGGCAACCAGCTGCCTCCGAATGGAACCAATCAGGATGAAGATTTGGTTGGACCCTTGCGGCGTCGCCGGTCTCTCCATTCGATCGTTGAGAGGTAGATCACCGCAACGCTGACGAAGCCAAGAAGCACTGCTGCCGTGACCGCCAGGGTCTGGCTAAGAAGTGGTGCGTCTTGAAGCACAGATTCGATCAGAAGTTCAGGGTTCCGTCACCGTTGCGTCCCCAGACGACCATGGCGATAGAGAAACTGAACATGGCGGCCAAGGAAGCCCAACCCAGAGTGAACAACATGCGCTTGACCGCTTGAATGTTGAGATCCTACCTAGGGTCAAGCATGATTTCGTACTGCGGGAGGCAACTGTCATGACCAGCTCCAGCCCCGGTTCCTCTGCAGTGATGGAGCGCCAGGAGACGACCCAGCGCTATCCCCAAGCTCGCGTCATCGTCTTGAACGACGATGTCAACACCTTCCAGCATGTGGTGGATTGCCTGCGCAAGATCATTCCTGGCATGAGTGAGGACAATGCCTGGAACCTTGCGAACAAGATTGATCGACAGGGTTCAGCTGAGGTTTGGTGTGGCCCCCTAGAGCAAGCCGAGCTGTACCACCAGCAGCTGCAGGCCGAGGGACTCACCATGGCCCCAATAGAACGCTGTTGATCTAGGCAGCTGGTTTGCGGCTGGCCTTGGTCAACCGGAGTCGATCATCAATCTGCAGACGCTGTAACCGTTCATCCATCACAAAACGAACCACACGACCAGGGCAGATGGCCAGACCCCGTACTTCTGTTCCGTGCACCTCTGCGGTGAGCATGCGGGCCTGAGGGCCGCACGCATCTTCCAGTGGGCCGCGAATCACGAGGCGAAGAGCGTCAACTGATTTCAGCATCACAGCTCCGGAGCTCTCTCTCTGGCATAGCCAAAGTGGCTAACTTTCACCAGTTCTCAGGTTTTCATTCAGCTTTGGGCCGGGTTGTCATCACCCACAGCACCTATGTGCAGGGATTGATCCCATGGCTGAAGGCGCTGGCTCAGGAGACGAATATTCAAACGATCACCCCTGCTGTGATCTGCAGGGTCCGTGGGAGAAGTCCCGATCTTCAGCTACGGGTGTCGACGCAAATCCATGGGGGGTACAAGCTGGTCGCTCGCAAAGGAAGCTCAGCCCAAGAGGTTTTTGTCGTGACATCCATGAGTCGACCTGACCTGGAGAGGGCTGTATTGCATCACCGCCCCTGAGGTGGTTCTTGCTCGAAGCCTGCAGCTCGACAGGACTCTGGATGGCCCTCCGCAAAGTCGGGATCACCAGCGCAGAGTGCAGCCCAGTCGGATCGCTTGAAACACTGGGGAAGAATCGCTCGGCAAGCGATTTCAGCGTCATCAGGCAGAAAGGTAACGGCGCTCACCCTGGGGCTGCTTGAAAGGTGGAAGCACGACATTCCGGCTGCCACCAAGAACACAGCAGCAAAAGCATGGATGCTTGACATTCAGACAACAGCGAAGACCTAATTAATAAAAAGAATCTGGATAAAAACAGACTAGATCTTAACTTTCACAATACTGACAAGATCAATCAAGCCTCAAGCATTTGATTCCGGGGACGTTAACTTGAATTCTAAAAACAAGGCTTCGGCACCCGCATAATCCTTCTTTTCCCGCAGATAAAAAACCTGAGCCTTCCACCAATCCCAGGTTTCCATTTGAATCAACTCATCGAGCCGAGGATCGCGCATCACAGCACTGCAACCATCCAGACCTTAAAGACGGCCAAGTGATTGACAAGACATGTTCACATAGCAGTAAGCATCATCGACTACACATCACCTCACGGGTAACCTTCGAAAGCTCCAAAGATCTCCCATGCCCCTTGAAATTGCAGTCAGGCAAGGACCACAAAGCACCGAGAGCATAGGAGTCTTCGACGATCTTGAAGAAGCGCTAACCGAATTCAACGAACTGATCAACCGTCGAAACTGGCATCAAAGCGTGACCACCATCTCGCTGACCGATACAGAAAAAAACAAATGCCTCGCCCAATATGCACTCCAAGAGTTCAACCACTCCGAAGGCTAGATCACGAGAAGCTTGATTGAATCAACCATTACACCTTCGCTCGAACATCGTTTAGTGCAGCCTCGACGCAAAGAATTTAGACTCCACAAGAGCTAACGATGACATAGTGAACGGCAAGACCCTGGTCATTTGCATCGGCACATTCTTCCTTTTGTTCTTTCTTGCAGAGTCTTGGATGATGAGAGGATTACCCCACTAACAAGAACAGCCCTCCTCACCGGAAGTCAGACCACAAAACCCACTAGATAATAAGTTAGAAGCCCAAAAACTCATTCACCAAACACAGCATTATGAAATACAGTTTTCAAAAACAAACGCATTCAAACTATTAATGAAATAGATAAGAGCCATTTTTCACAGCTTTTTAAAAAATTCCTCACGCCAGGCAGAGGTTGAAGAGGGTGAACCACCATGCCGTGCGAGCCCCAGTGATCGACCTGGAAGAACCAGAAGGGGCGACAAAGTGGGGCTTCGTTTCCGGCTGCATGGCCGGTCTACGTCACCGTCACGACAGTCTCCCCAAGTCGAAAGAGAGTCAGATCAGAGCACTAAAGAAAGGCCGTCACCAACACAGCAGTTCATCCACAACACTAATCGGGACTCTCGCTCTGGAGAGGCCAGATCCTGCGAATGGCCGCCAGTGCTAAGTCGGCCTCATCGCGCCGCTTCAGAACCGTGTCGCCCTCGAGAAGCAGCGTCACATGCCCCAACTTGCGACCCGGCGTCTCCGGCGACTTGCCGTACCAGTGCAGATGAAGACCCTGTATGGCCTCAAGCGCCTGAAGCCGCTGATCCAAAGGGGCATGGCGGGCTGGATCCAGGCCCAGCAGGTTGACCATCAAGGCACCGCAGCTGCTCAGCTCTGGCTCCGGCACGGGGAGTCCGGCCACGATGCAGAGCTGCTGATCAAACTGACTGCTGGTGCAAGCCTCGATGGAGAAATGGCCTGAATTGTGGGTGCGAGGGGCAATTTCATTCACTTGCAGACCTGCTGGCCCGTAAAAGAATTCCAAAGCCAGCACGCCGACGTAACTGAGCTTCGTCATCAGCGATGCCGCAACGTTGTAGGCCAAAGCCGCCACCGACGGGTCCACCGGCGCAGGTGCCAGAACCCAGTCACAGACTTGTTGATGCTGGTGGGTTTGCACCAGTGGGAAGTGGCGGATCCTTCCTTTTTGATCTCGGCTGACGACGAGAGCCAGCTCCAGCTCGTAATCCACCCACGATTCCAGGAGCCAGTCGTCTGCCGTGACGGCCCGCAACAACTGCGCAAGGGCATCTATATCGCGCAGCACCACAGTGCCCTTGCCGTCGTATCCCCCACGGGACGCCTTCGCCATCACAGGAAAGGTCCAACCCTGGGGAAGAGCAGGTTGGGCCGAAGAAATCAAACTGAGCGGACACCAGGGTGAACTGGGAATCGCCAGATCGTCGAGCAGCTGACGCTGCGAGAGTTTGTCGACAAGTGGCGACAGAGCGGCCAACGACGGGCGGAAGCGAACCCCCTGCTGCTCAAGCGGAAGAAGGGCGTCGATGTTGACCCACTCGTTCTCGAAGGTGACACCGTCACAACCCACCACCAGTTCACGGGTTCCAGCCACATCCCGGGGATCCGCCTCAACATGACGCGCCGCCAAGCCGGCGGCAGGATCCGCTGCATTGGAGGTTTGCACCGCGATCGGAACCTCTCGTTGCGTGGCGGCCTGCACAAGCATCCGTGCCAGCTGACCACCTCCCACAACACCGATCATCGTGTCCGAGCCGTCTCCCGCAGCTTGCCACCTAGCGGGGCCGATGACAGCGTCAAATCAACGGACGATCGCCGGCAAAGGCCAGACGAATCATCGTGAACAGAAGGACCACTAGGAACAGGGCCAAGCCCAAGGTGCAGGCGTAGCTGATCTCCAATTCAGCAAAGGCCTGGTCATAGACGTAATACACGATGGTTCGCGTGGCATCGGCCGGACCTCCCTGGGTCATCAGAAACACCTCCTCAAAAACCTTCGTGGCAGCAATCGACGACACGACAGCGACCAGGGTCACGTAGGGGCCCATCAAGGGCAAGGTGATGTCGACATGCTTTCTCCAGCCCTCGCTGCCATCCAACTCAGCTGCCTCGTAGAGCTCCTTGGGGATGCCCTGGAGACCCGCCAGAAAGATGACCATGTAGTAGCCGAGCCCCTTCCAGAGGGTCACCAACATCACCGCTGGAAGCGCCAGCTGCGGGGTTGTGAGAAAACCGATCGGGCTAAAGGCATCGCCGAGCAGCACGCTCAACCATCCGTTGATCAGACCGTTCTCGGCGTAAAGCCAGCGAAAGGCAATCGCAGCAACCACGATTGACACCAGCACGGGGGTGTAGAAGGCACCCCGCAGCAAGGAACGTCCTGGCAAACCCTGGTTGACCAGAACAGCTAGCGCCAATGCCCCCAGAACAATGGGAGGCACCACACCGATCAGATACAGAAATGTGGTGACCAGCACCTGCCGCGCCATGGGATCCGACACCAACCGCTGAAGATTGGCCAGGCCCACAAAGCGCAGGGGTTCACTGACGTCCAGCCCCGTGGCGGTGAAACTCATCACCAAGGCCATCAACGCCGGAACCAACACCGACAGACTGATCAGGATCACCGCCGGCAGGAGGAACGCCCAGGCTGAAAGGGAGTTGCGCACTGATTTGTCGAGCCCTGATCGGTCGAGCACTGGACCAGCGACACTGTTGCGAGAGTAGGTGGGTTCCAACGGTTTCATGACCACAATCACCCCGTTGCATCACATCCGCGTTGCGCTGGAGCGCAATCCCTACGACGTTGTGATCGGAGCAGGCGGCCTGGCCAGCCTCGGCCAGCAGATGCTGGGATCAGGAGTCCAGCAGGGTCGTCGTGTTCTTGTGGTCAGCAACCCGGATGTCGCCACCCCCTATGGCGACGTGTGCCTGACAAGCCTCAAGGACGCAGGCTTCAGCGTTGAACTCCTGGTGATTGACGCCGGCGAACATCAGAAGACGCCTGCCACCGTGGCAGCAATTCACGATGCGGCCTACAGCGCAAAGCTCGAACGCAGCTCGTTGATGGTGGCCCTGGGCGGTGGCGTTGTGGGAGACATGACTGGTTTTGCGGCAGCAACCTGGCTGCGGGGCATTCAGGTCGTCCAGGTGCCCACGACCCTTCTAGCCATGGTCGATGCGTCCATCGGTGGCAAGACCGGCGTCAACCATCCACACGGCAAGAACCTGATCGGAGCCTTTCACCAGCCTCGACTGGTGCTAATCGATCCATCGACCCTCGACACCCTTCCCGAACGGGAATTCCGTGCCGGCATGGCGGAGGTCATCAAATACGGAATTCTCGGAGATACGGAACTGTTTGATGAGCTGGAGGCCTGCAATGACCCGAGCACGCCCTCGGGGCTTGGAGCCGAGCGCTTGAACTCAATCCTGGGTCGATCCGCTGCTGCGAAGGCACGAGTGGTGGAGGCTGATGAACGGGAAGGAGGTTTGCGAGCAATCCTGAATTACGGCCATACCTTCGGCCACGTGGTTGAAACACTGTGCGGCTACGGCACCTGGCTGCATGGAGAAGCAGTCGCCATCGGCATGGTGGCGGTGGGCGAACTCGCCGTGCTGCGGAGTAGCTGGAGTCGCGAAGACGCGGATCGGCAACGCCGGGTAATCGAAAGAGCGGGCCTGCCAACTGCCTTGCCCGCTCTCTCAGCGGAGGCGGTTCTGGACAGCTTGCAGGGTGACAAGAAGGTTCGCGATGGTCGGTTGCGCTTCGTTCTCCCAACAGGAATCGGTTCCGTCGAAATTCGCGATGACGTCAGTCGCGAGGAGATTCTGAGTTGCCTGGAGCTGCTGCAAGGCTGAAGCCCCCCTCGGGCAATCCCCAGAGATAGGTGAGCCAGCGGAAGGCACCAAGACCCGAAGGGTCCACCAGCCGAAGCAGGGTTTCACGGCGCTGCAAGGCTTCCGCCAAACGTTGGCCAGGCAGCTGTTGAAGGTCATGGAGACGCTCCGCTAGTCCCAGTGCAAGCAGCGCCTCACCCTGCTTGGCCTGATCACCCTCCAACCAGCCGCTGCGCTTGGCGGCCTCAGCAACAAGATCGATGCAGAGATGTGCCGTGAGATCCTGCTCGCCGGGCTGATGCAACGGCGACAGGCCCGCCTCTTGGGCTCGAACAGCCATGAGGGTGCCCTCCGAGCGCCGAGCCGTGTAGTAGCGATGGGCTTCCAGGGCGTAATCAATCACGAGGAGCACTCCTGCATCCAAAGCGGCGGCCACCGTGGCGAACCAATCGGGCAGTGCACTGTTCCACTCCGTGGTCCAACCCTCCTCTGCATCGGGGGGAGGCAGCTGGATGCCGCGATTGATGCACACACGCTTGATCTCGTCCTGCAATGCAACTGGCAGGGGCCGATGGGTCGTCCGCAGCCCATGGGTTTGATCAAGTTCAACCCACTCCTGTTGGAGTGATCCATCACGCCACACCAATCGCTCTACCGGGAGGGCATCCAGCAACTCATGGGCGATCACCACCCCACGCACCGGATCACTCCGCAGCTGCTCAAGGGAGCACCACCGCACCGACAAACCATCCACCTGCTGAAGCAGGGCCTGCTGTCGCTGACGCATGCCGGGGTTGACCTCCACCAGCACCATCTCGATATGAGGCAGTAGCGCTGAGTCGGAACAGCGAAGTTGGGCGATTAGATCATGGGCAAGATGGCCTTCCCCAGGCCCGATTTCCACAATCGAAAGGCGCTGATCAGAATCCCTTCTGGACAGCGAAGCGAGCCAGGTCAGAAGTTGGGGCGCCAGCAGTGCAGCGAAGTCGCTGCCCAGGGATGGAGACGTGACGAAATCACCCTGGGTTCCGATGCGGGCACGGCCTGCTCCGTAGTAGCCATGCTCTTGCTCGTTGAGAGCCAGATCCATGAACCGGGAAAACGGAACGGCACCCCCCGCCTGTTGCAGATGCGTTGCCAACCAGTCGGGACAGGCCGCAGCCATCGGTTTCATTGGAGAGAATGCCGGTCGCTGCAGCAGTTCCATGGGAACACATCGCATCCAACATCTGTGGAGCTTCGTCGTGGTGGCTCTGGTCAGCCTGGGTGTTCTGGTGACTCCCGCTGATGCCTACGACAACCCCGAGCTACTGCCGGATCACCCCACCCCGGTGATCGACCTCGCCAAGGTTTTCAGTGATACCCAAAGGGCCCAGTTGGAGGCATCCCTTGGTGATGTGGAGGAACGCACTGGCTGGAAAATGCGGGTGTTGACGCAGTACGAACGCACGCCAGGACTAGCCATTCGCGAGTTCTGGGGGCTGGATGAAAGCAGCCTGCTGCTGGTGGCAGACCCACGGGGGGGGAATCTGCTGAACTTCAACGTCGGCGATGCCTACTTCGCGATGATGCCGCGCACCTACTGGGTCGAACTGCAGACCCGTTACGGCAACCAGTACTACGTAAAGGAGCACGGTGAAGACGGAGCTGTGCTCGATGCGCTCAATGCTGTGGAGATCTGTCTTGACCGGGGCGGCTGTCAGGTCGTGCCAGGACTTCCGCAAGAACAGTGGCTGTGGACGCTAACCACATCGGTTTTTGGAGGCTTAATTGCAGGCTTTGCGGCCTACCCCCGTAAGGACGATGAAACGATTGCCTGGGGCTGGATGCTTTTGCTGTCACCACTTTGGGTGATGTTGTTTGGCGTCTTCGGCATCGCGCCCGTCATCACGCGAACATCTGAGTATTTGCCCATTCTGAGAAACACCGTTGGCTTCCTCGGTGGGGGGATTGCTGCCTATCTGATCGCCCAGGTGACAGTGGGGCGTCGACTACAGAGCGACACAGAAGGTTGAGGAGAATTGATGCCCCTCAGAGCTGGGTTGCGCAAGCGATGCGCGACCCGGTGCAGATCGAAGGAGGAGCAACGAGGGCCTGACGCTTCAGATCGCGGAGGCGTCGGAGCTCAGCAAGATTCACGTCGTAAAACGAGCGCAGCCGCGCATATTTTTTGACGGGCTGGCCGTAGTAGCTCCGACCAGCAAGGGTGGGAAATGACGCCCACTCAGGAGCCAGCTTGGCAGCGAGGATTGGGCTGAGGACACCGCTGTCGGTCAGAACAAGTGCTTTACGGCGCTGAATCAAAAACAAAGCTCCCTGATCTTGAGCCTCAGGACCAAAGCCCCGTACACCGATGCTGCGTTGGACCAGATTCCAGGTGAACGGCATGAACTGGTAGGCCCCGGCAGCCGCACTGGCGTAGCGGGAGCTGTAGATCACGCGATTGGGATGACGGTCGAGAGAGGGCATCAAGCCACCACCGAACATCACCCGATAGCCAACATCCAGACCGCCTTTCCAGGTGCCTTCAGCGAAGCGAATCGTGTTGAGCATTGCCCGACGTTCGGGCGTAATCACATATGGAATTGCCAGGCTGGGCTGGACTTCGGGGGTGTGAACCAACTGCGCCCGCGAGGCAGGGGGCAGCAAGCTGGCTTGAGCGGGCAGAACGGAACAAACGGCAGGCAGAACTCCGACGATCACGGCCGCTGAAAGCGTCTGACGACCGATGAATGCAGAGATAGCCATAAAAAGCGTTCAAAGAGCATGCCCTCCGAAGAGGACGAGAAGCACATCAGAAGCGGATGAGGTGCTCAGGCGGAAAAATTTTCCACTCGCGGTGACTTTGTCGAACCAAAGGTTCAAAGCAATAGGTATATATGCCAGTCAAACAATTGGACAAGCCATCAGCGTGGGCGCGAATTGGCGCGAAAAAGATTGTTTTAAGGCTGAAAATTAAAAATGCCTTCAACCCAGCTCACCAGTGCCAAAGCGGCTTCTTGAGCCCCTAATGCAGAAAGAGGTGCCTCCGTGGGCGCCAACAAAGGCTGGTCCAACTGCCATGCCCCTGCGTCCAGCTCCAGCCGGCTGAGGAATCGGTGCTGACCGTGCCGTTGCAGGCCATCCATCAAGGCCGACGCTTCAGCAAATCCGCTGCGCTCAACCACGTGAAGCCCAACACCCTGGGCCATCGCCTCACAGAAGCTGCTAAATCCCGGCTTCCCCAGAGAACGGGAACAGCGGCCGAGCACATCGACAGGACGCACCCCCTCCGGCAGAACTGTGAGGTTGGGGAGTTCAGCCAGCTCAGGCTGTTGCGAGGCCGTGGCTGAGGCCGGAAGTAGGAAATGGTGGTTGGGCCAAAGCTGAAAAAGATCACTGCGAAGGGACAGACCGATGCCACCGAACCCAACGAGAACCACTGGAACGTGGAGAGCATCGAAGCAAGCCTCCAGATCCGCCGGGATCGCTTGCGGCGTACCGCAGACCAACCCGAGCCTCCGTTCAGGCAGGCCCCAGTTCATGGGTAGATCAAACGGACAACGAAGCAGCAGATCACCGCAGCGATAGGCCTCTGCTGCTGCTTCAGCAGCCCGTTGGAACGCAGGGCCCAAGGGTGCATAGATGTCATCCCATCCAAAATTGCTCATCCAGACAAGGGGGGCCCTCACCCGCTGCGCCAAAGCGGCTGCGGCCGGGGGAATGTCGCCGAAAATGAGCACTGGCTGCTCCTGTGCCGCCAACCAGCTGGCTTCGGCCTCAATCAAGGCCGGCAACCTCTGCTCGAGCAGATCCAAGGCGGTGAGCGTGGCCGCACGATCCACACCGAGAGCATCCGCTTGCACCATGCCCACATCCCAATGACAGGAACGTTGCTGAATGGACGAATCCCCCAGCAGACGCTTCAGCACAGGGGGTGGGAGACCCGAGCTCATGACCAGAGTCCACTCAGGCCGCAGGCGTCGAAGCGCCTGCAGCACTGCTGCATCCCGAGCCGCGTGGCCAAAGCCATGGCTGCTGCTGCAGGTGTAGATCAGCACGACGAGGGAGCATCCATCGGCAACTGCTCCTGATGGATCAACTCAGCGTCTGAGGTGTACCAACGATGGGCCAGCTGAGTCAGTTGGGAGCCCTGGAATTCAGCCCAGGAAAGATGCATAAGCGGCCGATCATGCCCATCAAGCCCGGAGCGCGGCACGCAGGCAGCATTGATCAGTGCCGTTCCGTGGCGGTGGCGCAGCAGGTTCTGCCGGAGCCCGGAGCCCCGTTTGAGGGCATGGTGCATGTGGCCGAAAATCACCAGATCTGCAGGTCGATTCCGCGCCATGCGATCCAAGGCGAGGGCAAGATCCTGATCACCCCAGTCAACAGCTGGCGTTTTCCAATCCCGACCACACGGACTGGCTGCATCCGAGCCCAGTCCCGTGGGACCGCAATGGGCCATCACGATCAAGGGCTGATCGGCGGGGACACCTGCCGCGGCCTGAACGATCCGATCGGCGGACGCCTCAAGCGACACCGGTCCGTAAACCGCCTCCACGGCATTTGAGAGATGAAAACCACCTCCAGCACTACAGGGACGTGCACCGACAATCGTCAAGGGGAGCTCCGGCCATTGGATGGCCCGCCAAGCACAGTGAAGATCACCGAGTACAGCTAGTTGCTGCTCAAGGATGCCGCCACTGCGATCCCGCCCACGATCGTGATTCCCCAGGATCACGGCCACGGGAAACGGAAGACGCGTGATCCTGCGCGTCAGACGCAGGTCGCCATCGGAGAGATCACCAACGAAGAGAACAGCATCGGGCTTGAGGATCTGCAGAAGCTGCTCATCCGCATCGCCCCAGGCGCCATGCAGATCACCAGCAATGGCAAGTCGCAGGTGCGTCAGAGCGGATGCCTAGGCTGTGTTCATCCTGCCCCGAACCGGTCCTGATGAGCGCTGACACCGCCCTTGTTGCGGCGATCAACCGGCTTCGCGAAGACCGCAATGCCGTGATCCTGGCGCATTACTACCAGGAACCGGAGATTCAAGACATCGCCGATTTCGTTGGCGACTCACTGGAACTATCACGACAAGCTGCCAGCACCAACGCAGATGTGATCGTGTTCTGCGGTGTGCATTTCATGGCAGAGACCGCCAAGATTCTCAGCCCAGAAAAAACGGTGGTTCTGCCGGATTTGGATGCTGGTTGCTCCCTGGCGGATGACTGCCCAGCAGACGACTTCGCCCGGTTTCGTTCGAATCACCCCGATCACTTCGTGGTGAGTTACATCAACTGCACGGCAGCAGTGAAAGCGCAGAGCGATCTGATCTGCACCAGCAGCAATGCCGTGGATCTGGTCAATCAACTACCAACGGATCAGCCGGTTCTGTTCGCACCAGATCAAAACCTGGGGCGCTGGGTGCAGCAACAGAGCGGTCGCGAGCTGACCCTCTGGCCGGGACGCTGCATCGTCCACGAAACATTCAGCGAAGAAGCCGTGCTTGCGCTCAAGCACGAACATCCCTCGGCTGAAGTCATCGCCCATCCCGAATGCCAGCAGAACCTGCTGGACCTGGCGGACTTCATTGGCTCCACCAGCAAACTCTTGAACTACACAGAACAAAGTGCCTCAGACAGTTTCATCGTTCTGACGGAACCGGGGATCCTGCATCAGATGCAGCAACGGGTGCCCGAGAAGACGCTGCTCGACGTCCCTGGGCTGGATGGCTGCAGCTGCAATGCCTGCCCTTACATGCGGCTCAACACCCTTGAGAAACTGAAGGCCTGCCTGGAGACCCTGACGCCTGCAATCGACATGGATGAAACCGTGCGCCTGAAGGCCCTGAAACCCATGCAGCGCATGCTTGAGATGAGCCGGTGAAACCGGATCAGGCGACCATCAAAGATTTTCAGCAATGGTGTGGACTGGGCATGGCGGTGCTCCTCGCAGCCTGCTCAACCATGAGCGAGCAAGAGAGAAAGGCGTTCCTCTGTGAGGAATGGGCACGAGGCACAAAAAATGTGGATCAACTCAAGGCGACCTACTCCATCGCCACAGGCAAGCAGTTGAAACTCCGATCGGGCGGACCTCGGACTGGAGTCAGCTACATCGACGGTGATCTCAAGCAGCTTGCCCGAGAGGTTGACACTGCTTGCGACGTCCAATCCATGGGATTGGAATAGATTTTCGAGCCCTAAAACATTGTTTTGAGGAGCGTCCTGTGAGCCGTGTATGGGGCATCGACGTCTTGGCCGGTCTGGCTCTCGTCGCGGGGGGTTCGAGCCTGAAGGTGGTTGCACAACCCTGGAATCAACCAATCCCTCAACCCGCTACGGAATCCACACCACAAACAATTAAATTGGCCGACCACCTCAATACGGTTGGCGCCAAGTTTTTTGGGGCGCATTGGTGCCCAGCCTGCAAGGAGCAGATGAAACTCTTCGGCAAACATGCCGGAGGACGACTGAATTACGTTGAGTGCGGTCTGCCCGACAAGTATCCAAAGCAGGTGAGCCAATGCCGGGATGCCGGAATTCAATCGATCCCTACCTGGACACGACCTGAATCAACGCGGCTCGAGGGTGTTCAGTCGATCAACACCCTCGAACGCTGGAGTGGTCTGAAACCACTCCAACAGAATTGATTACTTCTTACGGCAATAACCAGCGCCAACATTCATCCATCCGGAAGGGCAGGCTTCACCGTTGGTGGGCATCATCTCGTAATAGATCGGTGACACACAGGTGGTGCCCAAGGTGTTGACGTAACCCAGGGGGCATTGATTGTGACCTTGCGCTTTTGGAATCTTCTTTTGGGCCAGGGCGGAACTGGGAACAGCCAGGGCTGAGGCGAACAGAGCGGCAACGAAGAGCTTCATCGCAGTGCAAGAAAACGCGGTAAAGCTACGGGGCTTTCAGACTGTCTGCAGCGATCAGCAGCGGAGCTTGATCGAACGCACGCCTGAAGGGTTGTACTGCCGAGCAGCGAAGGCATGGGTCGACCCATGGCGCCCAGTCCCCAGGGCTCTGATCACCCACGCCCATGCCGATCATGCAAGGCCCGGATGCGGGGAGTACTGGGCTGTGGCGTCCAGTGAAGGGGTTCTTCGCCAGAGGCTCGGACAAGACATCACGCTTCACCCGGTGGCCTTCGGCGAAGAACTCTGGCTCGGCCAGTGCAAGGTGTCGTTTCACAGTGCCGGACACGTGCTCGGCTCAGCGCAGATCCGCCTGGAATCCGAGGGTGAAGTGTGGCTGGTCAGCGGTGATTACAAGCGCGATGACGACCCCAGCTGCGATCCCTTTGAACCGGTGCGCTGCGATGTGCTGATCACCGAAGCCACCTTCGGGATGCCGATCTATCGCTGGCAGAGCGGTGCCCAGGTGGCCCAGGCCATCCATGCCTGGTGGACCAGTGATCGCAGCAGGCCATCACTGCTGTTCTGCTACGCCTTCGGCAAGGCCCAACGCTTGCTGGCCGAACTCAAGGCCATTGGCGTGGAGGAGGAAGTGCTGCTGCACGGCGCCGTGGAGACCGTGACCCGTCACTACCGCGAGGCGGGGGTTCCGATGACCCCCAGTCGTCCCGTCAGTGAACTGCCCCGCAAGGATCCTCTCCATGGGCGATTGATCCTGGCGCCGCCATCGGCCCATCGCTCCAGCTGGATGCGCCGCTTCAAGTCACCCCAAACCGCCTTTGCCTCCGGTTGGATGGCCGTGCGCGGAACCCGGAGACGCCGGGGTTACGAGCGAGGGTTCGTGCTCAGTGACCATGCCGACTGGCCCGGATTGCTCCAGACCGTTCGCGACAGCGGCGCCCGCAAGGTTTACGTCACCCATGGGCAGAGCGACGTTCTGGCCCGTTACCTGCGAGAGGTGGAGGGTGTGGATGCGGAACCGCTGGAGACCTTGTTCGAAGGCGAGTCCGATTAGAACTTGGCGATGCCGTCAGGCAGCTCGGGAAGGTTCAGGTTCGCTTCACGGCCTTCGATGGCGGCATTGAGCGACTCGATCATCATTGCGTTGCCGCTGTCTTTGATCGCCTCAAGCGCCTTCTGCATCCGACGCCTGCGATCGGAAGGATCATCCGAAGTGCCAGAGCCGGGCACGGGGGTCACGACGGCCGTCGCTGAGGCGCTAGCGCGCACGTTGCTGAGTTGTTGCGCCAGGTTGTCCCAGAGGAGTGCCATCCGGCTGATCCAAAAAGCTGTCGCTCAGATCAACACAGGTCTCCACCGGATTTCCATCTCTGCTCACAAAATGTCTTGTCAGGATGGCGGGACTGTTGACGCACCCCGTTCAAGCGCGCATGCGTGCCTTTCAGGACCTGTTCAATCAGCTGGATCAGGTCACGGGCACCAAGGCCAAGGTGCAGGCGCTGGTGGATCACTTTCAGGAGGTCGATCCAGGGGAAGCGGCTTGGGCGTTAACGCTCCTGTTGGGCAAACGCCGCCGCCGCTTGATCACCGGTCGCCGCCTCCGCGACATCCTGCGCGACCGCGGCGGTCTTCCGGATTGGCTGATCGACGACTGCTACGGCCAAGTGGGCGACTCAGCTGAAACCATCAGCCTGCTCTGGCCCGCCGTGCAAGAGCGCATTGAAGCCACGGATCCAGGCCTTCCAAGCGGTGAGGGGGACATGCCCCTCAGCTGGTGGATGGAAACCCTGCTGCCGGCCATCAGCACCAGAAGCGACGACGATCAGGCCAATGCGGTGATTTGGCTCTGGCAAAGGATCCCGCTCGACCAGCACTTCATCGTCAATAAGTTGCTCACAGGGGGGTTCCGTGTCGGCGTGTCGACGGGACTGATCAGCCGCGCCATTGCCGAGGCGTTTGATCTCGAAGAAACACTGGTAGTGCAACGGCTGATGGGCGGGTTTGAGCCCTCCGCTGAACGATTCGTTCAACTCACCGCAACAGCGACGCCGGATGAGCACCGCTCCAGTGGCACGCCATACCCCTTTTATCTCGCCAGTCCCCTGGAGCCCGAACGGCTTCGGGAGACATCGGTGAACGATTGGAAACTGGAGTGGAAATGGGATGGAATCCGCGGTCAACTGATTCATCGCGGGGCAGGGATCTATCTCTGGAGTCGTGGGGAAGAGTTGGTTAACGACAGCTTCCCTGAACTAGTGGATGTCGCCCAGGCCTTGCCCTCCGGAAGCGTTCTGGACGGTGAACTGATCTGCTGGCAGCAGAACGAGGCAACACCGCTTGGCTTCGATCAGCTGCAACGACGTCTCGGCCGCAAAACCGTTGGAGCGGGGTTGAAAAGGGAATGTCCGATGCGATTCATCGCCTACGACCTACTGGAACATCAGGGCATCGACATTCGCCAGCAGGCATTGAGGCAGCGCCAGAATCAGCTGGCTGACTTGCTCGGCAACATCGAGCATCCCGAATCGTGGCGGTTGCAGCAGAGCCGGTCCTGGTCGATCGACACCTGGGAGGAGCTGGATCAACAACGCAACCAGGCCCGTCAGCACAACGCCGAAGGGCTGATGCTCAAACACGTGGAGGCGCCTTATCTGAGCGGACGAAAACGCGGCCATTGGTGGAAACACAAACTCGAGCCGATGACGCTCGACGCGGTGCTCATCTATGCCCAGGCAGGGAGTGGACGTCGGGCCAATCTGTTCACCGATTACACCTTCGGCCTCTGGACCAACACGGCTGAGCCGCAGCTGGTGACCTTCGCCAAGGCCTATTCCGGCCTGAACGATGCCGAAATCCTTGAGCTCGACCGGTGGATCCGTCGGAACACAGTGCAACGCTTCGGCCCGGCGCGATCGCTCAAAACAGAATTGGTGTTTGAAATCGGCTTTGAGGGCATCCACCCGTCAAAACGCCACAAATCGGGAATCGCTGTGCGGTTCCCGCGAATCCTGCGCTGGCGCCGCGACAAACCCGCAGAGGAAGCGGATTCGCTGCAAACCGCGATGGCTTTGATCCAGAACCGCTGATGGCACGTTCCGAGAGCAAGCCAAACGCCAGCGACCCACGGTTGAGCCCAATCAAGGCCTGGTTCGCCCACAAAAACTGGACCCCTCTCCCGTTCCAGCAAGAGACCTGGAGCGCCTATCTGGCGGGGCGGAATGGATTGATTCAAGTGCCCACAGGGTCCGGCAAAACCTTCGCCGCCGTCATGGGACCCATCGCGCGGATGTTGGCGGACGACCAGCCATTGAAGGGAATACGTCTGCTGTACATCACGCCCTTGCGCGCCTTAAGCCGCGACTTGTCTCTGGCGATCCGCGAACCGATCGAGGCGATGGGTTGGCCGATTCGAGTGGGCATCCGCAACGGCGACAGCAGCAGCAGCGAACGCACCAAACAACTCAAGGCACCACCACAGATTCTGGTCACAACACCGGAATCCCTGGCTCTCCTGCTCAGTAATGCCAAAGCTGAAGAGCTTTTCGGTCAGCTCCAGACGGTGATCCTCGACGAATGGCACGAATTAATGGGCAGCAAAAGGGGCAGCCAGACGGAGCTAAATCTGAGCTGGTTGCGGCAGCACCGCCCTCAGCTCCAGACCTGGGCGATCAGTGCCACCATCGGCAACATCGATCAGGCTGCTCGCCACGCTCTGGGAACGACAGCTGAACCGCAGCTGATCGGAGGAGCCCCGGCCCGCGGTACGGAGATTCAGAGCATCCTCCCGGAAACGATCGATGGCTTCCCCTGGGCCGGGCACCTCGGGTTGCGGATGTACGAAGAGCTGGTGGCCCGCCTCAATCCCGGGATCAGCACCTTGCTGTTCACCAACACCCGCAATCAGTCAGAACGTTGGCACCAGTGTCTGCTCTTTGCCTGTCCGGAAATGGAGGAGGGGTTGGCCCTTCACCACAGCGCCATCGATCGCAGCGAACGTGAAGCCATCGAGGCCGCCGTGAAAGCCGGCAGCATCCGTTGGGTGGTGTGCACCAGCTCTCTTGATCTGGGGGTGGACTTCCAACCCGTCGAACAGGTGGTGCAGATCGGAAGCCCCAAGAATCTGGCGCGACTGCTGCAGCGGGCGGGGCGATCAGCCCACTTGCCCGGCGGAACATCCCAGGTGCTGTTCATGCCCACCAATGCCCTGGAACTGCTCGAGCTCAGTGCTGTGCGTCGAGGACTCGCGGAAGGTCTAGTGGAACAACGCAAACCTCCCACAGCTCCTCTGGATGTGCTGCTGCAGCACCTCACAGGGTTGGCCTGCGGCCCTGGCTTCAATCCCGATCAGACCTTGCAAGCCGTGCGGAGCTGTGCGGCCTACGCCGATCTGAGCCAACACGACTGGGACTGGTGCATGTTGTTTCTGGAGCAGGGCGGGGAGTGCCTCGGGGCCTATCCCCGGTACCGCAAGCTTGAGTGGGAGGAGAGCAGCCAGCGATACCGGGTTCGAGAAAGTGCCATCGCACGCCTGCACCGTCTCAACGTCGGAACGATCACGGCTGCACCGGCGATCACGGTGCGGTTTGTGCGTGGTGCCGTGCTCGGCCATGTGGAGGAGACCTTCATCAGCCAGCTGAAACCGAAAGATGTGTTCTTCTTCTCCGGACGCCAGCTGGAATTTGTTCGCCTGCGGGACATGACCGCCTACGTGAAGGTGAGTACGAAGAAAACGCGCACGGTTCCCGCCTGGGCTGGGGGGCAGATGGCGCTCTCCGATCTGCTCACCCATCACCTGCGGCTGGAGGTGGACCGCGCCAGCCGCGGGGATCTCGACACCGCTGAACTACAGGCTTTAAAGCCACTGTTTGAACGGCAACAGGACCTCTCCGTGCTCCCAACGGTTGGACAACTATTGATCGAAACCTGTCGCACCCGGGAGGGAACGCATCTCTTCGCATACCCCTTTGAAGGTCGGTTCGTGCATGAAGGCATCGGCTTTCTCTGGGCTTCGCGGCTGACCCGTCTGGAACGCGGCACCATCACGGTGTCGGTCAACGACTACGGCTTTGAACTGTTGGCACCGAAGAGCTACCCCATGGCGGAGTTGCTGGAAGACCACATCGATCTGCTACTCGATCGACAAAAGCTGGAGCACGATCTGAAAAACGCCCTGAATCTTTCCGAGCTGCAACGGCGACGCTTCCGAGCCATTGCCCAGATCGCTGGCCTGATGAACCGAGGATTCCCCGGATCAAGCAAGAGCACGGGGCAGCTTCAAATCAGTGCGTCACTGCTCTTCGATGTGTTCACCCGCCATGAACCACAAAACAGGTTGCTGCTGCAGGCACAACAGGAGGTGCTCAACGACCAGTTAGAGATCTCTCGACTGGAGGCAGCCTTGGAGCGTGCTGCGAGCCAGGAATGGCTGCACGTTGAAACCCCGAGGCCCAGCCCGCTGGCATTTCCACTGCTTGTGGAACGCCTCAACAACAGGATGAGCAATGAATCCGTTTTGGAGCGGGTTCAGCGGATGCGAGATGAGGCACTCCGCAAGGAGGGATAGTGATCAACGAGCAATGCGCTAGGGGTGTCTGAATCGGTGCTTTGAAGACTGCTTCTGCAGTTGCAGTGAAGGGCTGTATCGATGGATCGCAGCACCTGGAAGCGGGCAGAACGAAGTCACTGCAGCTGTTCTGAGCGCCTGTGGCAACATCAGAGGTCGAGGCACCCCAAGGCATCGAGCCACCAACGTGCAGAGTGTAGGGATGAAACAGCCGAATGCTCGACAACTCCGATCACTTCGGCTCTCTGCTTTAGCGCGTGATAACAGGGCAGTGGCTGAATTAAATGCACGAATCTCAAACTCGCCTGACTACCTGGTTGAGGAGCTGATGAAACGCCATGGGTGGCCTGCTCACGAAGCCATCTGTGCAGTCCAACAACTGCAGGAGAAAGCTTTCCAAGAAACCGCAGACCACTCAGCGGCTTGATCGAAGGGTGACCAAGGGCAGGCATTTTGCGTACAAGTGAACGGGATGTGGAATAACCGGCATGTGGAATAACGATGAGCTGCAAACGATTACGGCTGCCTACGCCGTGAGGCTCAACCCATCAGCATGATCAAGCTGCAGCCCAATGCATTGGAAGAGCGAGCCCTGGCACTACAGAACTGATGACTGAACCAACGAAGCCCAGAGCCCTGACCTATACGGAAATGATGAACGGGGGCCGTCAGCACCTTGATGATGCTGAACATATCCGCGAGCAAGAGCTGGAGAAGAAAGTCGTCGCCCTAGAACGTCTTGTCGATCACTTGGAACGAGCCCTTAACGACAGCGCAACGCCAAAGAGGGACGCCTCCCTTCCTGAAGAAAAAAGGGCATAGCGCATTTGTTTGTTCATGCTTGAACCCTTGATGTGATGAAGGGTTGAGAGGCAAGCCCACCAGGACAGGAATGGGTTGAACACTCCTATGGCTCGCTTCCGTCACCCATGTCTCGATCACATCACCGGGTACGACATTCCCAGGGCTGTGCCTAGAGCGATCGTTCCCAGTACAAGCAGCAGCATCAGCTTCATTGTTCGTCCCTAAGAAAAAACCTCCCTGGAGGGGGAGGTTCAAATGAAGTGTCCACTCATGTTGTGCCTAAGGAGCGGTGATGAATCACGAGGTCAGTGAGCCCTCACCTGATGCTTTGAAAAATCGTTTGAAGCAACTCGTGCTGATCACAGGAGGGTCGCCAGATTGATGAACTTCACAGGCATTCATGGCCATGGGGCACAGGGGAGCTGACCTAACGAAAAGAGGCCAGCTTTTCCCTTGCAGCTTTTAAGGCTTCCTCGCAAGCAGCACGATCATCGTTATCGATGTCACCTTGGCTGCCGTTTAAACGCGACTCGAGAAAAGCGATCTCGTCAATCCAATAGTCCTTGTCCTTGTTCTGTTGTTCCATCACTCCCTGAGCAGAAAACTCCAAGCCATCATCAAGCACAAAGAGGAAGGCCGCCCTCCCCGATGGAAAGACGGCCTAGCTCGCTCGTTTATGCATTGCAATCGACCTAATCAGTGATGCTGGTTCCGTGAAGCGAGATGCTCAGTCGAACGACAGTGAACTGAAAAAAGAAGGTCGAAGCGTCTGGCTTGTAGCAACCCTGGGGCCATTTGAACCAGGTGTGAAGCGGAACTCCTACGGGGCACCTACGCACGGTGCAGAGGAGTGTCGACTGATCAGACGACCAACAGTGTCGTCACAGACGAAGTGCTCACGTTTGGGTTGAAAAGTTGGAGCAGGGGCCAAAAAAGTCAGGCTGCTTCTGCGGTTTGCTCAGGTGGAGTGTCGGCCGTCATGGGCTCCTCCGATCTCGATGCACATACTCTCGTCACTGGTGGAGCATCAGGCAATCAGCTGTCGTGCTCATTGCCTCCTGGGGCTATTTGTCCGATTGTGGAGGTGGCGTACCTAGCGCCTTATCTCAGGGCCAAGGCGGCAAGCGCTTGAAGGATCCGGCCTGGGGTGAGGCAGTGAAGCTTGAAGAAGGTCCCTAAAGTCCGCGTCAAACCGAATCACCAAAGGTGCAAAAGCTCGGGGAGATCAAACTCAAGCAAGTTCCGCAGCTGAACACTGCAAACAGCTCGCTTCTGATCCGGAAGCACAAAGAGGTTCTGAACCTGATGATGAGAACCTTCTCACTCGACACCTACGGCCTGACTTGGGCTCAGTTCTTCAAAGGGTTTGGTTTAGGAGGTTTGGCCGTTTGGCTACTGATGCGCTGAGATCAGCGGTGCCTTACGGGCCTACCTCCCTGTCGCATGGACTCGAGCATGCCTTTCTCGAGGGCCGTGAGTTTTGGTGCAGACTCATTCAGCGCAGCTTCCGCACGTGACTTGGCTGCTGCAATGAACCTGTCTGTCTTATCTCCAGAGTCAAAAGCCAAAGCTTCTTAGCAGAGTGCACTCAACCTATTGATCTGAAGGAGTTGATGCTCAGGACTTAAGAAAAAACCCTGGACAAGGGTGATGCAGGTGAGGGAACCCAAGCGTGGGCGGTGCAAAGCGTTGGCAGTGGTCCCTCTCATGCGTCGTGGAGGGGCGAGCTGAGGGGCCTGTTCCTTTGTTATTGGCTGAGACTCCCATCGCAAGATCGTTGCTATCGGTTGGAGGTTTCAAGCACCGAGCTGATGAGTCGTTTCCCCGTCTTTTATTGCTCTCCAGTGGGCGTTGGAGCTGGGTTCAAGCCTGTGGAAGCAAGAGATGCCTATGAGGCTGAACAGATTGTTCAGCGTGAATATCCAGGCGCTGTGACCGCCTCTCTGAGTGAGCGGGTAACGAACGAAGAGGAGATCAAGCGGTTGTTTATGGGCTGGCTTGAAAAGGTCTGAGCACCAGGAACGGCTGAGGGCTGGCATGAGGAGCCATCCGATGACTGTTTCACCACCCACCTGGCTCAACATCGACGCAGACACCTACAAGCGGCTGCTGAACCGCACAGCGGTAACAATCACCAAGCGCGCCAAGAAACGGGGAGCGACCTATCAGGTGAAGGAGGCTATTGATGCCATCCATGCAGCATTTCACCGTTGTGACGGAAGGGATCCCTACGACGGACTGCCCTTGGACGGTGAACGTCTGGAAGGCAACCGGTGTCCGACGGTCTGCCCAGTTGGCAACGAAACTATCGCCCAATTTGAGATCCTCAGCCACCAGACCAAAGAGGCCAAGGGCACGATGAACGCCGAGGAATTCATCACCCACTGCCGCGCCGTCGTCGCCCATGCAGAAACAACGTCAACAGCAACGTCAACAGCGAAGTGATGACCACCGGAAAGAAACTGTTTCTGGTGGTGTTGGGCGGGCGTTGCAAGGGGTGCCATATCGAGCAACACGATGTGCGCTGGGTGGTGGGTGAGACCATCGAGGCCACGCTGCCGACCCTGCGTCAGGAATGGATCGGTCTCCGCCGTGGCTTGCACATCGACAGCTATCGCTGCATCGACCACGTCGATGGACACTGCGTAGAGGTTGTTGAGCAGGCTCAGGATTCATCCACTGCTGATCAAGCACAGCGTCTGTGGTTCATCAACCTTGGGGCCTATAACCCCACGTCCATGGCGGAACAGCACTCGTTCGGAGTGATCGTGGCGCATTCATCCGCATCCGCAAAAGCGCGGGCTCGCCAGCATTGGCTAAGGGGTCTGGAACAGGTTCACAAGGATGATCTGCACGGTGTTCAGATGGACAGCGCACTGGATGATCTGCTGCCGATTCAAGGCAATGGTCAGTGGCATTTGAAACTGACAGCTGACCCAAATATCGAAGAAGCACCACCACATCCCGACTGGTATGGCTACTGGAAGATATGAACAAATGAGCCTTTAAACAACAACAAGATTGAGCCCTGAATCGGAGCTTTGAACCAACCCAGCAAAGGAAAACCGAGGTTGCCTCCGATGACATTCGAACTAGGTGGGAGTGGATTGAACTGCTACATCCACAGAACAAACGCAGTTCAGCTAAAACAATCCTCCAATGAGGATGCGACGTGTTGATTCTGATCCTCCTCCTCCTGACCGGCTCCTATGCCGGACTGTGGGCTTTGCGCTTTGTGCTGGAGCAACGCACGGACACGGAATAAGCATCGGGAAGCCCCGAGGAGCATTCAGTCATATTTGAACGGGATGCTGAAACGGTTTTCCAATTCAGGCTGGATAGGGTCGGCTTAGTCAATGGATTGACCGTGTCGCTCGAACGACGTCTCAGCACCGCAGCGCTCCTCGTTGTCGTCATGGGAATCAGCATGAGCCCCGCAGCGCAGGCCCATGACAATCACCATCACCACTCCCATAAAAAGCAGAAGGCTTACAACAAGGGGTACAGGAAGGGCTACACCAAGGCGGTTAAACAGACCTATCGCCCCTACTACCGCACTTACGCCCCGGTCTATGAACCCTTACGCCGAAGAGTCGTCGTTGCTCCAGCGCCCTGGCTTGCTCCTGTTCGTCCATACAACTACGGCACTCGCGTCAACGTCGGGCTTGGGTTCAATCTGTAGACAGGTTCCAATCCCCCCATGTCTGAGCGAGTCAGCAACAAAGCCAGCGAGGCTTGGCGCGACCATGTGCTGAAACAGGTCGTGGATTATCTGGAGACCAATCGCGATTCAATCATCGATCGATTCGAAGCCGACAATGCTCATCACCTGAAGCGTGAGGACATCGAAAACTCCGATCTGCTCAATTTCGATGTTGCGGTCACACTGCATCGCGATAAATCATCATCATTTGGGCTTGGATTCGGGTTTTTCAAGGCCAACATCATTCGATGAATCAGCTTGCAGGCTTCCAGAGAGCTTCAGGGTCCTGGCGCTGCAGTGCTTCCTCAGCAAGCTTGAGATAGTAGAAGTAGCTCTGCCTGTCTTCAGATTCAGCGGCTTTGTTCATCAGGTGCAAGTAGCTGAGTCGCTGGTCGCTGTTCATACGTGGTTAACAAGAGAGGGAACATTCTCTGCAAGACGCATTGATTTCGGTATCAGAGAGAACAACTGAAACAATTCCGAGCATCCAGGAGGGACTTTTTTATTTTTTCTTTTGAAGATTGTCCAGAGATCCTGCAGCAAGGATGGATTCAACAGGGCTGGAATCAACAGGGCTGGAATTCCTTCGTGACCGGCGGACCACCACCAGGAGGGACGACACAGTCGGATCCTTTGGGGCGGCTGTTTTCCGCAGGGAACGGCGCACCCTTCACCGCGGGCCTGATCTGTTGATCAGGCGACGCCCGATTCAGATCAATCTTGCCCGGCCTAATCATTTGCGACGTGACGCGATAAGCCAGGCCACCCAACAAACCAAAACCCATCGAAGCCAGGAAAACAACCAGAAGTTGACGCTGACGATTGTTCATCCCACTTCTCCATCGCGTTGAACGTTGGTTGGCCTCGAGCTCTGGCCTGAATCTCACTGAATGACAGAGATTTGACAGATCAAAACAGACGGCCGGATGATCCGCTTGCTGCAGCTTGAACGATCGAAACACAGTCTCTGCTGACTCTGCTCACCCCCTTCCTCGTCTTCGGTGCGTTATTTGTCGTGCTCCTGCTGGTCTGGGACAGATGACAGCCCCCGTTGCGGGACTGTTCTGGACGCCGTACGCCGATTGGATTTACACCGTTGTAAGCCTGAGTGGTCTCATGCTGATCACCTGGTTGGTTCTCGGCCGAAGCAGTAGCAACTGACCGGCCTCACGCAGCAAGCAGCTCCATCTCTGGCTGAAGCAACACATCGCGGGCTGTGTTGAAACGCGTCATCAGCGCGGGATCCCCCCCTTTGTCTGGGTGATGTTGAACGGCCAGCAGTTTGTGGGCCCGCTTCACCTGTGAAAGGGTCAAGCGACCGGTCAACGGCAAGGCAAGGCACTGTCGGGCCTGAATGGCTTCCAGACCGGGATCGCGCCCCATTGGGCATTGGTCACGTCGATGGTTCGACGTTCCTGGCTTGCGCTTCTTGCTTGATTTCCGCTTGGACGTGCTGGCCTGTCCCCCAAAGCCTTTCAATTCCTGCACAACTTGATCCCCGAAGCACGCCACAATGCCCGATCGCGTGACGCCGCGAAAAGGCCGCGGGGAGCTCAATCACCCAGCTGCGACCACCAATGGTCGATTCGATCCGGCGAGCCATACCAACTTTGACCAAACAAGCCTCCATGGGCCGTATCGGAAAGCTCGATCCAACGGGCATCCCGCAGCAGAGCCGATTGAACCGGAACCAGGCCATCGCCCTCCAAATCCGGGTCGCCCATGATCTGGCGATAGCTACGGGCAGAGGTGCGGGTTGAAAAGGTTGATGCATTTGATCCCAGAGGATCAAGCCGACCCGCAACAGCCACGTAATCCACCTGATCAGCTTCAGGGCAACCGGGGAACGCACGATCCACCTGCGCCCGTAGCGGTGTGGCACGCATAGCCTGATGGGGACTGCCCAGGGTGATCAGGCGGTTGCACCGGGTTGCGCCGTTGAAGCAGCGTCCCAGAAAGGTCTGATCGACCAAATACGGCCGCAACATCACCCCACCGGAACTGTGACCGATCAAGGTGACGCGCTCGGTCGGAGACTGGCTCTGAAGCTCGCGCACACAGGCATCGACACGGTCCAACAGGCGACACCAGCCGAAGCCCCAGCTCGTTGCCAGCCAATCCCACCTGGATGCAGGCACGATGCGCACTGGAACGCCGGTGGCTTGATGAATCCAATCGGCGAGGGGGCGATACGCCTCATCGGTAATCAGAAAGCCGCCGAAAATAACAACGGGCTGGGACAGGCGAGACGTGCCGGACAAGATCAGATCGTGCTGATCACTTGATCAACGCACATTGCGGGGCATTGATGAGGTCGTACCCACACCGGATGCGGCTTCCACCAGGTTCAAGAAACGTGCTCAGTTGTTGACCCTCTGCAGAAGCCTCAAGAACAATCTGCTGACCGATCAAAACGATCCTGAACCGCCAGGGGAGAAGACCCGGAAGGGTGAAGCTCATGGAGATTGTGGTTCTCGCCTCAAGCTGCCGCAATTCAGGCCAACGTCCATCACTCAATTCCGAGAAAAGTGAAGGGATTAGTGGAGAGGCTTCTGAGCCACGACAGCGAAAAAGGGATCACCCTTGCCACCGAACAAACCCATCATGCCTTCGGCTCGGGTGTCTTCGGCAATTATTTCCGGCTGGGGCCAGCCCTGTGCCATCAGCACATCAGCGATGTAACGCAGGTGATCGCCGTCATCACCATCGGTCCAAACCTGTGGAGCCTTAGTGAAGAACATCCGATTGGAAAACGCGACGATCACCTGACCACGGGGGCGGGTGATCCTCATCAGCTCAGCAGCGATCGGCTCCGGCTGCTGCAGGTACTGCCAACCGGCAACGATGAGGGTGGCATCGATCGAATCAGCCTCCACCGGAAGGGTCTGGTCCTGGTTCAGGTTCTGAACCCAGTGCTGATCCAAACGGGGATTGGCTTTCAGTTCATCTCCATTGAGGCCATGGCCGATGACCTTGTCGTAACTGACATCCTCCGGGAGATGGCTCACCCAACTGCTCATCAGATCCAACACCTGAGCGCAGGGGGGAATGCGCTCGCGATAGAGGGTCGTCAGTCGAGCCCGAAAACCGGCATCCAGATGATGAACAAAGCGGGGCTCGCTATAGAAGATCGCGTCATCCGAGGAATCCAACTTGAACCGTTGGGAGTCCTCAAGAACAGAAACAACCGCCATCGATCAACCCAACTGCAGGTACCAATGCAAAGCAGCACCGAGCTGACCTGAGATTCCCAATCCGGTCAGCTTTTCAAGCACCACCGCAGCGACGAAACCAAGCATGGCCACACGGCCGTTAAGGCGTTCCACATCGGTCAGAGCGGAACGGTTCCAGGGACGTGCTGTAGTCAGCGACTCGCCGAAGCGCTCATATTTTTCATAATGAAAAGCAGGCCGACTCATCGCAACGCACAAATCCAGCGGACCTTAACCACAGTTCCGTCGCGACCGGGGTAGACAGTCCACGCACCGTCGGAATCGCGTTGCTCAAGCTGACCGCTGGCGCAGTTGGCACGCATCGGCAGAACTCGGTGGGTCCACCGGTCTTGTCCTCCACGCTGGATCAACAATCCCGCCTCCACCTCGACAGCACCGTCCACGGCTTGGGGAGAGCGAATGTATTCAGCCGCTTTGAGAGATGGGGTCTCCAGCGCTTCCATGAAGATCCAACCGTTACCTGGCAGCAAGCGGCTCCGACGCGACTGCCAGACCGCCGGTTCCTCCACAGGTTGCCAATCGGCCAGCGCCGGAACGGTCCCCAAGGACAGCAGAAACGCCAGAGCGATTCTGAACGCCAGAGAGGAAGAGACCATGGGCAAAACCATGCGGACAGAGGGATCGGAACGACTGGCGAATGCTTCAAACAGCTTTACGAAGCGTTGAAACGCAAACATGAATGAATGGTTATGGAATTCCACATGGCAGGAGTGCCAGCTTGAAACCGTTGCTCGATTCATCCATGGCCAGCATTGCTCAGGGACGGGCTGCTTACACAGTGCGCCACAAGACTTCCAACGGAGAAAAGCTGGAATCGTGCTTTTACGCCACCGACGCCTTTGAGGCGCGCCTGCTGGCCATGGAGTTCAACGCTTACATCCGTCAACATCCGAACTGCATTGATTCGATTCTCAGGACGGAGGCTTGAGGGGGGCACGGCGCCGCTCCACCTGAACGAAGACCAGCCAGGCCAGGCTGGCTAGACCACCTCCAATCCAATCGCTGCGGAGCAGTTCGACAAGGGCGATAGTGCTGGAGCCGATGCGTAGACCCCGCAGAAGCAGGTCCGTTATGGGAGGTGTCCGGCGCTTGTCGCGCTCCATGGGTCGGCTCCGAAAAAATGGGGAGATTGCAGAGCCCCATGATCTCAGCCATGCCTGGTAAGCCTGCCGCAGCCCTCCTAGCCCGGGAGCGCGAGATTCGCCGTGGGGGCAGCGACATTCAGATCGAAGATTTACCAGGCTGCTGGATGCTGCAACAGACCTGGAGTCGCAGCGGCGATGCGCCGGCTCCTGGCACCGCAACACTGCTGCGTTGGCTGCAGGCCAGCCTGATTCTCAAACGCTGCGATCAAGACCTAACGATCATCAATCAGGTCTGTTTGGCCGGTTTTAAGTTGCAGTTCAGTGGCAGTGCCCATCTGAAAGGTTCAAGGCCACTGCTGGTGTTTAGCTTCGCGTCATTGGAGCTGTCCTGGTCTGGTCAGGTGCTGCATCGGCGAAGCCTGCCGCCACCGCCACCGCAACGTCTGCCCTTCTTTGCGCTGATCGAGCTGAACGAACAGCAGGGAACGCTGACGGCGCGTGGCCGGGGTGGGGGACTGGCTCAGTGGTCGCGCCTCAAACAGGACTCCCCATGAAGCCCGCCGTCGCCCTGGCCATGCTCCAGCGGGAGGGTCGATGGCTGCTCCAGCTGCGTGACGATATCGACTCGATCATCTATCCAGGTCACTGGGGGCTATTTGGCGGCCACCTCGAGCCGGGCGAAACAGCCATCGACGCCGTGCATCGGGAACTTCAAGAGGAGATCCACTGGTCCCCCAGCGTGGCGCTCGAGCCCTGGTTCAGCGATGACAGCGGCAACCGGGTGGCCCATGTGTTCCGCGGCTCCCTCAGCGTGCCGTTGAACAAGCTGCAGTTGAAGGAGGGTCAGGAGATGAAGCTGGTCTCCCTAAGCGAACTGCTGAGTGAATCCATTTGGAGTGAGCGGCAGCAGGAGCTGCGGCCCGTCGCGCCACGCCTATCGATCGTGATTGAACGGCTGCTTCAGGAGGGCCATGACCACTGAAACCTGGCTGGATCTCCGCAACATCGAGGCCTGGCTGGGCGGTCGCCCGGTCTTGCACAACCTCAATCTGCAACTGACGCTGCGGCAATCGACAACGGTGCTGGGCCCCAATGGTGCGGGCAAGAGCAGTCTGGTGAAACTGATTGACCGCAGCCTCTACCCGATCGTTCGACCAGACTCCCATCTGCGTCTGTTCGGCAGTGAAACGGTGAACCTCTGGTCGCTGCGCAGCCGCCTGGGTGTGGTGTCGAGCGAGCTGGAACAGCGGCTTCATCCAAAGACAGCTGTTGATGAGGTTGTGGTGAGCAGTTTCTTCGGTTCAACGCGGCTCGGTCGTGATCAGCAGCCAAACCCTGAGCAATGGGAGCAAGCGCGTGCTCTGCTCGATCAATTGCAGCTCAACGGCATCCGTGAACGCTGTTACGGAGAACTGTCGGACGGACAGCGGCGCCGCCTTCTGATCGCTCGAGCCCTGGTCCACCAACCGGAGGTGCTTGTGCTGGATGAGCCCAGCCGCGCCCTTGATCTAAGGGCCTGTCATCAACTGCTGGCGATTTTCCAAGGCTTGATCAAAGCGGGAACCACCGTGGTTCAAGTCACCCACCGGGTGGACACCATCGTTCCGGAGATGCAACGCGTGCTGTTTCTGACCCAGGGAACCATCGTGGGCGATGGCAGTCCCCGTGAAATGCTGCGGCCGACCGCGTTGAGTGAGCTGTTCAAGACCCCACTGAACGTGGCCGAAGCCAATGGGTTTCGCCAGGTCCTTCCCGGGTAGCCCCAAAAGCAGCCCCCTGCTCTGCTAGGGATGAGTGCCAGTACCTGCACCCGCCATGGCAACGGCAGAACAGAAAAAGACCATCACCAAAAAACGCCTCCAGGAGCTGCGCAACCAGTGCCGTGACCACTACAACGTGGTGGCCGATGGTGTCCTTCCCGACGGTGCCGATGTGCGCGTCACCATGGGCAGGCTGCAGGAGCTAATCGAACTGCTGGATGGCAAAGCCAAATGGGATGACGCCGAAGCCTCCTGAATCGTCCCGCACGATGCAGGACGATCAGGATTACCGCGAGCCGTGGGACCAGGCTGGTTCAACGGAAGCGACCTCCAGGCAGGGGCCTGCCATGGAGGAGTTTCACTTCCGTGAAGCCGGCGTCCAGCGTTTCAACGACATCTACGACTGGGACGACGACGACCACTGATCAACAGATCAGAGACGCCGGAGCACCCCCTGCCCAGGGGCCAGGAGGAAGGCAAGAATGAACTGTGCGGTCTGCACCAGCACGATGCAACCGGCGGTGGAACTGTCGGTCCAGTAGCTGATGAACACCCCCAGAACGCTGGAGAGAATGCTGCTGCTCACAGCCAGAAGCGTCATCCGGTCAAAGCGATCGGTGAGCAGGTAAGCCGTGGCACCGGGGGTCACCAGCATGGCCACCACCAAGATGATGCCTACGGTCTGTAAGCCGGCGACAGCGGCCAGGGAAAGAAGCCCCAACAGCATGTAGTGCAGGAGTCCGGTATTGATCCCAATGGATCGCGCATGGGTGGGGTCAAAGCAGAAGAGCATGAGATCCCGCCGGAACAGCAGCAATAACCCCAGAACTAGAGCGGAAATCACAAGGGTCTGGCGCACATCCCCGGCCGAGATGCCCAAGACATTGCCAAAAAGGATGTGGGTGAGATCGATGTTGCTGCGGGTCTTCGAAATGAGCACCAGACCCAGGGCGAAGAAACCGGTGAAAACAAGGCCGATGACGGTGTCTTCCTTCACCCGCGACTTTTGCTTAACAAAGCCAATGGCAGCAACAGAACCGACACCGAAGACGAACGCCCCCAGGGAAAAGGGCAGGCCAAGGGCGTAGGCAACCACAACGCCGGGAAGGACGGCATGGGAGACGGCATCGCCCATCAGCGCCCATCCCTTCAGAGTCATGAAGCAGGACAACAGCCCACAAACGCCCCCAACCAGGGCACTGATCATTAGCGCCTTGACCATGAAGGCGTGACTGAGGGGTTCCAGCAAGAGCTCCATCGGATCAGTATGGGCGCGCTGCAGCCGGTTCGATGCCCCGCGCCTCCACCCAGAACGCCCGTCCTGCTTTGCGCCGGCTGCCCACCCGCGCCAGCCGGATCGTTCAGGACGTGGTCAGCTGGGTGCTGCCCTTGCTCTTCCGCAGTCAAGGGCTGGAAATCAGCAGTAGCGATGCGTCAGAGGGTCTGGCAAGAGCCTTTGCAGCACAGCAGTCGGGAGCCTGCAATCTGCTGATTGCGTTCCGCCACCCCAGTACACGCGATCCGCTGGTGCTGGCGGATCTGTTCTGGAACCGTGCACCCAGAGCGGCACGGCAGCACCATCTGCAACTGGCACGCCCCATCCAGCTGCGGTTTCTCTACGACCGCGGCATTCCGATCTGGGCTGGCCCGGTGATCGGTTGGCTGCTGCAACGTAGTGGCGGCATCGCGATCCATCGCGGCCGGTTGGACCGCCCGGCCCTCGCCCAGGCGCGTGCGGCTCTCGTTCAGGGGCGCTACCCCCTGGTGGTGGCACCGGAAGGAGCGACGAACAATCTCTCCGGTGAGATGGCTCCCTTGGAACCGGGGGTCGCCCAACTGGCCTTCTGGGCTGCTGAGGATCTGGAGAAAGCAGGCGACTCAAGGCAACTGGAGGTGTTGCCTGTGGGGATTCAGTACAGCTGGAGGAAGCACAACTGGGGGGCCCTCGATGCTCGGTTGAATGCCCTGGAACGCCACCTGGGCATTCCCACCGCCGCCACCTACCAAGGGAATCCCGAGACAAACCGACGAGAACGGCTGATTCAGATCGGTATGAATCTGCTCAAAGCCCTTGAGCAGCTTGAGCGGCTGAAGCCAGATCCAGAAAAGTCTTTCAGCGAACGGATTGGGGGCTATCGCCTGCATGGCCTGGCCAAAGCCGAAGCCCATTTCGGCTTGCGTGCCGTTGGCAATCTGCAGGAGCGTTGCCGACGGATCGAACAAGCCGCATGGGATCGGATCTACAGGGACGGTGTTGATCAGCTCCCTCCCCTGGAGCGAAGTCTGGCGGACTGGGAGGCTCGGGAAGCCGATCTCCAACTCACACGCATGCGACTGGTGGAGCATTTCACCAGCGTGAGTGGTCACTACATCAGCGATCGCTCCGACTTTGACCGCTTTGCTGAAATGTTGCTTCTGGTGGAAGAGGCGATTGGCTGGATCGAAGACAAGCCTTGGAAAGGGCAGCCGAGCCTCGGACCACAGCGCGTGGAACTTCGTCTTGGGCGAGCCTTACCGGTCAGACCAAGACTGAACGGGTACCTCAGGAACCGACGCGAGTCCATGCAGCTGTTCATGCAGGACCTGGAGCAGGCTCTCATCGAGGTCATGCCCGACACTGCTCGCTGAAAGTGCTCGCCGTGCTCACCAGCGATTAAAACGCGAGGTCGTCAATCAGAAAGCCTCTTCGGGGGAGCTGTTTCCGGTGAGCAGATCCGGCGGCACTCCCCCGAAGGTCAAGGCGAGGTTCTCAGGAGTGAACACTTCCGAGGTTTCCCCATAGGCGAGGACGGTCTTATTGATCAAAACGACCAGGTCGCAAAAATCACGGACGTGGCCCAGGTCATGGGTGGAGATCAAAATCGTGCGGCCTTCATCCCGGAACTGAAGAAACAGCTGAGCCATCAGCTGCTCAGTTCGAACATCAACCCCATTGAACGGCTCGTCCAGCAGCAGCACATCAGCGCGCTGGGCGATCGCACGCGCCAGAAACGTGCGCTTGCGCTGTCCACCCGAAAGGGTGCCGAGAGGACGCTCCGCCAGATCGAGCAGATCGACCCGAGTCAGGGCATCCCGTACGGCCACGCGATCCGAGCTGCGGGGAATCCGCAGCAGATTCATCGAGCCGTAACGGCCCATCATCACCACGTCCCAAACCGACACGGGGAACTGGGCATCCACACCCTCACTCTGGGGGACGTAAGCCACCGATTGATGGCGCTGAGCGTCAGCGACACTGCTGCCGTTGATCCGAATCCGGCCACGCGAGGGACGCACAAACCCAGTCAGAGCCTTGAAGAACGTCGACTTCCCCGCACCATTCATCCCCACCAGACCACAGATGCAACCCGCGGGGAGATGCAGGCTGGCGTCGTACAGGGCAACAGTGCCGTTGTAGTCAACACACAGCTGGTCGGCCTCGATACGCATCAGCGGTTGCTCTCGGACAGGTCCAGGCCCTTGCGAATCAGACCCACATTGTGCCGTTGCAGGTCCAACAAAGTGGGCGCGGGCCCGTCCGGGGATGAGAGTGAATCCACATAGAAGGTGCCGCCGAATCGGGCACCTGCAGCAGCAGCCACTTCCCGTTGGGCTTTATCGCTCACGGTGCTTTCACAAAAGATGGTCGGAACCTGTCGCTCTCGCACGGTGTTGATCAACCGTGCCATGCGTTTTGGGGTGATCTGGCTTTCAGCATTCACCGGCCAGAGATACGCCTCCTCAAGCCCATAGTCCGCTGCCAGATACGTGAAGGCCCCTTCGCAACTCACCAGCAAACGTTGTTGTGAAGGAAGCGCAGCAATCACCGTCCGCAATTCGTCATCAAGAGCCTGAAGCTTGGCTTTGTAAGCGGTTGCATTGGCGGCGTAGACCTCGGCACCCGCTGGATCGAGTTGTGTAAAAGCCCGCTGCAGATGATCCACATAAAGCATGGCGCGCTGGGGTGACATCCAGGCATGGGGATTGGGTTTCCCCGCATAGGCATCTTCTGCAATGAGCAGAGGATTCATGCCGTCCGAGAGTGTGATCGTGGGCACATCCCCAGCTGCGGCGGTGAAGCGCCGGGCCCACAACTCCAGGCCCAGTCCGTTCTCCACAATCAGATCTGCGTTGCTGGCTCGCTCCATATCACTGGGGGTGGGTTGGTAGCCGTGAATTTCAGCGCCAGGCTTGACGATTGAGGCCACCTGCAACCGATCACCAGCCACATTCCTGGCCAGATCGGCCAGCACCGTGAAGGTGGTGAGCACCTGCGGCCGCGAATCGGTTGCGCGCTCCTGTTCTTGGTTGCGGCAGGACGCAAGCAGAACGCTCACCATCACCAGCAGCAACACCACCGAACGCTTCAAGTCGAACAGCTTCAACGAAGACTGACCTGGCTTGCTCAAGAATCGCATTGGCCGGTCCTAAAGCAGCTGGTGCAGTGGCCGTAAAACGCTGCAACGAAGCGATGCAATCGCCAAAGGGAACGCTGCAGGCAGAAAAACGCGCCAGGATCACAGAAACCACGGTGAAACCTTGCGCAGGCCCGAGCGAGTGGAGGTGATCTTGCGACGCCTCAACGAGCAGTACCCGGAAACACCGATTCCCCTGGATCACAGCGATCCATTCACGCTGCTGATTGCTGTGCTGCTGAGTGCACAGTGCACCGACAAGAAAGTGAATGAGGTCACACCGGCGCTTTTTGCCGCGGGCCCCACCCCAGCAGCCATGGCGGCACTTGAAGAGGCACAGATCCTCGGTTTCATCCGTCAGCTCGGGCTGGCCAAGACCAAGGCCAAAAATGTGCGTCGTCTCGCGCAGATTCTGGTCACGGCCTATGACGGCGATGTCCCCCGGAGTTTTGAGGAGCTTGAGGCATTACCTGGTGTGGGACATAAGACAGCCAGTGTGGTGATGGCCCAAGCCTTTGGCGTACCCGCATTCCCCGTCGACACCCACATACACCGGCTGGCCCAGCGATGGGGCTTAAGCGACGGAAGCAATGTGACTCGCACAGAACAGGATCTCAAGCGCCTCTTTCCGAAAGAGCACTGGAACCGCTTACACCTTCAGATCATCTTCTGGGGGCGCGAGTTCTGTACAGCACGGGGCTGCGACGGAACTGTCTGCTCGATGTGCTGTGAGCTCTATCCGAAGCGACGCCGTCCAGTGATCACCCGCAAACCTTGATCAAGACAGATGCTCTTCGGCGTTGGCCTTGATCACACAATCAGCGGTGGGATAGCTCACGCAAAGCAAGGCAAACCCTTGGCCGATCTGGTCATCATCCAGAAAACTCTGATCGGTCTGATCAACCGAGCCACTCACCAGGCGTCCGGCGCAGGTGGAACAGGCTCCGGCACGGCAGGAATAGGGCAGATCGACACCGGCTTCTTCAGCCGCATCGAGGATATAGACGTCATCAGGGCACGAAAAGCTTGTTCCACCCTCGATGCTGATGTTGTAAGTGGCCATGACTCTGAAGGTCCTAAAGGCTTGATAGCTGGATCAGACGATCCGTGCCAAAAAGACAGCGCCCCAGTTCAATTCGAGACGCTCCACGACGTGTTGCCTCAACCCAGACATCAGCACTATCGTGCTAGTACAAACAAACCAGTAAAGAACAGTGCCTGCTGAGGGCTCAATCTCTTCCATGCGCCACAGCTCCGCAGCCCAGGAGCCAATCTTTCTATCCGTCAGAGCAGGAATGACCGTGATCTGCGGCAGCACCGACTCCGACGACTGGTGGATGGCCGACGTGATTCACGTCGACGGCGGCGCCAGGGATCCAAGGATTCCGACCTTGTTCCAGGTGGCTGACGTGGATTCAGGGGCGATCCGCTGGGTCTGCGCCGACTTAGTCACCCACATCGTTCCGGACAGCTGAGCAAGGCCGAGAGCCTCAACGGGATCGAGTCCGTCGCGCGAATTCGCCTAGGGTCTCAACCCCGTCTCAGATGCCTCATGCTGAAAGCCTTGTTCTCACTGGTTTTTGCAGCCGTGATGTGGGTCCAGGTGCCGCAATGGCAACCAGATTGGTCCCAATGCTCTGTCGACACCCCGGACGTGAATTGCCACTGGTACATCACGGCGCCAGACAACACCTTCGGAGAAGGGTTTAGCTGGGAGAACGCACCTTGGTTCAGCGCCGAAGGCTTGCGGGATGTCGGGGAGCTGGACGGCACGATGATGGCCATCCACCAGCAGGAATCTTCGAAAAGCTAGGCAGCAGAGGCCTAAAGCCAGGGAGCAAAAACACTCATTCACAATCCGTTACAAAACTCCTAAAGTCGTTACATAAGCCGTCTGAGCTCCTGTGACTGATTACACGTCCGCCATTGCCGCAGTTGTTGTCGTAACAGCCGTCCTCTCGGCAGCTGTCATTTACGTCCTGGCCCAGCCAACAGACCTACCAGTCATCAAAAAGTCCCAGTCCCGGATCTGACGATGTCCATCGATGCCCGGTGCAAGGAACAGCAACAAACGGCCGATCGGATGTTTATGGACTTCAAATACACCGCACCTGGCTCGAAAGAGCAGGTGCGTGCTCTAACCACCCTGAGCTTCCTGGTCGGGATGTGGGCTGATTTTCTTTCGGCTGAAGAAAAAAGAATGGCCAGCGCACTGGCCCTGGAAGCAAGTCCATGAATTACGGACGAACCGCTTGAACTGAAGGCTGAGAAAAGAAAGGGAGCTTCGGGCACTGGAACCCGCGATCGTTCAACTTCCCTCAGTGCACCGCGATCACCAACAGCGCTTCACCAAAGTGGTTGTTCTATGCATCACCGAAGGGGTGAACTCAGGGGGCTCCCCCCCTTTTTTGAACTTTCCTTGAGACATTCGAGCACTTGACAACCACTTCCCAGCACGATTAGTACTGACGTACTAGCAAAACGGTGATGGGGGAAGGCTGGTTGATCGACAGCGACGGCTATTGGATCTGGCGCTTCCACCGTGATCAGAAGGCATGGATCAACGAGCCAAAGGTGTTCATCGACAGAGGTCGACGGATGCCGGAGGGTCCACCGCTGCTGAAGGAGCGCCGCCACCTTCGGAAGGCAGAGGCAGAACAGCTCTGGGCGTCATTGCAGACCCAGGGATGGAAACGGCTCGCATCGCCGGCCTGGGGCGACGCGTTTGAGCTCTGATTCGATCTCATCAAATCAGAGCGACAACCACACTCCACATGCACCAAAGGGAAGTCCCAGGCCCTCTCCTCCAAAACGCAACAGCCTCGAAGTAGATATCACCTAGATCCACTTGGGGCCAACCTTGAGGGTGTCCATTAGCGATCCCACTACACGCTTCCAGTTGGCATCTTTGTTGTGTGAGGAAAAACGCCTCACGGGGTGGAAACAAGGTCACACTCCCGAGAAGCGTTTCGAAACCCCTGCCTTCGGCGGGGGTTTCTTTTTGGCACGCTGAGCAGTTACCTCAAGCGTTTCGCCACTTCTGATCCCTGACAAAATTTGCGCATGGATCCGACCTCGCCGGAAAAGGAAATCAACCGCATCGAGAGGGAACTTGATGCGACCAACCCTCCAGGAGGACATCCCCCTGCGAAACCAGGCAACAAATCACTGGATGCAGTTCTTGTCACCGCTCTGTTGCTGTTCGTCGTCTCAGCAGCATTGGTGTTTGCAGGCCGGCTCAGCACAGACGAAAGAATGCAACTAACGGCTGGTTCCGTTGGAGCAGCCGTTGGTCTGTTGACTGGATATGGCGTCGGGCGACTCAGGCCTTAAAGCGATAAGGGCAACAAGGTGGATAGGGTTCGCGTGCTCTAAGCCACACCCCAGATGAAGCGCTCCCCGAACCTTGCTTTTATCGGTGGCACCATCGTTATCGCCGTGATGGTCATGGCGGCTTTTGCCAACGTCGCCAATGCTGACGGTTGCTCAAGAGACAAGTCTGCAGAGCCCACGCGAGGGCAGATTCACGAATAAGGCCTCCTGAAACTGGGGCCCCTGCCTGTGGCGGGGGTTTCTTTTTGCCAGCAGGTCTTGACAGCCGTCAAGGAGACGCCAATAATTTCTGTAGCAACAGCTACAAACGTTCACCCCGCTCCTGTGGGGCGCAGACACTCCAAGCCACGGAACGGGGACTTGGATTTCTTCGAGGAACATCCATGACTGCACTTCTCTATCGAGGTCACACCTACGCAGGAGCGGCATCTGCTCCCAAGGCCTGCGTGGAACTCACCTACCGCCGCGAGCACTACAACACTTGCCGGCAGGAAATCGTTCACGACAACCACCCCACTCTCACCTACCGAGGCGTTTCTTACACCAAGTAGTTCGAAATCTCTGAGACCTTGCCCCTGCCTTTGGCAGGGGTTTCTTTTTGCAATTTTGAATGGCCGACGGTGATGCACCACCGGAGCGATTCGACCACAAAAATAGATTGATAGGCCGACCCGGGACTTCCCAGACACGACCATATTTCTTAAGAGAGAACGGACTTGACCCCAGACGAAGTCGAGGTCAAATCACAGAGCTCGTCGGACATCGCTCTGCCCGACTTTCAGGCCCGCTTCGCGACCTGACTCCGCGATGATGGGGCGAAAGTTCCGAGTCTGTAGTGCCCTGGCGAGCACTATTCAGACATGAACAAATTCCCTGCAACTTCTATAGTTTCTGGTACCAGAAGTGAAGTCACACGTTCGCAGAGCTGAAGAGACCGGAAGCAAAACCGACTTCTAACAAACACCACTGTGTGGAATCAAAGAAACGATCCCGAAGCCACTCCGCATATTTACGGTGTTTGAACATTGCATGGCTTGTATGTGCTGAACGAGTTTCTCAGCATGTATTGCATTGAACGCCAAGACAATGACTGTAAATGGAGGCGTGAAATTTGCTTTAAGACTGAGTTCAAGGCTTTTGTCAACGCTCGCACCAAGTCAATGGCGACATTGGGGACATATCGCGTGGTCCATGCGAGTTGGGCCAATCAGGTGGTCGCCGAAGTGAATGGAATGGATTTGGTCAAAAAGAAAGAAAACCCAGAGTGACCACTCTGCAAATCCCCCCCGTAAGCCAAAACCACTGAATGCTCCACGGCGATGGGGTTTGGTCATATTCGAGAGAATCTTTTGCTTCTGCTCAGAGATGCAGGGTGCCGGCCCATCAGGAACAGTGAAATTGCACTTCAGGCCCGAACCATCCCCCCTAAACACCGGGGCTGCACAGAGCATGAGCTGAACAGAGAGGGGGCCGCTGCCCTTCACCTGCATCAGGCAACTTCAAAAAAGAAGTTGATTGAAACTGACCCTGCAGATCAGGTGCTCTCTCAGGTTGATGGGTGAAGAACGATCATTCAATTCTCTCCAGAACATCCTCCAAACCCTTGTTCATACCTTGAATAATGACGTCGGCACGGCGTTTCAAGGGATAGATGAAGCGCCGCTCAGCCGGGAGCATCTCCCGCAGCATCTGGCGAATCACATAAATCACTGGCCGATGGCGATCACGTACATCACGCCAAAGCCGCCTGATCAGCCTCTGCACAACTGGGGTCTCGATGTACACAACAAGCGAAATCGGCACAGACTCCAGAAGCAGTTGCGGTCCGTAGGAGCCTTCAACAAGAATCAGGTCGTAGGGCTGGTTCAACGGCCTGGAGCCAACCTTGCGGGCGCGCATGTCATAACTGCGCAGGGAATCAAGCTGTCGATAGCGAACAGCGCTCACCTGCAGTCGAAGCTGATCAGCATCGATGGCATCAACCGTGTCGAACCCATAGCGAGAGACGGGGGACCACCCACTGCGGTAGTAGTCATCGCAGGCGATCAGAAGTGGATGTCGCCCCCTAGCTCGCAGCTGCTCCGCAAGATGTGCAGCAAAGGTTGTCTTACCAGCCGCGGATGGACCGCAAATGCAAAACAGGGGAACTGCTGCGGACAAACGAAGTCCAAATCCACCACCATCCTGGCAACGAATCCCGCGAAGCAACGTCAGAACGGTAGCCGTTGTTACAGAACAGGCCTATAGTGAATTCACGTTGAGCCTCTTCGGCAGGCCGCAGTCAGATTCACGCCAGGCAACGGGGGCGTGGACACCGGGCAAGAGAGAGATGAACACACTTCAACTGATCAAGGCACGGACTGTGCGCAATCAGGCCATCGAGACGGCCAGAACACAGATGGCTAGGGCCTTTCGCCATCAGGGCCATATCGACCGGGTGCACACGCCAGTGGGAGTCAAAGCCAAGGTGCTGCGCTATCGCGGCGTGACCTACCAACCGATCGATCCACAGCAACACCCAAGCGGTGGGCGCGAACTGCGCTACCGCGGCGTCAGCTACGACGTGTACTGATGCCAACTTTCCACCCATGATTGAAGCGGGGGAGATCCCCCGCTTTTTTCATGGCGGTTCTGGGTGACGAAAAACCATTGGCGCTATGTGCTGATCTCCGCTGCGGCAGTGGCCTTCAGCACAGCGGCTGGCCTGGAACCACCCCTGCGGCACCTGATCATCTTTGCGAGAGCCGGAACAAGCTTCAGCGCGAAACAGCTGTGTAGTGGCGTGTTGATGGCTGGGATGGATCCGGATCGGATGCTCAGCGAAGACCTGGCTGCCAGCAAGGGGCTGATTCAAACCAAGATCGACCAGGCCGGTGGACGCGTTGAAGCCAGTGCCCTGTTCGGATTGGTTCGCGCTGAAGCGGTTCAAAACGATGGACATGGCTGCAGCCAACGGATCAACGGCAGGCCCATCCCCCAGCCACCAAGCCAAGCAGCTCCTGTTTCAAAGGATCCCACCGCAACCGGTGAGCCGTGGCCCCTCGTTTCCACGGCCAGTCCCGAGCCACCGGCGATCGACAGCAAGGCGCTGAGCAAGGCTCTGAATCGCGCATTTCGCGAAGACGATCCACTCACTCCAAAACGAACGCGAGCTGTGGTGGTGGTGCAGAACGGATGGGTGATCGCTGAGCGCTACGCCAGCGGGATCCCTCCCGAGATGCCGCTGATCGGCTGGTCGATGAGTAAAAGCATCACCCATGCCCTGATCGGACTGGCCATCCGAGAGGGACATCTGGATCTCAAACGCCCACCGACCGTGCCCGAGTGGAGCGACCCGCAGGACCCTCGACAAGACATCACCCTGGATCAGCTGCTGAGAATGAACAGCGGGCTGGCCTTCGAGGAATCGACGGGAGCGCTGAACTCGGATCTGGTGCGGATGCTGACCCAGGAAGCAGACATGGCACAGTTCGCCGCCAGCAAGCGGCTAGCAAAGACACCCGGCAGAAAGTGGAGGTATTCATCCGGAACAACAAACATTCTCAGCCGGATCCTGAGACACGCCATCGACGACGATCAGCGTTATTGGAGCTTTCCCTCAAAACAGTTGTTCCGCCCCCTCGGCATGACGACGGCGGTTCTCGAAACCGACAACAGTGGAACCCTGGTTGGCTCGTCGCTGGTCTGGGCCAGCGCACGAGATTGGGCGCGGTTTGGACAGCTCTACTTGGATGACGGGAACTGGAACGGTGAGCAGCTCTTACCCCAGAACTGGGTCAGGCACGCCCGAACAGCAACACGAGGATCCAAGAAGGGGTACGGAGCGCACTGGTGGCTCAGTCGGCGCAAATCTCGACATGATCTTCCCAATGACAGCTTTTCAGCGGAGGGCTATCAGGGACAGCTGCTCTTGATAGCCCCATCTCAGCAAGCTGTCGTCGTGCGCCTAGGTCAAACCCCTAAAAAGCCAGGATTTGATGCCAATGACTTTGGAGCTGACGTTCTCTCAGCCCTTCGCTGAGTGGAAACGCCAATGCTCAGTCCTGATCGCCGCCCTTGGGTACGAAAGCTTGTGATGCTGCGACGAGGAGACCGGTGATCAGCAAGGCCGGAAGGATGACAGTGGGACCGCCTTGAGCCGTCTGAGAGGCGAACAACAGCATGGTCTGGCAACAAAAACCAAAGAGCACACTGGCAGAACAGGAGACAAAGAGCGACTCCTGCAAACGTTTGTCGCAGAGACCTTCGTTCAACACATCACAACGGGGAAGAGAAACAGCTCTCCCTGGACGGCATCGCAGCAGCGAACAGAAGTGGAGGACCTTGCACGAGGTTGCGACATCCCTGACGCCGCTGTCGGGAACGCCTTGCGCGGACGGATCAAGGAGTGACGCATCCACTCATCAGCGCGAAATGTGGCGTAGGGGGAACTCGCAGACATGAGCAACAGAGCAGTACATCTGTTTTAGTGCGCATGTACTATTGCGTCAACCCTGGGGCTCTCCGCAACAATCACGGCTCCATCCGTTCCTCAGGGACATGACGCAAGAGGATGCCTCCCTCGACAACCGTCTGAGCCGCATCGAAGCGCGGCTTTCCAAAATCGAGGCGGTGCTGTTCAGCACCAGGGCAGACAAAGAACGGGAGACAATCGCCACCTTTCTTGCAGACGCTGATTCCATTACCGATCAGCGACAGAAGCAGTGTTACGACGAATGGATCCACTACCTGAACAACAACCCAGAGGCTGTCGAGGCTCACCTCAGCGTCCATGAAACGGCAGCCCTGAAAGCCTCCATCAACGCCCATGCGCCGAGCGATTCGTAGGGTTATACACAGCTTTTCCACAAGGACTCTGCAAACAATCCCGACCAGACCAATGGTTTCGGGAATCGGCGTGGAAAACAGCTCGCAGTGCCTTGCGAGCACAGACAGAATCCTCTGATCAGGTCTTGAGAATGCTGTGCTGGCAGTCCATTTGCCAGGTTTGCATTGTCAGAAATCCTGGAACCCCATCGATGCGAAGCCAACCGCTCTGTGCTGTGAACCAAGAGCAGAATCCTCAGCAGATCCAACGAGACGGTGATCAGACGCAACAATCACCTATCAAATTGTGGAAAAACCAACACTTTTGTTGTGACGACTGCAGACGGCCAGGACACGTGCATTTCCGCGTCACCACGTCTCTCCAGACGAGCTGGATCTTGGTGTGCGAAACCTGCTGGCCGAAATTTCAAAAACAGGCTGGTTACCGCTATGGAGGAACACGCAAGTCGAACCGGCGCAAACGTCGAAGGGACTAACTGAGTTCACGCTCAGACCGGCTCGCACTGATGGTGAATCACCGTGCCGCGACGTTCAAAGAATTCCGGCTCAGAAGCGTCAACCACACGCCACCACCAACGGCCATCGGTGTAACTGGGGGCTCCAGCATTGTTGGTGCGCGGAAGCTGCAAAACAAGATCCCCCCAGCGCACCAGAACACCATCCCCAGGGAGGGTTCCCGCAGCGGAATTGGGAATGCCATCCGCCAAACCGGTGACATCAACGGCTCCCCGGGTGATCTCGACGCTGAGGCGATCCCCGTCACACATCCAATCGGCCCACGACGGCTGGGGGGAAACCAACAACCAACAGGCCAGAAGCATCGCCAGACCAAGGCCCTTCGCGACAGAATTCAGCAATGCTGTTAACCCTCATCTACGACGGCGGATGCCCATTCTGTCGGCAATTCGCCTTACGCAGTGAACTCAAGGCTGGCATTCCAAACCTGCGGATTGTTGACGGGCGCGCTGATCACAGCATCCGCCATGAGCTCAACGCCCTCGGGCTGCCTCTCAGGGACGGCGCCGTTCTGATCGAAGGTGAGCATCGTTGGCATGGAAGTGAAGCCATTGCGGAACTCAGCCGTCGCATGAAGCCCAGTGATCCTTTGCTGAGGTTGCTGTCAACGCTGTTCTGCGATGGGCAACGCTCAGCACTGGCCTACCCGGCCCTTTTGGCCGCCCGGCGCATCGCTCTGGCGACACGCGGGCTGAGCGCTGACCCGGATCAAGGGCTCCATAACTGAAGGAATGGGTCAAAAAACGGGTATCGCCATCGACACCGCTGACCTACCGTCAAAGGACCGGCTAAAGGTTTTCTTAAGCATCGACTCTGATCCCTTCGTTCCTGACGCGTTAAGCCATCAGCAACTCAGTGCCTTGCTGAGAGCGGCGATGGACACATCCGTCCTCCCTGAGGGAAAGCTCAGCGATGACGAACTGCTTCGGGCAGCCCTCACAGCCTGGGCTGATCAAACCCAAGAATTACTGCGTTGGATTGAAGGCCAGGGGGATGCCGTCAGCGATACGAGGACGCCAAAGCAAGTGATGGCTCTTGGTAGCTTCCGAACCCATTTGGTGATGGGTCTCAAAGCACTGCGCTACTCCGAAGGCTGAGACAGCTCTTTTAGACGCCGGGCATCACAACATTCCTCAAGAACAGAAAGAAACTGCTCAGGATCCGGTTGATCATCGATGTCGAACTGTGTGGCCGTGATCACTGTGAAGTTGATCCATGCCTCCACTTCCGGACCACCTGACGCCATCACAAGGTCATAACAGGCTTGGAAATCTGAATCGGGCGCAAGGTCGCGGGCCGCATTGATCACGTCATAGAGCTGATCCAAACCTTCCACTTGTGCCTCAGCAAAGACGGCACGGATGCGGCTCAACATCAGCAGACGTTCTCAAGTTCAACAACGGAAGACTCAGCAATGATGCAGGACTCTTGTTCTGCAAGATCAAGCAATTCTGCATTGAGCTCAAGCATCATGAGTGCGAGAGACGAAGCGAATTGGATACAAAATGAGTCTTCTTTCACAACACATCAACTTGAATGAGCAAGGTCTAAACAATGCAACGAGCCGACCGTGGATCTCGCAATCTCGCTTTACACAAACACGCACAGTCGGTCGTCAAAGATCAACACGTCTCAAAAGATCAATACAGTCGCGGCGCTCAAGCGGAATCGCTAATTCTCGATGAGTTTCAGGCCGCCACTGGCTCAAGCATGGACGAAATGCTGGGCTGGAAACCGATTTCACGCAGACGTGCGTTGCTGACACGGGCATTGAAGATGCGAGCGCCCGGGCGGTCGTGGTTGTCCCAGATCACGGGGGGGAGGCCTTGGTCGTCACACAGTGCATTGGAAAGCTGACGACGGGTGAACTGGAGATCATCCACAAGGTTGTAAATCCCTTGAAGCCGTTTCCCGAAAGCGAAGTCAACGCCCCGGATGATGTCCTGCAGATGGACCCAGGCATTGATGTGATTGCCGTTTTTACGAACCGACTGGCCCGCAGCACTGCGGATGTAGGACGGGATGTCCTTCCCAGGACCATAAATGCCACCGAGCCGGAGAACACAGGCCTGGGTTGAAGCATCGTTCAAGGCGAGAACAGCTGTCTCGGCACTGGCAAGAAGAGCGTTGGCACTGTTGGAACAATCCAAGGGCGTCAGCTCATTGCAAACGGCACCGGACTGATCCCCATAAACCCCTGCACTGCTCAGATACGAGACATGCAGCGGCCTGCGACCTTGGCGCTGACGCAGGGATTCAACGAGGGCTGGAACAGCCTGGCCATAGACCTTTTCGTATTGATCCTCCTCAAAAGTGGAGGTGGTTGGGGCCATAGCGATCAGAACACCATCAAGACGATCCAGAAAGCTGGCATCGGCCATGGAGTCGCAAGCGTTGTAGATGCGGGGATGGTCGACCACATCGCAAAGTTCAGCCAACCGTCCGGGGTTGGTGGTGGTTCCAACGACCTCATGACCCTGACGTCCTAGATGGACGGCGACAGCAGATCCGACGTATCCACAACCGATAATTCCGAAACTGCCGGGCATGCCTGGTCAAACACCTTTTACAGAATTTAACGAACGGAGATCAGCTTTGCCGTGACAATGGAGACATGATTTCTATGGCCCTCAACCTTCTCTGGGTTGTTCTCGGCGGCCTACCCATGGCTCTGGCCTGGTGGGTTGCAGCATTGGTCTGCGCCATCACCATCGTGGGGCTGCCCTGGGCACGGTCGTGCTGGGTGATGGGGCTTTTCTCTCTGTGGCCCTTCGGTTCAGAAGCGGTCAACCGCCGTGATCTCAGGGGTAGAGACGACCTGGGAACGGGACCCCTCGGCCTGATCGGAAACGTGATTTGGTTCCTTGTGGCTGGGTGGTGGTTGGCCCTGGGTCACCTCAGCAGTGCATTGGCCTGCTTCGTTACGATCATCGGCATTCCCTTCGGCATTCAGCACATCAAACTGGCGTTGATTGCTCTGGCCCCCGTCGGCATGACAGTTGTGAAATCCAAGGGCTTGGACTGATCAGAACAACAATTGAACCAGCCAGACCATGGCTAAACCCAGCACGCCAGCCAGCAACAGTCCGCCGACCAGGAAAGCGATACCAGCGACCAGTCCGATCCTGGCCATGGTGTCTGGATAAAGAAGAAATAAGGTCAGCCCCAAAGCCAAAGGCCAGAGCGGCGGAATCAACAGACAGACGCCCGTCAAAATCACCAGCTTTCGATCACGCCGTTTCCTTGTTTCCACTCGCGTGGCCACGGCGTCAGCGGCACGATCAAGCTCAGCCTGCTCATCTTCACTGAGCCACCGCCCAAGAGCCTTGGCACGATCAAGCTCGTCCTCAAGCCGCTCAGTGGGATTCCGGTTGTTCATCCAATCACCTTAAACAGGCTGGACTGGCAATCACATCGACTTTGGATTCAAGGCGTGCCAACAAATCCATCAACATGGTTATAGGTAATCTTATCTAGGTATTTACCCGCCGAAATAAAATAATTGCCTTAAGAGAAAAACCAGCATAGTGTCGCCCAGCGAACCGATGAAAGACATGCTAAGTAGAACTCTTGAATCACCAAACGCAGCTCAAGCCTGTGTAACTGAATCTCAAGTCAATGCCTATTTTGAATGCCTAACCCTCTGCAATCTTGACGATGGCAGCTGCTACGAACAATGCATTCTTGTACATCTAAAAAGTGAGGATGAGTCATGAGAACCTTGAATCATCAAAGACAAATCGGCGTTGCATCCCTGGTTTCAACAATTGCTGTCGCCCTTCTCGTCATTGGTTTTATGGGAATGGCTCAACACATCAATGCCAGCGTGCTCTGAACGATCTGGTTACTTCTGACGCTTAAAGGTGTAGCAACCACCGTGGTATCCGGTGAAGGGTTGGGCATAGGTCACCAGCTCCCAACCCTGCTCACCCAACTCATTCATCAATCCCACCAGACTGACATCACGCTGCGGATGGTTTCTGGAAATCAGCTGGCGATCATCCAGCCAGAGCTCCTCAATTTCGCCGGTCCATGTCTTACCACGGGGTACGAAGCGCAACTGGGTGTATTCCCACCGCATTACCAAGCATCAACCGAACGATGCACCATCTTCGCCGCAGAAGGCACCGACTGGGGTGCACAATTCAAGAACATGCTGTTCTGTGATGCGTCGCCTGCTCGCTCAGCTCCTTGTACTCATCAGCCTGATCACCATCACACCCGGCTGGTGCGGAGCATTGGAGGTGACACTGCAACGCATTGATGGCAACGGCACTGGCGAGTCAATCGGCAGCATCACAGCGCAGGACACCGATCAAGGCCTGGTGATCTATCCCGATCTGTCGGGGCTGACACCAGGGGAGCATGGCTTTCACCTCCACAGCGTTGGCAGCTGTGATGCAGGCGAAACCGAGAATGGCACCGCAGTTGCCGGCCTTGCCGCGGGTGGGCATTGGGATCCTGACGGATCAGGCCAGCACCTCGGCCCCTTCGGCAACGGCCACCGAGGCGACCTGAGCAAGTTGATCGTGGATGACGACGGCAACACAAACACGAGCGTTGTTGCACCACGGCTCAGCACAGCCGATCTCCGGGGCAAGGCACTGATTGTTCACGCTGGTGGCGACACCTACAGAGACGAACCACCCCTCGGCGGAGGTGGAGCACGGGTTGCCTGCGGCGTGGTGCAGGACGATCGCTAAACGATCAGAGCGCTAGCCCCGCCCGATTAACGGTTCACCAACCTCGAGTGCAGGCGACAAACCCTGAGCGCCTGAACGGGAGGTTCCTGACAGAGGGCTCCGAGCTCACTGTTCAGCTGACGGAACAGGGAGAGATCTGCCCCGGGGATCGATGGAAACATGAGGAACAAACCTGAGGCGATCAAACCGATCACAGCACTGGTCCAACTCTTACGAGAATCTTAAGTCTGCGTTGATTGTGCATCGTCTTCGTTCCGACAGACCACGGCCATGAGGGAATCAATGTGCAACATCAGACCAACGCGCCAGGCAGCATCCTCATTGCAAGCCTCAATGGTCTCCACCAGAATCGAGCCTCCACTCTCAATGATCAGGTCATAGGCGGGTGGCATCGGATTCGTTGCATGGCCTCTCCATTCAGGTGCCAGAGCTCGTTTGGCACATCCCCCAGCTGAGGGATTTCAACGGAGTGAGCATGATGAAGACCCCGGCTTTCCAAATCGTTGTTCAAGTCCCCCCTATTTCGCCGCGTCGGGATTTACCTCGTGCTCAGCACAGCCGCCGTCACCGTCGTCAATCAGCTGCAGCTTGAGCAGCAGAGTGCCTACCAGATCTATATCCCCATGTTCATTGGGATTTATGTGCTCTCGCGTTGGATCGATAGCCGGTTCAACCAGGCCTCTCAAAACCAACAGATCAACACAAGCGCAGCACAAAAGGATGGATCACCCTCATCGACCGAGCGAGGCTTCGGAAGTTGAGCCAAGCAATCTCATCAAAAGAACGCCTTGGCGAACGAAAGAGTGGTGGGGCGGTGATCAATCACCGCCCCACCACCCGTTGATTGATCCCAAGGATCAGCGGCGAGGTTCGGCCTTACGAACCGAGATGGCACGCCCCATCCACTCGACGTTCTGAAGATCATCAATCGCCGATTGCTCATCGGCTTCATTGCTGAGATCCACAAAAGCGAAACCACGCTTGCGGCCTGTCTCCCGGTCCAGCGGTAAGGAGCATTTGCTCACTTCGCCGTACTGGCCGAACAGATGTACCAAATCCTCCCGCTCAGCGTCCCAGGAGAGATTTCCAATAAAGATCGTCAAAAAAAAGACTGGCTCAACACTGATTACCTTCGCACACAGCGAACCGAAGGCGTTGAACGTTCCTTTTTCGCATCGAACAGCATCGGCTCAGCGGGGCCCAAAAGGCGCTCTGGATGGGTCAGCGCAATGGCGTGGTCCAGAGAGACCAGAAAGCATCGTTCGAGCGTGAATTCCATAGAAGGCCTTTTATTCGAGCCAAGTTGAGCCTTAACGAAAGCAGGCTTGAGGCAGTTAGGGCCTTGAGATGACTGGACTCAGCGGCACAAAATCAGACGATTTCATCAACGCAGCCAAGGCACGCGGAGAGGCTGCTTTAAAAGACAAACAGCCCAGATTGACCAAGCTGGAAACGGCATTCCGGCATGCAGCGCTGCGGCGTCGGGCTGAAGATGCACGGAAACAGGCTCGCCACTCGTGATGGTCTGATCGGACCAAACTCCCTTAACCGAGAGCGCGTCCTTTCCAGGTCCAGCCACGACCCGTGCGTGTGCGCCAGATCGAAACAGGACCGATCGCACCCACCAGCAAACCACCCACACCCATCAGGTACCAGTACCTGATGGGCACATCAAAGGTGCTGCGCGTCCAGAGCCGCAGCAGCAGCAGCTGAACGATGGCTAGACCCGCCAAAGCCATGAGCCACAACCAAGCGACCGACAGCACGGGCTGAAGCCAAAGCAGAACAAGCGATGTCGGCAACAACAGCCACGGGGCTGTGAACATCAGGACCACCACCAAGGCGGCACCGATGGCTTTGCCTGGATCCCTGTCCAACCCGATGAACCAATTCTTGGTCCACCCCTCCCAGAGGGCAGCGAGGTCGGCATACATCCGAAGGTCGACCGCATCAAGACCCAGCAAATAGCTCAGTCGATAGCCGCCGGCCTTGATGGCCCGGGCGAGGGCGAGATCCTCCACCACTTCGCCCGCGAGAGCCCGGTGACCGCCGATGCACTCGTAGGTGGATGCCTTAAACAACATGAACGGACCTGCCGCAAACGCCACCGGCGATTGCGGATCGTTGGTTTCAAGGATGGGGAAGCCAAGGCCCAGCAGGCTGGCCATGATCGGCTGCACCATCCACTCCGCCAGGCATCCGCAGCTCAGTCGAGGGGCCAGGCTCAGCAGATCGGCATGCTCATCAACAGCTTGCGCCAGGGACCGCTGAAGAGCATCCGGCTTCAGTCGAACGTCTGCATCAATAAACAAGAGCCAATCGCTGGAGACCTGCTCGACGGCCCTGCTGCAGGCCCAGTTCTTGCCGACCCAGCGCTCGTCGGCAGGTCGGGGGCCCGCCTTGATCAGGCGGAACCGTGAAGCGGTGGAACCGGCCCGGATGGCGTTCTCGACGGTCGCGTCTGTTGACTCGTCGTCCACCACCACCACCGACCAATCCCGGCAAGGGGGCGCACTGGCCAGCACGCTGCCCAGGCAGTCAGCGATGTTGTGGGCTTCGTTGAAGGCGGGGATGACCACCGTCAGAGACGTGTCTGGGGCGGGAGCCTCCTGGGCCGGCTTTAATCGCGGTGCGACAGCAAACACCCGTCGCAGACCCAACTGAAGGATCAACAATCCCGCTGAAGCTGCTGTGGCCGTAACGAGGAGCAGCACAGGCTCAAGCAAGGCGAGCGTCACGGCCAGACAACGGTGTGAAGGAGAGCCGTCTCAGTCGACGGATGCTGCAGCTTCCACCATCGGCCACATGGCAGCAAATTCGGCATCCGAAACCACGGCGGTGACATCGAACTGAATACCGAAATCCTTGATCCAAGGGCCGAGGTGCGCCCAGACCTTGCCGATATCACTGGCAACGGCAATTGCCACCCCACTACCGCTGATCGGCTCGCAGACGCGATATTTGAGTGCGAAGCCATCAAAGACATCTCCAGGGGCTCCAGCATTGATGTACTCAGCAAAGCCTGGAGATGACTCCCAAGCCCCCTCCACAGTCGGGAACGTCCAGACAATCAGATAGTGCTGCAAGGTGAATGGTGCATCCAACTGATTCGTAGCCACGGAATGCAGCCATCAACGCTAAATCGCAACTGAATTCAGCAGTCATTCAGGAGGAGCTTCGCGAAGAGCTGGCAGCGGGCTACAGCTGAAATAGGTCTTAGCGCAGTCATGGCTCTCCACGTCGCCAATGAAATGGATGAAGTCGAAGTCGCTGTCTGGTGGGACCTGTCGCGCATCGTCCGTCACTTCGAACGTCAAGGATTGGAGCGACGGGAGGTAAAAGTTGCCGTCATGAATGCGGCGCTTCGATTGATGGCTGATGAAGGGGAACAGAAGTAAGCAGAGCTCTACAACAAAGCTGAGCTGTCATTAGGAGGAGAAATAATTGCGTTGGTTTGCATTCACCTCACTCCTTTGTCATTTTGGCCATCGGGAGACTGGATCAAGATTGGACTCCTTGATCTAGCGTATGAAACTGCAATAAATTCCTGAAAAACCGAGCTTTAACGAGATACCTTTTACGTTGAGACCATCGCTTGCTGAGAACCGATTGCGGAGATAGAGCGAGACACACGCGCAACGGGATCATCCTTCCAGAAACAAGACTTCTGCCCGTGAACTGTTGCGTCCGAGGGCAGCATTGCGCTGGGGATAACGACTGAAACGATGCAGCTGCATCAAATTGCGGCGGGCCACATCGGCTGTGGCGGCATCCGCCCATTGCTCCAGCAAGGGAATGGCCTTCGCCACCACGCCTTCCTCTTCGCTGTGCAGCAAAGGCATCAGCCAAAACTGACGTCGCGGTCGCTGCGGTTCAGCCGCAACCCATCCTTGTTGGAGGCCCATCAGGGCAACAGCCAACGCCTGTTGATCTCCTGAAAAGGCCTTGGCCTCCCCGCGCCAGATCTGACGGCTGAATTGATCCAGCAACAACACCAAAGCCAGAGCACTGGAGGGCCGATCGGCCCACTCCTGAAGATCACCGGCAAGGGCAAGCTCAACCAAAGCACCGAAACGATCCGACACGAGGGCATCGAAGCTGTCGCGGCGACGAAACCACTGCCAGGGACGGCACTGCTGGAACCAGAAGCGCAGAACGTCGTCAGCGGTCAAGACGAACAGCTGTAGTGGGACACCCCTCCAGCGCTGAAGAACTCCCGGGGCTTCAAGCGGTCGTAGCGGGCCGCCAGGTCGGGGGAAGGGGTGTCGTAGGGGGCACTGAACAGCTGCTGCAGTTCAGCCATCAGAGAGGTGTTGCCTTCGGCTGCCTGCTGGTAAGCCGGAGCGATCAGCCACTCACGCCAGGTGATCGCCGGATTGACCCGCCGCATGCCCGCGGAGATCAGGGCCGGATCGACGCCATGGGGCCACTGGGCACGCCAGCGTTGCAACCAGTCCTGCCACTGGGATTCAAGGGTCGCCGAGAGGGGCAGATAGAAACAGTCCCGCAGCGGATCGATCTGATCGGGCAGATCCGACAAGCGGCGGAAGAACATCGAATAATCGGCGCTCGACTCCACCAGGAGCTGCAGGAACTCCTGCACCAGTGTTTCAGCGGTGCAGGACAAGCCGAGTTTGCTGCTCCACATCCGTTGCATGGCGTCCTGCATGGCAACAGGGAAACCCTCCAGCAACTGATCGAGTTGGGCCTGGGCCTCCGCCTGGCCCTCCATCAGCGTGCGCAGGGATTTCCAGAACATGCGGTAGTTGGCCTCAGCGGCAACCGGCTGGTTGAAAAAGCAGAAATGAGCTCCGCCACCGGTCCAGGGCTGAAAGCGCGGATCGAACAGCTCACAGAATCCGAATGGCCCGTAATCGAGGGTGAAGCCACCGGCGGCGCAGTTGTCGCTGTTGAAGTTGCCCTGGCAGTAGCCAACGCGGATCCAGTTGGCGACCAAGGCCGTGAGGCGATCACGGAACAACTGGGCCAACAGCACAACCTGATCGCTGAAGGGCAGGCGGGGATCGATCTCCTGGCGATAATTTCGTTCGATCAGGTGCGCCACGATCAGGTGCAGCTCCTGGTGCGCCTTGGGATGGGCATCACTGCGGGCACGGCGGGCGAACAACTCCAGCTGACCCACCCGCAGAAACGATGGCGCCACCCGGGTGCTGATGGCCGCGGGGTTGTCGACCATCACGTCCGGGTCCATGGAGCGTGAGTTCTCGGAATACCAGGGGCGACGAACCGTCTCGGCATGGGAGACGTAGAGAGTCAACGAACGGGAGGTGGGCACACCAAGGGCGTGCATGAACTCCTGCGCGAGAAACTCACGAACACTGGAGCGGAGCACCGCTCGACCATCAGCACCACGGCAATAGGGCGTCGGACCACCCCCTTTGAGCTGCATCTCCCAGCGGCGGCCTTCAAACACCCCCTCAAACACCGACATGGCTCGGCCATCGCCGTAGCCATTGCCATTGCCAAAGGGGCACTGCTGGGTGTATTCCGTGCCGTAGATCGAAAGGGCATAGCCGGTGGCCCAGCCCCAGGGCCGCATTGGACCGGTGGCCACACGGAGATCGCCGGAGAACATCCGTCGGAATTGGCTGTCCTGGGCCAGGTCATCACTGAGACCAAGCTCGCCGAACAACGATCGGCTGTGCGCCAGGTATTCAGGATCGGGAATCGGGGTGGGGGTCACCGGCACGTAATGGCCGGAGAGAACCTGGCGTGGGCGGTGATCCTGCCCATCCGCTGTCGCCTCCGGATCAGGGGTGAGGGCTTCCAACAGGGAATAGTCGGCCCGCTCGGCGAACTCAGCAAACGTGGCGGTGCTCATCGGGCCTTGAAGCTGACTCCATCATCGCCAGGGCAGCGGCCGGGTGTTTTGACCGATGGCCAACTGTGAGCAGAGGTTCTAAACCGAAGGAAGAGCACGAGGGAATGATGGGCAAAGCGAAGAAACTGCGCTCCGATGACCGCCAGGAGGAGCTGATCACCAGCCTGATCGGCTTGGCCGCCATCTTCGTAGCGACGGCGATCTGGTGGAGCCTGGCTCCCCAGTGGCTGACCAGCAGCTGGCAAAACTTTTAGCCCGGCAGCTGCGTCGCAAAGGCGAAATCAGTAGTCAGGCATGGATGTTTCAGCCCGCAAGGTGCACCAAGGCTCAAGCAGAGTCGGGCGACCGCAGTGGGGGCAATCCTGCCCCCGACGCTCCACTTGTACGAAAGGGATCCAACGGGAGTTGTCCTTCCCCTCGTAGCCACAGTGCTTGCAGTGAATTCGGTACTCAGCCATGGCTCAAAGCGCGGACTTCTCCTGGCGTTGAACGGCTTCATGAGCCTGACGCAGGCCATGCACCATGAAGCAGTAAGCCGGATTGCAGACCAGATAACGCCCTTCACCGATGGCATCGATGGTGGAGCCTCGCGAGGTGGCAAAAATGCGGCTTTTGAACTCCATCCAATCTCCAGGTGCTGACCTCACTGTTGTGAGGACACAGAGCAACGGCAACCCGTGTAAAGGCGCATTTTTTTCAGTGGCTCAGTCGATCCGTTCGCAGTGGTCGCCATCGCACTGCAATCCGCATTGGGGCTGCTTGGCGCCGTACTGCCAAGGACGACGCATCGCCCAATACTCATCCACCAGACCGAGCAGGTAGGTGCCGATGCGCCGGAGCAGGGAGGGATGTTTCATCCCCTCAAGTTGGCAACAGCAGCACCAGCCTGCAACCGGACGCCACAGAATCGAAGTGGCAAAACGTGGCCTGGATGGGTTAGCCCCGAAGCAGTGCAATCGAGCCATGACCACCACGCAACACTCCAACCATCTGCTGGAAGAGCTCGTCGCCGAGGAAATCGTTTATCAGATTGATCAGATCGCTGAGGAGCTGCAGCGGGAAGGCTGGCCGATCGCCATGGTGAAACGGTTCATGCATGTGGCCGTGGAGCGTCTTCCGGAGTGAGGCCATCTCCCAGGTAGGCCAAACGACTCATCTCGGTCGCTCTGTGGCGCTTTAGACAATCACGAACCGGGGATTGCGTTGACAGTTGGGCAACACCTGCGTCATCCCCGATGAATGTCGTCACAGCCTTTGCGGCCGTTGGCCTCACAGCGGTGTCGTGGGACGACACCCTCAGCCGCGCCGGAGCAAGGGCATTCCGGCACGCCCTCGACTACCGCGAGCCCTACTGCCGGATGAGTGACAACGAGCTGGTGTTGCTGATGGATGCGGTGCTAGCCATGCGGCTGGAGCGGGGCACCAAAGCTCTGATGGTGGAGGCAACCAAGGTGCTCACGGCCGATCAGGCCCTCACGGCTTACGCCATGGCCTCGGAACTAATGCGCTCCGACGGGCCCTATTCAGCCGAGGAGCGGCGCCGGCTTGATCTGTTGGCCTTGATGCTCTCCATCTCGCAAGTGGAAGCTGAACGCATCGATTCGGTCTTTGAGTTGCTACACGCCCCCCTGGAGTCGGCCTGCAAGGCACCAGCCGCAAGACCGTCAGCCGTCAGCTGAGGGCGATCGCCCCAAGATCAAGCGGGATGTGCAGCCGCTCAGCACCGATACAGAGGATCAGGCAGCTCGCTTGTCATCACCGAACCAGATGCCCCGGCGGCTGTCGGGCAGACGAACGACGGCGCGCTCATAGCGTTGACGGCAGCTGCGGGAACGGAGATGGTCCTCAGCTTCCTGAAGCAGCAGTTGCAGCCTGACGTCATCCATGGAATTGCCTTGATGCCAACCCATTCAGGCCACGATCTGAGCAGCGTCAAGGGCCTGGGGGAAGGGCCAAGGCAGCAGTCAACCTGGGTAGGCCACGTTCAACTCCTCCGATCCATAGCGGAGCAGGAAGTCCGCCTCGGATTGCTCGGAGAGCAATAGACAGGTGTGATGGTTGTAGCCCGTTCGGTAGCAGTAGACATCAAGCCCCTCAGGGTTGCGATTGGAGAGAATGATTTCTCCCGTCCGAAGCACGTAGCGCGTCGACATCACGATCCACCAACTGATGTCTTCGAGATAGCGCTGATCAAGTGCAACCAATCACTTCTGTGCTGAGCTGCTCACCGGAATCATTCGGTGTCGACCCGGATGAAAAAACGACTTTCCACGTCCATCTCCCCCTGCTCATCCACCTCGGGATCGCCCTCCACCAATTCCACAGCGAAGTCCTTATCGTCCAATTCATGCACAACGCTCTGACCATGCACCAGGTTGTGGACGAGCAGGAGTCGTTTCATCGGTGAACTGAGGCGCCATTCCACCGGTTGGTAGCAACAGGTTGATTGGAAGAGGTTGATTGGAAGAGCCCTTCAACGTTCAGCGAAAGCCGAAACCATCACCAATTGGCTGCTTGGCTGAATATTCCCGCGACAAAGCATCAAGCATCAGAGCGATGTAACGGTCATCCATGCCGATGTCTTGCTTCAGCTGCCGCATCATGTTGTTGATGCTCTTGAAGGTGTCTGGAATGTGATGGTCCAAATGCTCCTTGGTGGGTTGGTAGGGCATTGGAGCAAAAAAAATTCCCCGTGGAACCTAAAGGGGCCACAGGGAGAAATGTTGTTTCTGCTGAACAAGAAAGGAAATCAATCCTCTTCTTCAGAACCACCCACGGGAATCAGGCGGATCTGCTTACGTCCCAGCTTGATCTCGTACTCATCACCAGGCTGCAGTTCAAGGATGGCGGTGTAGGCCTTACCGATCAGCAGATTGCCATTGCCCTGAACCACAGCTTTGTAAGACAACTTGCGACCACCCTTACCAACACCGGATCCACCGGTGGAAAAGGAGAGGCCCTTGGCTTCCAGCAGAGCCTCGTAGAACGCCGTGAATTTCACCTGTTCAGAGCCGTCTTTCTTGGTGACGACATAGCCACAACCTTTGGCCAGATCTGTTTTGGCGCAATCGCCAAGTTCCTTGACGCGGTTGAGCAATTCAGCTCCGGTAAGCATGGGACTGTGAGAACGAGACCTACGTATTAGACACCATATTTGCAAGATCACAAGGGGATAAAAAAGCTAATTTCAGTTGATTTGCTCGGAAGTCTTTCAACACCGCAGGCTCAATCGATAAACCCGATCGATGAACCCGACCGATGCAACGGATTGCGAGCAAGAATCAAGCGACAATCTCGATCGCCGTGGGTGGATGGTTTGACACAGCCATCAGATGCCAACAGATGGCATCGAAGATTGAACGAGCTGACAGACACCGACTCTCAGTTCCAATCAGATCCTGCTCAGGGGGGCGTCGGTTGGTTGGTCAACACGAACCGACATCAGGTTATGAGTTTCAGACCAGATCCAATCCCAGAAAATGCTTGCTGGCTGTTGATCAGGACGGATCACCATGAACCTCCAAGTCCGCTTGCACCAGTCAGCCATCGACGCGCACCGCAGGACGACGCCATCAAAACCCGAGCAGTTTCGTGGTTGTTGTTACTGGATCGGCATTCAATGGCTTCAATTTCACAGGAATCCCGAGATCCAAGCTGTAGAAGCTGGATGGCGATCGATAGGTTGCTCGTCAGGAACAGGTTCAGTTGTGAGCGTCAGTGAGATTCAACCCGCCGAAACCATCACTCCACCCACAGTTCATGGCGCCTGGCAGCTGTTGAGCTACTGCGTCGAAGAACAATCCAATGGCAACACCTTTGCGCCAATGGGCGATCACCCCAGCGGATATGTGATCTTCACACCGGAAGGACGTCTCTCCTTCATGCTCTCGGCCGAAGGACGGCAACCAGGCGCCAGCGCCGAGGAGCGCTCATCTCTACTGAGCAACATGATTGCCTACACCGGTATCTATTGCCTGGAGGGTGATCGCTGGATCACCAAGGTGGATGTGGCCTGGAACCCCGAGTGGGTTGGCACCGAACAGACCCGATTTTTCTCAATCGACGGTGATCTGCTCACGGTGCGCACCCCTTGGAGGGTGATGCCCAACTGGCCCGAAAAAGGGCTGACCCGCAGCATTGTTCGCTTTCAACGCTGCCGCTGAGGCCCTAAAGCCACAGCTTTCAAGTCTCCGTGTCACCCTTCTGCCCACCACAGGCATGGCGAGGTTGGTATCCCTGCTGTTCGGCCAGATAACGGAGATAGACGATCTGATGACGATCCGGCATCCCGACGGCGGCAATCAGACCCAACGGACCAAACAACAGGCCAGCCAACAACCAGCGGTTGCTGTTGCGTGCCTTCTGGGCGGCAACAGTTTTGGACAAACCAGCGCTGATCAAATGGGAGACCAGCACCATGACCAGGAACTTGAGATCCACGAAGTTGGCGCAGCACACACCTTCAGGTAGCCAGCACCTGCAGCACTGTCAGCCCTAAAACAGCCATTCCCCCACTGCTGCGATGACGACCATTCCCCTCCCAAGCACGGGCGCCGTGAGCGGACTGGGGGAAACCCTGGCGTTCTTCACTCAGGCCGACTTCGCCCAACGGCGGTTCCAGGCCTACGGCGATGTATTCGAAACCAAGCTGCTGGCCCAGCGCATGGTGTTCATCCGTGGTGAACGGGCCATCGGCGACTTGCTGGGTCAGGGCGATGCCCTGGAGGGTTGGTGGCCCGACAGTGTGCAGCAACTGCTGGGCAGCAAGTCGCTGGCCAACCGCAATGGCACAGGCCACAAAGCGCGCCGGCGGGTGGTGGGGCAACTGTTCTCCAGCGCTGCTCTGGCGCGCTACACCCCTTCGATTCAGCAGTTGGTTGAGGAGCTATGCCAGGAGCTGGTCACCGCCAAGAAACCTTTGCCGCTGGCGGCACGGATGCGCCGCTTCGCCTTTGCGGTGATTGCCACCACGGTGCTGGGGCTGGATGGCGCTAGCCGCGATGCCCTGTTCGCCGACTTCGAGATCTGGACTCGGGCCCTGTTCTCGATTCCGCTGGCGATCCCGGGAACACCCTTCGCCAAGGCGATGGCCGCACGTCAGCGGCTGTTGCAGCGGATCAAGGCTGAGCTGCAACGGGGCAGCAAGGCAGGGGGCCTTGATCTCCTGAGTGGCGGACTGGATGAAGCCGGCATCCCCCTGGACGACGACGACCTGGCCGAGCAACTGCTGCTGCTGCTGTTCGCCGGCTACGAAACCACCGCATCGTCACTGAGCTGCCTGTTTCGAGCGCTGCTGCTGAACCCGGAGATCGAGACCTGGTTACGGGAGGGACTGGCTGAAAGCGTGACGTCGCCGCGGCTGGATGCCACGGTGTTGGAAGTGATGCGGCTGACGCCTCCGGTGGGAGGGTTCTTCCGGCGCAGCCTGGCGCCGATCACCCTGGCGGGGGTCGCCATTCCGCAGGGCAGCGTGGTTCAGGTGGTGCTGAGCCCGGCATCCGACAACGACGACGCCGACCTTGCGGCATTCCGGCCGCAACGGCACCTGGATGGATCCTTCGGGCAAACGTTGTTGCCCTTCGGCGGCGGCGAGCGGGTCTGCCTTGGCAAGGCCCTCGCGGAACTGGAGATCCGCCTAATGGCGGTTGGCGTGCTCCAGGCGGTGGAGCTGCAGCTGCAGCCAGATCAAGACCTGGCGCTGCAGCTGATTCCCAGCCCCAGCCCGAAGGACGGCCTGCTGGTTCAGGCGGCTGCGCGGTGACGACGGCGGCCCAGAGGTTCGATCCAATCCACCAACACCTCCTGGTGGCGCAGCATCGGTTCCGGCAGACGGCAACCGAGGTTGATCTCTCCTTGGTCCATCAGGCGACCCAGCCGAATGGCAGCGGCCTCCTCCGGACGGTCAAAACTGCTCTGGTGCGAGGTCAGCCAGCTCACCTCATGCTCAGTGATCACTCCGGTGGAGAGGCTCTCGAGGAAAATTTCTCCGACAGTCATGAGAGTCGTGTAACGAATTCGTTACATCCTGGCGCGCCCGGCCAGGAGTCGCGACTCCGATCAGCTCAAGCCAGCCACTGGTCGGCATCCATCACCTTCTTGATCAGGAGACCGAGGCGCTTGAACTCAGCGAAGTTCACATCCTTCACCGCCTGATCGAGGCCGCAGTCGACCCAGGAACCATCGCGCTTCTCCTCAATGGTGAAGTCCTGCTCGAGGCTGTCGCGGCGGATCCGATAGGTGATGCCGTCCTCGTGGAGGAAGTCGGCAGAAACCAGCTGAAGGCCCATCAATCGCTCGCGTTAATCCAGCGATGGTGCCGCGAAAGTGTCAGCCACTGCAACAATCCAGCGGGCCGCCGCAGCTGTCACCTGCTCCTTGGTGACATTGAACTCCAGATCGTGCCCCTGCTCGAGCAGATCGGGAATGAGCGTTTGCCAGGCCATGCCGGCGGCACTGGCATTGAGATCGCCGATCAGCACAAAAGCCTTGGCTGCCCCGGTGACGGCATCGGTGTACTCAGGATTGGCACTCACCTTGCTCCGGTACCAGTCGCCCACCTGATCACGCTGGGCCTTGCTGAGGAACGGCGGAGCACCGACGAGATAGGCATCGAGCACGAGCATCGGGCTGGGCACACTTCTGCCGGGGTGCTTGAGCTCGAACCAGGCCTGGCCGATGGAAGCGGCATCGGGCCAATGGCAGAGGATCGCGGCGTCCTGACTGTCGAGAGTCCGCTGGGTTGCCAACTGATCAATGCGCTCAAGCAGGGCAGGCCCAGTGAGCGGCGGTTCACTTCGGGCGTGCTCGGCCCGCACTTCATTGATGGCCTCGGCCACCGCGACTTCATTGTCATTGAGCTGCTCAAGAGCCCGCTTGAGGTTGGCGTCGGCGTCGGCTGGGCTGGCCAAGGAGCATCAGTCAGGGGCACTAACCAAGATCTCATCTCCGCTTCACGCGCTGACGGAAACAAGAAAGGGAGCGACTGCCGAAAGCAAGCCTGGCCAAGAGATCAACTCAAGAATCAAGCAACAGCCAAACATCACTAACTCCGATGGCGAACGCATCCCATCGCAGCAAAATCAGATCCGCTACTGATAATTTTCTACTTGCAAGTTATATCCAGATACCAAAAGACTTTTATCAAGACAGGTCTCAAATGGAAATTTTGGCGACGAATACTTGATTAATCGCAGATGAACATCAACAGGCGCATAGCCATTCTGCAGGCATTGTTGAAAAAACTTAGTCACCGCAACTTCGAGCAATTGAGTTTCAAAGAGAGCAGTCACCTGGCCACTCTCGTGCACCAAGAGCCCGAAGTAATGCATCAAACGATTCAAGAGCGACGAGATCTTACGGAAGCGTGGATCATTTTCAATGAGTATTCATACCCAGGGGCGGCCCAAGGGGGTTGAGGGCCACGCCAGCAGATCAGCCGCGCCGCCATTAAAAAAGGGCAAGAGAGTTAGCTCTCCTGCCCTTCTTGTTTCTCAGCTCAGTGCTGCAAGCAGCAATGAATCAGAAGCGGCCGTAGTTGAACTTGCCGCCATACATCCGACGGTAAGCAGCGTTGCGGGGGTTGCTGACTGCATTCGTGTAGGAGAAGCCACCACGATCGCTGTCGTCTGAGTAGACGGCAGCAGCGGCAAAGGAACCGAGATCCATGCTGAAGCGCTTCACCAGAGAAGGACCGGTGTACATGGCGTTTTCAGAGCTGGCATTTGCCGGAGTGATTTCGGCCATGCCAACAAAGGTGGAGCAGGAAGCCCGTGCTTCCGACTTGAAACCACGCAGGTAGGGAACCGTGTCAGTTCCGAAGGTTTCGAGATACTCCTCGGAGCGGACGAGGCTGTCGACGAAAGCGTCGAATCCCTCTTCAGCGATCAGCTGAATGCCAGCACTCACTTCCTTCTGATCGATGGGAGGACGCCCCAGCAGGTGCTTGGTGGTGAGCTCGATGCCGCGCATGGGAGACACGGCGTGGAAAAACTTCTGCTTGTAGAGCTCAGATTTGACCAGGCCGGCCATGAAGCCCTGCACATTGATGCGGCCATCACAGAGGAAGGCCTCCAGTGAGACGAGACGCTGGTTGGAGGAGATGCCGATGTTGCCGAACACCTGCTTGTAACCCGCGTTGATGGCAGCTTCCAGAGCCTGGCTGCCCGTTGAGGCATAGGAGTGGTTGATCGCCGAGAAGGGGCACTCCTCATGGATCCGAGGGCCCATGCCAATGCCCATGGCGGCGCATTGGTTTTGCTTGTACTCAGCAGGTGTGGATGCCGCCTTGCGCTTGTTGGAGCTGGCACTTTTGGTTGCGTCCACGGAGTTCGCAAAGGCGAAGGACACCCGCTGTTCGTGGGTGAAATCCCGCTTGTACTTCAGGGCTGGCATCCGAGGAAACAGTGAAATCAGATCAAAGATATGGCGATCTCTTAATTGTTGGAGATGAACTTAGTAATAGTTAAAAGCTGGGTTGCTCGCCCAAATGGCGTTGGCTGACTCACCCCACAACGAAGGCCTGGTCTCGCTCAAAACGCAGCGTCGCCAAGGGCTCTTGATCAACCGCAGACAACGGTTGAGATTGAATCTCAACCGCCGTTGCAGTAACGAACAGCTTCGGACTGAGACCTGCCATCTGCCACGACAGCCTCAACGCAGCCATTGAACAAACGGCTTTCCTGCTTCACGGCACACAAACCGAAGGCAATGGCCGCCAACGACACGGCTGAAACAACGGTGGCGGAGATCTGAATCACGCCATAGGCGAGCATCGCCCGCTTCTTGCCGTTGCAAGACTGCGGGTTGGTGGTTTCCTCGGACATCACAAAAAAGCAACGCAGTGACCCTATGGATCAAGCGGCGGCGACCGAAGCGGGATGGCGACCGTGATCACCGAACAGGCTTGCCGAAGTGAGTGAAGCAAGTGAATCAGCCGAGGGGATCGATCAAGCCATAAAGCAGTGCCATCACCGCCAACTGAGTGCGATCAGCAGCACCAAGTTTGTCTTTGGCATTCATCACATGGGTCTTCACCGTTTCCACCGAGATGCCGAGGCTGCTGCCAACCCCCTGGTTGGTGAGACCTCGGGCCACCCCCGCCACCACCTCCAGCTCACGCTCGGTGAGGTCTTCAATCAACGCGGGCAGATTCGGGTTCGGCGCCTGGGCCGCGCCAAGGCTACGAATCTCCTCGGGGAAATACACGCCTCCTTCGGCGAGGGTGTGAAGGGCTTGAACGAAATCACCCTTTCCTGTGCCAAGGCTTGATTTGAAGATCACGGCGTCGGCATAGGCCTCCATCGCCTCCTGCACCACGGCCTGGGTTTCGCGCACCAGCACGATCAGGAGCTGACAGGTGGGCAGCTCCGCCTTCACCCGCCGCAGCAGGTTCATGCCGTAGCCGGTTTCGAGATCCGCACTGCAGATCAGCAGGCTCGGCCGGGTGCGCAGCACCAACTCGAAGCCCTCCTCCTCGGTGGTGGCGGCGCCCACCACGGCACGGCGAATCGGCTCCGCCAGGCAGAGACAGGTGAGGGTTAGACGGTCACCGCAGCAGACCACCACCCGCTGGTTCTGAAAGAACTGCGCCGTCGCTTCGATGGCTTCATGCAACGCACGCGACTCAAGCCGCAGCTCCATTCCAAGACCTTCAAATGCCTTCCTTTTAGCGGCGTTTGGATGGCTCAGCTGCAGAGCCATCACGGCAGCTATCCCGACGAACAACGCCACGAATGCAGTGGGGATAGCGCTCACGCCCCAATCGCCAGGCTTGGGCGGCATCGGCCACCTGCACCGTTTCGGTCTGCAGCTCGCCCTTGCGCTGAAGGATCAAGTCGTAAACCGGGGGCATAGGAAGCAATGGCGCGCTTCTTTATTGAGCCCCAACAGCAGAAGAATCACATCCCTCAGTTGGGGGAGTCATCGGGGCGAGACCATCCCTCAGACGAGGGATGGCGCCAGCAGGCACCGTTGCTGGCAGACACGAGGGCGCTGGCTGACAAGACTGCAGTCAGGTTGGTAGGGGATGGGGTGCACAACGGCATCGGCAACCTCCAGGGCTGAATCGCACAAAGCAACCATCATTGGGAAAGATCCATCGCGGTGGCCCATGCCCTCCCTTGATTTCGATGGCGAGTACGGCCGCACCTATCGCAAGAGCATTCAAGACTCCATTCCCGGCCACGACGTTCTGCACGAGATCGCCAGAGCAGCGATCAAGGCCACAGCAAGCGATGCGCAGCAGGTGCTGGTGGTGGGTCCCGGCCCCGGCGATGAACTTCCAAACCTTCTCAACGCCTGCTCTGATGCTGAGCTGACGGTGCTCGAGCCCAGTGAGCTGATGCTGGAGCAATGCCGCAAAACCCTTTCGGATCACCCCGGCAGCAGCCGCTGTCGGTTGCTGCCCTGCACCCTGAACGCGGCGCTCGAGGGCGAACTGAACGGCGCCCGGTTTGATCTGGTGGTGTGCCACAACGTGCTTCACCTGCTGCCCCATGACGAGCAGAACGCGATGTTGCGCGAACTGACGCAGTTCACGGCTGATGGCGGCGTGTTGTTGCTGAGTGCCTACAGCGAAGCGGAGGAGGGCGAGAGCCAACGCGAAGTGTTCAATGTGGCGTGGCAACGGCTTGTCGACCGGGGCGTTCCTGAAGACCGGCTTGAAAAAATCAGGGACAGCCGCAACAAGGTGGTGTTCTCCCTTGATGCCAGCCGGGTCGCGGCTGTGCTGGAGCAAGCCGGTTGGCGTTCACCTCTGCAGCTCTATCAGGGATTGTTCATCCGCCTCTGGCTATGCCGAGCTGAGGGTCAGGCTGAAGCCACTCAGTAGGAGACGTAGGCCTTCAGATGCCTCGCCAGGGTCTGCACCAAACGGCTGCGGGCCCGGCGGGAACTCCAGCCCATGTGGGGTCTGACCAACAGATTCGGGGTATCCAGCAAGGCCTCAATCCGGGCAACGAAAGCCGCGAAGGCCTTCTTCAGGTTTACCGAAGCCAATGCTTCTTCCATCCCTCAGTTGAGGGAGACACCCCAACCAAACCATCCCTGAGATGCGGGAGGTGATGCCAGAGCAATCGAAAGAAGGTTGTGGTGTTGCAAAGCATCGATGCCAGAACTCTTGCCAACAGGCCATTTCCTAGTTGATCCGGTTGCTCTGGATCGAGACGACCTGAACCAGACCTATTGCGAGCTAAGGAACAGCTACAAGTCGGTGATGATCAGCCGCGGCGTCTTCCGAAGCAAAGCCGATCAGAACCGTGCGGCGATGCGGGAACTGGAAAGCAAGCTGCGAGCAATTGCCGAACGCGAAGCCAGCGTCCGCCAAGAGGCCTATGAAATGCTCGAAATCGTGACCAATGTGGTGGGCGAACTGGAGGATGCAGGCGATTCTCTGGTGAATGAATTCGGCGCCTATCAACTCGGCCGCCGAAGTTATCAAGGGGGTGCCTTCATTGGCAGGTTGATCAAAGCAGTGATTCGGTTCATCAACCGCTGGACGTCGACCAAACAGCAACTGACGGCGATGGTCGATAAACAGCAAGCCATGCAAGCAACACTCACGGAAGGAGCCGATGGGACGGATCGCTGACGCCCTACGGGCCACCCTCAAGACCGTTGCCGAATCAGATGCTCGGGCGCTGCGCGACCTCGATCAAAAGTTGCGCCGTGTTTCTGATGCAGAGCAGCCAACGTCGGCGTCGCTTCCAGGACAGGTGGATGCCAAAGCGTTGCTCGGAGAAGGCAGCTTTCACCAACAAACAGTGGCGAGCCTCAAGCGCATCTGCAAAACCAATGGCATCAAGGGCTATTCCAAGCTGAAGAAGGCGGAGCTATGCCAAGCCCTGGAGGCCAAGGGCGTTCAAGCACCACCGCCACCCTTGGAGAGCTTCAGCAAGAAGCAACTGGTGGCCATGTTGAAAACGGTTCTAGGGATGAAGTGATGTCCATTACCTCCAGATACGGCTAAGCCCCGCCCCTGTGTTGGGGGTTTCCCATGCAGATGCCAACCCGCCTTCGTGTCAATTGGCACAACACTCTTGCAATGAAGCCAGCAGATTGATGCTGTTGCGTAAAAACTGTGGCCAGCCGGCTGCGTCGATCCCTGCTTCAACTCGGTGACCGAGTCACCCGTCGCGTGCCGCGATGGCCGGAAGGATCCTGGCCCGACGCCATGCAGCGCAGCCCGCGACGGGTACGAAGCTCAGCCAGGGATGTGATCAAAAGCAGCGCCAAAGCTGCGATTGATCTGGGCCGCCAGGCAGCACGCCTGGGGATGGAATCGATCAAAAGAACAAGCAACCGATGAATGGAAGCTTGTTGGTGCTGTCTGTTCTGCTGTTGATTGCTGGTGTGGCCTTGATCAGCCTGGGCTGAATAAGCACAATCACTCAACAAGACAAAACGGATCAATCGACGACCAAAATCAGAAAAAACGAGATCAGTTGATACAGATAACCAGCCAGTTTTGCTCGATCGTTAGTTCAGCGAAGCCAGGTTCAATGGAATTTCTGATTGCCAGTTGCTTCATCTTTCCGCTATCGGCGCTGTGGATCCAATCCCGGGAAGACGAGAACAACGAAGATGAAATGGACTTTCTTTGAGCCAACGACTTGGACTTCGGGCTCAAGACCTGGATGACGGCAGCGCTGAGCCATTAAGTTCATGGGCCAGGAGATCCTTGGCCAGCATGGTCAGAGCAACACCCATAAGTGCCAGAGCAGTACCCTGATTTTCGTCTGAAGCAACAGCTACATTCCGGGATAATTCAAGATGTTTTTCCCAGGAAAAATGCATCAGATCCAGAGCTGCAAATGCTTTCTAAGGCCATAAGCCTTTGCGATCCGATTGATTAGCCGCATTCAGAAATGTTCTGTAACGGTGGCAATGTATTGAGCTGATCATAGTTCTCTCTAATCGGTTGCAAACACTACGGTTTCAATTTGCAGAACCAAAAGTTCTGGGTTACTTTCCGGTCGCAAAGCCACAAGCCAATGGAACCGATTGCGTTGACTCTGGGCCAGAAATTTGAAATCGAGAAATTTTCACGCGAGATCGACAACTCAAAGGATCTTCAGGCCCTCCGCGGTATTGCGAAAGACCTTTTGGTGGCCTGGAAACAACAGCAAGCCGCCTCGGACTGGATCATGCGCCAACCGAGAGATCTCTGAAGACAGCTTGTTTCGTTCAAAGCAAATGGAGGGCAACCAAATGATCACAACGATCGCGGTGGAAAGAGACGCTCTGCGCCTTTTGCACAAGGCGATTGCTGAGGCCTACGTCAGCTGGCCTGGGGGTGATGCCAACGAACAAGCCCTCCTGTTGGATATGAAGACCAAACTCTATGCAGCCTTAATGGATCACCTGTTCGAGTCTGATTCCAATTAAGCCTTTCCCAGCTGAAGCTGTTCATCCAGTCGATGTTGAACCGGCCTGGACTGCAGTCACTTCTTTTCTACGAAGCGGTAAAAAAACTCATGTTGAACACGGCGCAATGGCAACAGACTGAAGCCGCCCGCGGAGCTCGACATGCAAACCGATCGCTCCCGCCTACGTGAACTCGAGATTCGTGTCGCCAACCCGCAGCACTGGAGTGCGGGCGAAAACGAGATCAATGTTGAAAATCTGAGGCAGTTGCGCTTTCAGATCGACGATCAACTCAAGAAACTGCGCCAGCATTCATAAACCTGCGCCTCAACGCAATCAGACAAGAGCCGATCAACACCCCAAAGCCAACGGAACCGGCAGGCCCGCTCTTGTTTCAGCGCCCCACCAAAAGGCGATCACCCTCACGGACTGGACGACGAATACTCGACTCCTGATCAGCGACCCTGATTCGGAGCAAAACCCTGCTAGGCCAATTGTTCACTAACGAACAGGAGGCCAAGCGGAGCGAATGTTTACACAAAGAAACATAGTGTTACAGTCTGTAAACACCTTGTTACGTCCTGGATGTTCACGCTCGATAAAGCTCGTCAGATCTTCCCGGACACTCTTACTGCTGATGCCGTTCCGGCCATCACAGCCCGCTTCCAACTGCTTTCCGCAGAAGACCAGCTGGCACTGATCTGGTTCGCCTACCTCGAGATGGGGCAGACCATCACCATCGCCGCCCCCGGCGCTGCACGCATGCAGTTGGCTCGTCCGACCCTTGACCAGATCTTGGCCATGAGTTTCGACGAACAGACAAAGGTCATGTGTGACCTCGCGGGCAAGATCAACAGCCCGATCTCCAATATCTATGCCTATTGGTCGGTGAACGTAAAGCTCTGCTTCTGGTACGAGCTGGGCGAATTCATGCGCCAGGGCAAAGTCGCCCCCATTCCCCAGGGCTACAAGCTTTCGGCCAACGCCAAGTCGGTGCTAGAAGCGGTGAAGAAGGTCGAGCAAGGCCAGCAGATCACCCTGCTACGCAACTTCGTTGTCGACATGGGATTTGATCCCAACATTGACGACACAAAGATCGTGACGGAGCCGATCGTCGCCCCCACACCGGTGGATGAGCGCGAAGAGATCTTCATTCCTGGCGTTCTCAACCAGACGATCCTCAGCTACATGCAGCTGTTGAACGCCAACGATTTCGATCAGCTCATTGATCTGTTCCTCGACGACGGCGCTCTCCAGCCCCCCTTCCAGCGTCCGATTGTGGGCCGTGAAGCGATCCTGAAATTCTTCAAGCGAGATTGTCAGAACCTGAAGCTGATGCCCCAAGGCGGCTTCGGTGAACCGACTGAAGGTGGTTTCAACCAGATCAAAGTCACCGGCAAGGTGCAAACCCCCTGGTTTGGCCGCGAAGTGGGCATGAACGTCGCCTGGCGCTTCCTGCTCGACGACAACGACAAGATCTACTTCGTTGCGATCGACCTTCTCGCCTCACCCGCTGAACTGCTGAAACTTGGTGCCAAATGACGGCCTGAAGTCCTCTGCTCAGCGAGGCCTACAACTAGGAGCACTGATTTCAGTCTCCTGGCTGATCACGCTGATCATTGGTCTGCGTATTGAGCTGAATCAGCTGCATCCCCTGCTGATCATCAGCTGGATTCTGTGTCGCAGCTTCCTGCACACCGGACTTTTCATCCTTGCCCACGACGCCATGCACAACAGCTTGGCGCCTGGTCATGCCCTGATCAATCAGAGAATTGGCCGGGTGTGTTTGTGGATGTACGCGGGTCTGAATTACGACGTCTGCAGATCGAATCACCGCCGGCATCACCTGATGCCGGAATCGGAAGCCGATCCAGACTTCTGCCCGACCAACAACCGCTCCGTTGTGGCCTGGCTGACTCGCTTTCTGAGGAGTTACCTCAATCCGGCGCAACTCAGCAGGCTAATCCTGGTTTTGATGGTTCTTTTGTTGGCAACCTCCAGCGATCAAAACCATCCATGGATCACAGTTTCCGTTACATATCTGCTTCCCTTGCTCATCAGCACCGGACAGCTTTTCTTTGTTGGCACCTACTTGCCCCATCGCAAAGAACACCCTAAAGAGAGCCATGAAGTTTCAATTAAAAGCCTGAATCTTCATCCTTTTGTATCTCTTCTCGCTTGTTACCATTTTGGTTATCATCGCGAGCATCACAACAACCCGAATGCTCCCTGGTTCCTGCTACCAGAACTGCGCACGGGTCAATTTGTTCACTGAGGTCTGGCCCAATCCAGACGCTCGACGCTATCCCTCCTCACCCACCATATGTCTGCGAACGACTGGACCTCCGAAGAAGAAGCGGTGGCGCGGCATGCCTTCGCATTGGGCAAGCAACGATCCGTGGTGACCTTGATTGAAACTCTCAAGGACCAGAGCGCCAAACTTGACACACCAGAATCGATCTGGAGCCTGCACGATTTTTTAAGCACCGAGCGCTATCAATACGAAGGAAGAATGGAATTTGATTTCAGCAATATTCTGTTCACACTGGCCGACATGATCAAGCAAGATTTGATCAAATATGATGATCTAAACGGACTCAATCAACTCAAATTGAGCAAGATCAAAGCCATGTCGATGTTCTGAAAAACTGCATACCTTTTCAGGATTGTTGCTCCTGAATAGATCAGAGAGTTTTTAGAAGTCTTCGCCGAAACTCCCCCACATGAGTACGGCTAGAAGTACAGTCGTCATCAGCGCTAAACCAGAGATATCGTCGCAAGCCTGATTAACCCAGCACTCAAGCCATTCCTCTGAGGTCGACTGAAACTGTGTATTGAGTTTAAGGATTGCTGTTGAGCTGGCTCTTCAGCTCGGCAAGACGATTCATAAGTTGCTCGTAGCGTCGAGTGGAAATTTTATCTTTGTAATCCTTCAGTGCCAATGCAAGTACGGCAATTTCCTTCTCAACTTTTCGCCTCCTGGTCTCCTTGATCGCTTCTTCCGCTAGGCCCATCAAAAAGTCTCCTCGCGGGGCATAGCCCGGAGGGTCGTCACTTGGCTGGCTTGGATCATGCAAACCGCGAGGATCAATCATCGTCGAGGGCTTTTTCGGCAACGTCAGCCGCAACTAGAAAAACATAAGAAAGTGCATTCATACGACTTGCAAGATCCCTGATCGACTCAATAATTTCTCTTCTCGACAGGCCACTTTCTCGCTGGAGGCGAATAATTTCATGGGTCAAACGAGTCTCATTATCTCGACCGTAGCTGTACGCAGTTCCAAAACAATCCTCACTTTTCTCATCATTCCTGCAGGCTTGCGCGAAGTCCGAGGCTATTTTTTGGGAAAAATCTTCAACCTGACGGCTTTCCATTATTGCCAAACGGATTTACTTGAATGTAAGCGATCAGAGCATGAAGTAGCATTAATTTATCAAGCCAATAATTCAAATTTCTCACTTTTGCTTATAGGTCGATACCAAAACTTTATGTTTTTTTGTTGAGAACCTAAAAGATCTTCATTGCCTGTCCGTTAAGTACAGGACAGCGCAAAAATCTCTTGCCTTAGTGGGACATTGGTCGTAATCCAGGCCTCCGGAAGCTTCTCTGATGCGTCTTCTTGACTGAGACGAGCTTCTTTTTTTGGAGCATCAAAAAGGTGTGAATCGATGTTTCTCAACTGAGATTGCCATCTCCATCCAGGACACTCTGTTCATTCCCTGGCAATCCCAACGGTTCGCGCTCGATTTGGCCCACCAGTCATGATCAGGCTCGCCACCATCACGTCGGGGCACCGCTCCGGCAGCACGCGCTTCGCAGAGCTGTCTTTTCTTGCCGTCGCCCCACCCCCTTGCCTCGATACCGCGCCACCCACGAACCAACGGAAAAGCCAGGCGGTGAAGGCTGGCTGGTGAGCCCTGAGCAGCAAAAGGTGGTGCAGTTCAAACCCGACTCAGCCACCGTCCATTCCCAGTGGGTTGCGGTGCACACCTACTGCTGGGTTCCGCCTCGGCCACCGATGCCACAGACCCGCCGGCGGATGCTCCGCCACAACGCCATCGAAGCGTGGAACACGATGCTCAAGACAGGCTGGCGGCGCTGCTCTCCCCCCGTGCGCTGATGAATGTCAATGACAAATACTGGACCAAAACAACAGCTTCCGCCAAGGTTGCAAAAGTCACAATGAATTGATGACCAACGGATCCGGCACGTGGGTTAACAATCAGCCCCCAGCAGCATTTGAGAAGCTCTGGAGAGGCTTGGCACTGGTGGGAGCCATCCACATTGGAGGGATGCTGATCAACGTCATCTTCCAAATGATGGGAAACAACAGCTTGGATGGCATTCCTGCAAAATTCCTTGGTCTTTGACCAATCCCAGCGCGACAACGCCACAGAAATGCAGCCCCCGCTTGGACGGGGGTTTCTTTTTGCCCAGTTGAAACGAGATGACAAAGGAAATAGCAATCATCAATGCCACGCAAAGACCCGGGCCCCTCACGCTGAGCAAATTTACTCATTGTTAAGAGAGATTGAGTAGCATTAAGTTATTCCCGCATGCACGAGTTGTTCCTGAGGAGTGGGCTCTTTAGGAACCTTTTTTTTCGGTAAGTTGTCCCACAGGATTGCGATGTATCCCGTAGGTGGGCCTGCGGATACATCTCTTCCTAGACAGGTTCAGCCCTTGGATTGAAATCCAAGGGGGGTGAGTGAGGGAATCTGATCACTTTTTCCTCCAAAAACCTTTGCAGTGAAGTTTTTATTGCCACAAGCAGGAGCGGGCTCCCGCGGATCAGAGCCTTGCTGCTGGCTCTGACGCTCTTGATCTGCCCCCCGATAACAGCGGCACCGATCAGCCGCGATGATCCGGAATCGGCCGAGCCCGGTAGCAAGGGCATCTCCAGCGCCAGCGGATCAGCCGTGGTGGTCACCGCCAATCCCCTGGCCAGTGAAGCTGCGCTGAGAATTCTCAGGGAGGGCGGCACCGCCGTCGATGCCCTGGTCACCGCGCAAGCGGTGCTGGCCGTGGTGGAGCCCCAGAGCTCCGGCCTCGCAGGCGGCGGATTCCTCCTCCACTGGGATGCAAAGCAACGCAGCTTGGAAGTGTTGGATGGCCGTGAAGTGGCCCCCGAGCGCAGCCAGCCCGACGACCTGCTCAACCCCTCGGGTAGTCCCCTCCCCTGGCGAGAGGCCACCGCCAAAGCCAACGCCATCGGCATTCCTGGCACCATTGCCCTGCTTTGGGAGGCGCACCAAAACCACGGTCGTCTGGCCTGGGCCCACACCTTCCAACCGGCGATCCGCCTGGCCAGCGTTGGCTTTCAACCGAGCCCCCGGCTGCGTCGCTCCATTCGTCTTGCCCAGCGTTTCGGTGTGGCCCACAGCCCCGGTTTTCAGGCGCTGTACCTGCCCGGTGGCCAGCCCCCGCCGGCGGATCAACCGTTCCGCAACAGCGCCCTATCCCAGACCCTGAGGCTGCTGGCCCGTGACGGTGGGCCGGCCTTCTATCAAGGGCCGTTAGCGCAGCGAATCCTCGACGGGATCAATGCCCTGCAGGCCAGCGAACCAGATTTCCGTGGCTGGAGCCCAGCCGATCTGAGCAGCTATGCCGTGCTGGATCGCGCCCCCCTCTGCCGCCAACAGCTTCAACATCAGATCTGCACGATGCCGCCCCCCAGCAGTGGTGGGTTGGCGCTGCTGCAGACCCTCGCCCTGCTGAGCCAGAGCAGCGATCTTCCAGGGTCCAGCGCAGCAGAGCCTGAAATCTGGAGGCAGCTGGGCCGAGCCCAAGCCTGGGCCGATGCCGACCGCCTTTATTGGGTGCGTGACCCGCGCGATGGAGCGGTTCCCACCGTTGGCTTGCTCGATCCGGGGTACATCGCAAAGCGAGCCAAGGCCATGCAGATCGCCGAGGCAACGCAACCCACTCCAGGGCTGCCACCGGGGACGGATCGCTACCCCTTCGGTCGGCCTGGTCAGGGGCAGGAGCAGGGGACCACCCAGATCACGATCGTGGATGCCGGAGGCAATATTGCCTCCTACACCTCCTCAGTGGAGACAATCTTTGGGAGTCGGCACCTGGTGGCCGGCATGGTGATGAACAATCAGCTCACCGACTTCGCCTTCAGACCCAGCCTTGGCGGCAAACCGGTAGCGAACCGTCGCCTGCCAGGACGGCGGCCGATGTCGTCGATGGCGCCCACCCTGGTGTTCCGTCATGGTCAACCGGTGCTGGCCCTCGGCAGCCCTGGCGGTCGGAGCATTCCGCATCTACTCAGCCGGGTGTTGGTGGCATCAATGGTCTGGAACGAGCCGCCAACGCGAGCGGTGGCCCTGCCCCATCTCTCCAGGCGGGGCGAGACGCTGGTGCTGGAAAACGATCCCCCGCTCGCCTGGCCGTTCCCGCTGGAGCAGCTGACAACAAAAGGGCCACTACGTCGTCAGCCCATTGGCAGCGGCACCGCCCTGGTGCAGAAAATCGATGGTGCTTGGCAAGGGGTGGCAGACCCGCGCCGTGAGGGAACTGCCCTGGCCCTGCCATGACCCAGCCAACGGGCGATCAACCCTTGGAGCGGATGTTCGTGAAGCTGGGCACTCCATTGCCCCATGCACGGGTGATGGCCAGGATCAACGCTCCGATCAAGGCCAGGTTCATCGCGAAACCACTGTCCACCGGGAAGGTGTGAAAGATCAGCGTGGTGGGCACCAGGAACAGCAGCAGCAGGGAAGCCCCCAGCACCGTATTACTACCGAACACCAGAAGAATCGATCCGGCGATCAACACCACAATTGCCGCCACCAGCAGAACCGATGCCAGCGGCTCAGGAATGCCCTTGGAGGCAATGAAGCCTGCCGTTTCAGCGAAGTTGCTGAACTTCCCCGGCAATGCATTCACAAACACGGCCGCCATCAGCACCCGGCCGAGAAAGTCGAACAGCTTCGAAGCAGTCATGGTCAGCAAAAGCCCGCAGGGGCAGGTGAGTCCTGGGAATCACCCTAGGGAGCAACTGTTCACTCTGAACAGCGATAAAAAACCCCTGAAGGTCGAGCCTCAGGGGTTGGTCCCCTCATGAACATCTGTCCGGGTCAAGCGTCGCTCAGGAGGCTGCAACACAGGGAGAGGAGAACCGCCCGCAACGGTTCGGATCTCCCCTTCCCCAAGCCGAAACAGACGGGCAAGAGCCCATCACGACAGGATCGGCGACCTACAGGTCGACGTATCCCCTGACAGGGGGATGGAGATCCGGTTGCAGAGGCAGTAAGACGGGTGCATTCACGGCAAAGCCATGAAGCTCGACCTGGCTCACGCGCAACCGATGGGACATCTCATCGTTGAGGGAAACCACAGACCATTTCACGCTCTTGCCTGTGCGCTACGGCCAGCAACACTGCGGATCGGACGGAAGGTCTCAGACCGATGACAGCCAATCCTCAACGTTTTCTCGTTCGCTACAAAACAAACGACGGCAGCCAACACACGCTGCAACTCCAGGCAGCTGATCGCCAAGAGGCGCGCATCGTCGCCATGGAAACCAATGCGTACGTCCGCCGTTATCCAACCAGTGTGGATTCAATTCTCCTGGCCGCCTGACGGCGCCTGAAAATTGTTCGAACACTCAGGTTGCTGCCCCCTCGCCTGACTGTCGATGTTGGAGATCAAACCATTCACGTCATCCGACCTTGACTTTGTGACAGGTCTGGCCCGTGAACAGGGTTTCGCTCCTGGTGTGGGCGATATCGAGATCTATGCCAACACCGATCGCCAGGGGATCTGGTTGGCTTGGCAAAACAACCAGCCGTTGGGATGCATCGCCGCGGTGACCTACAACCCCGGCTATGCCTTCATCGGCCTGTTTGTTGTGAAGCAGGACCATCGCGGCCAGGGCATCGGCCATCGCCTCTGGCGACATGCCCTGCAGACGCTGAAGAGCGTGGAGTGCATCGGTCTAGAAGCAGCGGTGCAGATGGTTGGCTTCTATGAAAAAGCCGGTTTTCAGAAGGATTGCGTCACCACTCGCCGGCAGATGTTGTGCCTGAGCGATCAATCGAACAACCCGAACACAACCCTTCTCCATCGCAGCGACATCAACGTCGTGTCATTGCGCGACATCTCACTCGAGGCCATCCAGCGTTACGACGAACGCCACGAAATCAGCCCGCGCCCCCATTTCCTTGAACTGTGGCTTCGCCACAAGGCCGGGGAGGTGTTCGTGGCCATGGATACAAAGGGTGAATGCCATGGCTATGTACGCATTCGACCCTGCCTCCTCCCGATTGGCGACGGTTGGCGGGTGGGGCCATGGCTTGCAGAAGACGCTGGGATGGCATCGCTATTGCTAAACAACGCCATGGACCGCCATAAGGGAGTCGTTTTGATCGACACCCCCGGGCACAACCACTCCGCCAAAACCCTTACAACGGCGAAGGGTTTCAAGCCCATGGGATCAACGGTGCGCATGTACAAAGGCGTGATGCCGAAAGGCCACGATCGCAACGTTTATGGCCTGGCCTGCCTCGAGCTGGGTTGATCTGCCTGAACAGACCTGAGCGGCACTGATCACTCCACAAGGAATTCGCTACGCAACGCCCGCGCATCCTGGATGCGTTGCCCCATGGCGAGCTGGCGAAGACGTGTGTTCAACCAGGCACGCAGTCGTGTGGATGAGACCGACTTGTTCAGCAGACCATCCGAAAACTCAGGCGTGCCGAAGGGAATGGTCATCAACCGCGGTCGGCGGCTCAGGTTAATCAGATCACGGCCGCGGCCTTCCCACTTTCAGCCGATTCAGCCCTGAAAGGCAATGCGTGTTCGTGCTGATTGCCGGGACTCGACCCACCCCCAAGAATGTGTCCATCGAGATCGGAGGCGTCCATGCGTGACGACGGTCCAACCGAGCAGACGTCAGAAGCAAACTGACTTTCAGGCCCCTGCTCCAACAGTTTTTCACACCTCTTGTCGGGTGCGCCCTTCGACGGGCCTTGTGCGAAAGGCCAGGCCGATCGGCACTCCATCTGCACCGTGTCAGGTGCCCTAAGGAGCCCCCTTCACCCGACCCCTTGGAACATGGCACCAGGCGCCACGAGCCAGACGCTTCGACTTTCCTTCAGCCGAAAACCTGATGGAGTGCGTCATGCACAAGCGAGCGATCTAGGCCGCCCGTTCATCGGAACGGGACGGCCACTTCAAGCCTGAACGACACCGTTCAGAACCAGACCTCCGGCCCCCTCCGTCAAAGGGGTCGGGGGTCTGCTGTTGCGAAGCTTGCTTGAGTCAGGCCTTCCGCTTTTGATCCGCCTGCCGCAACTGTTCCCGGAGGATGATCGGGTCGTCACAGTGGGATCGCCGGTACAGCGCCTTGATCTTCCGGGATTCCTCATCGAGCAATTCCAACTCGACCGCATCGGCCATACCCACGGTGAAATCTGCGATCTGGCGGTCTTCAAACTGATTCTCCAAAGCCATCAACTCCTTCAACGAATCACTCATATAGAGGCAACTGGACGCCATCAATTTGAGATTTTCCCGAATTTTTAGATCCGCCTGCTCCCGCACATCCCGCGCTTGTTCGAGCGTCGCAATCAAATCACTACTCGCCGACTCCTCGCTCATGGCAGCAAACACCGGTGAAGCTGTTGCGCAACCCAGCACCAACACCAACACCAACAGCAAAGCCAGAACGGATTGCAGAACCCTCATCCGAACCTCGAAAGACACGACACGATAAAGAAGCTGACCCTGGCAGCCACCCCTCGAATGGGGGAGACGTCGCCTGGGATCAGTGCAGACAACCACTCGAATGGGTGATGTGTTGCGATCACATGTTCGCGATGCTTTGGGGGACAAGACGAGACCAGGCGCAGCAAAAGACCATGACAAGCACAACGGCCAAAGCACAACTGCTGGAGCTGCTCACCGAACCCATCAAGGGTTGCAGGGGGCTTTACGCCCATCGGCAAGACCTGATGCAACGCGTGATGCGAATGCCAGACCTGGAAGTGCGGGATCACCTTGTTCGACTCAAGGCCAGTCACTTCCCAGGAACCTGAGGCCGACGAAGGCACAGGCCTGGATCCCTAAGAAACACTGAGGGAGGCAAAGAAAAGCAAACCCGTATCAGATGTCGCAGTCAAGTCCAATTTGAAATCCGTAGGACGGTTTTGCCTCAAGCGTCGTTCCATGGCCGAGCCTCTGCATCTGCCGTACTCCGTTCAAGGCAACGGAACAGTCGAATCCATTGGACATCACGTCTACCGGGTGTGCGGCCCGGCAGGATGCACCGTCGTGATGGGACTCAGCAATGCCCTATATCTGAGCCGAAACGTTCCGGCAGTTGGGCGTAACAGCGGCTCACGCAGGCGACTGAACTAGATCTTGCGCAAAGCGATACCACTCACAGCAGGGCCATAAGTTGCAACCGGATCCGCAGCATGAATAAGAAAGAAACACTGCATCCATTGGCAGTGGTCGTTATGTTGGGATCCCCCATCACCTGGCCCGCTGCTTTGGCGGGCTTTTTTGTGATTAGACCCCAGAGAAAGGCCTAGGTGAGCTGAACTGCAGGCCAGCCACAAAAAAGGGAGGGTTCCCTAGTCCCTCCCCTTGTTCGACGCAGATTCCCCCTGTTCTGAGCTGGGGGTCACCCTTTCATTGTGTATCGCCAAGAACCAATAAACATCGGTGCTTTCACCTAGGGGCAGACAAACGCATCACCCCCATCCATCGACACCGCCCCCACTGGCGACCCAAGACACAACGCCTGCTCAGGGATCCAGAACACCGGCATCGAGATTGCAATCGGGATTGAGCTTGATCAGCATCCAGAGCAACATGGCCGAACAATCACGATCACTGACGCCGTAATCGTATTTCCAGTCAGTCACCATAGAGGTGAGCTCATGTTGAGCCTGGGTAACAAATTCATCATTCCATTCCTGCACGAATTACCCCCAGAACTTCAGGTCAGGCTTTGCATTCACTCCTCTTCAAGATCTTCTTCTCTCACATAGAAGGGCTCATCCACACCGGGCTCATCGTTCTCCAGAACCAAAACCTTTAAGGAGTCATCACTTTCAAAAACAAAAAGGCCATCCTCGTCAGGATGCACCCCCTTCATTTCGGGATGCTGATTAACCAGGCGATCGAGACGACGGTTCTCCTTCCAGAATTTGAAGCCTTTTTCAAACAGATAAACCATCAGAGCCAAGTTCACCAGCGCGAGGGCGAGGAACTCCAAGGCCTGCATAGGTCAAAACCGAGTTCTGGTGACCCTAGCGAGAGATGCAAGCACAGCCCATAACAAGCGATACCAACCTCAATGCAATGGAGCCGAAGCGCGACAGGACAGCGACGAGCGACCATAATGAGAATGATTCTCGAGCTTTGTGGAGGCTGCGATGGGTCAGGTGTGCCTGATTTCAGGTCCTCCGGGGTGCGGAAAAACATCCTGGGCACTCAAAACGCTTCAAGATCACGGCGGCCCCTGCGCCTACCTGCGCCTGGAGGAAGAACCAGAAGCGGGGCTTGAGCAGGGAGCCGACAGCGGTATCGACCTGAACTGGCTCAAGGACCAGATCCCCAGGCTTGAGGAGGCGACTCCATCCAATGCAGCAGACCTGAAGGAGGAGGACGATGCGCTCACGTTGATCGAAGTTCAGAGGTTTCGTACTCCCACCCAGGAGGGCATCGATGGCTTCGGAATCAACGTCCGCTCAAAGCTGGACGCCTTGCAGCTGCAACCTGACCACGTGATGCACTTTGGGCGAGACCCAGAGTTGCCTTCGAATGACACCTTGGAGTTCAGCAAGCTTGAGGCTTGGCATACATCCCTTTCAGGTTGTGTTTGGGACCCAGACAGCCTCAGCAGCTTCTGGTTTGAACTCGTCAATGGTGCCTACGGCGATGTGTACCGCGCCAAAGGATTGATGAATCTCCCCGACGGGCGTGCATTTTTCTGCAATTGGATGGTGAGCCAACAGGGATCACAGTTTCTGCCCTTGGACGCCACGGCTCCCCCCACGGGGCGCCCCAGTCGAACTTCAGAACTGGTCGTTCAAGGCAAGGCACTCAATCCTGAAGGGATGCAGGCAACCATCAACGATTGCCTGCTCGCAGATGACGTGCTCACCGCGCAACAACAACAGCTCCAGCAACAACAACAACCCACATTGGAAAGCTGACTGACATGAAGCATGCCGTCATCTCCTGTTTGCACGCCAACCTGGCAGCCGCTGAGGCCGTCCTCGACGACATTGACTCCCACGGGATCAAAACCATCACCTGTCTGGGCGACCTTGTTGGTTACGGACCACAGCCCAATGAGGTGGTGGAGTTGGTGCGGCAGCGGCAAATTGACACGTGCCAGGGGTGCTGGGATGAGGACATCATTGATGGATTGAATGCCTGTGAATGCAGCTATCCCTCCCAGCTGGCGGAACGGCGAGGCCATCGTGCCCACCATTGGACAGCCGCAACGCTGACGGAGGCCAACAAAGCATTTCTGGCCGAACTGCCCATGACATTGCGCAGAGACAAGCTGCTGTTTGTGCATGGCAGTCCCAACAGTCAGCACGAGTATCTGTTGCCTGACATGAACGCATTTGCAGCCCTTGAGCGGGTTGAAACAGCGGGAGCGGAAACCTTGTTCTGCGGCCACACCCACCAGCCCTATGTGCGCGAACTACGGCAGGGGTCCATTCGGGTGAAGGTGCAACAAAGCGATCAAGGCACACCAACAGAACATGAGCTGGAACTGCCAATGCGGCGGATCGTCAACGCTGGTTCCGTGGGGGAACCACGTCATGGGAGCACGAAGGCGACCTATGTGATCCATGACGACAACACAGGAGACGTCACCATTCGAGAGGTCGACTACGACGTCGCCAAAACCTGTCAGGCCATTGTTGATGCGGGCTTACCGGAAGTGTTTGCCTGGAGGCTCAGCCACGGATTCGAATACGCCGAGCGGGCTGAAGATGCCAGCCACGTGTGTGAGCGCTGATGGAACGCTGGGCCCTGGTGAGTGGTCTCCAAGGAGACCTGGATCTGTACGAGCAGATCCAGAAGGAGTTAATGCAACAACGAGGAGTCGCCAATCTCTTTGTTCTTGGTGATTTGATCGGATCACAACGCGAGTGCAATGCACTGCTCGAGCGTCTGAGACAGCCGCATCGCGCTGATCTCCAGCCCGAATGCATCTATGGCTGGTGGGAAGAGCAGCTGCTTGCTGAGTCTGGCTACCGCGGGGAGCGCAAGGCTGAAGGTCTCAGACAAGAGCACGGCGAGGCTGGCGTCAACGCACTTCTTGCTTCCGTGGATGCAGACCATCTCAACTGGCTGGCATCGCTGCAGTTCGGTTTCATCGAACTCGACTGCGCCCTTATCCATGGCAGTTCAGCTGATGTTGGTGACCGGCTGACAGAAGACACTTCTGCCCTGGTGTTACTGGATCGCCTGACGCGGCTGGATGTCAATCGCCTCTTCACAGCACGCTGCCAGCGTCAGTTCCGGCTTGAACTCTCCGGTGGATCGATCCAATCGCATGTGAAGGACCATGCCGGAGAAGAGCAGAGCGAACAGGCCGTACCCAAGCGCAGCGTGATCGGTATTGGCGGAGGGAGGAACTACACCCTGTACGACCCCGCAACTGATCACATCGAGTTTCGGATTGCGGGAGAACCCGTCCACGCCTCGGGGCGGGGCTTTGGCTGACTGCCTCGTTCATTCAGACCAAACAAACGGAAAGGGCGTTCATACGCTGGGGCAATCGCCATCAGTAAATGGACGATCACACCCAACAACAGCTCACAGTGCGTGAAATGGTGAGAGCCCACGCCTATCCGGTGCTGGCTGCCGTCAGCAGCCTCAGCCTGCTCAGCATTGCTGTTCTGTTGATTCCGCAAGCCGTCAAAACCGATCGCTACAACCGCTGCGTCGATGCCCAGATCGCCATGCGGGTCGCGATCAACACCGACGGAAACACACACCCGGGCAAGATGAATTACTTGAAAGCCATCAAACACTGCGAAGGCTTCTGAACCAATGACCGCCATCCAACCTTTAACGGCTCTTGCCGTCGGTGTGGTGACCCTCTTGGTAAACCAAACGCCAGGATTGGCCCACGGCAAAGGGCTCTACGCCACCGAGGCGGAAGCTCAGCAGCGAGCTGCCGAAATCGGTTGCACCAGCGTTCACGAGAACAACGGACGCTGGATGCCTTGCGCTGATGAACGGAAACTCCATCAACAGCTGCGCAAGCAATGAAAACCTCCAGAACAACGAGCCGTCAGGCACGACGCATCCACCGCTGGCTGGTGCCAATCGCCGCAGCACCACTGCTGATTACAGCAGGCACTGGCTCCCTCTACAGCTTGCTCCTTGAGCGGAACATCGATGCCTTCTGGCTGCTCAAGCTGCACACGGGACAATTCGGCTGGCTGAACCTCCAACCGATTTATCCAATCCTGCTGGGAGGGCTGACCATTGTTGTCACCGTGTCTGGGCTGACGATGCTGCTGAGGCCGGCCCGATCGAAAGGGGGTTGAGCTCACCCCAACTCGCTCACTCCGCGCAGGTGCATCCACAGGAACCGCTGCCATGGCATGGCTCGTTGTTGGGGTGGCCGCTGGCACAGGCCTCTGAACAGAAGTTCAGACCATGCAGAATCACAGCTTTAGTCTCCTGAACCTCGCAGGTGCAACGCTCACAAGCACAACGAAGTAGGGCTGAAGGCATAACGGACGGATGATCTGCGGATATCTATAGAGGCTTGAAACATCAGAGGCAAATAAAAGAACAAACCAACACAAAGAGTGAAGAAAATAGCGAGAATGATTATCAGCAAAAAAACACCACCAAGGGCTACTAAGCACGTGCAGATAGGCGCCGCCAAAAAACGTTGAAGGCCAAAAGTGGGGTTAAAGTCAAAAAGCTTCAAATGGCAGGCCCAAAAGAGAAGAAAACCAATGGTTACAGGGGAGGCAACAATTGACTACGTTCAAACGTACACAAAAAAGAAAGCTATAAATACAACGCGAGAAAATAAGAGGACCATCAAGCGAAGACATGCCATCAGAAAATATCAACAAAAATCGCCATAGAGCCAAGACACTCAATGACATCAAAGACTGGTGCTTCGGACGAGCGTCGCACCTGTCTCTTGCAGGTCAACATCAGGCCGCTCAGGCACTAACCAACGAGCACATGGAAGCCCTGGAGACGATTAGGCCGGAAAAAATGCTGTGGTTGAAGCATTAACAGGCAGAGAACCGTTATCACGACGCCGCAATGTGTCATATCGAACCTCAAAAAGAGCAAATATCACAACAACGAACAAAGCCAACAATCCACAACGTGCTATAAAATCCATTCAACACAAAACCACGATGACTTGTTTATACAGAACAGTAAATAGATAGGCGGTAACGCAACTACATCAGGAAGTATCAAAAAGCACACGTCAGCACGTCAATGAATACGAGGGACGGGCATAACCCCAGGCAGAGCAGGCCAATATTCCTTAATGCCTCGGAAACAGTGCTTCTCGATAGGCCTATAGGCAGAGAAGACGTAGAAATAACAGTAGAAGATGGAATCGTAAGAATTGGCGCCTACCAAGAAGGCAAGACAATTGATTTGACTTTAGCTTTTGCATGCAAATCTGAACCATGCAGGTTCAATTACCCTGAAGAATTATGGATCAGGATAGAGGCGATAACAGAAACAAAATTCCAAGCAAGCTATGGCTATGATCCAGAACAAAGATCCAATGACAGCATCTTGGAATGGGTGTTACAACTACACATTGTCAGACTCGAAACAAACATAGAAAGTCGTCTCATGAAATTATTCCAACTATTAACGACAAGACTTGGTATACGTACAACAGATGGCTATTTGCTCGAGCACACTCTCACTCATGAGCGCATCGCTGAAATCATTGGAACTACAAGATCAACTGTTTCCAGAAGCATAAGCTCTCTCAGGAAATCTAATAAAATTTATATTGACGAACTAAAGAATCAACTGATATTGCCGGCAAATCAAATCAATGGCCACACCGACATGTTCCACCCTTCCATTTAGAACACTTTGACTTTTTACAGCCCTTTTTCTTGCTCTGCCGTAAATTGTCGTCGGATGAATTGGCCAAGATCCGATGGGAATCAACTTTTTAACTCTAATCGCTCCAACAGGCCCAAAACATGGAAGTGAGTAACAAATGACACAAGCCCGTCAGTCTTCTTATTGATGCCTGAAGAGACACAGCGAAGCCCCAAGCAGAGCACAGACATCTCCAAAAAGGGCTGTGATGAGGCTGATAACAGAAAAGAACAGGCAGACGTATAAAAAGCTACTTGGAAGTGCTCTATACGAGTAGCAGCAAATACAGCGCAACGGCAGTATGGGCGTGCCCAATTTGGGCTTTCCTGTGTGAGGAATTCAATGAAGCTTTTCCAGCAACTGCTGGTGGCTCCTGCTGCCCTTGGCCTTCTGGCCAGTGGCGCTAATGCCGCCGAGCTGAACATCAACGGCGTTTCTGATTACGCGGCTTCCGCTGATCAGGTGACCAGCGTCACCCAATTCTCTGACGTCTACCCCACCGACTGGGCCTATCAGGCTCTGGCGAACCTGGTGGAGCAGTACGGCTGCGTGGCCGGCTACCCCAACGGCACCTTCCGTGGCAACCGGGCCATGACCCGCTACGAAGCGGCTGCCCTGCTGAACGCTTGCCTCGACCGGATCACTGAAGTGACCGACGAGCTGCGTCGCCTGCTCAAGGAATTCGAAACCGAGCTGGCCATCCTCAAGGGTCGCGTTGACGGCCTCGAGGCTCGTGTTGGCGAACTGGAAGCAACCCAGTTCTCCACCACCACCAAACTGCGTGGTCAGGCTGACTTCTTCACTGGCGCAGTGAAGTATGCCGATCGCGACGAGTGCAACGAGAAATCGCCTGGTTCCTGCGAAAGCGATGGATTCAGCTTCTCCTATCGCTACACGCTGAACCTCGACACCTCCTTCACCGGCAAGGATCGCTTGTACACCCGTCTTCGCACGGGCAACATGAAGAACGTCTGGACCGAATCAGACTCTTATCTGGCTGATGCCAAGAGCGGTGACAACACCATCAAGGTTGACAAGCTCTGGTACAGCTTCCCGATCGGCAACGAGTTCAAGGTCACCGTTGGTGCGTTGATCGAGAACTACTACATGATCGAAACGCCAACCCGTTACAAGCCGATCCTCAAGGCATTCAAACTGGGTGGTTACGGCGCTGTTCTGGGTGCCAGCACAGGCCAAGGCTTTGGTGTGCAGTGGCGTCAGGATGTCGATCCTGGTGACGCAGCCTTCAACATTGCTGTGAACTACGTTGCCGACGGTGGTGACGGTGCGAAGAGCGGTTCTAAAAAGCAAATGTTCGGTGAAGACACCGATGCCTACCTGCTCAGCCAAGTTGGCTACGGCAACCGCAAGTGGCATGTTTCAGCGCTCTACGCACTGAAGAATGCTCAGCAGGACAAGGTTTGTGTCACTGACGAGCTGGGTGTGAAAACCTGCACGATCAAGACAGAAGCCAAGGCGGCTATGGGTTACTCCACACCCACGGCAAAGGATCTGGCTCACCCCATCCACGCCGTTGGCCTTCGCGGCTACTGGTCACCTGAAGACAGCGGATTCATTCCCACCATCAGTGCGGGCCTTGACTTCGGTTGGGCTGATAGTGAATACCGCGGCAACTCCGAAGCCGTTAAGGGCTGGATGGTTGGCCTGAACTGGAATGACGCCTTCATGGAAGGCAACAAGCTGGGACTTGGCTTTGGTTCCTACTCCAGCTACGCCACCGAAGTTCAGGGGCAAAAGGCTGACGACCAGAACTTTGCAATCGAAGGTTATTACGACTTCCGTGTGACCGACAACATCACCATCACACCTGCTGTGTTCTGGGTTGATGATGCAAAGGGCAAACATCAAGTGAATGGAGCCAACAAGTTTGGCGGTCTCGTCAAGACGACCTTCAAATTCTGATCCACATTTGATCAACAGACTGGCGCCCCGCGGGGCGCTTTTTTTTTTACATAAAAAAGAGGGGCGAATGCCCCTCAAATAATCTCACAAGATTAGATTCACCAGCAGTTCTCGCCCTCACCGATGGGAACACAGACATCCTCTTGTTCTGCCTTTTTCTTTAAGGCTGCTGCATCGGAGTCCATGACGCTTTCTTCATCAACACCTTGGTCGGTGTTCCATTCTTGAAGTCCACCAGCATTCTGAGCATGGACAACTGGAACAGCTGCAGAGGCAACGAGAAGCGAGGTGGCTGCTGCAAAAACAGAAATTGCGGATGGCTTGGCCATAAACAGACCTAAAATTCTATTATGCCAAATCTCAATCAGAAATAGTCATTAACGACGCAGCTGGCAAGGTCAAAAGCTACAAATCAGGAAGATAGGCGCCGGATAGCATTTGTATAACTTTGAAAAATCAAATCAAGTTCATCAGACCGACCATGACGGGCAAGCAATCCGCGAGCACCAGCATCGAGATTAAAAAGTAAGGAACGGTCTTCCGCAGACTTCACATAGCTTTCAATCCAACCAACACAAACGAATCGTGTTCCACCAATAACAGGTTGAACACAATGGAGAAGGGAGGAAGGATAGACAACAACTTGGCCAGGAGACAATCGAAATTCTGTAGTCTTATCTCCACCACTTTGAATTGACAAGGAGCCTCCCTGGTAGGAGTCTTCATCACTTAAAAAGACTGTAAAAGACAGGTCACGTCGACCATAACGAGAGAAAGGGTTATCGACATGCCAACCATAACCATCTCCAGAGTCAGATCTAGAAACCAGAAGGCTGTGAACCTTGCGAACAAGCGTAAAGCTCTTAATTAATGGATCGCTGGTAAGTGCTGTTGATATTCGGTTGGTAATTGAAAGAGTAAGCTCCGAATTTGGGTCAAGTTGATGATTCTTCTTGACTAACGACGCCTGATCACCCGCCGTTAGACGACCATCGCGCCAAGGGAGGTTAGGGGCCAGGAGTCGTTGTTGAATATCTTGTATTTCATCAAAAGGCAACAATGGATGGGTAATAAATTCCATCGATCAAAGAGAAAACGACATTGAGTTGCACAGAGCATTTGCTACATAAGCTGCGTTCATATAAGCTGACAATTCACGTGACCGAACTAATATAGAGGTGTATGTGATTCTAGACATGCTCAAATTCCTTGCCACCCTGCTAATAGTGGCCCCGTTCGCCGCCATACCTTCAGCAGAGTCGAAAGAAGTAAGAGTTTACTCAGGCCGTCACTACAATACTGATAGAAAAGCATTCAAACAATTTAGCCAGCAAACTGGAATCAAAGTAAGACTGATCGAAGCAACAGGGATTTCACTTGTTGAAAGGCTTAAGAGAGAAGGGGCCAATTCAAAAGCAGATGTAATTCTTCTGGTTGACTCGGCGAGAATCAACAACGCTGCTGAGGCAGGGCTGCTGCAACCCGTAAAGACGGATAAACTGCTATCGAACATCCCCGCACGTTATCGAGATCCTGCAAATCGATGGTTTGGTTTCACAAGACGCATAAGAGCAATTATTGTGAATCCAAATATCGTCAATCCAAATACAATTGAAACATATGCAGATTTATCAAATCCAAGCTTGAAAGGCAAACTGTGCCTACGCAAACGGAAGAACGTATATAACCAGTCGCTTGTGGCAGACCAAATTATTCTGAAGGGCCAAGCGAAAGCAAGTTCATGGGTCAAGCAAATGGTCAGCAATGTAAGCCAACCATACTTCTCCGGTGACGTTTCACTAATTCGCGCAGTGGGGCAAGGAAAATGTGGAGTCGCGCTAGTAAATCATTATTACCTGGCGAGAATGCAAGCAGGAGCAAGTGGAAAGAATGATCAGAAATTAACCTCAGGAATAAAATTAATCATGCCAAATCCAGCCCATGTGAATATCAGTGCAGCTGGAGTCGCAAAATCAGCTCAAAACAAAAAAGAGGCGATCGAGTTTATTGAGTTCCTTTCATCTCCACAAGGAACTCGATCGATCGCAGGCCCAACATTTGAGTACCCACTAAAAGGGTTTGGGACGTCAAAAGAATTGAAAAAGTTTGGTCGGTTCACTCCGGACAATGTCTCAATAAGCGCTCTTGGGTCAACACAAAAAGCTGCAATACAAGTAATGGCCAACGCTGGCTGGCGGTGATTCGGAAACCAAAAAATATCAAAAACATCAATCCAGTCATCATCTTTTGATAATGACTCTCATTTAACTTGGTGCATATAACACACGCTTTCTACAATTCGATTCGCAAGCACGTATCATTTGATCAATTGCTCAAGAGGAATGCTTTCAACATCCCGCTCGAATCCTGCGACTTCTATTGAAACTGGCCCTTCAGGTCGGGCAGTTGCGGAAGCAATAAGTCCTGAACTTTTGAATGCCATCCAAGACCACCTCAACATGGAAAGGCAGGCACACGCCTCATATTTCGCCGCAGCAATCTGGTTTGCTGAACGAACACTGAAGGGGTTTTCTCGATTCTTCCGAGACGAATCAAGCAGTGAGCATGAGCATGCTGCACAATTCGCCGAATACATCATCGCTCGCGGTCAGAGCGTTGAACTGAAGACCGTTGAGGCTCCGTTGCAGAACTGGGAATCGCCAGCCGATGTCATGGCATCTGCATTTCAAATGGAGGTTGATGTGACGGCCTCATTGCAACAGCTTTACTCCATGGCAGAGAGAGTGAGTGATACACGAACAACAGTATTCCTCGACCCCATGGTTGAGATGCAAACACAATCTGAATATGAATTCGGACATATGCTGGGACGCGTCAAATTCGCCGATAATCAAGCGGCAGCCTTATTGCTCATCGACAGCGAGCTGGATCAAGGGAATAACAAACCAGCCTCTCTTCAGGCATAAGAGAAAAATTACGCCTAGAGACAGTATCAATTACGGACATCTTTTTCACGAAGATGTCCGTAATCCCTGTGGATCGATAATAAAACATTTTATGTCGCGCATCAGTGATTTGGGTGAGACCTCTAAATACTCAGCAATTAGCTTGTGTGTCCATCCTTGATTTCTTAGGGCCATAGCAATCTTCAAGCGTTTTTTTCGCCAACCGCTTGCATGTCCTAAATAATGAGAAACCTTCTCTGGGAGTTGGTTGTCCATTTGTAAAATTTGCTTTTATAAAAAATACGCCATAGCCTTGCCTAAATTATTCCATAAAATTACCAACAAGAGTATTGCAATGCTCGTCCAATTAAACAAAAACGACACCACTCAGTAGAAGCTATACATGTAACCAATGAAACATAAACATGGTAAAATTTAATCGAGCGATAAGAATACTAAAGTTATACTTGATTTTATTTTGAAAAATGGCGTCGTTCAAAATTGAATTGAGACTCCCTGATGGAACAAGACATTTTGAATGTCCTGATGATGAATATGTACTTGAGGCAGCAGAGCAAGCTGGTATTGATATGAGTTATTCCTGTAGAGCGGGAGCATGCAGCACTTGCGTGGGAAAAATCATTAAAGGAACAATTGACCAATCAGATCAAAGTTTTCTCGACGACGACCAAATGGAAAATGGTTATACACTGCTTTGCGTAGCATATGCAACATCAGATTTAGTCGTAAAGACAGATTGTGAAGATGAGCTTTGGTGAAGATAGAGGTATTCATTTAATCGAGCAGACGAATGGGTGAAGTGCACAAAAACAAATCAAGTCTTGTGGAACAATATCTACACATCGCATGTTTCAACAAAATCAGCGACAGTATCTTTAGAGATATGCTGGACTACGAAGCTAAAGCCGATCCCATCGAAAAAAAATTAATTAAGAGAATAAGGCATCAAGTAGAGCAAGGGAAAGTTTTGCTTTCTTATCCCGATTCAAAAAAACTGTGACAACTCCACTTGTGATAAAGAATACAGTGATCTGTTTATTCTGAGGAGGGGATCAGGTCGATGTATAAGAGGATAACTAAAATAGAAACGCATGGAAAAAAGTAAAATAGTCTGGGTTGATCTTCAACCATCATTGTATTGTCTATTTAAACGTACGGCGCAGGCTTTAAGCCAACAATATGGTGTTAAGCGATGGTCATTCGAACATGACCCTGATGAATCATGTGATGTTGATATCATTCATGCCCTTTTAAAGCAAACGGTAGAGAATTCTTCTGAGCCAGTTCACCTTGTAGGCCATGGGATAAGTGGTTCAGTAGCCTATCTATACGCAAAAAAATATCCGAAGAATGTTTCCTCAGTTTCATTGTTATCTGTAGATACCCAATCAAGCAATCAATGGACATCCCACTATCAAGCGATGAGAAGTCAATTACCGTGCTCAAGATTTCATATATTGAGCCACTTAAGCCGTCTCCTCATAGACACCCATGCCGATCACGTACAAGTCATAATCGCAAGACTCTTGGCAAAATGCCTAGACAATGATTTCGTTAATGGATCAATTGTCGGACATACACAGATAGAAAATCTGGACCAAATCAAAATTCCAATTCTTGTCATCAATGGCAGCAAGGATTTCGTAATTGATCAATGCAGCTACAAACGTTGGCAGCAGCATTTAAAACCAGGTGACTGTTATCAACGGATTAATAGTGGTCGACATTTTTTCCCATTCACTGAATGGAATCAAACCGCTAAAATGATTGAGTCCTTTATTGACATGGTACCCAACAAAACTTCAGATATAGCTTCTGAAAATATTCAAGATCTGAGTATTATCAAAAGATTCTCATGACAGATATCAATAATGCAGATGTTGTAATCATCGGTGGGGGACCTGCAGGTTGTTCCTGTGCTTTGTATACAGCAAGATCAAATTTATCAACGATCATCCTGGATAAGAATCCAGCTGTTGGAGCACTAGCGATTACTCACAAAATTGCCAACTACCCTGGCGTTGCAGGTGATGCATCAGGAGAAAAGCTTCTGAAGACGATGAGAAATCAGGCAATCAGCTATGGGGCTGAATATAAACAAGCCCAAGTCTATGGAATCAGTATGTCGGATACTGAAAAGATCGTCTACACACCGGAGGGAACATTCGTCGGCAAGACCTTAGTTCTAGCGACGGGTGCGATGGGAAGAGCATCGACACTACCCGGGGAAAATGAGTTTCTTGGCAGAGGTGTAAGTTACTGCGCAACCTGTGATGGCGCATTCTACAAAAATCAAGAAGTTGTGGTCTATGGATCAAACCAAGAAGCAATCGATGAAGCACTTGTTCTAACAAAGTTCGCATCAACAGTACATTGGATAACCAACAACAAGCCAAACATAAATTCAGTTGAAGTTCAGATATTACTTGATTCCAGCAATGTCAAGCATTGGAAAAGAACACGATTAAGCTCGATTGAGGGGGACGAGAATGGTGTGTCAAGCGTCAAGGTGCAATCCTTTGGGCAGGATAATACGCAAGAAATATTGGTTCAAGGTGCATTTGTTTACTCCACTGGCTCATTACCGATCACCGACTACCTCCAAGAGCAAATACCAATCAATGCCAATGGAGGAGTTCGTGTCAACAATGACATGATGACCGATGTAGAAGGAGTTTGGGCAATCGGCGACATTCGCAACACTCCCTTCAAGCAGGCTGTTGTCGCTTGTTCAGATGGCTGCATTGCAGCGATGGCGATTGATAAGTATCTCAACCAGCGCAAGGACGTTCGTGTGGACTGGGTGCACCGTTAAAAAAAAGCGCCCTTAAGGGCGCTTTTGATTGAATTCAAATGCGGAACTTACGACTCTGCATTGATTTGCTGAACCCATGCTTGAAGACGTTGGTCTGTTAACTCCGACTCATTGTCTTCATCGATTGCGAGACCACAAAACTTACCATCAATCACACTTTTCGAATCATCATAGGTATAGCCTTCAGTAGGTACTTTACCAATCAATTTAGCTCCAGATTGAAGAAATGCTGTATACAGTTCTTCCATAGCATCACAGAAGAAATCTGAATAGCCAGAAGAGTCTCCCAAGCCGACAATGGCTACAGATTTCCCAGCAAAATCTTTGTCTGGGATTTCTTGAACCAAATCGTCCCAAGCCGTTCCAGAGCGTGCCTCGTCAGCACCAGTATTCCATGTCGGAACACAGCAAATCAACGACTCGGCAGAGACCAACTCATCAATTGAGTCAATGTTGTCGACATCCTTCGCTTCCGTTCCGGGGAGAAGCTCCTTCAGCCGATCAGCGACGTCTTCAGTTTTACCAGTTGACGTTGCAAAGAAGATTGTGAAAGCCATGCAATTCAAATCACCCCATAATTTTCTCAGAAGTTTTGCCAGCCAGTTTGAAGCTTGTTTCAGATCCAAGTGCTATCAGATACAACCAAGCAAATCATTGACCTTGATGTATCTGGAAAATGTTAGTCTCAAGCGTTTCTGAACAAATCAAACTTTCTCGATACTCTGAAAGTGCTTGATCAAAGCCTGACTCTCGGATGCGTTTAAGCCAACGCAAGCGAACGAAGTCATCTCGCTCAATGTGATCAATGAATTCTTCTAAAATCTGAGATCCAACAAGCATGATGGAAATAGCCTCGTTGTTCAAATTTAAAAAATCGTTCTAATGGTGAGCAAACAAATGATCGTTGATCATTGATCATTGATCATTGATCGAAAGGTGATGCACATCCACTCAAACGGATCCAAACCCAAAGAAAAGCCCAGCCTATAAGGCTGGGCATATCCAAAAAACCTCCCCAATTTTGTCGATTCACCAACGACAAATTGGATTTAAATGAGGCTGTCGATCCCGTCCAAGGAAGACCCATTTATTATGGCCATACCAGACAACTAATTATGAACATTGCATGCTTGTCGTGGTGTCAAATGTAGCTCAAGAGGCACACTATTTGCCATGATCAGAATTCTGAAAATTGCAGACAAAAAATTGAGGCCAACACTTTATGTAGGCCTCAAACAAGACAAGAGTTTTTATTCAATAGATTTGGTTCGCCGAGAGCCTATGGGATAAACATCGAAAGAGCAACTCCTCCAGTAAATGTTTTTGAGCTGATTGAGGATCAAGATAATTTTTGATCTTTGCCAAAGAACTCTGTATTGCCAGACATCGATTGCGATGTAGGGATATCTCTGCGATAAGGCGCTCCTTGAGGCGCGGATGCTGACAGCGTTGAATGGAGCGACTGGCTGACTGCATGCGCTGCCATATCCACTCAGTTTCTTTGCAGAGGTCTCCAAGAACTCCGAATGTATTCACATTCACGGCGTTCAAAATTGCAGGGGTGATGAGTTGATGAGTTCAGGAGAGAGTCGCATCGTGACATCACCAGGTGCCATAGCAACCAAATCAGCTTGACGCCACTTCGAAAGAAGACGCGTAGTGGTGACGCGTGTTGCTCCAATCAGCTCACCAAAGCGATCGTGGGTGAGGCGAAAGGGAAGCTGATAGGTGTCGCTGCAACGGAGTCCGAGTCGGTTCACCAGCAGGGCCAAAAGAGCATGAAGACGCTGCTCTGCTTGACCGAGATGACGCACACGCAGGAGCTGCAAGGTCCATTCATTCACTGCATCGATACCCATTTCGTCCGTGGAGACTGAATCACGACGAAACTTCAATGCCGTTAAGGCTTCGACGCAGGCACCTTCGCTGCACATGCGGTCGGTGCGGAGCCTGTCGCCAGACTGCAAAAACGCCAACGTCATCCCCTCGGTCTCTTCGCAAGGGCAATACACCCGACAGACACCTTCCAAGACTTCAAGAACAGTGGCCTGATCTCGGCCAGCAGGATCCAACAGGACGGTCTGCAGCCTTGGCATCGACAAGGGTGCCGCCGGATCGTCCGGAAGGAAGCGGTAAGCGGAGGTCGTCACGAACTAACGCGAATGAGAATTACTCGCAAGAGTACAGAGACCTTGTCGATATTGCAAGTCATTCTCAATAAGGGCCTCGGATTGAGAGCTTTTCTCAATACGCTCTGAGCAGGCCCTATCCGCATGAAGCAGCAATGAGCGGAGCAGCTGCGCATCCCCCTGAATCCGAAGCATTGGCGTGAGGTCTGGTCTGTGCACCAACTACAACGCGATCTTTGACCGGAGGTGAATCGGTTTCAACGGTGAGACGTCGTTATTGAGTGATTCCTCTGTATTTCCTTGTCATCACCGCTCAGAACACAAAGGTGGTTTTAATCAAGCCGCCCAGTTCTTGAAACGTTGAGCCATTGGGTGTGAGCTCACCGATGGGTCGTGAGAGATAGAACAGCGCAGGCGTGACGCTGATGTTGTCGGTGACCTGGAACTGATACCACCACTCCCAGATGAACTGACCATCGGCAGGGGTGTCACCTCCACGAAGATCCGTCGCGAAGACGGGTTGGCCTACCGCCATGCCGGCGTTATTACCCTCCATCAAGACGTCATTCCACTCCAGCCCCACCGTCCAGGACTGACTCGTGCTCACCTGGCCTTTGCGCTGGGTTTCGGATTGATTGATGCCCCAGCCCAGCGACAGCGAAGGAAGCCAGCCGCTCTGCAGCGGTTGCCAGAAACCACCAAGGGCATAGGCATGCGTCACGCCCCTGTCTGTGAGCTGATCCTTGACGAAGGGTGTGGCGTAAACGATCAGGTCTTGACCGTTCTGGACCTTGGAATAGAGCGCAGCCACACCCCAGTTATCACCCTCCCAACCCAGCTGCAGCGTGCCGGTGCCCCCTGCCTTGTCGGTGGCGAAACCGCCAGTGCGAGTGTTGCTCGATGCACCATTGGCAGCCACGTAATTGGCCGACGCACGGGCTCCGCTTTCCAGGGCCCAACTGATGCCAACACCCGCACCTTTGTTTTTGTTGTAGGCCCCCGGAGCTCCATTCACCGTGAGCACATCGAGAATTGGATCACTGGGATAGACGCTCGGCCAGACCGCGAGCATGTCTTCCTGGCCAACAATCGGGCCCGTTGTGATGGTGATGTCATCACCCAACGGGAAGGAATAAAAGAGTTTGTCAATCGCCACCAGATTGGGGCGATCGCCCTCCTGAAATGCTGTTTCCAGCGTTGCCAGACCCGACGGCCCACCACTGCCGAAGACGTTGTCGTCGCCGTCGAAATTGCCGCCACGCAAAACCGTGGTCAACAAATCCTTTCCGCTGAAAGAGGTCGCCAACCCCAGCTGAAGGTCGTAATTGAACGTCGTTCCGCCGAATGTCTTGGTGCTCTCGGAACGAAGCCGTGAGGCGGATCCCTTGAAGCGGTTGGCTCCAAACACCCAGGTGGCTTGGCCTTTCAGCTTGGTGGTGGTGGAGAACTGGGTTGCTTCCAGTTCGCCAACACGGGCCTCGAGGCCGTCAACGCGACCCTTGAGGATGGCCAGCTCGGTTTCGAATTCCTTGAGCAGGCGACGCAACTCGTCGGTCACTTCAGTGATCCGGTCGAGGCAAGCGTTCAGCAGGGCAGCCGCTTCGTAGCGGGTCATGGCCCGGTTGCCACGGAAGGTGCCGTTGGGGTAGCCGGCCACGCAGCCGTACTGCTCCACCAGGTTCGCCAGAGCCTGATAAGCCCAGTCGGTGGGGTAGACGTCGGAGAATTGGGTGACGCTGGTCACCTGATCAGCGGAAGAGGCGTAATCAGAAACGCCGTTGATGTTCAGCTCGGCGGCATTGGCTGCGGGGCTGTTAACAACAGCCAAAGGGGCCAGAAGGCCAAGGGCAGCAGGAGCCACCAGCAGTTGCTGGAGGAACTTCATCGAAAGGAAGAGACAAAAAAACCCCAGATGTGATCTCTGGGGTCAAACGTTGGAAGAGGAGTGCTTCCGATCAGTCGATCAGGGCCACCCAGGCAAAGGCCATGCCGATCCCCATCCAGATTCCGGCACCCAGCCGCTGGCCTTGGGAGCCAAGACGCTCCAGCAACCCTTTGGACCATGCCGCCACCAGCAGAAGCAACGCTCCCTGCCCTAACAGCAGGCCAAGGAAATACGTCAGTAGAGGCGTGGCTTCAGCCCCAACGATCGTGCTGCCCAGCAGAAAGCCATGGAGGGCGATCAACGGGCACAACCAGAACGGTGACAGCACGGTGAGGGCAATCAATCCCTCCGCAACAAGGCTGAGAGACACCAGAGCTTCTGCCCAAGGCGCAATCGCATCAGGCAGCGGAATGAACTGCGAAAGCACACTGCCACCGAGGCCAAGGGCCAGAAGCGGTACCACCCAGGCCAGAGGGCGTTTCAGCCCGATCAAGGCTATCGCCAACAGGAACAACAGATGGTCAGGACCCAGCAGCGGGTGCCCGATGCCACTGATCAAGCCCTGCCACGCAGTCAGTGCAGAGCTGTCACCCATGCCGAAAGGATGGTGTGCAAACGCCGGACTGGCGATCAAGATAACTGCTGTAAGTGACGTAGCAGCAATCTGAAATGGCCTACGAAAGGCCAAGGGCAAAAAATTCAAAGTCGATCCTCGTCGGTGTTGTCCTGGCGGGCGTTCTGACTGACGTCGGCAGAGCCGGCGTTTCACAGCTGCGGGACAGCGACGGATTTACACCGCTCTTTCCCCGTTTCCATCAGCGGCTGATCCCCGCTGATACCAGCATTTCACTATAGGAGTGAGATTCATGCTCAATACAAAAATCCCCTGACCGGTCACCCAGCCAGGGGATGGACTGGAGATGATCGTGCTCAGCTTTGCGAAGAGCTGAGCGTCAAGACCTTCAGGACCAGCCTTTTACCGACTGGGATTCGACATAAGCAGCAACATCAGCAATCTCAGCTGCGCTCAGATTTGGGCCAAAAGCAGGCATACCGTTTTTGCCATTGGTCACCTGATAGGCGATGGCCTCTTCATGACCCTCGTTGTAGTTGGCGAGATAAGCCTTGAGGTCATCTTGTTGGAGGGTGCGCTGACCATTCACAACGTTCCCGCCACCGATATGGCAAGCCGCGCAATTGGCGGAAAACACTTGCTCACCGTGGGCAGCATCTGCAGCTGATACCACGGATGGAGCGATCAATGCGATCAAAGCGGCCAGGGCCAAAGAAAGAAAGTGACGCATGGATGAGTATTTTGACTCAAGCACCTTGATTTAGAGGCCTCACCAGGGCCCAAGAAGAACACCATTCTTCACGTTTTGTTCGTAGAGATACACAGTTAGGCGATACAGAATGGCGAATGTGTCATGGGGCTCTTCAGCCATTGAGAGCACTCCTGATTGGCCTAATGGCAGTGTTTGTGGTGATTCTTCCTGGGCACCCGGCCTCAGCCTGTGTGGAGGGCTTGGCCTGGGGAATGCCTCTGGAGCAGGTGGATGCTCATTTGGGTCAGGCGAAACCCATCGGAGATCGTCCCCAGGAAAGATTTGAAGTTCAAGATGTGATGCTTGATCGGCTGCCTGTCTCCCGCGTCACGTTTGAGTTGAGCCAGTCCCAGGGCTTGCAATGGCTCGCCTACGAATTCGCGATCGATGACATGACGGAAGTGCTGGCCGGATTGCGGGCCCGCCATGGCTCACCACTCAGCACGAGCGTTGAAGAAGCGGACCACAACGATCAGATTTGGGTCTGGAACACAGGGGAAGACCTGATCACAGCTGTCAAACGGAAAGCCAATGAAGAGCAGAAATTCCTGCTCTCCTATCGCCCAAGTCGCCTGCATCCGCAGACGCTCTAAAGAACTCCTTACTGGACCACCTCTGCCGCATGAAAATTCCAGGAGTCACCGTCCTCGAGCCATAACTCCCAAGCCAATCGTCGGCCACGTTTCAGGCGAAGCTGACCACCAAAGCCAGCCGGGGAAGGCTGATACAACTCGGTGATGTCATCGACAGGATGACCATCCCGAGTGAACACCTCCTCCACCGCCTCTCCAAGCCGGGCCGTCAAGTCGCACCGCAGCTCATCAATCGTCACGATTGCTGGCTCGAAAAATCGAGCACCAGATCGCCGACGTCATCGCGACTGATCTGAAACCCGAACCCATCAACAGTTCCTGACCACAGGCCTGCATCGAGATCAGCCTCGACCCCCTGCAGCTGCTCCACCTTGTGATCGAAGAGGAGGCCGAAGCAATGGGCGGCGACCTGGGCGGCCTCGAACGCATCCATCTCATCGAGTTCATGGGCCTCCACCGGACACCCGTCGAGCAGCTCGGCATCGATCACGTTGCCAGAACCGACATCCTCAACAAGAGCTCGCAATCCAGCCAGGTCGTTCATTGCAGCCGCCGTTGAACCAACACATCGCCCACCATCATCCCTGGGCCAAAGCGGTGGTGAGGGCCGTGTCCACACTCAATGTGCGCGATCCCAAATGCACCGGCTGCGCAATCACCGCTTGAGCCAACTCCAATTCGAAGGGAACCAAACCACCCTCGGGACCCACCATCACAACGGCATCCCCAGCAGGCGTGTCGCGTAGAGCCAGGGAGGCCCCCATCTGTGCGATCCAGCAAGGCCGCCCTGCACAAAGGTGTTTCAGCTGGTCTTCCACAAAAGGGCGAAAGCGCCTGTGCTGATGCACCTGTGGAACCACGGTGTCGCTCGCGCGTTCCATCCCGGCCAGCAACGCGTCATGAACCTTGTCCGGTGCGAGTAAAGGGGACTGCCAATAGCTCTTTTCCACTCGGGCGCTGTGGATCAGATGAAGATTGGCCACCCCGTACTCCGCCACGGTGCGGAACAGACGGCGCAGCACCTTGGGCCTCGGCAACGACAGAACGACGTCGAACCGGTGTCGCGGCGGCGGTGGCTGACTCAATTCAACGCTTAATACCACTGAATCCGCATCGATCGCGCAGATGCGTCCCTGACCCAAATGGCCATTGAGCTCACCAACCCGAATGCTGTCGCCTACCGCAGCCCGCAGCACCGCACGAATGTGATCAGCCCGGCGATCAACAAGACGAACATGCTCTTCATCCCGCCAATCAGAACGATCTAAGACAACGATGTTCATATCTGAGGCAAGTCATATGAGCCACAGTCAGCTCCTGTTTAGGACGCCATGCCAAGAGGAGGGGCAACCGAACTGATGCTGACGGTGTTTACACCAAGGCAACAGTTGGAATCAGTCAGGAACTGCAGAACAATGCTGGTATGCAACAACCAACATCAAACTTCAGCAACAACAATCTCACACAACTTCTCGGCCAAAGACTAGATCTTTGGGATCAACAAGATGCCGCGCAACGGGATGGAGCATTCCATCGGGCGCTATCTCTGGAACAACAGATCCGGCAAATCAGCGCTGAGATCCACAAAGCGATAGCACTTCAGCAGTGTTCAAACACCCCGGGGATCAACTCCTGCTGGCGACGCGCCTGATAGTCGGCATCGGCAGCGCGCAACGCTGCCGCATCCTCCTGGAACCAACAGCCATAAAGCAGGTTCAGGATCCGATCAACATCCAGCTCTCGATCAGCCACGTCCTGCCAGAGGCGCTGGCTTAACTCAACGTCAGCGAACTGAAATTGGGCCTGAGCCAGACGTCGGGCTGCGTCGAAATGAGCCTGCTGAAGCTGACGTGACGGCGAGTCGTACTGGAGCAGTCGTCCTTGAATTGTCTGAAGCAAACCCATGCCACAAACCTGACTGCACTCAATTTGAATCCGCAGCTGCCCTTCGACAATGGGTTGTCATGCTGATTTTCATTAACAGACCTAGGGTCAATTCAGACGCGCTGCTGCAATGTCCTCCAACCGCCAGAGGCAACTCGCAGCAGCGCTGCTGATTCTTGGGGCCGTAGCGGCAATCCTTCTCCCCTTCATTTCAGCGACGCTGCTGACACTGGCCTTAGGAGGCATCGCCTTTTCGGCAGGGGTGAGTCAGCTCCTGCGGCTGGGGCAAGGCAATGCTCCGGGAAAGCTCTTCCGCGTGCTCTCGGCTCTTCTCTATATCGGTGGAGCGATCTTCATTTTGATCGACCCGATCGAAGGAGAGATCAGCCTGACCCTGTTCGCGGGAGTGGTTGTGCTGTTTGAGGGAATCATGGAGCTCGCTGCGGGCGCAACGTCGAAAGGCCCGATGGCTGGACTGGTGCTCCTCGATGGTCTGCTCTCCGCAGGCATCGGCCTGTTATTAGTGCTCGAGTGGCCGAGTGACAGTGTCTGGGCCTTGGGAACACTGTTCGGCATCACCCTGCTGTCCTCAGCATTCAAGCTCCTGCAACAGCCCGGCGGGGAAGTCGCTTAACCAGGCAAATCCCCAACCAGACCCTGGGGCAATCAGGGAACGTTGTAGAAAGCAGAAAAAACCACAACCCATGGATCTTGCTCCGTGGATCTAGGTCTTTCAATGGGATAAACAGCGATAACTTGTGAGCAAAAAACAAGCTTCTCGTCGCTTATTGATGACAAATCAAGCCCGAGATTTTTCCCATTATCGCAAATAAAAATACCGCAAGAGCGTGTGATCAGCAGACATCAAATCCCAACAGAATCGTGTCTTGTAAGGCGGCGTGATTGAGGCTCGGGCGTTGCCGTTGCAGGGCGGGAAGAATCTCCAATAACAGATTGTTAGCGCGGCGTGATTCAGTGCACACGCCGACGCGATCTCCAACGGAACGGGCGAGGCGGATCTGATCAATCACCAGCTGCAGCTGGAACACCTGCTGATCCAGGCTGTTGGCTTTGGCAACCCCCGTCAGGCTGCAGCTCAGCAGCAGTGCCAACAACCAGCCCTGTGATCGCATCGGCATCACAAACCCACCAGGCATCCCTCTTCAACCTCCCATGCCACCTCCCCCTGGAGTGAGCATGCGAATGGCCTCGCCAGCCTCGAGCTCCAGCTGAACAGAACCGGGTAGGGGATGCTCCGCCCCGTGACAGTCCAGGCGCAGATTCACACCACAAGCTCCGCTTGACCCACCGTTGAGCCCGAACGGAGGCACCTGCCGGGATCCACTGATCAACGACACACACATCGGTTCAAGGAAACGGATCGTGCGCTCCAGGCCGTCGCCCCCAGGCCAACGGCCGTTCCCACCACTGCCGCAGCGCACAGCGAAGGATTCCAGCCGCACGGGATAACGGCTTTCCAGCACTTCGGGATCCGTCAGCCTTGAGTTGGTCATGTGCGATTGCAGGCCCACGGAGCCGGCAAAGCCATCCCCAGCTCCACCGCCACCGGCCACCGTTTCGTAGTACTGACAGCGCCCATTGCCGAAGCTGAAATTGTTCATCGTTCCCTGGCCGGCCGCCTGGATACCAAAGGCACCGAACAACAGATTGCAAAGGGCCTGAGACACCTCCACATTGCCGGCCACCACAGCCGCTGGGTAACGCGGATTCAACAGACAGCCCGGTGGCACCACCAGATCGAGTGGTGCGAAACAGCCCTCGTTCAAGGGGATGTCGTTGTCGAGGAGGCAACGGATCACGTACAGCACGGCCGCGCGCGTCACCGCCAAGGGGGCATTGAAGTTGCCCGGCCGTTGGGGCGATGTTCCGGTGAAATCTAACCGCAGCCGTTGGCGTTGCCGATCAAGGCTGACCTCCACCACCAGGCATGAGCCGTCATCCATCACAAGCCGCTGACGGGCGTCCGTCAGGCGCGACAACAGGTGCTGAACACTGCTTGCTGCATCCCTCTGCAGAAGAGTCATCTGCCGTTGCACCACGACCTCCCCCTCCCGCTCCACGAGATGTTGCAGCGCCGCAATTCCGGCCTGATTGGCCGCCACCTGCGCCTGCAGGTCGGCCAGCAGTTCTGATGGGTTGCGTGGCGGCGTTGCCATTCCGCTCCACGCCGTTTCCAAATCAGCGTCGAGGACCCGGCCCTCGCGAACAAACAGCAGGTTGCGCAGCAGCAGGCCCTCATCAGCCATGGTGCAGCTGAAGGACGGCATCGACCCGGGGGCAATTCCGCCCACATCGGCGTGATGGCCACGACTGGCCACAAAGAAGCTGGGCTGATCCCCATTGCAGAACACCGGCGATATGGCGGTGATATCGGGCAGGTGGGTGCCGCCGTGGAAGGGGTCGTTGCTGAGCAGCGTGTCGCCCGGCTGCAGCGGTGCAACATCGCCAGCGGATACCTGAGCCAGCAGGTCACGCACGCTGTCTCCCATCGATCCCAGATGCACCGGGATGTGGGGGGCATTGGCCACCAGGGCACCCGAGGCATCGAACAACGCACAGGAGAAATCCAGGCGCTCGCGAATGTTCACGGATCGGCTGCTCTGCCGCAGTTGTTCCCCCATCTGTTCGGCGATCGCCATGAAGCGGTGGCGAAACAGTTCCGCCTGAAGCGGGTCGTCCGCATCACCCTCCGCCAGCGATGGCGAACCGGCCTGAGGCTGCCGGCGCTCCAACAACAACGTGTCCCCCAGAGCCACCCTTGCCTGCCAGCCCTCCTCCAGAACCGTGCATCCGGTGGATTCGGCGATCAGAGCTGGGCCTGAGATCCTTTGATCCAGCACCAAGGCGCTGCGCTCGTACAGGGGAACCTGGGTCCAGCCGCTCTGCTCGAGGTGCATCGGCACCAGCTGGAAACCCGCCAGTTCTGACGTTCGTTCGGCAATCCCATTCGGCCCATTCGGTGCTGTCGCATCGAACTGTTGCGGCGCTGTGACCTCAACATTGAGCTGTTCGACGATCAGAGCCTGATCGGCATCGATGCAGTAGCCGAAGCGCAATTGATGGCTCGTCTGAAAGGCCGAGACCAGGTCGTCAACAACTTGGTCCGGAGACCAGGTGAGCACCAACGTCTGTTCTGCAGCGGCATAACGCAGGGCAAGGTTGACCCAGACCTCCGGCGCCTCAGAGTCGAGGTCAGCACCATCGCCCTGGCGACGTAACTCCTCCTGAGCCTCATGGGTCAGCATCTCGACCTGATGAGGCATCTCAGCCAGCAGGGCGGAGGACAGCGGAACGCCGAGATGCACTTGTCGCCGGCAGCGCTGGCGGGCCTGCCCCATGCCAAAGGCGGAGAGAACACCGGCCATGGGGTGCAACAGCACGGTGTTGAGTCCGAGTTCATCCGCCAGACGACAGGCATGCTGACCACCGGCACCGCCGTAGGCCACCAACACCCCGCCACGGATGTCCTCACCCCGATGCAGCGAAACGCGGCGAATGGCTGCGGCCATGGTTTCCACCGCCAGTTGCAACGCCCCCGCCGCTAGCCGCTCCGAGGTCTGCCCCAGCGTTGCAGCAAGATCCGCGAACGCACGCCGCACCACGTCAACATCCGGGGGCAAATCAGCGCAAGCGCCGAACACCGCCGGGAAGCACGCCACCTGCAGACGCCCCAGCAGCAGGTTCGCGTCGGTGATGGTGAGCGGTCCCCCAGCGCGGTAGCAAGCGGGACCCGGTCGCGCCCCCGCGGAGCGGGGACCCACCCGCAGGCGCTCCCCCTGCAGCTCCAGCACCGATCCGCCTCCGGCAGCCACCGTTTCAATCGGCAAGCGGGAGGCCAGCAACTGCAAGCCGGCGATCTCGGTCTGCTCCTTGACCTGCCGCAACGCCTGCGCATCAGCGGAAGCCACGCAGAACACATCCGTCGACGTCCCCCCCATATCGAAGCCCAGCACCGGTACCCCTTCAAAACCGGCAAGCCGCGCCGCCGCGATCGCACCCACCATCCCGGCCGCCGGCCCCGAAAGGATGGTGTCTTTGGCCTGCAAGGTGACCGGAGCCTGCAACGCTCCGCTGGAAGTCATCACCCGCAGTGGCGTGGCAGATCCAAGCGCCCCTCGCACTTGCTGCAGGTAGCCATCCAGCACCGGATGCACGGCCCCCTCCACCAACGCCGTCTGCCCCCGCGGCACCAGGCGGGGCATCACGCTCACCTGATGGGAGCAGACCACTGTGCGAAAGCCAACCTCGCGCAGCATTGCCGCACAACGCTGCTCATGGACTGGATTGCACTGGGCATGCAGGAACGTCACCACGGCGACGTCGAGACCGGACCGGCGCAGCTCCTCCAAACGCCGCCGCAGCGGTTGATCCAGCACCAAAGGCTCCACCTCATCACCCCGCGCATCGAGCCGACCGGCCACCTCCAGCACCGTTTCCGCCAGAAAGGGACGCTTGGGTTGCTCAAGAGCGAACAGATCGTCGCGATGTTGATCGCCGATCCACAGCTGATCCCTCAGGCCTGCATTGGTGAGCAAAAGCAATGGCGCACCACAGCCCTCCAACAACGCATTGGTGGCGACAGTGGTGCCGAGGCGCACCTCATCGACGTCCCCCAGATCCACACCAGACGACGCCGAATCCAGCATCGCGACCATGGCCGACACCGCAGGGTCTCCAGAACTCGCCTGCTCAGACAGCACCTTGCGCACATGCAGCCGCCCCTCTGGATCGCGACCGATCAGATCGGTGAAGGTGCCGCCGCGATCAATCCAGAAGCACCAACCCATCGCAAGGCCCTGGCCAACATCGTTCCAGCCTGCCGGGCAGGCCGATCAACAAACCGTATCGGCGCCACCCGATTGGTGGCCTGAGCTGGGAACGTTGAAAGGCACATGCCGCTCGAACGCTTGGACAAGCTCGCCACCGCCTGGGCGATCTTTCAGGGGTTGCTGTTGGAAGCCATTCCGTTCCTGATGCTGGGCGTCGCCATCGCGGGGCTGGCCAGATGGGCGGTGCCGCCGGGCGCATGGATCGACAGGCTCCCGAAGAACCCCGTGCTGGCACCGATCATCGGCGCCTTAATGGGGTTTGCACTGCCGGCCTGCGAATGCGGCAATGTCCCGGTCGCCCGCCGTCTGCTGGCCAGCGGTGCCCCAATGGGCACCGCGTTTGGCTTTCTGTTTGCTGCGCCGGTGCTCAATCCCATCGTCCTGGCCAGCACCTGGGCGGCCTTTCCCGATCAGCCCTGGCTTCTGGTGGCCCGACCATTGGGGGCTTTTCTGTTGGCGATCCTGCTGAGTCTGTTGCTGGTGCAATTGCCCGAGACACAGCTGCTGGCAACAGCGCTTCTGGAGGAACGCCGCATGAGCCAGCCCCTGAGCAACGTGGGGCTGCTGCAGCGCAGCAGTGGCCTGATTGGAGCTTCATCCACAACAAAACGCCCAGCCACCAACCAACGGATCAAGGGCTGGCAGGTGTTGGATCAAAGCTGCCGCGAGTTTCTCGATCTCCTGGCCCTGCTGGTGCTGGGGTGTGTGATCGCAGCTCTGGTGCAGACCTGGCTGCCGCGCAGTTGGCTCTTGGCCGTTGGGGGCGCACCGACGGCGTCGATCCTGGCCTTGATGCTGCTGGCCGTCGTGGTGTCGGTCTGCTCCAGCGTGGATGCCTTTCTCGCCCTCGGATTTGCAGCTCAGATCACGCCAGGAGCCCTTCTGGCGTTTCTGTTGCTGGGCCCCGTCGTTGATCTCAAACTGGCGGGACTTTTCACGGTGCTGATGCGCCCACGGGCCATCGTGATCACTGCGATCAGTGCGAGTCTTGGGGTGCTGCTGATCGGTCAGTGGATCAACCTGTGGCAGCTGTGAGGGGCTGGTCGTGCTGAAGAGCGGATCCCTGATGGTGCTCTGGGGCCTCACACTTCTGTGGAGTTTCCACAGTGGCCGCCTCGACCTGCTGCTGCGGGGGGTCTTTCACAGCCTGGTGGGGGTCACCGGCCTGTTGTTGCTGATGGTGGGAGTGGCCCTTTTGCTGGAAAAGGGTGGCCGCCGGGAACGGTGGCGATGGCCCTGGCTGCTCAGCGGCTTGATGGGCGTGCTGGTTTTGATGGTGCCGCCGACCCCCTCCTTTAGTGACCTGGCCAGCAACCGCCCCCAGGGCCTTCCAGATCCACCGGAATTGGCGTTTGTGCTGCCGCCGGAACAACGCAGCCTCACGGAATGGGTGCGTTACCTGCGCAGCCAGCCAGACCCCTATCTTGTCGCTGACAACCCTGTGCGAATCAGCGGATTTGTCTGGAGGCAGCCGGAGGGTCCACCGCTGATCGCGAGGCTCACCGTTCGCTGTTGCCTTGCCGACGCCACACCCGCTGGCCTGGCAGTGGAGTGGCCTGAGTGGTTCACACCAAAAACCAACCAGTGGTTAGCCATAAGCGGGACGATGACAGTGCAAAGCCGGAAGGATCTGCGCATCCCTGTCGTCGTTCCATCAACCATCACACCGATTGAGAGGCCCGAGCGGCCCCTGGAGCCATGAGGCAACGGTTGTTGATGCTCATGCTGATGGCCTGCACTGCAGTCCTGGCGCAGCAACAACTGCTGCTGCGCCGAACTCCGCGACTGGTGCAGCTCAAGCCCCAGCAGGTGCAGAGCGGCACCGCGGCACTGGATTTGCAGTTCAGTCGACCGATGAATCGGACCAGCGTCAGCGACGCCACCCGACTGGAACCGAACGTGGCCCATCAGTGGCTGGGGGAGACAACACCCCTGCGGATGGTGATCGATTCAAAGGTCGTGCTTAAGGCCCCGATCGAACTATCCCTCTCCGGCCAAGACCAACGCGAGCTGCTGCTGAATCGGCAGCAATGGTGGTGGGATCCGAGACCCTGGCTGATCGCGACACGGCCAGTGCCAGGCGGCGAGCAGGTTCAACTGCAAACGCGATCAGGAGGCTGGATTCCCATCAGTCGGGTCTGGCCTGCCATCCCCAGCGTCGTGCCATTAGGCAACGGCCGAGGCATCGCCCTGGTGGGGCGTGATCAGAACGGCACCGAACAGGTGTGGTGGGAGCAACTGACTCCCCGCAGCACCGCCATCAGCGTGGCGGCCTTAGGGCCACCGACTGTTAGCAGCACGCAGCCACTCTTAAAGGGGGAAGTGCTCTTCGCTCATCTCAGCAGCAATCTCAATGGCGATCTGCTGGTGCAAAGCGGAGGGTTCCGTCCTGGGAGCGATCAAGCCCTGCTGGTGCAGGCCAATGGCAAACGGAAGCATTTGGCCTTGAAACCATCCGGGCCGATGCAGTTGCTTCCCGCCGGGGGTGGCGTCGTGATGCCCACCTATGACGGCCTGACCCTTCGAGCGCTGGAAACAACGAACCAAAAGCCTCAGATCCTGCCTGGGAGCAGGGAGCTAGGTGCCTTCTGCGGCGCCTCCGGACGGGCTGTGCTGATCCGACATTGGCCGGATTACAGACGCTCGATCGAGCTGGTGATTCCTGGAAAAGCACCGAAACAGCTTCACCTTGGCGATCAGGCCGTACTTGGGGTGGCCTGCGACAACCGCGGCGAAAGGGTCTGGGCAGTTCTTGGTCGCTGGGAACAGCAACGCGGGAATCACGAACTGGTGCTGATCAATCAAGAGGGAAAGGTGTCACAACGCCGGGCCCTGGCCCCCTGGACGCTTAAGGCAGGAAGCCCCATCCAATGGAACCCAGTGACAAACCAATTGTTGATGACCCTGACGCAACCCAACCGAACCAATGCTCATGCCGGCTTGATTAACTCCGACAGCTTGCAGATCATCAAGGTCATCAACGACAGCATCAGCGAAGCGCAATGGCTCAACGCAGGCTGACCAGCAGCCTCAACTGATCAACATCAAAAGGAAGCAATCAGTGAAGAGCACGCCCAAATAAGACGTCAGGAGTGACAGCCAAGAACAAAAAAAGGAGGGCAATTATGCCCTCCAGATCAACTAAAAATCCGCCGATCGCCGAAACCTAGAAGGCAAAGGTCACACCAGTACCGACATGGTGCTGCCACCCTTCACCCCAGCCCGGAGCATCTTCCCAACTGTAGGTTTGCTGCCAATGCAGGAACAAGGTTGCATCGCCGACGGGAACAGAGAGTTCGATTTCACCAGCAAAGTCTGTGCGCGGATCTAAGCCTGCATAGCTGCCAGGGACATAAAAACGAGGGCCAGCCTCAATCATCAACGAGATTTCATCACCGCCAAATTTGAATCCCAAACCAACACGAGGATCGGTGTAATTACCGACGTACATCCCATCAGACTCCCAACCCTGACGGTGATCCAGAGAAAGGTAAACACCGTTCACCAGATCTTCAATTCCATCGCCTAGGCCAAAGTTGACATCTCCATCACCAAGAGCCCAGGTCAGATTTGCCCCTAGTTCATTCTTAAGGCCCTGAATATCTTCGCCTTGATCCTGAGTGACGTAATAAGGGTTCCAGGAGAGAGCAACACTTAAACGGTCATTCGGCGCATAACGGGCCTGAAGAAAGCCTCTGATATCCGTGCGCTTGAAGTCGGTGTCATGACCATGATCATCGTGGCCATCATGATCGTGATCGTCATGATCATCGTGGTCGTCGTGATCATCATGGTCGTCGTGATCATCGTGGTCGTCGTGATCATCGTGGTCGTCGTGATCATCATGATGGTCATCGTGGTCATGATGATCGTGATCGTCATGATCATCGTGGTCATCATGATCGTCGTGGTCGTCGTGGTCGTCATCGTGATCATGGACATGCACTTTTCCATAAAAGTGCTCAGCTTCTCCCCACACAAGTGCGGGACCTACAGCAGCCTCAATGACGATAGAGCCACCATTTTCGAGTCCCCACTCAAAAACACCACCAAACATGCCATCAATGGCGTAGTGCTTGGGATCTCCCTCGAGGTTGATATCAAATCCGCCATGACCTTCGATGGTGACGATCGGCGTGAAGTTGAATTCACCAGCTTCTAGAGATTCTTCACCACCACCACCATGGGATCCATGGGCCTGGGCGGGTGAAATACCCGCCAAGGGACTCAACAGAAGAGCCAGAAGCAGAAGACGTGAACGGAACATGAGATGAGATGAGATGAGATGAGATGAGACGAGACGAGACGAAAGAGAGTTGAAGACGGAAGTAGGAGTTACATCACCGGATCGATGACCACTGGGAATTCAACGAATTGGCTCCTGACTGATCACAGGAACCACCCTGACCATTGACGATCGTGCAGACGTTGAGCGTCGCTGTCGAAACGGCATTGCGACCTGCCGCAATCCCTTCTCCATAAAGAGGTGTTGTCGCGATCGGCAACCCCGTGTTCTTGCTGATGCGCCTAAGGGTTTTGTTCGGAGTAGCCGAAGGTGAAAAGATCGTTTTGGCACCGGAAGATTTCACTTCCTGCGTGATCTTGCGAAGACTGGAAGGCCTCAAAACGCCACCGGTGGTGTGACTGTCCAACATCGAAATCTCAACAAGTCCAAAGCGATCGGCAAGATGGCTGTAAGTCTTGTGATCAGTTACAAGGACACGGTTCTGAGATGGCAGAGAACCGAACTGCTTGGCTTCCCAGACCTGAAGAGCCTCAAAAACAGCCACGGCGCGTGCGGTGCGCTGCTGCAAGGCAGAGCGCTCACTGGCCTGCAGAACAGGTGACAGAGAACTGGATACAACCCGCACCATCGCAGCGGAATTGGCAGGATCGTGCCAAACATGCGGGTCGCTGCCTCGATAAGACGGCAGGGCAACTTCACCAACAGCGACAACCGTGCCGGGGTTCTTGAGTTTTTTGGCGGAAGGCGTCAGGCCAAAACCGATGTGAAGAACAAGATCGCTCTTGGCAATCTGACTGCGATCACTGGGCTTCAATCGATAGGAGTGGGGATCCCCGCCGGGAGGGATCAGGCAAGTTACCGAGGCGGCAGCACCAGCCAAAGTTTTGGTGATGTCGCAAAGCGTGCCATCAACTGCAACCACTACAGGTTGAGCCGCATGGGCAGGAACAACAGCAGCGCCAAAGGCCAGGGCCACACCGACGCCAGCCGATCGAACCAAGACAGAACGCATGGACGACGGAATTGAGAATGATTATCATTTTGCTGAACACATGGTTCCGCGCCACCATGAGGTGTGCAAAACAACAAGAGGCCCAAGTCAGGTCGCTGAAGAGTTGATGAGCGATTCGTCGTGCGTACTGAGCACAACCGAACTGAGTTTCAGCTACGGGGGCCGCAAGACCGTTGACAGGGCCAACCTGCAGCTTCAGGCGGGAACACTGACCGCACTTGTGGGGCCAAATGGAGCAGGCAAGTCAACGTTGTTGCATCTTCTGGAGGGGCGGCTCAAGCCCAGCCAAGGATCAATCAATTGCAGCAAGCAAATCGGATTGATGCCCCAAAGAGCAGCCATTGACTGGTCGTTTCCAATCACCGCTCAGGACATGGTGCAGCTGGGCACGCCCAGCAACTGCAACACAACATCAGCAAACCACCCCAATCAACTTCTGGAACGCGTTGGCATGGGAGCCATGGGGTCCCGGCGCCTCAGCCATCTATCCGGCGGCCAGCAACAAAGAATTTTGCTGGCAAGAGCGTTGATGCAACAGACCGAGATCCTGCTGCTGGATGAACCCTGCAGCGCCATCGATCCGCCAACACGGGAACACTTGCTCAGAGTGATGCGAGAACAGGCCGAATCAGGCCAGACGCTTCTGGTCAGCAGCCACGACTGGGGCAGCGCCCTTAACGACTACGACCAGGTTGTTGTGATGGATGGACAAATCCTTGCCAACGGAACACCCGAAACAGTTCGCGAAAAACTGAGCGACATGACCTGCATGATGGGGAGCCATTGCTGTGGTTGAGCTGGACATCTGGTGGCTTCTGCCCTTGGTGATCTCGTTGTTGATTGGAGCCATCTGTCCAGCCACTGGAGCTCTGCTGATCACCCAACGACGGGTCCTTCTGGCCAATTTGATGGCCCATTCCGTTCTGCCCGGCCTGGTCATCGCCCTCGCCATCGGCATCGACCCAAGCATTGGCGGGCTGGTCAGTGGACTGCTGGGTGCCCTGTTAGCGGAACGCCTGAACCGACGTTTCAAAGGCCGGGAAGAAGGTGCGATGAACACTGTTCTGGCTGGCTTCACAGCACTAGGCGTTCTGCTGGTGCCACTACTGGAAGCACGCGTTGATCTCGAGACAATTTTGTTCGGCGATCTACTGGCAGCCAACACAGCCGATCTGGTTCGAACAGCAATCTCAGCCAGCGCACTGTTGGCCATGGTGGTGTGGGGCTACCGCGACCTGGTGTTCATCGGCATCGATCCCGAAGGTGCCGCAGTTGCCAGACGACCTGTGATCCTGATTCGGCTGATCTGCAGCCTGATCACAGCCCTGGTTGTGATTAGTGCGATCACAGCCGTTGGCGTGATTCTTGTGATTGGTTTGCTCTGTGCTCCTGTTCTGATGCACGTCGAGCGGAGCCGAAGCCTCAAAGAATTAATGCTCAGAAGCGCGAGTACAGGACTGCTGCTATGTGGCGGCGGAATGATGTTGGCTGTTGCCATTGATCTGCCGCCAGGACCACTCATTGGCACGCTGTGCTTAGGGCTCTTGTTCACCTACAAAATTGCAGATCAAAATTAATGTGATCATTCTCTCAAAGAACTTTCATTTGAGATCATCCGATCAAGGCGGAACCTCATTCTTTTCATCAATGTGCGCTCTCGCTCCGAACGAAAAGTGTGCTGAAACCCAAAAAATAAAACAGTAAGAGTACTTGCCATACCCACACTAAATAGCGAGATAACTGTTGCCTCATTCATCGCGTAATTCATCTACTCAACGAACAACAGCAAACCATGCGCCAGCCAAGGCCGCAATAAGCCCACATGCAAGAGCCTGAAGAACGAATTGGCCTGAATCGTTCTTCTCCCATCGATCGATGACCTTCGATGCCGTGACAAAGGGCTCTTTATTCCTCATCAACTTATCGATGTACAGCTCGATGAACTGATCGTCAAGATCAAGCCTACGCAGCTTGGAACGGATCTGATTTACTTCAAACTGATTCATCATTCAATACAAACAAAGTTTTTCGATTGCGAACAACCTGAAGGGGAGAATCGGATGAATCACTGTAGAAAACATTGACCGCATGGGAATGCAGCCATTTAAACAGCGTATTTATAGGACTTTAGCGAGCCTGCCGTAGCAAGTGCGATTCGCCCTAAAAATCAGAATCACTGAAAGCAGCTTTATCAAGCAAAGTGTGTTCAATCAGGCCCCAGCGAGCAACAAAATGAATGAGAGCTGAACAAGATCATCCCAATTTTGGATGAATTACTATATTTGAAAGTAGTGATATGGAATTATTCTGAAGTTTTGACAATTATTTCTACACGACGATTGCGCTGTCTGCCTGCAGGATTATCTTCCCCCTTATCAGTTTCATTCGGCTCTATAGGCTTGGTTTCTCCAAACCCACTAACAACAAAGTTAATATCAGTCAATCCACCATTATCAACGAGCCATTTACGAACAGATTCAGCTCTTGCTTCAGAAAGAGATTGATTGTACGCATCAGACCCCTTCGAATCTGTATGCCCTTCTATACGGACATCACCACGAGCCATTTCAGTAATTTGCTTTGAAGCAATTCGAAGCGATGGAAAAGCAGAGGGCTTAAGACTTGACTTGTCGAAATCGAAAAGGATATCGGATGAGATCTCGATTAGAAGTTCGTCTTGCGACTTGGTCGATGTATACAAATCAATGATCGGGTAATCAAGGTCCTGAACAAGAAACTCAAGTTCTTTAATTGATTCACTCTTTTCCTTATTACTTGGATCATAAGCGAGCCCTCTTTCAATCTTCATACCCTGAACAGGAGCCTGGCGTGCAGTAGCAACAACATTGTTGGATCCAGCAAAAAGTTTATTAGCACTCAAGCATGAAATACAAGCAACCATTAGAAGAGATAGTGACCCAATCATGCCATGACAAAGGGGAATATCTTTTTTCAAGAATCTACTCCGATATAGGGATATCTTCCATTGGCGCCACTCCGGGTATGTAAATAGAAACTTTTTTGACATCAAGCGGAGGGGACGGGAATTTTGCCCAGAGATTTATACTAGATCCAGGTTCAATCGACAGCGGTGTTATAGATGTACTTACTACAGGCCTCTTATCTGCTCTAACCACCAAGTGTTTTCTTTGATTCGCACTATCAATAATGTATATTCCATCACCCCAGTTACCTGCGGCTAATTGATACTTACAATACCAAGAAGCACTACACTTAACTAACTCCTGGGCAACAGAAGATTGATTTGACATCCTCCAGTACACATTCAATGTATCTCCGCTTGCTCGCTTAACATTAAGGAGGGATACTTCAATCCCCTCAATCCGATAAGGCTCTGTCGCAATGACACCTGTTTGGTCATCAATATCATCCATTTGAGCGATCTTATTCAGATCATCTTTCTCTGTAACAACACCTCGTGCATTATCTATATCATCTCTAATAGCAATCTTATTAGGGTCATCTTTCTCTGCGATGACAGGCGTCTCTTGAGTTGGTTTCTGGCTCTTTATTTCGTTCGACTGCTTAGCGCTATCGCCATCGTTACTGCATCCTATTAACAAACAGGCTATCAAAAAATTAGAAGCCAGTAGGCCCAGACCACCCTTAAAAAGATTCATGCAATTCAAAAGCAAACATTGCATACGCATATAGTATATTTAAACCAGTAGCATTGGCATGATTTATTAAGTTAATTCAAGTTCTATTCAGTCTAGCTCGAACTATCCTTCATATCCCAGTTTTGCAAAGGCGTTCCGCCGAATCTGTCGATACCGATCGGGAACATGTACACCCCACAATCCCTCCCAATAGAAAAAAATCACACCGTGACCTCGATCACGGGCCAGTCGTACTTTTTGTTCCAAAACGGCCATGGATGTCGTGCGTTTGCCGAATCCCGCCAACACACCGATCTGAGAAGGAATACCCCAGCTGCGGGCTTTGCGTAGGGCGGGTTGATCCAGGTCCTTCGCAAAGCCTTGGACGGAGTAGGAGTAGTTCTGCACCACCAACTCTTCAATCAGCCCCCCCAAAGCCCAGAGCTCCCAATCCTGAAGCCAGAGGTTGTATGCCTGACGAAAGGGGCCGGGAGACAGGCTGATCCGTGTGGAGAGTTGCTCCTTCTTGAGACGCTGCCGTAACTCACGCAGAAGAGACGTGAGTTGGTTCCGACGCCATTTCATCCACTGTCGATTGCTGTGATCCCGCGGTGGTGCCATTCCCGTCTCTTGTTTGTAGAGCGCCACGGTGGTGGGGTCGTAGCCGAATTGAACCGGCCAGGCGAAGTGGTCGTCCAGTTGCAGACCATCCAACGGACAGCGCTTTAAGGTCTCCACCACCAAACCAATGAAACGGGCACGAACCTCCGGATGGGCAGGGTTGAGCCAAGCCATCCGATGGTTCCCGTGCATGGTCATCCAGCGTTGGCCATTCGCTTTGGCCAACACCCAGCTGGGGTTCTTGCGGATAACAGCTGAATTCGCCGGCTCCATCAAGCCGTACTCAAACCAGGGCATCACCTTGATGCCGCGGCGCCGACCTTCAGCGGCCAAGGTGCAGATGGGATCAAGACCGAGCCCCGCCTTCTGAAGCGGTGGCTCTACTGGAGCGAAACGGCTGCGGTGAAAGGTGGTTCCTCGGCTCCAGACATTGGGCACCACACGATTGAATCCAGCCTCCTGGAGCTGCTGCATCGCTGCGCTGATGAGCTTCCTGTCGTAATAGAGCTTGCTGGGGCTGTTGGTCAGCCACACCCCCATGGTGCTCCGGTTCCGCAGAAGCCGGTCCAATCGGGACTCCGCCATCAAGGGAGCCGGAAGCGCTGCCATCAGGCTGGCCAGGGCAACGCAAGCCAGTGGCCTCCAGCTCTGATCCACTGCTGTTGAAGCACCGCACCGCACCGCAAGAGTCGCTCGAATCAATCGCGATGCAGCCGCAGCAAGCCCGCTCGTTGAACAGTCCATTCCACCGAACCCAACATTCAGCGGAACATCGAGCTCACGGAGCTCTCTTCGTGGATGCGCCAGATGGCTTCCCCCAGCATGTTGGCCACAGAGAGCACCTTCAGCTGGGGGAAGACCCGGTCTCGAGGGATCGGAATGCTGTTGGTGACCACCACCTGTTCAAACAGGCCCTCGACGGAAAGGCGTTCACTGGCAGGAGGTGAGAACACAGCGTGGGTGGCGCAGGCCAGCACCCGTTCGGCTCCTTGCTCCCGCAACAACCGTGCACCTGCACAGATCGTGCCGCCGGTGTCGATCATGTCGTCAATCAAGATCGCCGTTCGGCCGGCCACATCACCGATCACCGTGAGGCTCTCAGCCATGTTGTGACCGGTGCGGCGCTTGTCGATGATGGCCAGCGGGGCATCGTTCATCTGCTTGGCGAACGCCCGGGCACGCGCCACACCCCCCACATCCGGAGACACCACGACGACATCTCCCAGATCCTGAGTGGAGAGATAGTCCACCAGCACGGGTGATCCGTAGATGTGATCGCAGGGAATATCGAAATACCCCTGAATCTGGGCGGAGTGCAGATCCATGGCCAGCACACGATCAACGCCGGACTGCACCAGAAGGTTGGCCGTGAGCTTGGCCGTGATCGATTCACGACCGGCGGTTTTACGGTCCGCCCGGGCGTAGCCGTAATAAGGGACCACAGCAGTGATCTGCCGCGCTGATGCCCGTCGACAGGCGTCCACCATGATCAGCAGTTCCATCAGGTGGTCGTTCACCGGCGCGCAGGTGGGCTGGATCAGGAACACATCGCAGCCCCGAATCGACTCCTGGATCTGCACATACAGCTCACCGTCCGCAAACCGCTTGCAGACGCGGGGGCCATCTGGCACACCCAGATATGCAGAGATCTCCCGCGCCAGAGCGGGATTCGAGGTGCCGCTGAACAGACGCAGACGTCGGCTATCTGGAGCCATCTGCTCCTGTTCGGCACGGGCTGCTGTCAGGAAACTGGTCACGGCGCCCGCGTAACGAATTCTGCTGTAATCCGATGGTAGAGGTGAGCAGCACCCCCATGTCCAAAGGTTTCCCACTGCTCGTGGGTGCGGGCCCACTTCCAGAGCTCAAAATGCGCCAGGCCTGCGAGGCCCTTGCCAAGGCCTGCCAATGCCCGTTGACCACCGTGCCCAGCGGTGCAACACCCGCAGCAGTCCTGAAGAACAATCCAGCTGCAAAAGGGCTTGTGCGGCTAAGCGGTGACGCAGCACAGCCAACGCCGGAGGGTGATCTCAGCTGGTTGCATGCCCTGGCTGACTGGCGTCAGACGGTGCTGCTGCTGACGACAGCCGACAGTGATGGAACGATCCCTGGCACGGCCCCGGCCTACACCGCCCTCTGCCGAGAACTGCATGTCCCCCTTCTCGGCCTGGTTCAGCTCCAGGGCCCCTGGAACGGCCCAGCACGACGCAGAGACGGCCTCAGCTGGCTGGGGTGGATTCCCGATGAGAACCATCCAGATCAGGCCGAATGCATCGTGGCTCTCGCCCGGAGACTGCAGCTCCGCAGTCCGGGTTAAGGCTGGGGCCAGAGGGGACGGCTCGCCTCGGGCTTGATTTGGCGGAGGGTCTGCTCACCGGCTCGGTTGGCCAATGGCAGGCGGGTGATTGCGGCAGGTTCAGGGCTGGCAATGATTGCCGCGGCCAAGCTCAGTTGTTCCGAACGACTCAGGTTGGTCTCCACGTCAGCATCCAGTTGGTCCACCAAAGCAGGGATCAACGCAATGCCACTGGGAGCCTTGACCTGTTCGATTAAGGCCTCAACAAGAATGTCCTGGCGCTGGCGACGCTGGGAGACATCTTTGGGGTCTGGCAGGTGGCGCACCAGCTGTTCCGCCTGGACTCCGTTCAGGCTTTGGCGCCCAGCCTGGAGATTGACGCTGTAGCCCTGCGCCTTGTCTTGGCGTTGATAGGACTGCCCGAGCACCACTTCCACTTCACCCAGGCCATCCACAAGACGGCGTAAAGCCGCACGGGGCATCACCACATAGCGCTTGGGATCGCCATCTTCAAGGCCAACAATGTCGTGGATGGCATCGCTGACAAGACCGACGCCACCCCGTTGCCACAGCTGGGCCAGGCTGCCGAGATCCTTCTCGCCGGGAAGCTGAACGCCAAGCTCGGTAGGGATCTGGAGCACCTGAAGCGGCTCCCTCGATGCAATGCGAAGCATCAAAAGGGCATCGGCATTGGCAGGCCCCTTGGGCGCGGCCTGATTGGTGGGCGCACCCAGACGATTCGCATCCAGACCAATCACAAGCACCATGACAGGGCTCTCGGGGAGAGGAGCCAAGGTTTCAGGTTGATCTGCGCTGAGAGGAGCTCCCTGGGCAACACGATCGGGTTCAGGCCACAGCGTCGCCAGCAACCACCCGGTGACACCGAGACCCAGCAACGCTGAACCGACACGCAGCACGCCGCGAACTCGGGGTGGCGACAACCAGTTCATTTCGCTGGAGCAAGCGCAATGGCGCTTAGTTTCGCCCAGATCTCCAGTTCTTAGCCTGGGCCCCGTGAAGCCGTCCTCGATGTCCCTCCGCCACGACTACCGCAACCGACCTCCCGAACAGGTGCGCGTGGTCGTGTTCGGAGCCACGGGGTACATCGGCCGTTTTGTGGTGAAGGAGCTGGTGGAGCGGGGCTACCAGGTGATTGCCTTTGCCCGAGAGCGCAGTGGTGTGGGCGGCCGCCAGAGGAGAGACGAGGTCATCGCCGATTTCCCTGGGGCAGAAGTGCGCTTTGGGGATGTCAGCGATCCAGCCTCCATCACGGCCGAGGCCTTCGATCAACCGACGGATGTGGTGGTGAGCTGCCTGGCTTCTCGCACCGGCGGCCGCAAGGATTCCTGGGCCATCGACCACGCAGCGACCCTCAACACCTACGAACAGGGACGGGCTGCCGGGGTGGCCCATTACGTGCTCCTCTCGGCCATCTGCGTGCAGAAGCCACTGCTGGAGTTTCAGAAAGCCAAGCTGGCCTTTGAGGCCGTGCTGCAGGCGGATGAAGAGATGACCCATTCCATCGTTCGCCCCACCGCCTTCTTCAAGAGCCTGGGCGGACAGGTGGAAAGCTGCCGCAAAGGTGGCCCCTATGTGATGTTCGGCGGCGGCACCCTGGCCAGCTGCAAGCCGATCAGCGAAGCAGACCTGGCCCGGTTCATGGCGGACTGCATCCAGGACGATGCCAAATGCAACCAGGTGCTTCCCATCGGCGGTCCCGGTCCGGCGCTGAGCGCTCGGGAGCAGGGAGAAATGCTCTTCCGCGCCCTGAACCGCCCCCAGCGGATGCTCTCCGTCCCCATTGCTCTGATGGATGGTCCGATTGCCCTTCTGGACGGTTTGGCTCGGCTGTTCCCGGGCATTAAAGATACGGCGGAATTCGGGCGCATCGGTCGCTATTACGCCAGCGAATCGATGCTCGTCTGGGACGAGCAAAATCAGCGCTACGACGCCGACGCCACGCCCTCCTACGGAACCGACACCCTGGAACAGTTTTTCGAGCGCGTGGCACGTGACGGCATGGCCGGGCAGGACCTCGGGGATGCCGCACTGTTCTGAAATCGCCATCCTTGGGAGACCAAGGGGCTCCCATGGATCAATCCACTGTTGAACCAGCGAAGGCTGGACGGGGGCGCAGCACCGGGGTGCTGCTGCACCCGACAGCGTTGCCTGGCAGCCCCGTCTGCGGCAGCTTCGGTGAGCCATGCCGCCGGTGGCTCCAACTGCTGGCTAAACATGACATCGGGGTCTGGCAGATGTTGCCCCTGGCCCCGCCAGATCCAACGGGCTCGCCCTACAGCTCCCCCTCGTGCAATGCCTTGAACCCCTGGTTCCTGGATGGCCAGGACCTGGCCAACGAGGGGTTGATCCATGAGGCCGCCCTCAGGGCAACTCCAGGCGCTGATGCGCCGATGGAGGGAGGGGAACATGTTGATTTCAGCCTGGCCCAGCAACGGGCCGATGCCCTGGGGGATGCACTGCTCGAGGCCTGGAGTGACCAGGATCCAAAGCGACACGCCGACTTCGGCACCTGGGCGCAGCAGCAGCGCGCTTGGTTAGAGGACCATGCCCGTTTCCAGGTTCTGCATGATCAGCACGGCACAGCTTGGTGGGACTGGCCCCTCCCCCTCGCCCGTCATGACAAAAAAGCGCTGCGGGCCTGGGCGGAACAACACCAAGAGGCCCTGCTACGGGAACGGCTGATCCAGTGGCATCTCGACCGGCAATGGCAGGCGATTCGTCGACAAGCAGCAGACCTAGGCATCCAGCTGTTTGGAGATCTGCCCTTCTACGTCAGCAGTGACAGCGCTGATGTCTGGAGCAACCGTTCGCTGTTCACAGTCAAAGAGAACGGCCAACTCACCACCCAGAGCGGTGTGCCACCCGATTACTTCTCGGAAACAGGGCAACTGTGGGGCTCACCGGTTTACCGCTGGGGACAACATCGGATCACGCGATTCCACTGGTGGCGGCAAAGAATTGCTCGCCAGCTGGAGTTTGTTGATCTCCTACGCCTGGATCACTTCCGAGCTCTTGCCGCCTTCTGGGCCGTCCCCGGTACCGACTGCACCGCTGAAAACGGGCAGTGGCAGACCTCTCCAGGCCACGCCCTACTGCGCTACCTCCGCAAGGACGCTGGTGGCGCACTCCCCTTGATTGCCGAGGATCTTGGCGTGATCACACCGGATGTGGAGGCACTCCGTGATGCATTCCAGCTGCCGGGCATGAAGGTGCTGCAATTCGCTTTCGATGGTCAACGCGACAACCCCTATTTGCCTGAAAACACCGAGGGGCATCGCTGGGTCGTCTACACCGGCACCCACGACAACCCCACAACCTTGGGCTGGTGGAACAATTTGGATGCCGACAGCAGGACCCGCATTGCCACACGGGTGAATGGTGAGATCTCGGCCCCGGCCTGGCATCTGCTTGACATGGCCTTTGCCACGACCGCAGGACTGGTCGTCGCCCCACTGCAGGACCTCATGCATCTGGATGACCGGGCCAGATTCAACACACCCGGCACCAGTGAAGGCAACTGGAGCTGGAGGCTTCGCAGCTTTGATGCTGATCTGGAGAATGCCCTTGGCGGCTACGGCACGAGGGGAGCGGTCTGGGGACGGTCGCTGTCGGGAGCAGGCGGCTTGTTGACCCGGTAGATCCCCGGCCGAGCTTGATCCACAGCCAGGGGTTCTCCGTTCCAGAGCACCTGATCGCCAGCACCAGCGGGGGGATCCAGGCGGACCTCAATCGGGGCCTGCAACTGGAGCATCAACGTGCCGGCACTGGCCGTGAATTCAAACCGGTCTCCACCACCGCTCGAGAGCTGCAGCGCTCTGGGCTCAGCAACAACAACCTCGAGAACCCCCTGAGACTGCGTCAGAGCACCACCCACCAGCTCAAGCCACTCCTGAGGTGTGCGTTGCTGAACCTGTTCCAGGGGCCGCAAGGCGGCGATGCGATGATCTGCGCCGGCCAGGTTCGGGCGACGGTTGATCGCCTCCACATCAGCACGCACGGGCTCGAGGGTCAGGCTGTTGCGCAGGGCCAAATCCTGCTGTTGTCGGTTGATAGCAAGCAGGCTGAGCGCAATCACGACGGTGTAGACCACCGTGCCCTGCCAGGTGGTGAACACATCGATATTGCCGAGGGTGAAGCGCCGCAGACCCGCCTTGGCAGATCCGCGGCGGAGCAACACCGGTTGGGGAAGCAAGGGGTCGAGACATCCACTGGGAAGAGCTAAGCGGATCTCGATCTGAGGCAGCATCGAGGCGAGATAAGCCCGCTCGGGCAATCGATCACGCCAGCCACGCTCCAGCGCTTCGATGACGGGTGTTGTGATCCGGGTTTCATTGGCCAGGTCCCGTAGCGAAAGCCCAAGTTCTTCCCTCCTCCGCCGCAGCATCAGTCCCAGATCCTGACTTTGCTGATCCTGGGTCTCAACAGAACCAGCATCAGCGCTGGACCCATTGCGGGGACGGCGCCACCAGAATCCTGGACGCTTCAGTCGCATGGGCGATGCAAATCCAAGGGGACAGCCTGGTCGAGCATTGGCTTCCATTCTCCCTCGCTCAACCACATCCAGCACCCCTCAGCCAGATCACCAAGCGGCAACCCCGCAATCGCTGTGCGCTGGAGGTCGAGCACCGGATGGCCAAGGGCCTCCGCCATCCGGCGAATCTGTCGGTTGCGACCTTCCCGCAACTCGATCTCCAATAACGAGCGCGCGCCCCTGGTCTGCAGTCGGCGCACCTGTGCGGGGCGGGTCGGTCGTCCATCCAATGGAAAACCCCGACACCAGCGGTCGAGAACCGCTTCGGACGGCACACCCTCCACCCAAACCCTGTAGGTCTTGGCATGGCTGTAGCGCGGGTGGGTGAGTTTCAACGTGAGCTCACCCAGATCGGTAAGCAGCAGAGCCCCACGACTGTCGGCATCCAGACGGCCAACAGGATGCAGTCCTGCCCGATGCTCCGGTGGCAGCAGGTCGAGCACCGTTCGGCGGCCCTGAGGGTCATCGCAGCTGCAGATCACCCCCACGGGCTTGTTCAGCAACAGCACCCGCGCCGCGCCACGGCTGGGCAAGGCCCTGCCATCCACGCAAATCGTCTGCTGGTGCGGATCAGCCTGGTCCCCAACGCGGGCGACCTGGCCATCCACCGTGATACGGCCCGCCTGAATCCATTCCTCAGCCCGGCGCCTGGAACAGAGACCAGCAGCAGCAATCAGTTTCTGGAGACGCTGACGCGTCATCCAACCGGCTCCCGGGGGAGAAGGAGGTCCATGCAGGCGCCCCCAGCAGGGTGGTTGCGCGCTTCGATGCGACCACCATGATTCACGGAGATCTGCTGCACGATGGCCAGCCCAAGGCCACTGCCACTACGGCTGGAGCGTGCCCGCGAGGGATCCCCCCGGTAGAAGCGTTGAAACATGCGACTGAGATCGGTCTCACTCAACCCAGGGCCGTGATCACGGATGCTGAGCAGCCACCAGCCGCCGCTCTGGCGCACGGTCACATCGACGCTGCTGTCCTCTGGGGAGTAACGCAGAGCATTGTCGAGAAGATTCAGCACCGCGCGGTGCAGACGGCGTTGATCCCCAAGCAAGGGCCCGGATTCAGAGCGATCCAACTGCAGAGTGACCCGCCGTCCCTCCGCGATCGGGCGAATGGTTCCCCAAGCGCTGTCGACCAGATCCTCCAGGGTGAGGGGGACGTAATCGCTGTATTCCTGGGGCAGGCTGTTCTCCAGGCGTGAGAGCTCCAGCAGATCCTCCACAAGCAGCTGAAGACGCCGGAGTTCCTTCTGCAGCCGTTGCACCAGAGCCGTGTCCTCTGAACTCACGGCCAGCTCCAGCCGATCGCTCACCAGCATCAGGGCGGTCAAAGGGGTCTTGAGCTCATGGGCCACATCACTGACCCAGCGCTCCTGCTGCTGTTGCTGGGCTTCGAGGGACTGGCGGCTCTGGATCAACACCAACAAGCATTCATCGCTACCCGGCAGAACGATGGCCTCCAGCGGATCCCCCTGTTGCTCCCATTCACATCGCTGGGGGCGCTGCTGATAGCGGCTGCTGAAGATCACCTCCTCAAGTGCGGGAATGTCCAGGGCATCCCTGAGGTTCATGCCACGAACAAGACGATTGCGGGAAATGTGCAGCAAACGTTCGGCCCGACCGTTGAGGTAGGCGATGGAGTGATCCGGAGCCAGGATCATCCAGCCCTGGGTGGCCGCATCAATCCAGGCCAGAAGCTGAGGTGCGTTCAAGACAACAGGCCGCTCCTCCTCCTCTCGCAACGACTTCAGGAAGCGCCATCGTCGCTGCAAGAGAAGCGTGATCCAGATGCCGGCCGCAAAGCCAAGTACTCCAGAGATCAACACAACAAGATCAGCCGAAGCGGTAACCGAAGCCGCGGACCGTGCGGATCAACTGGGGAGATGAGGGCTCATCTTCAACCTTTTCCCGTAACCAACGGATGTGAACATCCACTGTTTTGGTGTCGCCGACGAAATCCACACCCCAGATTTTCTCCAGCAACTGATCGCGACTCCAGACGCGCTTGGGGTTCTGAATGAACAACTCCAGGATTTTGTATTCCTTCGGGGAGAGGGTCAGATCCGTGCCATCCCGGGTGACCCGGCACTCATTGGAGAACAGGCAAAGATTGGCGTAACTGTGTGATTCAGAGGGCGACGACTCGGTTTGACGGGATCGCCGCAGCAACGCCCTGCAGCGGGCCACCAACTCACGCAGCCCAAAGGGTTTGACCAGATAATCATCAGCGCCAACCTCCAGCCCAAGCACCCGATCGGTTTCACTCTCGCGGGCACTGATTACAAGAATCGGTGTGGTGTTCTTGAAGCGACGAAGCTCGCGACAGAAATCAAGCCCCCCCAGCCCCGGAAGCATCAGATCAAGAACAATCAAATCAACCGGATCAGAGGATCTGTCCACGACCAGTTCGAGAGCCTCTGAGCCATTTGAGCTGGTGAGCACTTCATAGCCCTCCAACCTCAAGGCCTCACCAACTGTCTCCCGGATGCTGTCGTCGTCTTCCACAACGAGCAAACGGCATGTGGAAACCGCCGCAGACAAGGTCGTCACATCCAACAGACTGGAAACGATTTAATTCTGACGGTGGCCTCAGCCAGAAGGATGAGATCAGCGGCTTCGCTTAAGAGGTCAGAAGACGAGATCAGAAGAATTCATCGAAATTGTCGAAATCAACCGCTTTGAAATTGCCCTCTTCCACCTGCACCATCAGGCGCTCGAGCTGAGCGAACAAGGCTCCACCCGTCAGCAGAGACAGCAAGAGAGCCACCAGAAGGGCAGCACCTGCCGCAAAACCGAAGATCTGAAGGCAGCAGCCAATAAACAAGGTCACACCGATCAGGGTGCCGCCGTAACTGAGGTTGATCTCAACTGTTCCCAGAGGCAACAGGGGGAGCCGGTCCTGCTTCCAGCCATCCAATTTGTTCTGGACCTGACGACCGAAAGTCAAGCCGCAGAGCACTGCCATCAACAGGCCGATACCTGCCAGCAGGTAAGGCGGCTGGGGCAGGGTCATCATCCGAAGCAGCTGCTCAAGCTCCTGGGCGCTGATCTCCTCAGGCATCGACGCCGATCTCAAAGAGCTGCGACCTTAGCGATCTCAGCTCAAGGTTCCCAGCTTTGGGAGCCGAGAAAGGTGAGTTCGACAAAGTCGCTGGCGTTGTGATCGTCCCTCCCCATCTGAATTCGGAAGCCCCCCAGATCAAGATCATTGATTGACTCAAGAGCCTGGACAAGGGATTGACGCGTTGGGTTCTTTCCAGCCCGTGCCAGCGCCTCGGTGATCATCCGCGCCGCGAGATACCCCTCAAAACTGGTGAAGCCAAAACCCGATGCCTCATCACTCAGCCGCAGGCAGCGCTGATAGTCAGCGACAACGGGGATCCAACGATTCCACGGGAACGGCACCACCTGGGCCACGCCGATGCCATTGGCTTTGCCCACCGGCATCGCCCTCTGCAGAGCTTGGGTGCCCACAAACGACACATTCATGATCTGAGCGCTGCTGCCTCGTTCGCGCAGCGCGGTGGCCAGGGCAGCCGAACTCACATAGGCAGAAACGAGCACGACTCCGTTGGGATTGACCGCCATAAGGTCGTCCAATGCATCCCCCACCTGAGCTGAATTGCGTTGCACCGTCGTGACCGCCACCGGTTTGAGCCCATGGCTGGTGAGGGCAGCCATGGCGCCGTCAAGGCCATCCTGACCAAAGGCGTCGTCTTGATAAACGATCGCAATGCGATGGTGCGCATCACGCACCAGCTCGTCGACCATCGCCGCAATCTCCCGGCGATAGCTGGTTCGCATGTTGAACACCATGCGCAGCTCCGGCCGTCGAAGCAGACTTGCCCCCGTCATCGGCGCCACCAGCGGCACCTCCGCAGCCTCGATTAACGGCAACGCCACTTTTGTGGTGGGCGTGCCCACATAACCGAACAACGCCAGAAGATCATTGCGTTTCAGCAATTGGCGCGTGTTGATCAGCGTCTGCGACGGCTCGTATTTGTCATCAAGACTGACCAACTCGATTCTGCGCCCGTGAATCCCGCCCTCACGGTTCACAGACTTAAACCAGGCCAAGGCCCCGCGTCGATAATCCAGACCGAGTTGTGCCGAAGGGCCCGAGAGCGGTAGGGACTGGCCAAGCACCAGAGCGTTGGGATCTTGCCCCCTGCCAGGGGGCTGAGAAGCAACAGGGCGAGGTTGAAGCAGCGTGAGCAGTCCACTGCTCAGTAAGGCCCAGCACGTCAGAGTGACTCCAGAGCTGCGCCGCAAATGGCCTCCAAGAAACAGAAGCACTGGAACTTACTTGCCGTTGTTTCAATTCTGCTTGCCGGTCTTCTGGCGTTCACCGGCATCAACAGGCTTGATGTCGGTCGTGTCCCTAGCCGTGATGCGCTGCGCTTGTCATCGGCATCACGAGCCCTGACAACAGACAGTCAACGGATACCCGGGGACGGCTGGACCTCCCTGCGGGGCGAAAAGCTGTCGGGCCAGGAGATGGTCCTTGATCAACAGGGGCTGGAGGACGCCTCCTACCAGGTTCAGGTAGGGATCTACGCCACCAGCACCTACGACCTGGATCTGAGCATCCCCAGTTACTCATCCAACGGTTACGTCTGGATGCGCTGGGGAGATGAGCTGCAGCGCTATCTGAGTGAACGGGACCAAACCATTGAACAGGGAATCACCCTGGTGAACGGATTGCTATCCGATGCCGATCCAGTGCTGACGCCGATGTCCTCAGCCCCAGTGCACAACGACGACGGAACGTACTACCAACTGTTCAGCTATATCGGCCGCTTCTACATCGACAAAGCCAGCTTCAGGCACTTTCCCTTTGTGACCGTGAGCCTGCCCCTTGTCCTTGAAATGGAGGATGTGAATGGTTCTCTCGACTATCCCCATTTCCGCTTCGAGCCCGACATCCAAAACAGTGGGATGGGCTTGTTCGCAGGAATCATCGGCTGGCTGAACCGAGGCTGGTCCATTGCCGAATACCGGCACAACTACGCCACAAATTTCGGGCTGGGGGGCAGCGCGGATGACTACAGCCTGGTCATCTTCGATATCACGTTCGGCACCTCATCCTGGTCTGCGTTCTGGCGGTTGATGCTGCCGCTGCTGGTGGTGATGGCCATGGTTCTGCTCGTCTTCAAAGTCCGAGCCGATGAACAGGACGCGCGCGCAGGAATTCCTGTCACCGTGCTGTTGACCCTGGTCTTCCTTCAACAGACCTACCGGGAGGAACTGCCCGACCTGCCCTATCTCACCTTTCTGGATCAGGTGTATGTAATTGCCTATGTGGTCACCTTGCTGGCCTTCATCCTGGTGATCTTCATCGGACGGCGTTACGGGGAGCTGGAGGCAATGCCGGAAGGCGACGCCAAAACTCGCAAAGAGCATCGGCTGGAGCAACTGGACGAAATCTGGCCGCTCACCGTTGTGGTCTTCAGTTCGATCAGCATCTTCGGCTGCTGGATCACGCTGCCGCCAGGGGGTTGAGACGTTGCAGCAGCCCACCGGCCAGCCGCCCGGGGCCGAAAGTTCGTCCAAGCAGGCCAACCAGGGCACGCACGTCGTCGGTGTGCAGGCGATCGTCACGGATCAGCGTCATCAGCAGACGCCGGCGCAGGTCGGCACCATCGCGGCTGAACAGCAACCGCAAGCCGGCACCGGCGACAGGAATCAGTTCCTTACCAGGCGCGGGTGCGTCCTGGCCGACCACCGCCAGAAGGCTTTCCAGCCGATCCAGGCGCAAGCGGCCTGACTCATCAAAAATCACCTCAAGCAACTTCTCGCGCATCTCGCTCGTGTCTCCCGCGAGCAGTCGACGGGCCACGTAGGGATAAGCGATGGCGATGATCTTGAAGTCGGGATCGAGACGCAGGGCCAGACCCTCCTGGCTGACGACCGCACGGATAATCAGCGCGAAGCGAGCCGGCACCCGGAAGGGGTAATCAAACATCAGCTCCGAGAAACGGTCGGTGATCGCCTTGAAGTTGAACGAACCGACCGAGTCACCAAGGCTGCCGCCGAGCACCTCCTCAAGAGCAGGAATGATCGGGGTGAGATCAGCGGTGGGGCTGAGAAAACCAAGGGATTGGAAATCCTTGGCCAAACCGGGGAAATCACGGTTGATCAGATGCACCACTGCACCCGTCAGGGTGAGACGGTCGCTGTCGCTGATGGAATCCATCATGCCGAAATCGACATAGCCCACATGGCCGAGGTCCCCCGTTCGCCCCCGCATGGCGAACAGGTTGCCGGGATGGGGATCGGCGTGGAAGTAGCCGAACTCCAGCAGTTGCTGAAGACCGCAGATCACACCCGTGCGGATCAATGCCGTTGGATCGAGTTGCTGTGAGCGCAGCTCTTCGCTGTCGCGCATCTTGGCTCCATCAATCCAGGTGGTGGTGAGCACACGGGTGGAGCTGAGCATCCGCTCCACCTTCGGGACATAGACGGCATCGTTTTGAGCAAAGAGAGCCGAGAACCTCTCAGCATTGGCCGCTTCAAGGCCGTAGTCGATCTCCTCGAAAAGGCTGCGGCCAAACTCATCGATGATTCCGCCCAGACCGAAGCCAAGATTGAGGGGCAGGAGAGGAGCCGTCATCACACCGAGCGCCCGGATCAGAACCAGATCCCGCCGCAGGATGAAGGTGAGATTGGGTCGCTGAACCTTCACCGCAACCCAGTGCTGGCCCTGTAAACGAGCTTTGTAGACCTGCCCGAGGCTGGCGGCGGCGATTGGAGTGTCGGGGAACTCCTCAAACAACTCTTCAGCTGGTGCACCCAGCTCTTCGCGGATGCACGCCAGGGCGACAGCATGGGAAAACGCCGGCAGGTCGTCCTGCAGGCGCGTCAATTCCTCGAGCCAATCCCGACGCACGAGATCGGGACGTGTTGACAGGGCCTGACCCAATTTGATGAAACAGGGACCCAGACCGGTGAGGGTGTTGAGGATGCGACGCGCCAAGCCCTGCTGCACAGCGGGGTTACTACTGCCTCCACGCAGCAGCAACACCAAGACCAGGCCAGCCAGGGACCAGAGCACCTGCACCAGCCGCGGGATAGCGACCCAGGGACGCAGCAGCAACCAGCCCAGATCCCGCCGGGGGTCGTAACGCATCGCATCGAGCTGAGTACAGAGGGAGACTTTAAGGAGATCAGGCGGATTCGATGGCGCTTCTGCCCCAGCTCACCCGTCGGCTCGGTGAGCCTCTGTTTCTGCCGGCCCATGGCCGGGGGGCCGCGCTTCCGGATGGACTGCGTCAATTGCTGCGACAACGCGCTGGCATCTGGGACCTACCGGAACTCCCTGAACTCGGCGGTCCACTGGAACCGGACGGCGCCATCGCCGAAAGCCAACGCTGCGCCGCAGCTCAGATGGGTGTGGCGCGGTGCTGGTACGGGGTGAACGGGGCCACGGGATTGCTTCAGGCCGCTCTACTGGCGATGGTCAGGCCTGGGGAGCGGGTGCTTCTCCCTCGCAATGTCCATCGCAGCCTGATTCAGGCCTGCATTCTCGGGGATCTGCAGCCGGTGCTGTTCGATCTTCCGTTTCAAAGCGACCGGGGCCAGCCTGCGCCGGTGGATTCCGCCTGGATCGAACGGGTGCTGGCGGCTTTGCCGTCCGATGGGGCACCCATCCGCGCCGCGGTTCTGGTGCATCCCACTTACCAGGGCTATGCCAACGACCCCACGGAGGTGATCAAACGATTACAGGAGCGAGGCTGTTGCGTGCTGGTGGATGAAGCCCACGGCTGTCATTTCGCCGCAGGCGTGAATCATCCTCTGCCTCCCAGTGCCGTGCACTGCGGCGCCGATCTCGTGGTGCATTCCCTGCAGAAATCAGCTGCAGCCCTCGCGCAAACGGCAGTGCTCTGGATGCAGGGGGAGCGTCTGGATCCAGTGCGTGTCGAACGAAGTCTGGGATTGCTGCAAACCACAAGCCCCAGTGCGCTGCTGCTGGCCTCCTGCGAAGAAGCCCTTCAACACTGGCAGCGCCGCAGGGGACGCCGACAACTGCTTCAGCGTCTGCAGGAGGCTGAAGAGCTCGCCGATGTCTTGCGCCGTAGCGGAGTCCCTCTGCTCAACAACCAGGACCCGCTGCGCCTGATCCTGCACACGGGCCAGGCGGGGATCACCGGCCTAGAGGCCGACGCCTGGTTCCTGCCCAAAGGCCTCGTGGGCGAACTGCCGGAACCGGCAACGCTGACCTTTTGCCTAGGCCTAGCCCGACACCGTGGGCTCGGGCGCCGGATCAGGCACCACTGGCAGGACCTCCGGCGGACCTATCCCGATCGCGATCCACTGCCGCCGTTCGAAGCTCCGCCTCTGCCACTAGTCACCACCACAGACCATTCACCGTCGCAGGCCTGGCACGCAGAACGTCTCCGCGTGTCGTTAGACGAAGCGGGCGGATGCTTGGCGGCTGAATTGCTGTGTCCGTACCCCCCTGGCATCCCACTGCTGATTCCCGGTGAGCGATTGGATCGCAACCGGCAAGCCTGGCTGAAACGCCAGCAGCTGTTCTGGGGTGAACAGATTCCCGACGGTCTGTTCGTCGTCAGCAGGGGGTGAAATCCAGCCCCACAGCCGCTTCAATCCATGCATTCGACAGTGGTGGATGCAACCTCTGACCTGGCTGGTGCTGGCACTGCTGATCTGCCCCTCCGTTGGGGCCAGCCCCAATGGCGAGGAATTCCTTTTGGAAGACATCCAGAAGAGCAAGGAGATCACAGAAATCAAGGGGATCAAGGATGTCGACACGATCAACGCTTTGCCACTCCCTCCCCCGAGCCCCCTGGCCGACAAGACTCCGGTACCAAGCAAGCTCATCCAGGTGGTTCAAGGAGCAGCAAGCTGGTACGGGCCAGGGTTCTACGGCCGAACAACCGCAAATGGTGAGCGCTTCCGCAAGGGCACGCTGTCGGCAGCCCATCGGACATTGCCCTTTGGAACCCAGGTGCGCGTCACCAATCTGAGCAATGGACGCAGCGTTGTGGTGCGAATCAATGACCGTGGGCCTTTCAAGGACCACCGGGTGATTGATCTCGCCCATGGCGCCGCATCACAACTCAAGATGATGCAGGCGGGTCAAGTACCAGTGAAACTCGAGATCCTCAAGTCGTCGCCATAAAGCAGCTTCAGGCTCGCCAGACGAAGCCAACCATGAGCGATTGATAGCCTGAACCAACGAAGCCTCCAATCAGCGTGATCCGTGAGGTTGTCTTCGATCAAAGCCAAGCGCCAGCCGCGCGTGCGGTGCTGCGCAAGCGGCTGATCAGTGGCCTCGCTGTCGGCGGATTTGGCCTACTGGTGGTTGGACTCGGGGGCTGGTGGTTCACCGCTGCGCTGGGGGGAATGGTGCACCTCGGCCTTCTGGAGTTCTTCCGAATGGCCCAGTTCAAGGGGATCCGCCCAGCCACCAAAACAACCCTGGTGGCCTGTCAACTGCTGTTATTCACCACCCAATGGTCGATGCAGGGAGGGCTGCCGGAAGCGGTGGCCTCCGCGGTGTTGCCCCTATCTGGAGCTGCCATCTGCGGCTGGCTGCTCCTACAACCGGTGACGGGCTCCATCGCCGATATCGCAGCATCGATTTTCGGCTTGTTCTACCTCGGGTTTCTACCCAGCCACTGGTTGAGTCTGCGTGGTCTTGAAGACGGGCTGGCGATCACCCTTTCCGCCTGTCTCATGATCGTGGCCACCGACATCGGCTCCTGGGCCGTAGGCCGGCGTTACGGCAAGCGCCCCCTCTCGCCGATCTCTCCTGGGAAAACCATCGAAGGCGCCATTGGCGGCTTCCTCTCGGCGATGTTGATGGGCCTGATCTGCGGTCAGCTGATGGGGTGGGTCCTGCATGGTCTGCCAGGCCTGCTGCTGGGAGCGCTGATCGCTCTGTTCGCGTTGGTGGGAGACCTAACGGAATCGATGATGAAACGAGATGCGGGCGTCAAGGATTCAGGTGATGTCCTACCGGGCCATGGCGGGATCCTGGACCGCATCGACAGCTATCTATTCACCCCAGCGGTGGTGTACTACGCGATCGCCCTGTGCCAACCGCTGCTTTCGAAGTAGCGCCGGTTCAACAACAGACCGGCACTAAGGGGTGACGATGGAATGGCCTTTCAGAACCAACTGGCCAGCAAACAGCTGGGCATGCTCGATCCGGATGGCCGGATCCATTGGAAGCAGGATGAAGGGTTCATCGTCTGTCTCAGGCCGGAAGCACAAGGTGCCTTGCTCAGCGTTAAGGCGGAAGCGACGGCGAGCCGGGTCTTGATGTGCAGCGACAACTGCATGCAACTCGATCAGATTCTCTTCAATGCTTAAGGCGCCCAAGGGGCTTAGACCCATCAGCTGCTCAGCCATCCAGTCACCGAGCCAGCGCCAGGGCTCGGCAAGCAAAGCGCTATTGAGCTGACGGCCGTTGAAGCTGACTTCACCCTCCACCTGAAATGGCTGCTGCAACGCCAGCATCTGGCCTGGAGTCAGCAGCTTCATGTCCACCGCAATCGGACCGCTGCACAACGCCACGCTCTGCAGAGGCAGCCCCTGAAAACAAACGTCCCGCGCATTAAGCGACACGCCGTCCAGACGTCCCCGCAGCAGAGACCAACTGGAACCGTTCAGATGCAGTTCGAGGCTTCCGAGGCGGTCGCAGCGGCTGCGAATCCAAAGACGCAGAGCCCCGGCGAGCACAGTGAGAAGGGGATCAGCCACAGGCCAAAAGCGAATAACAACGCTCAGCCACCCTGTGGGGCTGATCGATGTGCGGGAGGTGCCCGCAACAGGGGAACGTTTCTACAGGCCGATCCAGCAACGCCTGAAGCGCCTGTTTTTGCGGGGCGCGCAGAATGCGATCATCCGCACCCCAGATCACATGCAGTGACTGGGATGGCAGGGGTTCTCCACATCCTGCGAAACCACCACTGCGGGCAAATGCCGCCAAGGCTTCAGCCCAGCCGGGGCATTGCAGGTGCAAAGAGGCAATTTGTTCTTCCGGAGCTCCCACATCAGCATCGGGATCGGCGAAGGCCTGGCGACACAGCCCCCGCCGCACGCCGGGGCGACCCAGAAACCAGGCACCAAAACGATCCAGCAGGGGCGGCACAGGCATGGGACGCCCCGTCAAACCTGCTGGAGCGAGCAGCACAAGAGGACCCACCCGCTCGGGGTGACGCCGGGCCAACTCCACGGCCACGGAGCCACCCATCGAGGCACCGATCACCCCAACAGGAGCCTCAGCGGGAAGCCGCTCAAGCAGGGCATCGAGATGACGCAAAACAGCGTCCGGCCCGTAGGTCAGGCCCAAGGGACGAGGTGAAAAGCCAAAACCGAACAGGTCGGGGATGAACAGCTGAAAGCGATCGGCCAGGAGGGGAGCCAGGCGCCGGTATTCCAGAAAACTGCTGTCGAAACCATGCAGCAGTAGCAAAGGAGAGCCTTGGCCGAGCACCGCCACCGGGAAGGGATCATCCAGACCCAGGCCAGGCAAATTCCACCACTGCACATCAGCGGCCAGGGTCTCGGCCTGCGGGTCAAGCAGAGCCGGCCGCAATTGATCCAGAAGCGTCTTCAAAGGCTGATGGGGCTGAGTTCAGCGGCACCCACAAGGGCCTCCAGCAAAGCACCGGGCGTCACGGCGAAGGGCAAATGATGCAGATCGGAACCCTCGCGACAGGCGAAGCGACACACCTCCTGCAATTCACTGAGGCTGGCCTGCGCCAGACCCAGATCATCAAGGCTGACAGGCAGAGCCAGCTGCCGCAGCAGCGGCAGCAATTGGCGGTGCGCCTGCCCGGCGAGCCGGTTGCCGCCCAGACGTTCCTCCAATCGAAGCTGCACAAGGATTCCGAAACCCACCTTCTCGCCATGGAGAACGTGGTGACAGGCCTCCAGCTGGGTGAGGCCGTTGTGAACAGCATGGGCCGCGACGGTACGGCAACGGGCACCACCAAGTCCTCCCATCACTCCGGCAGTCAGCGCGCAGGCTTCGGCGGTGCGCACCCACGCCGCGCTGTCTGGATCCTCCAGCGCCGTGAGGCTGTCGATCAGCAGTTGATCGCGGAGAACCCGTGCCATCTGCACGGCCTGCTGCACCAGACCATCGCTGCTGTCGCCACTGCTCACGGAGGCTTCGTACCACTTGGCCAGGGCATCAGCGACACCACTGGCCAGAGTGCGAGGCGGAGCTTGGCGCACCAAGCCGTGATCAAAGACGAGAAGGTCAGGGCAGCGATCCAGCGCCACATCCCCTTCGAAGGCACCTTGAGGGGAATAGATGTTGGCCAGAGCCGTCCAACCCGCGCAAGTAGAGGCGCTCAGCGGAACGGTGATGCATGGAAGAGAAAGACGATGGGCCAGCAGCTTGCCGGCATCCAGAACCTTTCCGCCCCCGGCTGCCAGAATGGCATCACAGCTGTCGGCTTCAGAAGACACTCTCTGGAGGTCCTGCTCACAGCAGTCGAACTGAAGCTGAGCTTGAAGAGGCTTGAGTCCCTGGGCCTGCAAATCGGAGACGAAGCGCTGACGCTGCCTCGCGGTTGAGACACTGCGTCCGAGCACCAGCGGACGCGAACACAGCGTTTTGATCTGAGGCAGGGCCTCATCCCATGCTCCATCCCCCCGCAACACGCTTGCGGGGGCAATGGAGTGGGACGAGATGGATCGAACCATCAGAGGCTTGCACCTGCCAGTTGCGGTGCCGCTTCCACCTGACCTTTGTGACGCACAACCACCTTCTTGTTCTCGTCGACATCAACCTCGGCATGGTCGCCGTCCTTGATCCGACCGGACAGCACCTCTTCTGCGAGGGAGTCTTCGAGAAGACGCATGACGGCACGACGCAGGGGACGTGCGCCATAGGCAGGGTTGTATCCCTCCTCTACAAGGCGTTCCTTGAACGCGTCGGACACGGTGAGGGTGATGCCCTTCTCGCCCATGCGACCAAAGACTTCCTTAAGCATGATCTCGGCGATCTGCTTGACCTCCTCGCGGTTGAGCTGACGGAAGACGATGATCTCGTCGAGACGGTTGAGGAATTCAGGACGGAAGTACTGCTTGAGCTCCTCATTCACCAAGGAGCGAATCCGGGTGTACTGAGAATCTTCAGCGCTTTCACCGGAGAACTCGAAGCCAAGGCCGCCACCCCCCTTCTCGATGACCTTCGAACCGATGTTCGACGTCATGATGATCAGGGTGTTCTTGAAGTCAACTGTGCGGCCCTTGGAGTCGGTGAGACGACCATCTTCCAGGAGTTGCAGCAGCAGGTTGAACACATCGGGGTGCGCTTTTTCGATTTCATCGAAGAGCACCACGGTGTAAGGGCGGCGACGCACCGCCTCAGTGAGCTGTCCGCCTTCGTTGAAGCCCACGTAGCCAGGAGGCGAGCCGATCAGTTTGCTGACCGTGTGGCGCTCCATGAATTCCGACATGTCGAGGCGGATCATGGCCTCTTCGCTGCCGAAGAAATAGGTAGCCAGAGCTTTGGTGAGCTCGGTTTTACCGACACCTGTGGGGCCAGAGAAGATGAAACTTGCAATCGGTCGGTTGGGGTTCTTCAAACCAACCCGGGCCCGGCGGATGGCCTTGGACACCGCTTTCACCGCTTCGTCCTGACCGATTAGGCGTTTGTGGAGGGTTTCCTCCATGTTGAGCAGCTTGACCGACTCGCTCTCAGTGAGCTTCTGCACCGGGACACCGGTCCAGGAGGCAACGATCTGAGCGATGTCCTCCTCATTCACCATGGGGGAACTGTCTGGAGCAACCGACTCGACAGCCTTGGTTTCACCGGCCTCTGAAGAAGTGTCGGCCTTGACCTCGTCCTTGTTGGCTTGCAGCAGGGAACGAATCTGCTCGCGCAGCTCCACTTCCTTCTCACGCAACTCACCCGCTTTGGTGAAGTCCTGATCGCGGACAGCATCCTCTTTGTCCTTCTGGACGGAACGCAGTTCCTTATCAACCTCCTTTGCAGCAGGAGGCAACTTCGAATTGAGCAGGCGGACCCTGGAGCCAGCTTCATCGATCAGGTCGATGGCCTTGTCGGGCAGGAACCGATCAGAGATGTAGCGATCGCCAAGGGTTGCCGCCGCGACAAGCGCTTCATCGGTGATTTTGAGGCGGTGATGCTGCTCGTAACGCTCTCGAAGACCGCGAAGGATTTCGATGGTGTCATCGATGGACGGCTCGCCGACATTGACCGGCTGAAAACGCCGTTCCAACGCAGCATCCCGTTCGATGTGCTTGCGGTACTCGTCGAGGGTGGTGGCGCCAATGCACTGCAACTCACCACGAGCAAGTGCTGGCTTGAGAATGTTTGCAGCGTCGATGGCACCTTCAGCAGCACCGGCACCGATCAAGGTGTGAACTTCGTCGATCACGAGGATGACGTTTCCGGCCGACTTGATCTCCTCCATGATCTTTTTGAGACGCTCCTCAAACTCACCCCGGTACTTGGTACCAGCAACCAGCAAGCCGATATCAAGGGTCAGGACGCGCTTGTCTTCGAGGATGTCGGGAATATCTCCCTGCTGAATGCGCTGGGCCAGACCTTCAGCGATGGCCGTCTTACCGACGCCGGGCTCACCGATCAGAACTGGATTGTTCTTGGTGCGGCGCCCAAGGATTTGGATGACGCGATCGATTTCGTTGTGACGGCCCACAACTGGATCAAGTTTCGCCTCTGTCGCGAGCTGCGTGAGGTTGTTACCGAACTCATCGAGGGTGGGAGTCTTGGTGGAGCCCTTTCCACCACCGCCGCCACCGGCAGACACTTCGGCCGTTTCACCCAGCATGCGAATCACTTGGGTTCGCACTTTGGCCAGGTCGACACCGAGGTTTTCCAGAACCCGGGCCGCTACACCTTCGCCCTCTCGTATGAGACCGAGCAACAAGTGCTCAGTACCGATGTAGTTGTGTCCAAGCTGACGAGCCTCTTCAAGAGAGAGCTCCAGAACACGCTTGGCGCGGGGAGTGAATGGAATCTCAACGGCAACGAAACCGGACCCACGCCCGATGATTTTCTCCACTTCCACCCGGGCATCCTTGAGGTTGACGCCCATGGACTTGAGGACCTTGGCAGCTACACCCGTTCCTTCGCCAATGAGACCGAGGAGTATCTGTTCGGTTCCAACAAAGTTGTGACCAAGCCTGCGAGCCTCTTCTTGGGCCAGCATGATCACTTTGATGGCCTTCTCGGTGAAACGTTCGAACATCGCTGGGCCAATGCAGTGATGTCACCAAGCTATCAGGGTTGAGGGACCGCCGCGAGTGTTCGGTTTGTACGGTCACTTTCCAGTCTGAGACTGGCCTTGAGCGCACAAAAAATAACAATGAATCCCACAAGATTCACTGCTTATTTTTGTTTCCCAGGGACGGGAAACCGAACAACATCAATCCGACGTTGGAGATGTCGGTGGTGGGATGCGACACCACTGAATGAGGGCATCGCGACCATCGGAGTAGTACCCGGAACGGGTGCCTGCGGTGCGGAAACCGTTCCGGGCGTAAAGCGCCAGAGCGGCAACGTTGTCGCTGGCCACCTCGAGCGTGGCGTGCACCGCACCAACCCGACGTGCCCGTTGCAACAGTGCTTGTAAAAGGAGACCTCCATAGCCGCTGCGGCGACTGGCCGGATCCACAGCCACTGCCGTGATGTGGAGTTCATCGGCCACCAACCAGCCGCAGGCAACTCCTAACAATGTTTTGGAGCCAACAAGGGAGTCAACAAGACCGATGCAGAGGCGCCTGGGGTCGTCCAGCTCACGCCGCCATTGGTCAGCCGTCCACAGACCGTCGAGAGCAGTCTGATCCAGAACCAGACAGGCGTGCTGCCATGAGGGATCAAGACGCAGGATCTGCGGGGTCGATCCACCCACCGCAGGGTCGATTCCTAGATTGCCCTTCGACGCCGACACTCCGTGACCCAAACCATCACTAGTCAACGGCCCTTCGAGGCGAACCGGGATGCGGAGAGCCCCAATCGCAACCTGGCACCGCTCACCACCGAACTCGACGCCACAGACCGACTGGTGGTCGGAGGTTGTCGTCTCAGTGATCTGGCAGCGCGCTACGGCACACCTTTATATGTGCTGGATGAGGCGACCGTTCGCGCCACCTGCCGGGCCTACCGCGAGGCTCTGGCCAAGCACTACGCAGGTTCATCTCTTCCGATCTACGCCTCAAAAGCCAATAGCTCCCTGGTGATGAGCAGCCTTGCGGCCTCTGAGGGCTTGGGCCTGGATGCCGTTTCCGCCGGGGAACTGCTGACGGCGCTGCGGGGAGGGATGCCAGGGGAGCGCATGGTGCTCCACGGCAACAACAAATCCGACGAGGAGCTGCTGCTCGCCTACGCCAACAAGGTCACGATCGTTGTGGACAACCAACACGATCTGGACCGCCTGGCCGAACTGGTGCCCGCTGGATCAGAACCAGCGCGCCTGATGCTGCGCTTCACCCCCGGCATTGAGTGCCATACGCACGAATACATCCGCACAGGTCACCTAGACAGCAAGTTCGGCTTCGATCCCGATCAGGTGGAGCCCGTGCTGCGCAAACTTGTGGGACAACCCTGGGCCCAACTCACCGGCCTGCACGCCCACATCGGATCTCAGATCTTTGAACTCGAACCCCACCGTGATCTAGCCGCGGTGATGGCCGACAAACTGAAGCTCGCCCGCGACCTGGGCCATCCCGTCAACGACCTCAACGTTGGTGGCGGACTTGGGATCCGCTATGTGGAATCCGATGATCCGCCGAGCATTGAGCAATGGATCCAGGTGGTGGCCGAAGCCGTCACAGCGGCATGCCGTGAGCGTGGCCTCGAGCTGCCACGGTTGATGTGCGAGCCGGGCCGTTCGCTGGTGGCGACCGCCGGTGTGACCTTGTACACCGTGGGCTCCCGCAAAACGATCCCCAATGTCCGCACCTACGTGGCCATCGACGGTGGAATGAGCGACAACCCCCGCCCGATCACCTACCAATCGCTTTACACCTGTTACCTGGCTGACCGCCCTCTGGCCCAGGCTGACGAAAGCGTGAATCTGGTGGGCAAGCACTGTGAATCCGGCGATGTGCTGCTGAAGGACCTTCCCCTGCCCAGCACCGAGAGCGGAGACATCGTCGCCGTGTTCGCGACCGGTGCCTACAACGCCTCGATGAGCTCGAACTACAACCGGATCCCGAGGCCAGCAGCCGTCTTGGTGCACGACGGATCCGCGGAGCTGGTGCAAAAGCGAGAGCAGCCGGATGACCTGCTGCGCTACGACGTTTTGCCAGAACGATTCAACGCGTTACGTTGACGTCAGCGGTTCGTAGATCGGAGTGAACGTGTTGGCGGTGGTGGATCCGCGCCTGGTGCTCGACGTTCTCTTTGCATCTTCCATCGGCTTTCTTCTGTTCTCGCGCGTCAACGAGCAGCGCACCCTCTGGTTGCTGCGGGGCTGGTTGTTCCTGGTGGCCATGGCGTGGTTTGTCCAGCGCTTCGCCAACCTGCCTCTCACCACAAAACTGGTGGACGGGTTGGTGATGGCCTGCTCGCTATCGCTGGCCATTCTTTGGCAAGGGGAGCTGCGGCGCTTGATGGAGCTGCTGGGAACTGGTCGACTGGCGGTGTTGCTGGGGAATCCCCAGAAGGAGTTCCGGGCATCCGCCGGCACCGTGACCCAGATCACCGATGCCGCTGGCCGGCTGTCTCAGCTGCGTCGTGGGGCCTTGATCGTTGTTGACCTAGGGAGCGACCTCAGGCCCGAGGATTTTCTCAATCCCGGTGTTGCTATCGGCGCAGTGCTGAGTCGCGAGTTGATGCTGAATCTGTTTGCTGCCGACACACCACTCCACGATGGTGCCGTTCTGGTGCGTGGTAACCGGATCGAATCGGCCGGGGTCATTCTTCCGCTCTCGCGGCACAGCGTGAGTCGTTTCGGCACTCGGCATCTGGCGGCGCTTGGCATTACCGAACGCTTTGATCGCTGCATCTGCATCGTGGTGTCTGAGGAAACAGGAACGCTGTCCTTGGCCAACCAGGGCAAGCTGGAACGCCCAATCACGAGCTCTCGCCTTAAGGAACTGCTGCAGGAGCTGTTCAGCACCGCCGAATCGATGCCGCCGGCACGACGTACGGTGGGAAGCTCTCAGTCCGAATCGCTGTCTTGAGCCGCCCTCCGGCCACCAGCACTGACACGGCCGATCGTTCGCTTCTCCCTGCGGACCTCGACCCAGGCCGGCTCCCGCAGCACGTGGCCTTGATCATGGATGGCAACGGACGTTGGGCGAAATCGCGCGGGTTACCCCGGGTGATGGGGCACCGTGCCGGCGTGGAGGCACTGAAAACCAGCCTGCGGCTCTGCAGCGACTGGGGCATCCCAGCCTTGACCGCCTACGCCTTCTCCACGGAGAACTGGTCGCGTCCGGGGGAGGAAGTGAATTTCCTGATGACCCTGTTCGAACGGGTGTTGCAGGCCGAACTCCAGGCACTGGAATCCGAACAGGTGCGGATTCGCTTTCTCGGAGATCTGGAAGCCTTGCCCCAGAAACTGCAGCAGTTGATCGCTGACGCCACGACCCGTACAGCCTCCAACAACGGCATTCATTTCAACGTGTGCACGAATTACGGCGGGCGACGGGAACTGGTGCTGGCAGCCCAGCGCCTCGCCCGACGCGCTGCAGCGGGGGAGCTCGATCCGGACAGCATCGATGAGAACAGCATCGCCGCTGAATTGTTCACCGCTGGCGAGCAGGATCCCGATCTGTTGATCCGCACCAGCGGGGAACACCGCATCAGCAATTTTCTGCTCTGGCAGCTGGCCTACGCCGAAATCCACGTCACCGACGTGCTCTGGCCCGACTTCAATGCCGATGCGTTGAAAGAGGCCCTACTCGATTTCCAACGCCGCAACCGCCGCTTCGGCGGACTCGATCCGATCAGCCCATGACGCTCAGCATCCGCCACAACTGGACCACCGCGGAGATCCAGACCCTGCTGGAACTCCCCTTGATGGAGCTGCTTTGGCAGGCGCAAACCATTCATCGTGAGGCCAATCCTGGCTATCGGGTGCAGCTGGCCTCGCTGCTGAGTGTGAAAACAGGGGGCTGCGAAGAGGATTGCGCTTACTGCTCTCAGTCGATCCATAACAGCAGTGATGTGGCGGCCTTTGAGGCCCAAATGCAGGTGGAACCGGTGCTGCAGCGCGCCCGAGCTGCCAAGGAGGCCGGTGCCGATCGCTTCTGCATGGGCTGGGCCTGGCGGGAAATCCGCGACGGTGCACCCTTCGAAGCCATGCTTGAGATGGTGCGCGGAGTGCGCGGCATGGGGATGGAGGCCTGCGTGACCGCGGGGATGCTTACCGATCAACAGGCGGAACGATTAGCCGCAGCCGGGCTCACGGCCTACAACCACAACCTCGACACCAGCCCCGAGCACTACGACCAAATCATCTCCACACGCACGTATCAAGAGCGGCTGGAAACACTCCAACGCGTCCGCAACGCCGGTGTAACCCTCTGCTGTGGCGGCATCATCGGCATGGGAGAAACCCTGCGGGACCGAGCCTCGATGCTGCAGGTGCTCGCCAGCATGAACCCTCATCCCGAAAGCGTGCCGGTGAACGGATTGGTGGCCGTTGAAGGCACCCCTTTGGAAGAGCAAGCCCCCTTTGAACCCTTAGAGCTGGTGCGGATGGTGGCGACCGCCAGGATCCTGATGCCCCACGCCCGGGTGCGGTTGAGTGCCGGCCGTGAATCGATGAGCCGGGAAGCCCAGATTCTCTGCCTCCAGGCAGGTGCCGACTCAATCTTCTACGGCGATGTTCTGCTCACCACTGGAAACCCGGATGTGGAGGCCGATCGCCAGCTGCTCGCCGATGCCGGAGTAACCGCCAATTGGCAGGAGGAAGCGGCTGCTCCTGCCAATTGTGCTCCGCGCTAAACAGCACGCCCCCCACTCCGAACCCCCCGACAACATCTGCGGGACGCTTGCAGAACAAACCTCCGCAATCGTCAGGTCAAACTCCAGTAAGTGTTCGTTAGCCAGACAGATTTTTGAAAACCTTGTGGATGAAAAGCCATACCAATGGAATCGTCCGTCCTTTCAATGGAAAGGACGGACGATGTCATCAATTGATCGAGATCAATCTTCCACAAAAACGTTTTCTAAAGGAGCGTTGCATGCTCCACGGAGTGCGCCTTTTGTTTAGGCATCATAAATTTTGCACCCGGGTGCAGTTGGTGATGCATCGCAACGCTCTTCCCAGTACAGGTCGTGTTGCGACTGGATTGCTTGTCGAGGCTCTGAATCCTGTTTGGATTGCGATTTATCGACCAAACCGAGGGGGATGCAGATATCGAAGAAACCGGAGCAGATCGTGATCATCGCTATCCTTGCTACTAATTTCTGTCTACTCCTCTAAGCGATAAAAACAATAGGTACTTAACCCGAGAAGAGGAAGCGAAAGGATCACCTCACAAACATGAGGCGACCCTTTTGGCCACGGTTACATCAATCCAGGATGATCAAGACCAGAGATACACGAGCCACACGGCTCAACAACCATGCCCTCGCTTGTCGCGAAAACCTGTATAAGGTTGTCATCCGATTGAAGGAGGAATCGCTTTCTTCTCCTCCCAGTCCCAAGCACCCATTGCATGGGCAAACGCATCACCAAACCAAAAAGGGAAATCTTTCAAAGTCACCTCCGTTGAAGACGAGAAATCTGTAAAACAGATGTCTGATGGTTGACCATAGGCACTAATAATTCACCAACTTCAAACAACAAAAATCTGACCCGACAGCCACCAGCCGCCAAATCGGGTAAGAAGGTGCATCATCAAAAGACAATGCAGTTCAAACGTTTTGGCTTGACCGCCGGCATCTTGCTTCTGGCCAGCAGCGTGCAAGCTGCACCTCAGCCAAAGATTCAGGAGTTGTTCAGGGCGAGTCGAACACCAGGCGAACGGATCGTGGCCTATCCGCAGGGCAGGCCGGAGCTGAGGGTGGTACGGGTCAGGCTCCCCGTTGGAGCAACGATTCCACTCCACACCCATCCCTCACCAGTGGTCGTTGTGGTGACGAAGGGCGCGATGACCAACGTGCGCCTTGTCGACGGCAAAAAAGTTGTAAGCGTGGTCCGGCCTGGCAATGGCTTCCTGGAGGGCCACCCGGATGAACCTCACTACGTGACCAACAAGGGGCCAGAACCAGCAGAAGCGATGGTGACCTTTGCCAGCGTTGAAGGCCTCCCCAACATGATCCCCATGAAGTGAGCCATCAACCCAATTCACAACGAGCGTTGACCCATCTGCTTCAGCATTAATTTGGCATCCTGCTCCGTCAGCGGTGACACCATCCGCAGCACCTTGCGATGGATCTCCTGGGGTGCGGTGACATGGCCCTGCATCGATCCCCAAGACCTTTCCCAGAGTTCAGCCAATTGATTTTTATGTTGCATTGAAGGATGAAAATTCATGCGTCGTCTGTATGAATGATCCGAAGCGCATTGATATAGATGCCAATGCAGATTGCTACCAATACAAAAACCATTCATCGATTTCGTCTAGAGGTGTTCTAAGGGGAGAGAGGTAAAACCACCTCCCTCAACTGAGCGATTACCGGGTCCACTTGGCTCCACCGACTGGGGGATAGAGCGCATCCCCCAGGAACTCGTGTAACAATCTCTCTACTGGCACACAGCCTGGGCTGGAGCAGGGTTAAACCAGAGGTAGCCCTTCAACGAGGAGCCATGATTGACCCCATCGTCCTTCCATCACTATTTGGCCTCTTTGTTCTGTCCGTCATTCTTGATGCCGTAAAAGACGACCGCGAGCGTCACCACCATCGCCGTTATTGAGTGCTGGGCTAACGCTGCTTCCCCTTCACGAAGCCAGGGGCATTTGATCTGGACGACAGCTCCTTGATCAGGGTTGCTGTGATGATGAGCGCTACAAAGACAAGTTCCATCGCCAAAGCCAATCAGTACCTGTTGTGAAACACAGTTCCGATGGCTGTGGCTGTGAAGACAACAGCGATTAAAGCGAGTGCCATAGACGGAAGCGGAGCACCTTTCCGTGATGGCATTGAAGTCACTCAAGCGGCCGTATCGAAAAGCACCATCACAGTGGAATCGGCAGAAGTAACTAGGAACGAACCTGACTCGCCAGGATCAAAATCAAATACGCCGTCACCAAAGCCAGGAGTGCAACCACGATTCGTCTCTGACCCAGAACACCGTTCAAACCAAAGGATCGTCCGGGTGAAGCAGACCGGTTGAGCCTCTTGCTACCAAGCCTGACCTAAACACTGCAAGAAAGACTCATTGTTGGTGGCATCCATGTTGAGCTACACCGGATAGGTCAGAGGCTCAGCCATGAAGATCGACAGCGCAAACGCTCAACCCATGGGAAGCCTCATTTTTGAAAAGGGGCACAAGCCCTTTCATGCCCTGGCCTGTCCACTGCGGCCTGCCTCTGTGCGCATCAGCAGGAAAGCCTGAAGGGGACCCAGCGTCCTGATGCAGGCTGGAGGGACGTTGAACCTGGAGCACCGTGGACCCGATCCGCCAAGAGCCTGTGCTGGCGAAAGACAGCCGACTCCTGGTGGCTGCTTTTTATGCGTTCACACCCCTGAATGACAAGCGTCGCGAGACGTTGCTGACCAGCTTGCCAAGCCTGGCTCGCGAAGGCGATGTGCTCGGCTCGGTGCTGGTGGCCCTGGAAGGGGTGAACGGCACGATCAGCGGGCCAGAACCTGGCGTGAATGCCGTGCTGGACTACTTGCGCGCGTCTCTAGATCTCGGCAACGACCACTACGCGCGGCTCGAAGTGAAACGCAGCTGGGCCGACAAGCCGGTGTTCCGCCGCTTCAAGGCCCGGCGCAAAAAAGAGATCGTGACCATCGGCGTGAGCAGCGTGGACCCCCACGCCAGCGTCGGCACCTACGTGGAACCTGAACACTGGAATGCGCTGGTGGATGATCCCGACACGCTGGTGATCGACACCCGCAACAGCTACGAAACAGCCATCGGCACGTTTGACGGCGCCATCGAACCCGGCACCGAAAGCTTTCGCGATTTCCCGCAATGGGCGGAGACAACACTGAGGCCGCTGATGGAGGACAACGGCAACAAGCGCATCGCCATGTTCTGCACCGGAGGCATCCGCTGCGAAAAGGCCAGCAGCTACCTGCAGCAACAGGGCTTCGGGGAGGTGCACCACCTGCGCGGCGGCATCCTCAAATACCTGGAGCAAGTGCCGGAAGCCAAGAGCCGCTGGCAGGGGGAGTGCTTCGTGTTCGATCAGCGGGTGGCCCTGAACCACCGCCTTGAGCCCGGTGAATACAGCCTCTGCCATGCCTGCGGCCTGCCGGTTTCAGCCGAACAACGCGCACTGCCGAGCTACATCAAAGGCGTGCAATGTGTGCATTGCGTGGATCGCTACACCGACGCCGACCGGGAACGGTTTGCGATGCGGCAACGGCAAATTGATCAGATGCAGGCTTGAGGGATTCAGACCGCATCGGACAATCCTTGCAAGGACGACTCCGATGCCGTGCTGCCGATCCTCTACAGCTTCCGCCGCTGCCCCTACGCCATGCGCGCCCGCTGGGCCCTGCTGGAGGCCGGTCTTCTGGTGCAGTGGCGCGAAATCGCGCTGAAGGCCAAACCGGCTGAGATGTTGGCGGCTTCTCCCAAGGGCACCGTTCCGGTGCTGGTGTTGCCAAACGGTGAGGTCATCGAAGAAAGCCGTGCGGTGATGGACTGGGCCCTGAATCAGGCGGACCCACGGGAGCTGCTGTGGTCCAGCGACACGTCAGCGCTGATCGAGCAGAACGACGGACCGTTCAAGCACCACCTGGACCGGTTCAAATACACCGATCGCTATCCCGGCACCAACAAGGAAGAGCAGCGGAACGCCGGCCTCAAGATTCTGAAAAGCTGGAACCAGAGGATTGCCGAGCAGGGCTGGCTGCTTGGCGAGCGCATCTCACTGGCGGATGCAGCCATCTGGCCGTTCGTGCGGCAGTGGCGCATCGCCGATCCTGAGGGTTTCGACAACAACAACGCCCTGGAGGCGTTACGCCACTGGCTCCAGCGTTTCCTGGAGGATCCCCGCTTCGAGCGGCTGATGCAGCGGGCCGATCCCTGGACTGCCGGTGGGCAGCAGCACCACTTTCCCGCCGATGCCGTGGCGGTGCCCCTGGATCAACCCCTGTTTCATCTGGCCCTCAAGGACGACTGGCAAGCCGCGCAAACCAACGGCAGCTATCGCATCTCCACGCGAAGTATGGGACTCGATCAAGTGGGCTTCATCCACTGCTCCTGGCAGGAGCAGGTGAACGCCACATTTGAACGTTTTTATGCCGATGCCGGCGACGTGCTGCTGCTGGAGATTGATGCCGCTGCCGTCGATGCTCCCCTGCGCGCCGATGCGATTCCCAGCGGCGAACTGTTCCCCCACCTCTACGGTCCGTTGCGACTGGAGGCGGTGCGCTCGGTCGTCACCATGCCCGCATCAGCATGACCTCAGGACCATGACCACGGCCATCCCACTGTCGATGCTTGAACAACTGGAAGCCGAGGCCCGCGAACGGGGCCTGCTGCTGCGATTGCAGGTGGGCCGTCCCCTGGGACTGTGGAGCCTGCGGCTGGTGGTGGCCCAGCAAGCCCCCAGCGGCAGCCTGCTGCTGCTGGGGGAAATGAAGGGGTGGGCTTACCCCGCCGCCACGGGCCTTCAACTCGACACGATGCGGGTGATGCCAACGGCGCCTCCAGGGGTTGGTGATCTGATCTGGGCCGCCACCATGGCTTGGGCCCAGGAGGCCACGCCTTGTGCAAAAGCCCGGTTGCTGGCCATCCGTGACGACGAGCGTCAGCACCGACGGCTGGTCCGCTACTTCAACCAACGCGGTTTTGCCACGATGCGCGAGGTGGAAGCGGCGCTTTGGGATCTTCCCCTCCGGCTGGTCTGGGGCGGAGCCGGGGCCCTGATGAGCGGAGAGATCTCCACCGTTCTGGCACGCAGTCTGCGGGGATGGCGTCAGTCAGCAGCGTGATAGCTGCTGCGCACTAGGGGGCCGCTGCGCACCTGGGCAAAGCCCAGTTCACGGGCCACCGCCGCAAGCTCATCAAACTCCTCTGGCGTCCAGTAGCGGGCCACCGGAATGTGCTGCAGCGAAGGACGCAGATACTGCCCCAGGGTGAGCCGCTGGCAATCCACAGCGCGGAGATCGTTGAGGGTGGCAATCACCTCATCACGGGTCTCTCCCAAGCCGAGCATCAGGCCGCTCTTGGTGGGGATCTCAGGCGCCAGTTCACGGGCGGACGCCAAGAGCCCGAGCGACCGCATGTAGGTAGCCCCCCGGCGCACCTCGCCCTGGAGACGCTGCACCGTCTCCAGGTTGTGGTTGAAGCACACCGGTTGGGCTGATAACACCGTGGCCAGCCGATCACGCTGGGCCGTCACCGCCAGTGCCTGATCAGCTACGCCCCCCCAGAAATCGGGGGTGAGCACTTCAAGAGCGATGAGCGGATTTCGGGCCCGGATCGCCGCCATGGTGTTGGTGAACAGGCTGGCGCCGTGATCGATGAGATCGTCGCGAGCCACGGCCGTGAGCACCACATAGCGGAGCTGCATCGCTTCCACCGCATCAGCCACCCGTTCGGCTTCTGCAACATCCACCGGCATCGGTGCCTGCCCCTTGTCCACCTGGCAGAAAGCACAGCTGCGCGTACAGATCGAACCGCCCAGCAAAAAGGTTGCCGTCCCTGCGGCGTAGCACTCACCACGGTTGGGGCAGCGCCCTTCCTCACAGATGGTGTGCAGGCGGTTTTGCTTCACCAGCCCCTGCACCCGCTCCAATTCCGAGGCGTTACCAATCGGCCGACGCAGCCATTCGGGCAATCGCTCCGCAGGGGGAATGGCGCTGAACTTGCTCATACCGGCGGACGGCCTGTGTTGATTCTGCTCAAGAAACAACGAATCAGGGCACTGACATCAATCAATCAACCGGCCGGCGCCCCTCCAAGGCTCGGCTGAGGGTGACCTCATCGGCGTATTCGAGTTCACTCCCCATCGGCAGGCCGTATGCGATCCGGCTCACCGGACAGAAAGGCTTCAACAACCGTGCCAGATACAAGCTGGTGGTATCCCCCTCAACACTTGGGGTAAGGGCCAGGATCACCTCGGTGATCTCCTCCTTGCTGATCCGCTGCACCAATGAAGTCACATGGAGAAGCTCCGGACCAATGCCATCCATCGGCGAGATCAATCCACCGAGCACGTGATAGCGCCCTTGAAATTCGCGGGTGCGCTCCAACGCCAGAAGATCCCGGGAATCGGCCACCACGCAGATCACCCCATTGCGGCGCTCCGGGTTACGGCAGATCTCACACTCCGGCTCCGCGGAGAGGTGAAAGCAGGTCTGGCACTGGCCCACCTGGGTGCGGGCCGCTAAGAGGGCATCCGCGAACTGGTGGATCTGCTCCTCGGGCTGATTCAGAAGATGCAACGCAAGCCGCTGAGCCGTGCGCGGGCCGATGCCGGGCAGACGCTCGAACTGATCAATCAGTCGGGCCAACGGTTTGGTGAAGCCGCTCAGTGGTCTGCCGCCAATGCGAGGAATGTAGGAGTTGCGGAGATCATCTGCCGGAACAGACTTCCGAGGCGTATGAAGCTCAATGACTGACACCCCCCTTCAGCACAGCGAAGAAGCACCGGGGTTTGCGTTTCAGGTGGAGCACACCCTGCAGAGCGATTCGCAAGCGTTGGCCCTGCGGAAACTGAAGCGGCTGCTGGCAGCCGAACGCAATTGGACCGGCTGCCTGGGCACTGGGGTCGTTGTCCTGAATCACGCTGTTGCCTGCGGCTGCGATGACCGCACCGTCCTTGACGATCACTGCTCCAAAGGGGCCGCCGGTTTTGTTCACAACGCCGGCATCACGCATCACCTTGATCGCCTGTCGCATGAAGGCTTGATCCTGATCCGATGCCATGACGTCCACCTCAACAAGCCACCCAAGGCTGGCAAAGGTCGCGATTTTGGGCAGCTCACAGCGATCAGGCCAAAGCGGCAGAATGACCAATGGATTGATCACCCTGTTAATGCAGCTCTTCCGATCTCTGAGTCGCGTGATTCTTTGCGGCGTCCTGGCTCTTGTGCTGGGTGCCTGCGCAGCGGGACCGACGGCAGGGCTGCAGTCGTACCAGAGCCCGGATGGCCGTTTCGCCTTCCTATATCCCACCGGTTGGACCGAGGTTCAGGTGAGCAATGGGCCGCGGGTGGTGTTTCACGACCTGATCCACAGCGATGAGACCGTGAGCCTGATGATCAACAAGGTGAGCGAAGACAACGAACTCAATGAACTCGGCAGCGCCGTCGCGGTAGGTGAACGCTTGCGCCGAGAAGTGATCGCCACGGCTGGCAGCGGCCGCACCGCTGAGCTGGTGGAAGCGCAGGAGCGCGAGGTGAATGGCCACACGTTCTACGACCTGGAATACGCGGTGCACCTGGAAGACCGCGACCGTCATGAGCTAGCGACCGTGGTGGTCGACCGCGGCCGGCTTTACACCTTGGCAACAAGCGTCAACGAAGACCGTTGGAGCAAGGTTGGTGAAATCTGCGGCCGGGTGGTGCGCTCACTGACTCTGCTGATCTGATCAGAACAAAAATCTGAAGCGCTGACTGCTGGCCTCACTGGCATCTGCACCACTGCTCGACTTGGCCGGCCACTCCGTATCCAGGTAGCTGATGCCATCGGAGTTGAAAGGCACCGCATTCAAGCTGGAGGCATTGAGATCGGTGGTGCCCATCGCTGTGATTAAGCCACCCAATTCCATCGGCCCCAGATCCGTCTCCAACGCCTGACCCGCAGCAGCAATCAAGGCCGGCAGGCGAATCAAATTCTGCGGTTGTTTCATTTGTTCGAATAGGCCTTTGAGGGCCAACTGCTGCCGTTCCAGCCGGCCGAAATCGCCGCGGCCGTCATTGCGCCAACGCAGAAAACCCTCAAGATCCTTGCCCTTCAATAGCTGAGGGCCTGGCTGCAGATCGATCACCAAGTTCTGACTGCGATCGACGTAATACAGCCGCTTGGGAACATCCACCTCGATCCCTCCCACCAGGTTGGCCAGGGTTTCGATCGCATCCAGGCGCACCACGATGTGATGGCGGATCGGGCGATTCATCAGTCGAGACAACTCCCGCTCCACCGCCTCCACACCGCCGTATGCCATCAGCGCATTGAGCTTTATGCCCCCAAAGCCCTCAGCATCGATGTAGCTGTCGCGGGGAATCTGAGTAATCGTCGTGGTGGTGCCCTTCACCCGCACCGTGAAGATCACATCGGTGTTGTTACCAGTGCGGTCACGCCCCAGCACCACCACTTCCCTGGCACCGAAGCCAGTCCAGCCGGCGAATGGATTGGCCAGCGGCGCGGGCTGAGCTGCCGCCAAAGGTTGGTCTGCCGTGCTGGACGGTTCTGTGTTGATCAATCGGCTCAGCGGCACCGAAAGCATGAGGCCGCCGCTGAGACCCACCACCACAGCACAAACAACCGGCCACCTGGTGGCCTCAGAAGATGGCTTGGCAGGAGGGTCTTGTGCCATGGAATACCAGCTATCCAGCATCTTGGCGTGAAGATCCTGTCTCCGGTAGAGGGTCGGACGCCCTCCCGCTTAAACCAGAGGGTCGCTGATCACCATCGAAGCGCAGGGAAGCTGGCGGATCAATTTGCTGGTGCGATCACTGCCAGGAATCGGCAGACCCGCCACCCGTCGCCGCTGGGTGCGCAGGATCACCAGATCGTGCTCGCGGCTGAGTCGATGAATGGCCCCATCGATACCGGGTCCCCGCACGATCACGATGTGGAACCGCTCCGACGGAATCCCCGGTGGTCGCCAGCGAATCAGCTGCTGCTCCATCCACTGACGGTCCTGCCCGCTGAAGCGAGGGTCGTGCACATGCAGCAGGGTGATCCGGAGGCGCTGTTCCTCCGGGGCTGAATTGATCACCCGCAGCGCCAGTTCGAATTGCTCGCGAGCACTGGCGGAGAGGTCTTTGATCGGAACAAGGATCCGGCCCAGACCGCTGTCGGAGTCGCGGCCAAAGTTCACCACCACCACCGGACAGTGCGCTGTGCGGCAGACCCCATCAACAATGTCGCCCATCAGCCAAGCCCGCAGCTGATCCGTACGAGCAGCACCGATCAACAACAGGTCTGCGGCCTGTTCAAGCGCCGTGCGGCTCATGCCACCAGCAATATCCTCATCCAACCGCAGCAGACTGCGGGTGGGGACGGCCAACTGAGCGCCGATGGCCTCAGCCGTGCTGAGCCGGCCGCGAGCCGCTGCAACCGCCCGGTTCAAGCCGCCGCGCATCTCCTCGAGGCTGGGATTCACCATTGCCAGAGGAAGCAGCAGACCTTCAGCCCCCGAAGAGCCCTGCACCAAGCGAGCCGCCATGCTCAACAGCCCCTTCTCGGTGCTCGGGTTGGCCACGGGCACCACGATCCGCAAGGGGCGCTGAACAACCTCGTTGACGCCATCAAGAACTGCCGCCTCCTCCCCGAAGCTGACCGGCACCGCATCCGGACTGGGATCCTTGAGCCGGGTCACCGACTGCTCGGTCAGGATCGGCCCCAGGGTGGCCGTCACCACCATCACCGCCAGCACGCTGTTCAGCACGGTCTGATTGAGCAGACCCGCCTGATAGCCGATGAATGCGGTGGCCAGAGTCGCCGCCACCTTGGGCATCGTCAACGACCACATCATCAAAATCTGGGCGCGGCGATAGCCGAACAGCCGTCCGCTGAGCCACGACGCCAGCCCCTTGCCGCCGATCGCACCCACCAGCATCAACGCGGTGAACTGAAAATTGCTCAGGCTCTGCCCCAGGCTGCCCAGATCCAACAGCAATCCCAGATCAATGAAGAAGATCGGGATGAACAGCACCCCACCCACGAAGATCACCTGTTCCTTGACCCGGCCTTCGGGCAAGACGGAATTCACCGCCAGGCCGGCCAAGAAGGCGCCGACAATCTTCTCAACGCCAGCCAGCTCAGCGCCCAGGGAAGCCAGGAACAAGGCCACCAAAACGGCGAGCACCATCCTGTTTTCATCGCTGATGCCGCGCAGCACCAGGCGGCGGCCCAGCCAGCGGATGCCCAGCACCACAACCAAGGCAAAGATGCCGATTTTGAGCAGCAACAGGCTGAGGCCCATGCCGCTGAGGCTTCCCTGACCCAGACCAAGACCCACCGCCAACAGCAGCAGGGCCACGATGTCGGTGAAGATTGTGCTGCCCACACTAACCACCACCGACTCATCCTTCTGGGCGCCGTAGCTGCGCACGATCGGATAGCCAAGCGGGGTGTGGGTGGCCATCAAGGCACCGAGCAACAGGCACGACACCGAAGCAAAACCAGCGAAGAGACCGATCGACACGCCCGTTCCCACACCGATCAACAGGATCAGCAGGCCATAAATGAAAGATCGGCGTTTGACCCGGTTGAACTCCTCCAGGTCAATTTCCAGACCCATCGTGAACAGCAAATACACCGCCCCGAGATCTGAAAGCAGCCGAACCGTTTCGCTGGTGCTGTCGACCCAGTTCAAAGCGTGGGGCCCCACGACCACGCCGGCCGCCAGCAATCCCACCAGATCAGGCAGACCGAGCCGCCGGATCAACGGCGGCACCGCCGCACTGATGGCCACCAACAGCGAAAACACCCCGAGGGGGTGATGCATGACATGGCTGATCGAGGCCTGCATGGCCATGGCTGCACCGCCGGCTTGCGGACCCAGCATGGTCACCGCGCCGGCCGCCAACAACGCTTGCTTCAGGAAGAAATAACCCCTTCTCCGGCCTGCACCTGCCAGAGATTGGTGTAGATCCCGCCTTCGGCAACCAGATTGTCGTGGCAGCCCTGTTCCACAATCCGGCCTTGATCCATCACCACAATCCAGTCGGCATGGCGGACTGTGCTCAACCGATGGGCAATCACCAGGGTTGTGCGGTGCTGAGTGATCTGAGCCAACGATCGCTGGATGGCAGCTTCGGTGTCGTTGTCCACCGCTGCGGTGGCTTCGTCGAGCACCAGCACTGGAGCGTCCTTGAGAATGGCGCGGGCCAGAGCAATGCGCTGGCGCTGCCCGCCGGATAGACGCTGGCCCCGTTCGCCAACCAAGGTGTCATACCCCTGGGGCAAGGCATCGATGAATCCGGAGGCTTCCGCTAAGCGAGCGGCCTGCTCAATCGCCACCGGGTCGGGATCCGCCACCCCATAGGCGATGTTCTCGGCAACGGTGCCATGGAAGAGGTAGACGTCTTGACTAACCAGGGCGATGCAACGGCGCAGGTCCTGAAGCTGCAGGGTGTCGATGGGGACACCATCCAGGCAGATGCGTCCGCCATCGCGCTCATACAGACGCAACAAGAGTTTCACCACCGTGCTCTTGCCGGAACCTGTGGCCCCAACGATGCCCAGGGTCGAGCCTGCTGGAACTGTTAGATCAAAGCCCTGCAACAGCGCTGAACGCCCTGAATAGGCGAAATCAACCGCTTCAAAGCGAATCTCACCCCGCAGCCGCTGCGGATCCACAGGGACCATCCCTCCCTGAATCATCACCGGCGTATCGATCAGATCAAGCACCCGCTGCGTGGATGCCATCGAGCGCTGGTATTCATCCAGGGTTCGGCCAATGGCGGTCAACGGCCACAAAAGCCTCTGGGTAATGAACACCAGAACGCTGTAGGTGGCGACCGGCAGTTCACCGGCCAAGGCCTTGAAGCCACCGATCAACAGAATCGCCAAGAAGGCGAACAGGATCGCGAAGCGGATCAAGGGAATGAAGGCTGCCGAGAGTCGGATCGCACGGGCGTTGCTCTGGCGGTAGGCCAGGCTTTCAGCGCGCAGGCGCTCCAGTTCGAGAGTCTCTGCAGTGAAGCTCTTGATCGTGAGCATCCCCCCCAAGTTGTTGGCGAGCCGGGAGGCGAGATCACCAGCCCTTGCCCGCACTTCCCGATAACGCGGCGCCAGCTGGCGCTGAAAATGAAGTGATCCCCAGAGAATCACCGGGATCGGCAAATAGGCGAACAGGGCCACCTCCGGCGCCACCATCGCCATGCCAATGCCTACCACCAGAACGGTGGTGATCAACTGCAGGATCTGATTGGCACCTCGATCCAGAAAGCGTTCGAGCTGATTGATGTCGTCATTGAGCACCGACATCAGACGACCGGTGCTGTCCTGCTCGAAAAAGGCCAGCTCCAGCTTCTGTAGATGGTCGTAGGCCTCGAGCCGCAGGCTGTGTTGTGTGGTCTGCGCCAGGTTGCGCCAGAGCACGTCGTAGAGGTACTCGAACAGCGACTCCGCCGCCCAGATCACAAAGGTGAGCAGGGCCAGCATCCACAGTTGCTGTCCCGCCGTCTTCAGACCAAAGCCCGCCAACACAGATTGCTCACCACGCAACACCACATCCAGGGCAAGACCGATCAAGGCTGGTGGCGCCAGATCGAACAGCTTGTTGAGCAGAGAGCAGCTCACTGCAGCGAGCACCAAACGACGCTGCGGGGCGAGGTGACGCAGCAACCGCGTCAACGGTGAGCGGCTTGCTGAAGCTTTGCTGAGGGTTGGTTCCAACAGGGTTTTCTCCCTCTGAAGACGCACTACAACGGAAGAACAACCGAAGGAGGTGCCATGAGCCGATCAAGGTCGTTCAACCGCTTTCACCGTTACTTGGCACGGCAAAAACGCCGTGGACTGCGGGCTGTGTTGCCGCAGCTCCAGAATCACCAAGACAACCAACTAGGCCCAGTCGACGGCAGCGCGGATCGTCTGCATCAACTGAGCCAACGTGAAATGGAGTTGGACCTGTTGGACGCCGAGGCTTAAGCCTCAGCCGCGGTAACCACCGCCGCCGCCGCCGCCACGGGGGCCGCCGGAACGCTCCCGGGGGGTGGCTTTACTCACGCGAATCATGCGGCCCATCCACTCGACGTCCTGGAGGTCGTCGATGGCTTTCTGTTCATCGGCATCGTTGGCCATCTCGACGAAGGCGAAACCGCGTTTGCGACCTGTCTCCCGATCCAAGGGAAGGCTGCAGTTTTTGACCTCGCCGTACTCAGTGAAGAGATCAACGAGGTGCTCTTGCTCCGCCTGGAACGAAAGATTGCCGATGTAGATGGTCATGGACCGTGGAACCGTTGGACTTGATCGATCGCTTGAGCCGGTTCCGAAAGCTCGGAAAGTGCCAGTGCTCAAACGTGAACCCGATGACGTTACAGGGCAGTCGTATGAAACAACACAAAAAAAAGAAGCAATTCCGAAGACCTGCCCGTGATTCGCCGTTCCACACCATTGTCAGAAGACCCTGACAGAGAAGTAAGATGACATTCGACAGCCTTTACTGCCAAGCCCTGTGCTGGACCACTGACGGGGAACTGGATCCTGGTGACAAGCTTGTGCTGCTCAACAGCCTGATTCCTCAGTCCACACCAACTGAGCAAATCGAGCTGATTCAGGTCGTGGAGAAGCTGGCCCTGCTTCAGCCTGAAGTCACCGTTCAGGTGTGCAATCTCTAACCCAAATCGAGCCCCTGGGATCAGAAGGCGTAGGCCTCAGCCGCCTTGGCCTTGCAGGAGGCCTGGGCCCCCGTGATTCCAGCCCCGTTCTGCACCTCCGCCAGGAAACAGCGGCAGGTGTCTTGCACCATGCCTTCAGGAGGAACCTTCCCAGCGCTCTGCAACTCGGCCTTGACGGCCGTTCTGCAGAACTGGGTGATCAGGCTGTTGTCCGAAGCCACTACCGAAACAGGGGCAAAGACCAGGGCAACAGCCAGAAGCTTGCGCATCAGGAGGCCTGAGTGATCTGCAGTTCGCGGTTCATCACCCGCAAGCGACGCAGATTGTTGAACACATCCTCGGGCATGCCCTTAGGCAGGTCCACCAGGCTGTGGTTATCAAAGATCTGAATGCGACCGATCATCCGTCCCTGCAGACCGGTCTCGCCAGCAATAGCCCCTACCAAGTTGCCCGGCTTCACCCGATCGCGGTGGCCCACCTCAACCCGGTAACGCTGCATGTTCTCCTCGGGAGCCCGCGCCGGTCGGTCGCGCCGCTCTCGGCGTTCTCCCCCATTCCGATCGCGGTCACGGTCGTTGCGACGGGTGTTCTGAATCCAGTCATCGTCCCCTTTACGCAGAAGCGGATCAGGACCGATCGCCAAATTGAGAGCCGCCATGGCCAGTTGCTCAGGGTTCAATTCCAGCTCAGTTGCCACCCGCTGCATCAACTCCTGAAGCAGGGCCGCTTCGTCGGCATCGGATCGTTCCGACTGAGCCGCATCACTCAAGCGCTTGCGCAGACGGTCAAGACGTCCCTGGTTGATCGCCGTGTTGCCGGGTACTTCGATCGCTTCGATCGGCTGACCGGTAGCCCGCTCGAGGTTGCGAATGAAGCGTCGTTCCCGTGGGGTCACAAACAGAACGGCTTCACCGGTCCGACCGGCCCGGCCCGTCCGGCCGATGCGGTGCACATAGGCCTCGCTATCGAACGGCATGTCGTAGTTGATCACCAAACCGATGCGCTCAACATCGAGACCGCGGGCCGCAACGTCGGTGGCCACAAGGATGTCGACCGATCCACTGCGAAGCCGCTCCACCGTGCGTTCCCGCTGGTTCTGCGGAACGTCGCCGTTGAGAACCGCCACCTGATGGCCGCCTGCTTCGAGGGTTTCGGCCACCGTCAGGGTGATCGCTTTGGTTCTGGCGAAGATGATTACACCCTCACCACCACAGGCATCCAGAACCCGTTGCAGGGCCTCGAGCTTGTGCGGCATCGGCACCGTGATCGAACGCTGGCGGATTCGCTTGCCTTCCTGATCCTTGGTGCGGATCGTGACCTCAGCAGGGTCCTTGAGGTAACGCTTGGACAGGCGACGGATCTCCGGCGGCATCGTCGCCGAGAACAGCACCACCTGCCGCTGCTCAGGCAACTGGCCAAGGATCCACTCCACATCGTCGATGAAGCCCATGCGGAGCATTTCGTCCGCTTCATCAAGCACAAGGCTTCGCAGCCCACTGGTATCGAGCGTGCCCTGCCGCATGTGATCCATCACCCGTCCAGGGGTGCCCACCACCACATCAACCCCGCGCCTGAGGGCACTGATCTGAGAGCGGAAATCCGTGCCGCCGTAGACCGCAAGCACCTTCAGGTGGGGATGGCCGGCGGAATAGGCCTTGAAGGAATCGGCCACCTGCATCGCCAGCTCCCGGGTGGGGGCAAGCACCAGGGCCTGGGGGGTTTTCTGGCCGCTCTCCAGACGCTCAAGCAACGGCAACGCAAACGCTGCTGTTTTGCCGGTGCCGGTCTGGGCCTGACCCACCAGATCACGGCCAAGCATCAGCTCGGGGAATGCCGCCTTCTGAATTGGGGACGGCTCGCTGTATCCCTTATCAGCCAAGGTGCGCATCATGGCTTCGCTAAAGCCAAAACCAGCAAAACCGGACTCCGGTTCAGACGGCGTGATGGTGGTGGTGAACACCTCAGCATTCGGTTCAGATTCCGGAAGAGCCGATGCAGAAAGATCGACTGCGCAGGCGGAATCGTCGCGCTGCTGCTGCTGTTCAGTCATAGAAGGTGGCTTCGCCTGATTGATCTCTGAAATCAGGCTCACAACCTCCCTGCAACCGAAACAGTTGCGCTCTGGTTGTGTTGCCTACGCTTCAAAGGTTGAAGTTCAATTTATCACCCGGCCGTAATCATCCTGCAGGCGTTCGATGTCGTCTTCCCGCAGATCCTCACCATGCTGAACCTCGAGAATCAGCAAATCAGTGTCGTCTGCACGGGCGCGATGCACGGCGCCGCAAGGGATGGAGAGCATGACGCCAGTGCTGGCCGGTTGCGAGTGATCACCGCAGAGCAGAGCACCTGAACCAGACACCACGGTCCAACTTTCGCTGCGGTGATGATGCCGCTGCAGAGACAACTGCTGCCCGGCCCGTACAAGCAAGCGTTTAACCAAATAGTTCTCCCCCTGGACCAACGTTTCGTACCAGCCCCAGGGACGCTCAACACGCATCAGTTCACCCGAGTCAGATCACTGTCACCAGGTCAAGGCTGACACGGGCACGGGTAATGGCTGTGTACAGCAATCGGCGTTGATGATCAGCAGCCGGTCCATCCTCCAGGGGATCAGGCCAGAGCACGATCACCCGATCCGCCTCACTGCCCTGGGCCCGATGGATGGTGAGGGCGACAGCAGGCTCCAAGCGGCGCAAACGGGCTGGATGGAAGCGGCGCACCTCCAGCTGGCCATCAGGGTCCATCACCTGAAACAGCAAACGTCGTTCGGAACCGGCCCCGATGGCAACACCGAGGTCGCCATTGGCTAAACCGAGTTCCGGTTGGTTGCTGCCGCAGATCACCGGCAACCCGACCGGCCATCGCTCGACCTTGAGCAGGGCACTCGCCCCCAGCAGCGTGCGGTGAACATCCTCAAGGCTCCAGGGCCCCCGACGGCGTGGACACAGCAGCAGGTCCTGCTCAAGGGCCTCAAACAACGACCGGGAGGCTGCCATCAGCTCCTGGTCGCTACAGCGGTCAAGGTCACGCGCCAACACCTCCAATTGTTTGAGGCGCTGCATCCAGCGCTCACGCACTAACGCCGGAAAACGACGCAAGGGGCTGGGATGCACCTGAAGATTGGCCTGTTCGGGCAAAGCAGGCAGATCCGCTGCGAATGCCGTCAGTTCCCCTTGGCGCAGCTGCTGCGCCATCTCGGCCAGGGCACCTCGGTTGCGATAGGTGCGCTCCAAATGCACCGCACCGGCGCCGAAACGGTCGCGCACCTCGGGCTGCTGAAGCCGATGCCAGACCGCTCCACTTCCTACCGGAGGCAGCTGGGCTGGATCCCCCACCAACAGCAGCCGACAAGCGCTGGGCAACGCCTCCAGCAAGGCCTGGGTCAGGGCCAGATCCAACATCGACATTTCATCGATCACCAGGAGGTCCAACTCCAAAGGGCGATGACGGTGTCTGCCGAATCCACGGCTGCCAGCCTCGAGCCAGCGGTGAAGGGTGCTGCAGGGCAACGGAGCCCGCTCGGACAGCACCGCATCCCCCAGGCGCCGGGCTGCCTTACCGGTGGGTGCCGCCAATCCGATGCGTAAGCCGGGATCGCGTGCTTCCGCCCGGGCCAGGATCTCAACCACAGTGCTGGTTTTGCCCGTGCCGGGGCCACCGCTGAGCAGCACGACAGAGGCGAGATCCAGGGCGCGCACGGCGGCGCACTGTTCAGGATTGAGACGAGCCGACAGCCCTGGGTCGGCATCGTTGAAGGGCTCCCGGAAGGAAGCATGGGCCCGCTCCACCAGCTCGTCCACCACCTGCTCCATGGCCTGCAACCAGCGACGCCAGCCCAGCCGGTCGCCCTGACGAAGCAGGGGGGAGGTCTCCCCCTGCAGCCATCCACTGGCTTCAGCAACGACCAAACGTTCCGGTGTGAGAGCCACCGTCAACTCCCCCTGCTCCAACGCCAAGACAAGGTCGCGACTGAGCTCCTCCAACTCCGGACCATCGACTTGCGGCGGAATCCGACGCCGCAAAGCGGCATGCAGACCGGCCGTAAAGCCGGAAGGCCAACCACTGTTTCCCAGGGGCAGGAGCTCCGTCACGACATCACCTCAGACAGGGCACGATCAAGAGCTGCGATGCGATCAAGCGGCACGGATTCGACGATGCGGCCAGGGCCGACAGGACCCTCTGGAGAGGCACTCATCGATCCGGGCATCCCCCGCAAGAAGCAGTAGACATACCCCCCCAGATGCCGCTCGGGGGCGTAATCCGGCAGCCGCCAACGCAGATGTCGATGCAGGGCCACCAGGTAGAGGTGCGCCTGAAGGGGGTAGTGGTGATGAAGCATCTGATCCTCCATCGCGTCCTGGGAGTAGTGATGCGGACCGCACAGCCCGGGTTCAACACCGGTGCGCCGCTCACCGATCCAGTTGCTCTTCCAGTCGAGGACCCACCAGCGCTTGTGCTGGGGGTCCTGGAACACCAGATCGATCGACCCGGTGAGAAAGCCACGACTGTTGATCGACAACGACGCCAAAGCAGGGCTGTAGGACGCACCAAAACGGGCTTGGGCATCGAAGGCAAAGGCAGCGACCAGATCGGCTGTACGCACGTGCTGAACCGGCAGATCAAAGCTGAGTTCGGGCAGGCGCTGGTCCGGGCCCAGCTGATCCAGCGACAACGACCCCAACGGTCCGCCCAGGGGCGTCTGAAGCACCTGATCCAAGCCCGTCAACACATCGTTCTGCAGGCCTGGATCGAGGCCAGCCCGCCGTAACTCGGCGGCGATCAGCTCCAGTCGTTCGCTTGGCTCCGGCGCCTCTGCTGCGGTGAAGGGGAACTGTTCGAGAATCCGATGCAGGCAATCCCCCGCCGCGGCTCCACGGGGGAAGGCCGCCAAAGGCCCTGTCTCAGACCACTCTGGTTCCGCAACTGCCGAGACAACGTCCTCGGCCCCTGGGTCACGATCGCGCCCATGCTCATGGAGCCGAATCTCGTCGGATGAGGCAATCCAGGCTGAGTAACTGGCCCGTCCCCAACTCCGATCGATGCGCTTGGGAATCGGACCCAAGGCCAACATCTCCTCCCGCAGCGGAGGCCGCCAACGCGCCCCACTGGGCAGGCTCTCCGCCAGGGGAGAGATGCGGACAGAAACCTCTCGCTCGCCCAGGGCATCACTCAGCCGTTGATCGGTCAGGCTTTCGATCGCGTCTCCAGCCGCCTCAGCATCAAAGAGCCAGGCAGGCATGGGCGAGCCCTCCTGACCAAAGGCTCGAGCCCAGATCAGGATGAGCTGGGATTTGGCTCGGGTCACCGCGACATAGGCCAGCCGCTCGGCCTCGGCCATGGCCTCCTGCTGCGCCTGTTGCGCCGCTTGCCAGCCCTCACCCCAGTGGACATCCACACGAACCAGGCACTCACCAGAACTCAGATCACGCCAAAGCGGGCCAGCAACAGCTGGGGGTGACTCCCAGAGATACGGGCAAATCACCACCGGATATTCGAGACCCTTGCTGCGGTGAACAGTGACCACGGCGATGGCGCTGTCGGCCTGATCGCTGTGGGGCTGGCGCGCTTCCGGCACGGGCCGACTGGGGTGTAACCGCTCCCGCCGCAACCAATCCGCAGCAGTGGCCACGTCCAGTCCCTGGCGGTGCATCGCTTCCTGCACCAGCCGAGCTGCCTGCTGAAGATCCCCCAACATCCGCCCCCGTTCCGACAAACCCGCCAACTGTTCCCCCTTCAGCAGGTCGGCCAGCGCTCCGAGCAGGCCCAGCCGGGGCATCAATTCAGCCAGTCCACGCAATTGCAGAGCCAGCTGATCCAACCGGTCCTGGTCCAGGCCATTTGGCGGTATGCCCATCAATCCCGAGCAGGCCAGCAAGCGCAGGCGAACGTCATCGCCCGGTTCTGCCAGCGCATCGAGGAACCACTGCAAAAGCAGGGCGGCTTCACTCTCGAGCACATCCCCCTGCGTCACCAGCCGCGTAGGGAGACCAAAGGCACCTAAGGCGCGCCGCAGCGCTTCAGCCTGCTGATGGCGGCTCACCAACACACACAGGTCAGCGGGGTTGAGGTTGTCCTGTTGCTGCAGTTGCTCCAGCACCATTGCAGCGAGGCGCTGGGGCATCTCCTCCTCCAAGGCACTGCGGGTGGATGGCAACTCGGTGGAGATCAACTGCAGTTGCAACGCCGCGGCGTCCTGTGGTGGCATTGCAGAGCTGCGGGGCTGCACCGCGGGCACTGGGAGCCCAGAGCGGGAGAGACCAGGAGCCATCAACCGGTTCAACGCCTCCATCAACGGTGCCGTCGTGCGAAAGTTGTCGAGCAGGTGATCGATCCGCTCCACCTGCTGCCGGGCTGCCATATAGGTCGCTAGATCACCGCCGCGAAAGCGGTAGATCGCTTGCTTGGGATCCCCGACCATCAACAGCAGATGGCGTTCACCATCGCCGAAGGCCCGCTGCAAGAGGCGCCACTGCACAGGGTCGGTGTCCTGAAACTCATCCACCATCACGGCCCGATAGCGCTGTTGCAGCGACGCAAGCCAAGCGACGTCGCCATCACCGGGATCCATCGCCGCCAACAATCCGGCAAAGGTGATCACACCGCGACGGCGACGGCGGCGGTCCAGCTCCTGCAAGCCTCGCTCCAGCAAGTACTGCCAGGCGCGCTCCAACGGTGCATCCCAGAGCGCTGCGATGGCGGCCTGCAATCCCGTCATCACAAGGCTGGGGTCGGTTTCACCGCACTTCCGCGCGATACGGCACCAACTGGAGGGGTGGAAGTACTCCTTCAGTGGCTTCTCATGGGATGCAATCTCCAGCAGCGAGGGAACAGCCGTCTGGACACTGAGCCACTGATTGATCTGCGCACAGCGATCGCTCTTGGGCTTGGCGGAGTAGGGGGTGGTGGAACCACATCCCTGGGCTTTCCATTGTTCCGCGGCCTGGCGGAACCCGGCATCAAGGGCGGCATGGTCCCGGTGCCAGAGCGGGAGAAAGTCCTCCCAGAGTTGCGCCACCCAGTGGTCCAGCTGCGGTGCGAGGGAGCCGTCCACATCGATTGCCGCTTCGCTGGCTCTGAAGCGCGGCTGCTGTTCACCATCGAGTTGCGCCAACCCCCTGCGGAGAGCCTGCGGGGAGAGTCCACGCTGACGTAAACCCTTGAGCTGGTCCGGCGGCAGGCTCAACAGCTCCTGTTGCCAGAGGTCCTGCACCACTTCGGCCTGAAGCGCGGTGGCATCGGGGTCGAGCTGGGGCTCCATCGCAGCACCGTTGCTGAGGGCCAAACGGCGAAGACTGCGTCGGCAAAAGCCATGAATAGTGGTGATATCAGCCCGGTCCAGCTGCTCCAGAGCCACCAGCAAGCGGCGAATCCAAAGCTGACGCGCATCCCCTGAGTCCGTTCCTGCCAGCCAATCCTCAAGAACAGGATCTGGGGCGGAAGCATCTCGACCCTGCTCCAGTTGCTCCAGACCCTGCAACGCCTGCTGCAGGCGCTGGCCGATGCGGGAACGCAGCTCTTCAGCCGCCGCATCGGTGAACGTCACCACCAACAGACTGTCGAGAGCGTGATCGGCCTCCGTAATCAGACGGAGACAGAGATGGGCCAGGGCAAAGGTTTTGCCTGTCCCAGCACTTGCCTCGAGCAAGCGGACCCCGGGACTGAGGGGGTAAGAGTTGGCATCGAAGCGCTGAGCCATGGATGAAGTCTGATCGGCACAGACCTCAAGAGCAGTGTTAACTTCTATGAAGCAGCCGGCGAAAGCTGCGAACTGGACTGGGTGCTGTCACATCCCAGAACAGAAGACGACCTGAGCGAGGGCCTGAAGAACCCTCGCTTTTTTGTGGGCTTATGAAGCGATACGACTCAACCCTTGAGAGAACAGGGGCTTGTGTCGATGCGGTGCCAGCAGCGAACAGGTTGGTGAAAAGCACCTGCGTTGTTGTGTCTCCTGAACGTCGTCAGAAATTGGCTCAGCTGCTCGTGAGCAAGGCCGCCGCTGTCGAAAGCATCGGCCAGGAACATCGGGCTTACTTCTTTCGACGTCAGGCAGGAGATCCCGTGGTGATATCGAATGAACGCATGGGCGAGATGTTGGACGAGCTTTTCGCTTAGCGAAGTTGCGCCAGGAGGGGGCCATAGAGCAGCTGACAAGCCTCTTGGAATCCGTCCTGCTCCATCAGCTGCTCCGCGGAGATCTCCGTACCAAAGCAGAGCTGCATCACAGGGGTGGTTCCTTCCTCCTGCCAGGTGGCTCGAAATCCCAGTTCCCCCGAACCTGGCTTGCGCTGCTCTTTGGCCACCATCTGCCAGCCGCTCTTCGGGGGAACCGGCCAGCACCGCACCAGGCCCTGTTGCGCCAAATCCTGAAGCTGGTGCAGCCGATCCATGGCTTCAGCCTCCGGCAACGCAGCCCAACGCAGATGCACCTCAGCTCCGGCAACCCGTGTGCTGCGGGCCACCACCGCTGAACCACCAGCAGGTGCCAGACCCTCAGCACAAAGCAGCAGATGCTGCAACCAACCGCGCATCACGGCCGCGGCCGTAAGCATGCCGGGCTGCACCACCACCTGGGTGTCCCCGGCAAAAAGCAGGGGCCTTGGCAAGCCCGCGAGGACAGGTACCTCCCGCCGGCAGGGGCCGAGCGATGCCAGCTGACGCTGCAGGGCCTGCCAACGCTGCTGCAGATCCTCCTGCTCCAGAGCAGCGCCAGCACCCGCAGGAAGCACGCCCTGGCCCGCCAGCAACTCCGTCCAATCCGGAGCCGATCCAAGAATGAATTGCTCCTCAAGCTCGTGGTTGAGCAGCAGATAGCGCTGCAAACCGTCCAGCTCGAGGGCTTCAAGGTCTTCCACAGCCTCAATGCCTTCACCTGGACGCAACCCCCGCGCCTGTAACCAGGCCTTCTGGGGCTGCTGCATCCAGGTCAGTAACGCTTCAGGGTCCAACGCCGAGACCGAGGTCGGAACGTCACCGTCTCGAGCCAGCGGTTCCCGCCAAAGCGATGACCAGGCCAGCCCCAGGGAGTCCTGGGCCGATGCTGGGGCGCGATCGAGACAACGCCTGGCCTCCAGCTGGCGTCGATCACAACTCAGCGGCGCCTCGGGTCTGAAGTTTTCAGGGGAAAGGGGGTTGGTCGCCGGAGTGATCACCAACCCCTCTGTAGAAGCGCTGGCCCGATGCAACTGCTCCTGCAGGACGGCAAGCCACTGTTCCACGGGCGCTGCTGGCGGCTGGGGTTCACCCGTGCGCTCCAGCCGACCGCACCAGCTGATCAAAAGATGACGCCGAGCGGACATCAAGGCCTCCAGCAACACGTAGCGGTCTTGGTCGCTGCTACGGGGGTCCCCCAGACTCCGTTGCTGCTCCAGCAGATGGAAGCCAGGACGCCGGCTCGGGCGAGGGAATTCAGCGCTGTCGAGCCCCATCAACACAATCACCTTGTGGGGAATCGCTCGCATCGGCTCCAGGGCGCTGATGGTGAGAGCACCACTGCGGTGACCGAAGCGGCCGCTGTCCACCGACAACGCCTCCTGCAGCACCTCCAGCGCCACGGCAGCGTCGAGGTCCAAGGGGCAGTCTTCCGCCCGCAGCCGCCACTCCTCCAGCGCCGCAGCCCAGCTCTGTAACTCGTCGGCCCAGGCTCCACCATCAGCGAACAACTCCTCCAGCAGGGACTGCAGCATCTGCACCCAGCCATGACATGGCCGGGGCTGGCGCAAGCGATCCAGCATGCGCGCCAGACGATCCAGAAGACTCCACCAACGCACCAGGCGGTCGGGGTCAAGCCCCTGCTGAAACGGTGCCGCCCCCGCCGGCGCCAGGCCCGGCTCGACCGGCAGCACCAGCCCGAGCAGCCAGCGGTCCAGACACCAGCGCAGGCTGTGCACCTCATCACTCCCCCGCTCACGGGAATCGAGCCCCCAGCGAAAACCGCTGCGTTGAAGCGTTTGGGTCATCAGCACCGCGTCCTCCGCCGTGAGTCCCTGCTGGCCCTGAAGGGCCGGGTTGGCCAGGAGACGCTCCAGACCCGTGGCGGTGAGGCGCGTGGCCGCCAGCTCCAACAGCGTGAACATCGCCATCGACAACCCAGGACTGCTCTGCTGACTGCGGTCGGTGAGGCGCCAGGGCAAATCGATACCGATGGCAGCCGAGTCGTTGAACACAGAGCTAAGCAGCGGTGCATAGCGCTCAATCTGCGGCGTCATCACCAGCACGTCCCGCGGCGCAAGATCGGGATCGGCAGCCAGCCACTGAAGAATGCGATCACGCACCAATTGCACCTCCCGCCAAGGACCCGGCGCTGCCTGAAACAGCAGCGACTGGTCGTCGGTGGAACGGGTCAACTCGGAGATGCTTTCGGCATCCACCAGCTGCTGCTGAAGCTGATCGAGCAGGGTGGGCTGACGCTCTTCAGCAGCGGCGATCTGCAGGGACCCCGCAAACAGGTCACCCTCGCGTCGCTCCCCCAGCTGCGCTTCACCGGAGCCTTCCAACAACTGCTGAAATTCAGCACCCATCCGCCCGAGAACAGCCTCCAAACGAGGCGCTTCAGCCAACCAGCCACCATCGGGAGGGGAAAGCCAGTCCTCCCCAAGTGAGGCCCGCCGACTGCCGCAACGCTGCCAGAGGTCCGGGCAAGGCGTCAGCAGGTAGATCTCCACCTCCAGAAGCCCAGACAAGGCCTGAATGAGGTCAACCTGCACGGGCGCCAGAGCGCTGATGCCGAACAGCCTCAACCGCTCCGGCAGCACGGCAGGGTCGACGTCTCCTCGCCGCAGCGAATCAACAGCCTCACGCACCTGCAGGCCAAAGGGGGCGCGGGGCAGCCGTTGGGCCAGCAGTCTCCAGAGAACGGCTTGCCAGTCATCTTCTGGCCGCGGCCGTTTCCATCGCTCCAGTTGATCTGGGCGATAGAGGGCGTAATCGTCCATGGCATCGGCGATTGATCGTGCCAGCTGCCAGCGATCCCGCGTTAACCCCGAGGTGGTTCCCTCTCGCTGGGCTAACCACACCTGAAGAGGCTGGGCGACCGGTTGCTCCAACAGTTCGGGAAGCAGCTCAAGTACAGCCCAGACCAGCTGGCCCGCCCGCCAAGGATCATCTTCCTGAGCCGGGAGATGAAGCACCTGGCGCACCAGCTGCCGCAAGCGACTGCCCGGAAACGGGAAACGCACCAGAGAGCTGATGCCATTGGCCATGGCCAGCTGCTCCCCCAGCCATCGGCTGGTGGGCCAGGTGTTGACCATCACCTCAACCGTCTCCAAAGGCCCAAGCTGCTGCTCAATCAACTGCCGAGACAGCAAGCGAGCCAAAAATTCAGCCCTGTTGCTTCGGTAAACCGTCAGCAAGAGCCTGTATTTGCAGACAGCACAGACGGTCTTTGCTGGAGATCCGAAGGCCTGGGAAAGGATGTGTCCGTTGCAGCCCCCTGAACCTGCACAACAGCATCCGTTTCCGGGCAGAACGCCGACAGACAACCGCCGTAGACCGCCCCTGTATCGATCAGCACGATGCGCTCCAGGCGCTCCACCTGGGGACGGGGCGTGTGTCCCACAACAACGAGGCCAAAACGACCGTCATAGGTCTCCCAGAACGGGTCGCGAATGGAGAGATCCGGCTGGCCATCAGCATTGAATCCGGCGTGGGTGGCGCACCAGCCGTCACCTCGATACACGAGGGGGAGCTGTTGCAGTCGCGGGAGCCACTGTCTCGCGCTGCTCTCGCCCAACTGGCCGACGGTGGCGTGTTGGCTCAAGCCTTCCTGCGATGAAGCAACAACGTGGTTCTCCAAAGCATGGATGAGATCTTGCTCGTGGTTACCGCGCAACCACGTTGCACGGCCCGTCTGGATCAGATCCCAAACCAGATCCATCGTTGCAGGGATGGCCTCACCACGGTTGATCACATCCCCGCAGAACACCAGATGGTCGTTCGGCGGCAGAATCGCAAGCAGATTGAGCAAAGGCTGGTAGCAGCCGTGCACATCTCCAATCACCCAGTGCTTGCGTCTGCTCTGGTTCAAGACAAGGCCATGGAGATCTCCCAATTCTGTCTACCCCACTGACCCCAGCAATCAACCAAAAAGCAGATCAGAACAAACCGAGAAAACGCTTGCGTTCCGGCTGTTCTGCCGAGTCTGGCTTGGCTTTTTCTGGGGTTGCTCGTCGATAACGGGGCTTGGTATCACCGACGGTGACCAGAGGGTCATTGTTTTTGAACCAAATCCAGTCACGAATCGGGGGCGTCTCGGTGAGATCGCGACGGGTCAGCCTTAACCCCAGCTTGGCCGAAGCACCCAAAAGGATGTCCACCATTGCGTCTCCATCGGCACAGGTGGCCAACGCCTTATTGGTTTTCTCAGCACCATCGAGGGCTTTGACCAGAAGTGCGATGCGCTGCTGAACAGGAAGGGAACTGGGATTCATCAGACGGCATTGGCAAGAGCATCGGGAATCACCTCGGACGGTGCCTCGAAGGAGCCCACCACGACGTATTCGAGACGCAGTTTGAGGAAGGTGATGAAGGTGGGGTCGGTGGACACCACTGCAGCAGCTGGTTGAGGGACCTTCGCCTTGACGTCAGCCATCTCTGGCGCCTCAAGAAACACCGGTTGCTTCACCAACCAGAAATCGATCTCCTTTCCCGTCTCGGCGTAGTTGCGCTGACGCTCCCGAAGCACTTCCTCCAGCGGCTCCTCCACCGTGAGGAAGCGCTCGCTGGCTGCAATGAAGTGATAGGTGGTCATCCGGGCGCCTGTCCGAAAAGGGGATCAAGGCGGGGATTCTGAACCAAAACCTTCATATCCCGCACAGCCTGTTGCAGTCCGACGGCCACTGACCGCGCCACGATGGTGTGACCGATGTTGAGTTCCTCCATGCCGGGAATGGCTGCAATTGGCTCAACGTTCTGATAAGTCAGGCCATGGCCGGCGTTGACCCGTAGACCGAACTGCCGAGCGATGGCTGTGCCTTCCTGCAACCGCGCCAACTCCTGCGGCTGGGTGGTCCAGTCGGCATCGGCATACCGTCCCGTGTGCAATTCCACCCAGCAAGCACCCGTGCTTTTGCAGGCATCAAGCTGGTTGGACTCCGGATCCACAAACAGGCTGACCGGAATGTTGGCGGCCTGAAGGGTTTGCACAAAACCACGCAGGGTGTCTTTTTGTCCTGCCACATCCAGGCCTCCCTCGGTCGTGACCTCCTCACGCCGTTCCGGCACCAGCGTGACCATGTCGGGCTTGATCCTCAGCGCAATGGCCACCATCTCCTCGGTGGCTGCCATTTCCAGGTTGAGCCTGGAGCGCACGGTTTGTCTAAGCAACTCCACATCCCGATCCTGGATATGGCGGCGATCTTCCCTCAAGTGCACGGTGATCCCATCAGCACCGCCGAGTTCGGCGAGAAGAGCCATCGACACTGGGTCTGGCTCCACGGTTCGCCTCGCTTCTCGAATGTTGGCGATGTGGTCGATATTGACGCCGAGGCTGGCCATGACGAGGCAGTCGTTGGCCGGATCCTATGCAGCTTTGCCTGGGGGCCTTAAGTTCTCAAACGTCGAATTTGTAGAGCCCGTTGCAAGCGGCCCTGGCGACCCGAGAAAGCGCCCTAAGTGTCGGAATCGACCGTTTCTGGGCCCCCCTGGCGATGTTCACCACCCAGGACCTCGCTCTGCGTCTTCAGTTTCGTGAGCGGCTGGTGCTGCATCCAGAGCATCTGCCCCATCAAGGACCGGTGATCTTGGCGCCAACGCACCGCGCCCGCTGGGATGCACTCATGCTGCCGATGGCCGCAGGCCGACGGGTCAGTGGCCGCGACTGTCGCTTCATGGTGACAACCACTGAAATGCGTGGGCTGCAGGGATGGTTTCTCCAACGGCTGGGCTGCTTTCCGGTGGACCAGGGACGACCCTCGATGACCACCTTGCGCCTCGCCATCGATCTTTTGGCCGCCGGAGAGCAGCTGGTGATGTTCCCCGAAGGCAGGATCCATCGAACCGACCAGGCCATTCAGCTGTGGCCGGGTCTGGTGCGTCTGGCTCAGCTCGCCCAGAGCCGAGGCGTTTCCGTTCCTGTCGTTCCCGTCGGGCTCGGGTACAGCCAGGCCCCACCACGGCCCTTCAGCCGGGCTGCCATTTGTTTCGGTTCCGCCCTGACGGTGCCACCAAAAGGCGAGCGTGAGGCAACACGCCAGTTCAACATCCAATTGGCTGATGCGATGCATACGGCTGAACAAGCGGCCCGTACTGCCGTTGGCCGACCACTAAAAGGCTTCTAAAGTCCGCCAAACTTTTCTTGCTGTTCTCATGGGTTGTCGCGCATTGCTGACAGCTGCTGCACTGGTGGCGACCCTGGGTGTCACTGCGGCTCCTGGCATCGCACAAACGTCAGCAGGAAACCGCGTTCTTGCTCAAACCCAGGGTGGATTCAACCCTGCAGCTGTTCGATCCATGCTCGCCAGCGGCGACGCTGCCGCCAGCCGGGGAGACCTTGCAGCGGCACGGGCTGATTACGACAAGGCCCGTCAAGCGTCCAAGCAACTGCTGGCCTTCTACCGCGATCTAAGTGGTGCCTTCCGCGGGCTGGACGCGCGCATTCCCCGTGAGATGGACAACAAGGGCCGTGAAGCCCTGGAGCTGCTTGCCGAAACCAACCTGAGGCTTGCAGCCCTGTTCCGTCGCCAGAACCAGCCGGAAGTGGCTGTTCCAGTACTGGTCGAGGTGGTCAAGCTGATGACACCCGCCAAGCCCCAGGGTCAGCAGGCCTACCAAAGCCTTCTGGAACTGGGCTTTGTCGAAACGGAATTCCGAGGTGCATCTGCAGCCGGCCAATGAGCCGGTCTGTCAGCATCTGAGCCAGTTCCCACTTGTGCAACCACCGCCATGGTGCAGCCGGATGCCGTTGAAGCCGCGATCCAACAGGTCATTCCAGACGCCAACGTCACCGTTGAGGATCTGACCGGCGGCGGTGACCACCTCCAAGTGACGGTTGTGTCGTCCGCTTTTGCGGGCCTCTCACGCATCCGTCAGCATCAGATGGTCTACGGCGCTCTGCAGCAAGAATTGGCAAGCGAGGCGATTCATGCCCTCGCGCTCAACACCTCAACTCCTTCGGACGCTGCGTCCGCTTAACGCTCAACACACGATCAACGATGGACCCTTCCACCAAAGCTCGAATCGAAACTCTGGTCGCCTCCAGCCCGATCTTCGTGTTCATGAAGGGCTCCAAGTTGATGCCCCAGTGCGGTTTTTCAAACAACGTGGTCCAAATCCTGCACTCCCTCGGTGTGGCATTCGAGACATTCGATGTTCTTTCCGATATGGAAATTCGCCAGGGAATCAAGGACTTTTCCAGCTGGCCCACCATTCCCCAGGTTTACGTGAAAGGGGAATTCATGGGCGGCTCTGACATCCTGATCGAGATGTACAACTCCGGCGAACTCAGGGAAAAATTGGAAATTGCTCTGGCGAGCTAACTCAATAGCCCCGGGGATGCTGCATATACAAAGTGCTGACATCCCCGTCAGGGCCAATGAAGCTGGAGGGATCCATGATCCAGCGATCGATTAATTGCTCAAGGCGATGCTGAGAACGAGGGTCAAGACAACCTGATTTCCTCAAGGCATGCAGATAGCCATCGGAGTACAGCCGCAGCTCCGATGGGGTGTGATAGCGCGTGGTCAGCTCCTGGCAGGCATCGCACAGCGACTGGAAATGACGGATAGCTTCAGGGTCGTCGAGTGATGTCATGAGATGCAACAGCAGCCCCTGTTACCAGCCTGCCAGGAAATTCGGCTTAGCGTAGGCGCGCCCGGGCCGATCCAGTGACCTCCACTCCCCACGACCTTTCGGCTGAAACGTCTGCAGCCAGCTCCGATTCGGTTGTGATGCCAACCTCAAACACCGGTCAGGAGCCTTCTCGGGTCTTGGTTGTCGAGCCGCATCCAACCCTGCGCACGGTGCTGGTCCAGCGGCTCCGTCATGACGGACATCTCACGGCAGCTGTTGCCAATGCCGTTGAAGCTTTGGAGGTTTGTCAGGAACAGTCTCCCGATCTGTTGGTCAGCGCGGAACTGCTGGAGCGCAGCTCTGCACTCCGTCTGGCAGAACAGCTGCGTTGCCCTGTGATTGTGCTGACGGCACGCACCGGTGCAGAACCGGTGGTGGGATTGCTGGATGACGGCGCCGATGATGTGTTGCGCAAGCCTTTCGGTCTTGAAGAATTGGCTGCCCGTTGTCGCACCCTGCTCAAGCGGGGGCACAGCGGTCTGCAGGAACGGGTCACTGTCGGACCGCTCGAAGTGCATCTGCTGCTGCGCCAAGTGACGCTGAGGGAGCAGCCGGTGGAGCTCAGCCCTCGCGAATTCGCCCTGCTTTGTGCCCTTTTGATGCCCCCTGGGCTGGTGCGTAGCCGACAGGAACTGCTGCGGATGGCCTGGCCACCCTTCAGTGGCGGCCCCCGCTCCGTGGACACCCAGGTGCTGACCCTGCGCCGCAAGTTGGAGCAGGCAGGTCTAGGCGAGGGCGGTGGAATCACCACCGTTCGCCAGCGGGGCTATCGCTTCAGCCTGGACAACCTGCCGGCGAGCTAGATCAGGTGTCGTCATTCCAGTCAGAGACTGGAGTCTTACTGTCGCGGGATGAGTTGAAATCGACGTCCTCGCAAACCTGAGATGTTTGCTCACACCCCTTGGAGACCGTCTAAGGGCTCTGGCGTTGATGTACGGGTCCAATGATTCATGCAGCTTTCTTAGCTCGCTCTGGCTTCCAGACGCCAAAGGTCAGCGCAAGGCATCGCGCAAAACCAGCCATGAGGAGACAACAAAATCCCACTGCTCCATCACGAATCACCGCCAGTGCAGCATTCAGAGAGATTCGCTAGTGCCTTTTGAATGGATGCGAATTGATTGCTTCAGTTGAGCCTCTTTAGGCGGGACCAAATGGTGTGAGGTCACCCAACCCAATTCACAGACGTGGTTCAAACAGACTTTCACCTGAACCGTTCCACAGGGGAGATTTGTTAGTTCGGTTGTCATCCCGTAAGACCAACTGGTTCGATTTGAGCGTCTTGAAGCGACTTGGCAACCGCAAACATCTGAACGAAATCAAGAGTTGTTTCCAGCCCAGGCGCAGTTGATTTATCCGTTCACACGGGTAACCATGGCGGGGTCGACACCCGGGAGCCCCCGCCGTGATCGGATTAACCAGAATTTATTGCAACCAAGGAGAGAAGTTTCTCCTCATCGATGTCGTTTCTGAAGACGCCCCCAAGACTTCGGAAGAGCTTGCCAATGAAGGCTGGGAGATTGAAGCAGAAATACCTGTCTGAAATCAGTCGACGATCACAACGTCAGCCCCGGGGCGACCGTTACAGACGGCTACAGCACCAATGCCGTTCAGAGGCTTCCCGGTCACTGTCTCAATGGTTTCAACGCACTGGTTGAAGTGCCGGCGATCGGTGGGATCTGGATAGCTCCATCGATCACCACAAAGCTGATCAGTACAGGACAAAGGTGAGCATTGATGAGGCCTTTGACTTTGCTCATTGGCCTGGCCTGGCTGGATTCAGCATTGTCTCCACATCCTCGATGGACGGACTTATGCCTGGGTATCCCCAAGCGGTTCTACGGCATAGATGGCTGTAATGGTTCACAGTGAAGGGGTACTTCGGTCCGAGGACCCAGCGCGAACACTCAATAACGAAATCTCAGAGCTTCAGGCCCGAGTTGCATTCCCTCAACACTGGAGCAGCGGAGAACACGCGCAGCACATTGAGAAACTCCGCCAGCTCCAAAACCAAAAGCAGCAGCTGGCTTCCGAATCAAGGCAAGCTCATATGGAGCGAAACCATTACTGAAGATCTTTCCTACAAAACTGAAGGCGCTTGGCTAAGCAATGAGCCACAGCAGATGTTCTGCCAGTTCACAAGCCATCGGGATGGCTCTCGAAATGAATTAATTTGCCTGCGCAATTTTCATTGGCGACCACCTGATGACCCAATCCCCCAAGGCAGTCAGCTGATGACGCGCCAAGAGGCTTTGGAGAAATGGAACACGCTCAAGTCGATGGGCTGGAAAAAATGTGCTGGCCCCCTGCACCAAGGCACGCTCTGAGAATCAACTGCCGCTATATCTGCTTGAGCTGACAGACCAGTTGCAGTTCGGCGTTGACGAACCAGACGTTTTCGCCGGATTTCTGCACCGGAGGATGGGTAGGAATAGTCCTTGGGTTCCGTGGTGTTGAAGCCTGTATCAATCACAAAGCCACCGAGAAGCACGATCCGGGGCTTTCTTTCGTCAGCCTGGATAACCTGCAGGCAAGCCGATCCAGCCTTGAGCCAGGGCCAGGGAAGCAAGCAGTTCGCCGGCAATCATCATCACGGCTAAGCCCGCCAAGAGCTGATAGGTCCAGGGTGGGGTCAAACGCCCGATGCCCTTCGTCGACACATTGGTGTTGGCCGCCAGCAGAGCCAGGAATCGATCAAAGCGCTCGATGCGTTGCGGCAACAGCTGGTGGCGAAGATCGGCTGCCTTCACGTAATACACCGTTCCGCCCTGACTGGTACCGACAGGGACCAGGCCACGGATGTCCTGCCAACGCATGGTCCAGCCGCGGCGCAGCAACCAGCGAATCCAGGTGGGGTAACGCACCTGGATTCCCTCAGCATCAGTCTCCACCCGTTCACTCAACAAACCGATCACCAACACCAAGCCCAGCAGCAGCCCTGCCACCACAAGCCATCGAACCTCAGCAGGAGCGAGCAAGGGCAAGGGCAACACCAAAGCCCCATAGAGGCTGAGCAGGGTGAAGCGGATCAGGGGTGATAGGCCGAAGCGTTCGATGCCGGTCATCGGTCGTCCGGGGACCCCGGCAGCGGTTCGATCAGTTCGGAGGGTTGGTAGGTGCCACCAAACACCTCCTGTTCACGGCCTTTCCAAAACTGGCCCAGACGCATCAGATCGGCGTGGGCCTCCTGCACCTTCTCGAGATACAGCTGAGGGTCCATCGACGCCTTGGCTTCCTTGAGCTTTTTGAGCCGCAGCATCTGCAGATTCCAGGGCTTGCTGAGCTCACCCCTCTGGTCGAGGTAGCGGGCCAGATCTTCCGACGACGGCTGAAACTCAGGCGGCATCCCAACTCCTAGATGAAATTACGCTAAGCAAAAGATCAGGCCGGCAGCGCCCAGGGGTTCAGGCCCAGGTCGGCCCCAACCCGATGGGCACAGGCAAACCCACTGAAGGCCACAGCATTCAGACCCTGGCCGGGGAAACAGGAATCGCCCACGCAATAGAGGTTCTTCAGTCCGGTGCGGTTGAACGGCATCGGTAGAAGACCCGGGAGCTGCATCGCCGGGATCGGGCCGTAGCTGCCCTGAAAGCGCCCGAGAAAACGCCGGTGGCTGCGGGGCGTGCCGATCTCCTTGTGGGTGATGGCCTCCGCAAGGCCGGGCAGGACCGCCTCGAGTCGCTGGATCAATCGCGCGGCATCGGCTTCCTTTTTCTCCCGGTACTGACTGGGCGATAGCCCTTGCCAGGCCTCCATCGATGACGGCGTGAAGGTGTGGACGATGTGATGGCCAGCCGGGGCCAGATCCGGATCCAAAAGCGAAGGCATCGACACAAAGATGACCCCCTGCTCGTCTTCCATCCGGCTCCATTCTTCGAGAAGCAGGTGGTGGCAATGAGTGCCGGCCGGAATCAGATCGGACCGAACGCCCAGATGCAGTGAGAGGAAGGACGGCGAAGGCACATAGCGCTTGCGCCAGAACTGCTCCTTGTCAGGCGTGTGGGCAGCATCCACCAGGGCCTGGCCAGAGCGGCGCTTTTCATCACCTTCACCCGAGAAGGTGTCCCATCGGGTGGCATTGGAGATCACCCGCTTGGCATGGATGATCTCGCCATCGGCCAGTTTCACGCCCACCGCCTGATCGTTCTCGATCAATACCTCCGTGACCCGTGCCCGATAGCGAATGGCGCCACCGTGGCGTTCCAATCCCTGCACCAGCTTTTCGGCAATCACGCCAACCCCTCCCTTGGGGTAGTTGATCCCCCCTGCATGGCGATCGGAAAACACCATGCCTGCGTTGATCATCGGCGTGCGATCCGCCGGCATCACCGACCAGCAGAAGCACTCGATATCGATGAACTTCAACAGCTGCTCGTCCTTGATGTGCTGTCGAGCCACCGCTCCGACATTGAACGGCAGCCAGCGAGCTAGGCCTAAGCAGGCCAGTGGCGCTTTGAAGAACACCTTGGTGAGATAGGCCGGATCCTCCAGGGACAGCAGCGGCATGGCGTCCAAGCAGTTGAACACCTGCCAACAGGTGTCGTAAAAGCGGCGGATTCCCTCGGCCTCGTGGGGAAACCGTGCCGTGAGGTCAGCGATGAACTGCTCGTAGTCGCGATCCACCGCGATGCGCAGGCCACCGGGCATGTGGTATTCCAGCTGGGCGGAGTCGGGAATGGTGTCGCAGTGCTCGCCCACGTCCGCCAAGGCCCGAGTGAGCAGGTTGGTGTATCCCTTCGTCCCGAAGCCAAAGATCATCGAAGCTCCGACGTCGAAGGTGTAGCCCTCTCGCTTGAAGGCTCCCCCACTGCCTCCGGGGATCAGATACCGCTCCAAAACGAGGGTCTTGGCTCCTTTCGCCGCCAACTGGCTGGCGGTGACCAAGCCACCGATGCCGGAACCGATCACAACGGCATCCCACTGCTGCTTCTCGCTCATGGCATCGCTTCTTTGAAGTGACGCTAAGGGGCCGTCTGCGGCCTTGGATCCGGGCGATGAATCGGTGGCATCACCGTCAGGATCACTTCAGACCGCACCGGCCGGCCGAGTTCGGCACTGCAACGGGCATCAATGTGATGGCGAAGCGCATCAATCACCCGACTTTCCTGGGGCTGCAGAGGATTGATGTAGACCACGACAAAGGCTGTACGGCCCAGCTGCTGGACGGTGAAGTCCATCATTTGCAACTGAAGCCCCACCAGTTCCTGCATCAACACAATCCGCGTGCGCTGCAACACATCCGGGTCGGCGGCGCAGCCGGCGGCCTGGGCCATGGCATCACGCAGCGCCGCCAAGGGTTCGCGCAACAAGGCCAGGCTGACCGCAAGCACCAGCAGTGCATCGGTAATCGGCGCCAGAGCGGAAAGCGGCGTTGCCAGCAACAACGGAGAGGCCAGCAGGGCCAGGCCTGTGGCCAGGGTGATCACCGCATCAATCCGAGCATTACGGGCCTCCGTCAACAGCAGTAGGGACACCCCCCCGGTGCGGCGCCAATCCCGCCGATGCCGCCAGGCCAAAAGCCCGCACAGCGCTGTCATCAGAACGGTGTAAAGCCCCACCGGTTCCAGATGCAGAGGAGCAATGCTGGAGCCCCGCCACCAGTCGATCAGGGTGGAGCAGGCGCTGCCGACGCCAAAGCCGATCACCCCCAGCAGCACCAGGGAGCGGAACAACACATACAGGGCCTCCTGCCCCTCATAGCCATAGGGCCAGGCTCGATCCGGGGGACGCACAACATTCATGCTGATGCGGCTGGCAATCAACGATGAACCCACCAGCACACCGGAATAGAGACCGTCCAACAGCAGGGCCGAAGAACCGGTCAGCACATGGGCGGAAAACCCGGCGAGTGCCATAACTGCATTGGCTCCGACCCCAAAGCGCAGCGAGCGCTGTTCGATCCGGCGAGCCTCAGCAGGGGTGTTCATACCGTCAGAGTCTCGGGTTGAAGGGCCTGCACCGGCTCCAGATCATGCAGAGCGCGATCGCGGTAGGCGCCATAGCGGGCTCGCTTGTCGCGGATCCGCTCCGGTAGATCCGGCAGAAGCCCGAAATTGGGGGGCATCGGCTGAAATTTCGCGGTGGGCGCCTCGCTAACGAAATGGGTGAGGGCTCCACTCATGCAGGTCGACGGCAGATCAATGGGCTCAAGCCCCCGGGCCAAGCGAGCCGCATTGGTGCCGGCCAACCAGCCACCGGCAACGGCGGCGGCATAGCCCTCGGTGCCCGTGATCTGACCAGCAGCCAAGAGGTTGGGACGCTGGCGGAATTGCAGCGTGGGCTGCAGCAGCTGCGGCGATTCAAGAAAGGTGTTGCGGTGCATCACACCGAACCGCACGAATTCCGCCTGGCCCAACCCAGGAATCATCTGAAGAACACGCTTCTGCTCTCCCCATTTGAGATTCGTCTGGAAGCCCACCAGATTCCACAGACGACCATCCTTGTCTTCCTGCCGCAGCTGAACCACGGCGTAGGCGCGCTTGGCCCGGCGCACGTCGCGATCATTCACATCACCCCAACGAGGGTCCCAGAGCCCGATCGGCTTCAACGGGCCATAGCGCATGGTGTCTTCACCCCGACGGGCCAGCTCCTCAATCGGCAAACAGCCCTCAAAGAAGGTGGCGTCGTTCTGATCAAAGTCCTTGAGTTCGGCCTGTTCGGCGTCGAGCAAGGCCTGGCGGAAGGCCAGGTATTGCTCCTTGTCCATGGGGCAGTTGATGTAGTCCGCATCACCCTTGTCGTAGCGGCTGGCGCGAAAAGCCACCGACAGATCAATGCTGTCGCCATGGACGATTGGACTCGCCGCATCAAAGAAGTGGCAATCAGCTCGGCCGGTGAAACAGCGCAGATCCTCCGCGAGGGGTTCACTGGTGAGCGGCCCCGTCGCCAGCACCGTGATCGCATCAGCGGGCGGCAGGGTGTGCTGCTCGCGGCGTTGAATCGTGACCAGAGGGTGTTGATCCAGAATTTCAGTCAGCGCAGCGCTGTAGCGACCGCGATCGACGGCCAACGCCCCACCCGCCGGGACAGCGTGGGTGTCGGCCGTGCCGATCACGAGGGATCCCAGCCGACGCAGCTCCTCCTGCAGCAAACCCGCTGCACGGTCGCTGCTCAGGGCGCCGAAACTGTTGCTGCAGACCAACTCAGCGAAGTCGCTGCTGTGGTGGGCGGGAGATCGTCGAATCGGACGCATCTCCACCAGGGTGACTGCAACCCCAGCACGGGCGATCTGCCAAGCCGCTTCGGTACCGGCAAGACCGGCACCGAGCACAGTGACATGGGGAGATTGAGACAACCAGCTGCATCAAGCAGCCTTCAGCCTACGAAGCTTGCTCGCCTGTGAATCAAGCGCGGCTGCGCTTGAGCATCAGCTGCAACTGACCCACCGCAGCACGGCCGATGTTGAAGGCAGCCCAGCTGACGGCGGCGAGGATCGGAGCGACCACAAGGAACAGACGGGCATCAATACCCAGTACTTGGCCCGTGGTGATCACGCTGAAGGCCGAGTAACCGACGATCACCAGGATGAGGACCAGACCGATGGCAACTCGGACCATTCTTGAAAACGGAAATCAGTGTCGCCGATCTTACGGACTTCTACGTGGATCCCACGACCTTCCTTGAAAGCTGATCAAATTCGCAGCAATCAAGGGGTTGAGTTCAAGGAGTGATTTGAGCGTGGGATGCCGCCAGTCGCGCATAGCGCTGGGCATGGCGGCGCTGCTCTTCGATCGCTTCCGGAGGAAGATCCCGCTTCACGACGGCCGGGGCGCCCATCACCAGAGTCCCAGGGGGCACATCCCTGGTGACGACTGATCCGGCGGCGACCAGAGCACCTGCACCAATGGTGACGCCATTCAGAACGATGGCCCCAATCCCCACCAGGCACCCATCCTCCAGGGTGGCGCCATGGATCACGGCCCGGTGACCAATGGTGACGTTGATACCGATACGTACCGGCTGCCCCGGATCGCCATGGAGCACGGCGCCATCCTGAACATTGCTCCCCGCTCCGATGCTGATCTGTTCCAAATCACCGCGAGCCACTGCCGTAGGCCAGAGGCTGCTGCCCTCTGCCATCCGGACATTGCCAATGACGACGGCGGAATCGGCGACCCAAGCATCAGCGTCGATCTGAGGAGCGGGCCACGGCTTCGATCCAGTCATGACCATGGTTCGGCAGCCACCAGTCTCTCCGGCGACCTGAGTGATAACCTCAGCTGGTGCCAAAAACGGCATGCCCAAGCGGGCACGGGTCGCTAGCTCAGCGGTAGAGCATCCGGCTTTTAACCGGCTGGTCCTGAGTTCGAATCTCAGGCGACCCATATCAACGCTTTGATGTCGTCTCGTGACTCAGGCTGGCCATCACTGCGGCGGCTGTTAGAAAGCCGTGAATCCTTGATCAGGCCTACGGTTCAGATGGCGTATTTCGCGTTCTTTGGCGTCACGATTCTTCTGGCTCTGCTGGGCGGACTGTTTTCCAGGGTCGCTGCAGAACGTTATTGGATGTGATCAAGAGAGGTGGCTGCAGCGAACGTGGCTGAGGTTGATCTCGCCGTCGTCGGAGCTGGGCTGTCCGGATGCAGCCTGATCGGTCGATTCCACCAGTTGCAATCCAATCTGAACATTGCGCTGATTGAAGCCGGCCGGGGGCCGGGGGGCAGGGCTGCCAGCCGTCGCAGGAGAGACCAAAGCGGCTGGTTGCTCGACCATGGAGCCCCTGGTTTTGCTCTCAAAAACCCTCCATCCCTTGGGATGAAGGAACTGTTGTCACCGTTGCAGTCGGCAGGAGTCCTGGAGCGCAACAAGCGTCCTGTGCTTTCGCTGGACGCAGACGCAGCCTTGTCTGCCGCCACAAGCCCTGAGGCCTGCCCGGAGGGCGGGTGGTGGCATGGCGTTCCCTGCATGGCCCGCATCTGCGAAGAGCTGCTTGATGGTGTTGGCTCAGCGCAAGTGAGCCGTCATTTCGAAACCCGCGTGCGCTGGCTGGAACGACGCAGCGATCATTGGATTCTCGAAAACGAAGATCGGAGCTGGAGCCTTAAGGCCCAGAAACTGGTGCTTAGTGGAACCCTGCTGGCCCATCCCCGCTCCCTGAAGATGCTGGCGTGGGACGACGTCCCCTTGAGATCAGCCGTTGCAAAGGGCGTGGACGTCGACCTCGATGCCGTGCTGAGTCAGCTCCAACGCATGCGCGCCGAGGTGCGCTGGAACTTAATGGTGGACCTCGGTGTGCCCGACCTCAAGGGTGACGTCATCCCTGCTCAAATCTGGTTGAACGAAGCTGCGAAGGCGCGCTGGCAGGTGGAAAGACTCGTTTTTCAGCCTCAAAGCGATGGACGCTGGGGGCTGGTGGTGCATGGTTTGGATTCGGGAGAAGCGATCACGCCCCAAAGCCAGGCTCGCCTGCTCGCCCAAGAGCAACATCGTCTTGTGAACCTGTTGCCCGAACTGCTCAAGTCTTCATCGGGTCTATCAGCTGCGGTGAACCAGGCAAAACCCCTCGGCGTGATGCGCTGGGGAGCATCACGCCCCCTCAACCACCCTCTTCACCCAGAGCTTCAGTGGTGCCCCAAAAGCAGAGTGGGATTTTGCGGGGATTGGATCGAGGGCCCTGGCTTTGGAACAGCGGAAGGAGCGATTCGCAGCGGCGTCGACCTCGCTGAACAACTGCACGCTGACCGCTAACCTCTTAAGGCGCCGGGGAGTGGCGCAGTTTGGTAGCGCGCTTGCTTTGGGAGCAAGATGCCGCAGGTTCGAATCCTGTCTCCCCGATGCCCATCAAAGTCAGTCCCCAGCTGACATCTCCACCGCTCCGCAAGGGGCGGTTTTTTATTGCTTTCAAGCAAGCGTGCGCAAAACGTGCGTAAAACCAGCGAACAGGAAGGCTTTTGCGCACGACTTGTCGGAACACGTCTAGCCCTGCTGGATGAAATAATCGAAGCCAGTATTCGCTGCAAGCAACACAGCAATGCTGTTGGGGCTTTGAAGCTTCAGGCGCAATTAACAAGACTGCTGAAAGGCAGTTAGGTGCCAATAAAAATCCCCGCTCTTGCTGATGGGGTGAGAATTGCTCTTCGAATTGATGATTGTGTAAGCCAAAACTGTGGAGTCAGTGGAGAAGAGATCAACCCAATCGCCATAACGAGCTTGGCCTGTATCTCCCCAGCCTCCGCCAAGAGCAATCTTCACGCCGTTTGGATCGAGTCCATCAGGGTCTCCTGCAGCCTCAAAGCATTGACTTTTGTAAAGAGAATGGCCAAGGTGCTGAGTTATTAAGCCTATTTCATGAATTTGTGTAAATACGGAGTGCGACAATCAAAAGATGTAATTCATCTAAATGTTGGATCTGCAGATTCCCTTTAGGTTTTTTGGAGCGCTACTCGTGGGCTCTGCCCTTATGTCAATGGCTCAAAATCCCAAGGAGTTGATTTTACTGGGTGGCACCTTCCTTCTCGGCCTAGGGGCACTTGAGGCAGCGCTAAGGTTCGGAGGCTTTTAACTCGTCCTCTGATCGCCAAACGTCCAAGACCTCTGGGAAATGCTTCTCAATACAGGAATCGCAGATGCCATGTGTGAATTTCAGGCTTGATCTTTGTGAAAGATATTTATCAAGATGCATCCATTCTCCATTCTGGTCTTGAGCCTTCCTGCAATAAGAGCACGTAGAAATCATTCTATTTCCACCGCTATGCGTACAAAAGGATTCAATTAGGTTGATAGATTTTTTTCGCAACTCGAGAAAAGCAACGACTTGCCTTGCAAGAGCTTTCATGACATCGCATTCTCTATCGGTCAAATAACGAGGTCTTCGATCTATCACGCATAAAGTTCCTACTCTTAATGAAGCACTGTTTTCCAGCGGAAAACCTGCATAAAGTCTTATCTGAGGGTCGCCGCAAACAAGAGGATTGTCAGTAAAGCGTGAGTCCATCGTTGCATCGGGAACGATAAGAGGATCGGAGGAATGAATTGCGTGAGCGCAAAAAGACCAATCCCTTGGTGTCTCCTGAATATCAACGCCTACTTTTGACTTGAACCACTGCCTATCTACATCAACAAGGCTCATAAGAGCAATGGGTGCAGAGCATACAGTTGCAGCTATTTTCGTTATATCGTCATATGACTGCTCAGGGCTTGTACCTAAAATCCTGTATTCATTGAGCGCATTAATCCTTTCCGCTTCATTTTCAGGCAGCAGAGAGGAAGGCACGAGTAGGATGTGCTAATAGGGTTGAAGATTAATGCTCTAGGCTATTTAATCAAATTATCAATATAAAAATTATTCACTTTAGGAATGATGTTGAATGATTCACGGTTCACAAAAGGAAGGCCGCCCCTCCCGGTGGAGAGACGGCCTAGCTCGCTCGTTTGTGCATGGTTCAACCCATCACTGCTTAAGAGAGAAAGGGTCGAAGCTTCTGGCTCGAGGCGCCCTGGGGCCATTTGCTCTAGGTGTTGGGTCGTTTTCTCCGAGGGCACCTGAGACGGTGCAAGTGGAGCGTCGAATGGCGTGGCGTACAAAGTGCGTGCCTACCAAAGGACCAACCCAGGTCATTTTTGAGACTGTTGGAGCAGGGGCCAGAAAGTCAGTCTGCTTTTTGGATCTGCTCGGTTGGACCGTCGTCTCTCATGAACGCCTCCGATCTCGATGCACTCAGTTTTGTGCCTTGAAGGCACAAAGTCATCGGCATTAAGGCGCATTGCCTTGATGGTCTGAGCGACCGATTTTTGGGGTGGCGTGCCTGGCTGCCCTCACGCAGTTGAGGGCATTGCTTGACTGTTCATAGTGATGCCCAGCTAGTACATGGGTGCTTACATGGGTTGCCATGCGGGATGGCTGGCTCATCGACCGGGAGGGGTTCTGGATCTGCCGATTTCACCGTGATGAGAAGGCTTGGATCCGTGATCCACGGGTGTTCGTCGATCACGGGCGGGAGATGCCCAGCGGCCAGCCCGCCCTTCTTAAGCGGCGGGAATACCTGCGCCGGGATGCTTCAGGGCAACGCTGGTAAGAGCTTCTGCGGTTGGGCTGGTCAACCACTGACCCTGCGTGGGGTGCTGAGGTTGAGCCGTGATCGATCACGCAACCCAAGAGCAAGCAGCTCTCCGATTTTTGTCGCTTTGATAGTTCACTTCAGCCTGAGCCTTCGCCCAAAAGCGGGGGCTTTTGATTGGGAAAGCGCCGGGCACTCGTGAAGCCCAGTGCCAACCCTTTGGGTGCAGCTCTGCAGCCCCGGGGGACACTGCCTTCATCCTCTATATCGTCTAGCTCAAGTAGGCACTCTCATCCTTAAGTAATTGTGAACGGATTGCTCTTTTCGCTGTCACCCTCCGCACCGAAAGGAAAAGCGAGAATCATTACCTTTGCGATGCGAGCGTTTTGCTCGTGAGGGTCGGCCCCTCTATAGAGCTGCAGGGGCCTTCTTCTTGTGCCAAGCGAAGCCACACCTCCTCGAACAGGGTGACCTCGCCGCTCCGTGAAGTGCAAATCAAACAGAGCACCTATGTCGTAACTCTGGCCTCCGACAGCTTTACGCATCACCTGCTACTTAAGTGGCATCACCACTTGAACTTGATCTCACCGCTAGAAAGAGCTTCTGCGGTTGGGCTGGTCTGCCACTGCCCCGGATTGGGGTGCTGAGGTGGAGCCCTGACTCCCCGGCATAAATAAACCCCGCCATTGCTGACGGAGTGAAGTCAGCTCGCAGTTCTACCAATTCGCAAAGCCACGTCGCCCGCCACCGTTGCCCCAGGCACCTGAACCATTGCGCCAGCCACCACCACCGGCATTAGCGAAACCGCGACCGGCGTTAGCGAAACCGCCACCATTGCGCCAGCTACCGCCACCACCGTTAACCCAGCCACGCCGATAGCCACCGTTAGCCCACCCAGCGATCTCCAGCGGTTGGTGCAGCCTTGCCTTCAAAATGTGCGACCAGCTGTCGTCACCTTGTGCAGCTGCAATGCGTTGCTCAATGCTGTTGTCAGCTTTTTGAATGGAATATGTTCCGGCCTCAGTGGCGCCAACACTGCTCCAGGTGCTGAGCAGGATCAGTGTTCCAAGAAGGGTGGTTGGCTTCATTAGGGCCATTGAGCAGGTGAACTTCTGAAGTAGTAGCCGCGATGCAAGCGGCTGGTCATGGGTCAGATGTGACTGTCTTGAGTGTTCCCCGCTCTGTTCAGCGCACTGGCGGACGGCACCGCACCCAACCGGTCTTCAGCATCGATTTCCACACCTCGATGGCGTTGTGCCGAAGCATTCTTCTGCGGATTTGGGGCACTGGTGGCCTTCATGAAAGAGAGGCGATCACCAAAAAGAATGTGACCAGTACTGTTTATGCATCAAGCAAAAAGATCCTGCAATAAGCTTCGCTGCTTCGATTGCCTCTTCCAACTCAAAATAAAGGGCAGCAGAGAATGTGTCGGTCTTACAATTCATTACCATCGCGGTCGGCACGTCCAATCCGTTTTGATCTTTATTTTGCTCTTTGGTTGTAATCGCAAGGCCAAACAATGCTTTGTCTTCTGATGATCTTGAGTAGCTCACTGACATCAAGTAAGGCTTTGTAAACGCAAAGTTGCCATTGTCGATTGTTGGATCTGCGTCGGCTGCAGCAATTTGAGGGTGCATGGTCATGAGCAATACGACGAGAAGTTTTTTCATTTGCCAGATCCTTCTCCCTGTTTTGTAGCTACCCGCGCACAAGCGGGAGGCAGCGCCTCCAGCCAATTTTCAACAACTTGTCCCAATCATGAATTGCGTTATAGCGAAGCATCTGCCGGCGGGTTTGCGGGACTGGTGGGCTAGGCGGAACCCAGCGATAGGTGCGCACCGCAACCCACTGCGCATAGACCGTTGCTGAGTCGGGTTTGAACTGACAAAGCAGTTGCTGTTCAGGACTGACCAGCCAACCTTCACCGCCTGGTTTTTCTGGCGGGGGATTGGTGGCGCGGACCTTCTTCGGCATCGCCGGAGTCTGGAGAGCGGGGAACTCTCAAGACAGTCACGTCTCAACCATGACCCGCGACACCCGCATTGCCCTGTTCCTGCTGGGGGAACTCGTGGCAGCACTACGAGCCAACGACTTCTGACCTCTTCAAGCGTTGGCTGCCTGGTGGGGTGCCCCCCCATGCTGAAGGAGCTGCAACAGGGGCAGAACCTGAAGAAGCAATGCAAGCTTTGGGCACCGACCTGGCAGAAGGAGATGGGCTGGGCACATCAGGCTGGTTAGTTCAGTCAAGACTCAGTGTCCAGCAGCTCAATCTCCACTTCACGCCCTTTCAGCCTGTTGAGCATGTCGCGGCTGTGATCGATGGGCGATCCGTAGTACTCGAAATCCATCTGGAACTGCGGCAGGACGGAGCGCAGTCCACGGCGTTTCTGCCGAGCCAAATAACGATGAAAGCGGTTGAACGACCTTGATCGGCTCATGGCACCTCCTTCAGTTGTTACTCCTTTGTAAGGCGTCTTCAGGGGTGAGAACTGTGTTGAAACAAACCATCAGCAAAACTGCAGCTCGCATAAAAAAGAGCTGCAAGCTTTGGGCGCCCATCTGGCAGAAGGAAATGGGCTGGGAACCAGAAGCGGGCTAGGGCCCCAAGGTCTCGGTATACAGACAACGGCTTAGCCAGGCAAAAACCATCTAAAAATGACCGTTGGTTTCAAATGAACGTGGCGCGTTTTCTACTCAGAGACGGGAACAAGGTCGGGGCTGCCGTCTCACCAGAAGGGCTTGAGATCTTCACCTACCAAGACCCGAAAGGACAAGAGATCCACGCTTTGGCAACAGTCAAAGCGGAGAGGGAGTTTCTCAAGCAGGTCCCATCGAAACTTCTCCCGCTGTATGTGCGCATGGAGCATGCCCTTGCCAAGACAGTTGGTCGAGGCTGAGATCACATGAGAAACCTCAATCAAGCGGTCCTGATCATCCTGCTGATCATGGCGGTAGGAACTGGGATTTGGCTCAATAAGACGACATGGCGTAACCGGCGTCTTATCTGGCAGATGCAGGCTGCCGTCGTCGCTGGCGGCATCGGCTTCGTCGCCGGCCGAGTAACAGGAGGCAAAGGCTGAATCACCCAACTAATGAGAGCCGGCGGCACCGTGGCGGCCTGCACCTAACCAAGTAGTAGTCAGTTCCTGCAGAGTGCTGCAAGCCACAACGAAGGCTGAGTTCTCAACCCAGGATGTGCCGAAAGCCGTCCGCTTCATGGCATCCAAATTTTTCCACGTTCATCACGAGTTCCGCGCAGGCAAAGCACAACAGTGGTGGGAGACGGCCCAGGCAGCCATGACTCCAGGTGGTGGCTGGGATGAGGCCGTCGCCAAAAATTTAGAAGCGGGGTTCTACAACCATTCGTTCTGTCCCGTTGGCCCTGAAGGCCCTGCTTTCTGCATCTGGGAAGTCCGCGAAGGAATCACAGCGGAGGAGTTTCAGGAATTCATCGATGGCCCTAATGGCGTGAATTTTGGATTGGGGGCATGGATGAACATCTGCAGGGAGATCAACATTGAGATGGCAGGAAACCCCCCTTACCCAAGAAAGTTCTGAATCACTGCACTGGTAGCGAACACCTGAGCCAGCCTGTTCTGAGCATCTTGTCCCAGGCCTCAATGGCGTTGTACCTGAGCATCCGCCTGCGGGTTTACGGCATTGGTGGTATTCCGGTTGCTCAACCCAAGATCAAATTGGTATAGCGCTTTTTGTGCTTTCCCCTACATTCTTGTTTTACAAGGCGTATCCAATTCTTGACATTCACTTTGGCCATAATCCTTGCCTCGCTTTCAAGGCGTTGTTGCTTGGGGTGGTAATTATCAACGTTGAAAATATCTACATGACAAATCTGGGATGCGATTTGCTGCTGACTTAGAACAGGCGCCCCCTTTCGGCATTGTTGCTGAACAGCATGCCATCCTTCGTGTTTGAGGGTATCAACAATCTCATTAAAGTCTCCTTTGTGAAAACCTTGGCACATCACTACGAATCCTCTTGGGATGTTGTAGTACCCATACAGGCTTCGCCCTTTGCATCCGAAAGTCTTTGAATTGTTGGACCAGATGATTGAACGTGGTCCTAGAACATCTTGAATGGTTTGACCAAGTTCCTCTAGGCGAGGACTGTTGAGGAGGTGTGGGGTTAGCGATATAGATCGAATCTCGACAGCGTGTTCACGTGCTGTTCTTGCCTATCGACTGGCATCTGAGGTATATCCACTTATACAACTGAAAAAGTTAGCTTCAGCTTTGCATCGTTGAATACTACTCCCGGAAACCCGGAGTACTTTTTTGCCAAGTCTGACCAGCCCAGAAATGCAGCGCATCTTTATTTCTGGGTCTTCTGGTTCAGCTGTTTTTAGATAGGTCCCGCAAATCATATCCGCATAGCTTTTACTTGCACATTTGTCCAAGCCTGGCCTGGTATTAATGCCAATACTGGCAACAGATAGATGGATGTATTGATAAGGGATGACTTTCTCAATTGGGTCGTTACCACCTGCATCTTTCATCCATAGCCACACCTCTCACGGCTAGCCAATGGCTGTTTCTTTGTCTATGGCCGAATACCTCAGGACGTAGGCCAGTGCTTGACCCTCATCACCCGGTTTTTCTAGGGGTGGATTGGTAGCGCGGTCCTTATTCGGCATGGCGCGGAGTCTGACTAATCAATCAAACGTTGACCGCTGCCACTAGGTCTGCCGTTGCATTTGGCTTGAGCCTGGCGTAGCTCTTCAGGTGAGCCTCGATGGAGTGACCCATTGCCTCGCAGATGTTGGCGAAGGGATATTGGTGGCGTGCATCCCTTTGGCAAAGCGATGACGGACGGAATACGGGGCGAGCTATTCGTGCAATGTTCAGAAGAGTCTCAGAAGCTGTTCTGCCGTCTCGGCCCATGCTGAAGTAGAGGAATGCTCGAATCGCGATCAGTCAACGAATGGGAATCATGGCTGCAACGCCGTGATTCGAAAGATGTCCACTGGGATGACGCAGAAGAGCTGAGGTTCCTATCAAGCGTCCTGTTGATCTGCTTGCCGAAACGCTGGATGCACGAAATGCAAGTAGCAGGACGTAGAAACGTGAGTACCTAACCAGGCTCTGGAATCTTGTTCATAGGCATCTTCCAAACAGGAGGCCAGATTGTTGAATGGCATTCAAAATAGTTATGTAATGAGTCAATGCTCCTTCGTTGCTTCTGCACTCGATTGACGTCCAAAAGGCAATAATATAACTGGAAACTTTCATCAATTATCAATAAAATAGCCCGCACGATTATTATCTTATTACATCAAATTAGCGGCAGTATTATTTCCTGCTGTACCGATTCAACCCACTAATCCATCAACTGGTCTCGTAGAAGGCGTTTTTGATGCCTAACAGACAGGTGCTGGCCAATCCTGAACCCGCGCCAGAATCTTTTGAGCGGCGCAATCTGCTCATAAGTCAGACACGAGAGGTCTTGTAAGCGCCAAGCTGACCAAAGAAGGCGCATACGAAGGCACCTTCTTTCCAATGGTATTTCCGTTAACCATTGGGCGCTGGTCACTGCACTGACTCTCTTCTGGCGATGCGGGGAGTCAGACCAGCGTTTCTTCGCTTGGAGGGTTGCAACGCAGACGGCCTAACTTCTGCATCGTCGCTCCACCTTCGATGATGGTCTCACTGTGAATCAGCATCACACAGCCATAATCTCTATGTAGACCTGTCGCCTAGATGCGAGAGGAAAACCACATCGGGCGCGGTTGTTCGATGGATGCGTGGTTAACGAGCTGTCGGCCATTTCACTCCTTTTCTGGCGCCTCATCAACGGCAGCTGCGTTGAAAAGCAGCATTTGAGTGGAACACAGCGATACCCACTCAGCACCGACACCCGGGAAAGCATCAGCAGCAATCCTGAGAAGCAATAAAAAACCCTTGGAGTGGAAACACACCAAAGGCGCTTTTTCTTCTAGCGATAACACCCATCAGCCTTGGACCAATTCAGCAATGACCCAAAAAGGATCAACAGAGCAGAAACATTGTAATTATGCAGCCAAGGACTGTTGCTTAAGAGATAAGCGACCTGCAGCCATCGAGTTATGAACTAAATCTTGAGCATATTGGCGACCAGCTTTTTGTGCTTCACGGACACTTTTAAAATTACCGACAAAATCGTACTCTTTTCCATCAACCGTTGCTGCTACGGCATAGAGCTTGTCAGCGACCTTACTGACAGACCAGCGCAAGAAACACGCAGGGGAGTTCTTCTGGCTGTGCATACTATCCTCCATAAAATACAAGTGGACTTAAGCACTTACCCGCTTAACCAAGCCAAAGGCTTTATATTACGCAAATAGGTAATTATTTTCTTTTCATTATTTGACCGTCAAAGGCTCATTCTCTCAATTGCATACGTGGGGAACAATTGCCTATTTTTTTGTTCAGGTCAGGCGGGCATGGCATCGCCCACACCAGGATCTGAAGATCGCGATGGAGCAGCGAACCTTGACCTCCTGAGCTCAGCTGAGGAATGGGGAGGTCCCTCGAAACTGAGCCCCGCTTAAGAGCTCAGAGGATGCCGAGAGGCCCCTTTTTCTTCTTGCAGTAGCCAGCGCCAATATTCATCCATCCTGACGGGCAAGCTTCGCCGGCAGTAGGGGCCACCTCGTAATAGATGGGCGACACACATGTCGTACCAAGGGTATTGACGTAACCAAGCGGGCACTGGTCATGTCCCGGAGCTTTGGGGATCTCCTTTTGAGCCATTGCAGCAGGCATGGCTGAAGCAAGTGCCAAAGGCAGCAGCGCGAAGAGTGCTTTATTCATGGACGGATGGTTGCTTGGTTGAGCTCTAGCAACTCCAGTCGTCCAAGACAAGGTGATTCGGCCTTGAGTGAAGCCATCAGATCAGTTATGGCTTCCGCTTGAGCCGCCCATGAGTAGAGATATTCAGGTGCACCTCAATGGAGCACTCGATGGCCTCGCGGGTAGAAGCGATAAGGATCAACAAAAATGGAGTCAGTGGCTCCATCTAAAGCACTTGCTCAAAGCGACATCATCGGTTGCAAGGCCTAGACCAGCAAAGGATCGGAACAATTTAAATGTATTGCAACAATAAAGATGAATTGCTCTTCTTGGCTTGAGAAAAAACCACTTCAGAGCCTCTTCGTTCTGATTAGTTGTCGTTTCTATATTTTTATCGATGATGCCCATCAGCACGCTCGCTCAGCAGAGCGTGATGGGCACCTGTACCTGGACGAAAGGAAACTCACAGCCACGAAAGTAATCATGCACAATGCAGCAGTTCAACTCTGGTATCCTGACAATAACTACATAGAAAAAGAATTATGTTTTTGAGCCTTAAAGCTCCAGAGGTGGATACAAGCATTTTAATCAAATTGTTCAATTACATGGCGATTTAAACCCGAAGGTTAGTGGACAGACTTCATTCAGCCTGATTAGCGTTGAAGCCAGCAAAACGTTTAAGAAGCTTGAGTTCAACTCTGAGAATCCATAAAAGAGAATTGCCATCTACATCAATCAAGAGCTAGTCTTCAAACAGATGATCAGGAAAGAATTTATCAAGGTTGATCAAGGCCTCTCTCCTTCGCATAACTCTTGAAATGATTCGGGAATTCATCTGCAAGGAGAACAAGCGCATGGCTTGCGGAGCCCATTTGTTCGGTGACTTCATCAAAAACCGAAGCGAAGCAGCTTTCGCACCTGATTTCCAGGCAGAGCTCTTCCCATGTTGTTTGTTGTTGATTAAAACTGGCAACAAGCTCCTGGAACGTCATTGGAATCAGCTACTTTTAAACCTGCTTATCATAAGGGACGCTCAGAGAGGATTGGATGTCTCTCAGCCTGCATGAATTCATCATCGATGGCGTTAAACTCTCGGGGCGGACATCGATAGGCTCACCCTTCACCGTTATGGCCTGAGCAGAACTGAGTGTGATTGACCAAAATAGGAAAATGAAACGACTGCAGCGACTGCTTCAGCGATTGGTAGGCAAACGGGAAAAGCCTCCATTGCACACACCTGAAGAGCTGGAATGCTTTAAAGCAGATGCGATTGAGAACCGCAGCAAGCACTACTGATGCAGGGAGCAACAGAACTGGCACTGCTCACTCTTGCTTTTGTCGGTCTTCAGCTGTGGTGGCTCAGCAAGGTCTTTTTGAATCGCCCTCGACAGCCAAGACCCCTGGGCAAGCCGATGCGAGCTAATTCACTCCAGAATGAAAGAAACATCCTGCAAAAGATCTTTGATCAATCCTGATCACTCACATCTGATGCTCTTACCTCGATGGCCATGACCTAGGGAACAGGGCTATAGGTATGCATAGGGACAAACACCGATGCATTCCATGATCTGAACGATCAACGTGGTTCATCAGCAAAGACAAGGATGTCACTCATTTGTTGTGCTCACTGTGGTCACATGCACTCGAGCGTGAGAGTCGACTGCCCTCAGTGCAACGTAAAAGAGGACGATCTGAGCAGCCTTAGGGCAACTGCGCAGAGAGAAACATGGAGACCCAATCCATTTGCTGATCGTTTCAAAACAAGGAAGAGCCAGCCAAAACCAATCTGAAGACAGCGCGGACGATGACTCGCATGGGGTGTTTTGGCAAGGCATCCCGCTCCTCGGATGGGATGACCGCTCAGTGCAGTGCTTCAAAAGAGGCCGTTACTAGCCCATGGGTGCTCAAGCTGGGGTTAAAACTCTGGTGACAAACAGGTCGGTCATTTTTATTTCGGTCGATACCGTCAGCGACAGCAATGGGACGACGACTGTGAGTGTCCGACTTGTCGTAGATAGAAGAAGGATCTCCGATGTTGTCTCCCCTCAGGCCAACGGAGGCTGGCAGCAAAACTCCTCGAACTGATTCTCTGCAACTGAGCTCAGACACTGCGGGCTGCTACAGCTGCGTTTCAGTTGCTAAGTGTTGGGTGCGTGATGCAACAACCATGGCCTTTGAAGCTCCCCCTGCAGAGGGACGTCAGTGCACAAGCTGCAGTGACATCAAAATCCCGAATTTCTTTGGCTTGGACAGCAAAGAGTGCCGGAACTGTGAAGCGAAACGTCGCCGACATGCCTTGAAGCAAGAGGCCGATGGAGCAACCGAGGCTTGAATCCTCAACAACGATCAGGTGACTTAACCAAAATCGCGTATTGGCCCGGCCTGCAATAAGTATATGCACCAATGTTCAGGCAGTAGCAATGCGCTATCACCAGAGAAGAGTTGAAAAGAGTTGTCATGGGCAAGGTTCTTTCCGCAGCCAAATGGTCATTCGATCTTCTTGGTCAGCGCATCGCCGCTCTACGTCTGAAAAAAAGCTTTTCAGAGTCAACAATTTACGGCGAATTTGCCTACGACGAATCGCAGATGAGGGAAACAAATGCAATTAAGAGACAGCAGAAATCAACCCTCGAATACGACTGCTGAACCTGCCAAAACCATGGATGCGAAGTGGATGAAGAGGCCACTTCGGATATTCAAGTGATCCCACTGGAAGAACTCAGAGCGCCCCCGCGCCAAGAGCTCCCGATTCAATAGCAGGATCTCGGCCGAAATGCCATGGAGGTCTAAAAGCTCTAGGGGAGTTGGCGCTTTCAGCCCAAGTCCCCTAGAACGCAAGTCAACACTCTTGTCGTTATGGCCTTGATTCCCCGCTGGCAGTACATGACTGACAGCAGCAAAGCAATGGTCAAACGATCCGCGATCACGCTTGTGGTTGTCTTGATCGGTTTAACGCTTTTGCGGACGATTTTCCCGTGGATTCTGCTTGGGCTGGCCATCTACGGAGCTTGGTGTCTGCTGAACCGGCAATAATCCATGAAAGAAGAGACATCGCAAGCCAGACGAACGCTATTCATCTGGGCCCTTGCTCTCAATATCGTCGCTTGGGGCGCCTATTTTTATTTAACCAAGGTGATGGGATTCGACATTGAATCGATTCGTCAAGCCAGGATTGCTGGTTGAGTCTTGACGCACCATGTGAGGGATTTCCTCAGAACAAACCAGCGCACAGGTCGGATGAAATTCAACGATCGAATGGCTCGATCGACTTCGAAAGCCAGTGCGGCGTTACATCGGAACAACCGCTCCACGATGAACGAGAGGCTCAGCCCAGGCTGAGCAATGGCGGGGCTTCAGCATGGGTTGCACCATGCAAGCAGCAGCTGCATGATCACCCACTCTTCATCGGCCTGCACCAATGAAAGGCGTCGCGTCATAACCTCCTGTTAAACAGCAGAGCACTGCCGCATGAATCGCTCCCTGAAGCCGAGTCCTGAGGCTCAGCAATCCTCTGGAGATGGTCAATCGGAGAGCTTGGTGAGGCAAAAGACTGTGCAGAAGATATGTGGCCAAGCCTTTGTGTTTTTTGGAGTCGTTGTTCTGGGGGTTTCACTTTATAAATTTTTTAGCGCTTTTTGGCTCAATGTTTCTCCCTGGCCCGAGCTGCTGCTTGGAGCCGTTGGGTTGGTGTTGGTTATCTCAGGAAGCATTGTCCGCAACTCAGCTTTTTCAACGTCCTTGCTTTCGGAATTCAGCCCTTCAGCTCGAGCTCGACGTTCACTACTCATGCTTGCCCTTGCGTGCTTGATCATGGGCTGCCTGGTTCTGCTCAAGTTTTCCGTTCAGGATGTCTTGCGTTACAAGCGCCTGCTGGGTGAGGGAGGAATTCTTGAGTATTTGCAAGCCCTGATCTTGTTTACTTCGGCGTGGGTTTCTTGGCTGATTTCCAGGGATCTATGGAGACGTCTATTCATGCGCTTGCACGCTGTCATTTACGCCATCATTTCTTTTGGCATGTTCTTCGTTGGCCTAGAGGAGATTGCTTGGGGTCAAGTATTATTTGGATGGAAAACACCAGAGAATATTTCAGCTGTTAATGCTCAGAATCAAACCACATTTCACAACCTAAAGTTCTTCCAGAACCATCTCGATCTCAATCTTTTCTTGTTTTCAGCCTTGATCCTGATTTTGGTGCTATGGCGACCTTCTGTTGGCTTAATCCGATCAAGACTTCTTAGCGGTGGGGCAACTTTGCCCACAGCATTCTTTATGCCGAGATATTTCTGGCCGTTATTCTTCTGCGCCGCATTACTATCTTATTTCGTAGCTACGGAATCGGGGACTGATTTCGTAATTAATATCGATCAAGAGTGGGCAGAATTTTGCCTATACCTCGCTTTTGGATTGGGCTTATTAAGAACATATATTCTGCTTGGTGATGCTCCACGCCATCGGCCTGACTGATTAAGCCATATCAACACTTCACCCGATGCATCCGTGTCACTAAAAATCACTATTAAGCTGTAAAAATAAAGATGCAAGACCCATTAATCTCTGCACTGAGAGATCGATCTTGATTTCGAGATGTGCTGAGTTCTTTGACGCTTTCATGAAGTTGCTCCTCTTTCGTAATCGATGGCGTCATCCAGTCTCCGGATCAATTCATCAACACAGTGGCGATGGGAGTACCTCACTCCAATGGCGCCACCCGATCGGTCCTTTTCTCCGCAGCGTTGTTGCATTCAATCCGACTCGCCGGCTTTGGCATGGTGCTGACAAGCCTGGCGCCAAGAGAAAGGCCGTCACCACTGCAAGCGGCCTTAATCGGAGCCAACAAACAACCCAAGCCTGATCAGGCTCCACAAGCTCCTTGAGTGCGAACCATGGCTTGCCAAAGCAAGGGTTGCAGGTGCAGATCAACAGCTGACCGCATCCGGCTGCAACAGGCTTGCTCGAAGGGAGACCGAGGTTATAAATCGTTCGGTGCAGACAAAAAAACCGCCCCATCGCAGGAGCGGTTTCAAGAGCCGTAGCAATCCCCATCACCCGGCAATCTGCACCAGATTTTGATGCAATAGAAAAATAATACCCATTACCCCCCAGATGTAGTGGACGACAACAGTCACTTAAGACTCAAATGAATATGCGTAACGAAGCTCCATCAGGCAAGGGCAGCACTGCATCTAGTGCTAGCGGTAGTTAGGCATCCTCACCCACATCGACCATGCTTGTCGCGGCGACAAGCTAGTGATTGGCCAGACACTAGATCTGGTGGAGAGCGTCAACCCAGCGATGGAATCATGCTGCGCCATGATGAAGACATTCTTAAGGGAGCAGCCATGATTGCTGGCCCGTCCTGCCCATTGCACTTAGGACTTCTCGACAGTCCTGACTACTGGACTGATGACGCACTCATCTCTGCATTGCGTCCCTTGAATGCAGAGGAACTTCACCACTTGGCCATCGGATCCCAACAACAGAAGAAGCGGGAAGAACGTCACAGACGCTTCGCTTAAGCGCGAATGATCTGGCCTCAGGCCAATGCACAGAGGAAGACAGTGACGCAATTCATTCAACGCCACTGGCTCGACCTGAGCTCAACCCTGCTTGTGTGCATCACAGCGTTGTCGTTACATCCCCTCAACACGCTTCCTGAAGGTCCAGGTTCCGACAAAACCCATCATTTCGTTGCCTACGCAGCGCTGGCCTTTCCAACCGCACGGCGCCAGCCCAGACGAGGCTCATCATCCTCGGCTTTGCGCTCTACAGCGGCTTCATCGAACTGATCCAGCCCCGTGTGAATCGCCAAAGAGAATGCATGGATTTTCTAGCCAATACCTGCGGACTTTTAATTGGCGTTGTGTTGTCTTTTTAACCAATATGCTTGAAAGACATAAACCCGGCAAGCATTAATTGGCACCATAGCTTGCAAAAACATCTCTCTGCATGAACTAGAAATACTGTCATCTAACAAGAGCGGCGTGGAGACATTACACAAATAACATCGCAACTTGAGACAGACCAATTTTCATTCTTGTTGTGAAAAATGCAGTCTGCAAGCCCTCGTTGTCTCGGCCTCAACAATTACCCTGGCTTGTCATTTTACATCGATAAACTTGAACGAAGGATCCATGGCTGATGTTCGTGGACTGGGCCTCTCACGAAGATTTCTCCCTCATGAAATTAGATCGTGTCGTTTTCTACGGGAGACTTGGGGAGCAGGCCATGCAGATGTTCGGTCTCGCGGCTGAACTCGACCGCTGGCGGGGCTCCACAGTTCTCGACTGCCCTGGAGGTCCGGGGACCCTGGCGGCCCACCTGCGCGCCGAAGGCTGCGACGTCACGGCCATCGATCCTGTCTATGCGCTCCCCCGGGCGGACCTCGAGCGCCGCGCCCTGGCGGATCTGGAGCAGACCATGGCCATACAGGCCACCAGCCCCACACTGCGCAGCGACTTTGATCTTGAGGCCTGTCGACAGGAGCACCTAGTCGCCCTAAAAGAATTTCTCGACGACCACCGGGCCCATCCAGATCGCTATCTGAGTGCGGCCTTGCCCGATCTGCCCTTCAAGGATCAGAGCTTTGATCTGGTGCTCTGCGGTCACCTGCTGTTCTCCTATGCACCCCTGGCCGATGGGGGGCTGATGGCTGGTCAGGGGCTGGATCTGACCTGGCATCGCCTTGCTCTGGCGGAACTGTGCCGTGTCAGTCGCCGACAGGTTCGGCTTTATCCAGCCCACACCATCGCCCTCAACGCCCGCCGCCATCCCTATGCAGAGGCTCTGCTGGCCGAGCTGCCGGCCGGCTGGCGAGGCTGTTTCGTCCCAAGCATCTACGACCAGGGGCATCGAGGCTGCACAGATGCCCTGCAGTTGGTGCGCCTTGAACCATGACCGGCTCCGCCGTCGCGACCTGGCTCAGCGCAAAGCGCATGTTCAGATCCACCCCAGTTTTGGCGTTGAGCTTCAAGTCGGCAGGGGTGACCCCAGATGCTGCCAGCACGATGGAGGCCCGAGCAGGGCGCGCCTCTGCCTGAGGACAAAGCATGGGAACCAAGGTTGCCAGGGACTCGGGGCTGAACTCGTCAAGCAACAGGACATCCGCGCCGGCCACCACCGCAATTCCTGATCGATCCGGAGGGACGAAAAGCGCCTCTGGGCTCGGTTTCGCGAGGCTGACATGGCTGGGGGAGATGACATGCCTCCGGCCTGCATCCAAACCAATCCCTTTGCCAGCAGTCGGTGACGCTCCTTAGGGAGACAGCTCTTCAGCCCGTGCTTTACAAACCGTTACGCAGGGCTTAACATTTCGAAATCTACAGAACGGTTATGGCTTCTTCCACCCCCAATGACGACTGGTTCCAAAACGCTGCCGCTGCACAAATCCGCAACGAGCGCTTTGAGCGAGCCGAACTACTCAATGGCCGCACCGCAATGATTGGCTTTGTTGTGGGCGTCCTGACGGAGGCCCTGACGGGACACGGGATTATCAGTCAGATCACCTTCGGGGTTTTCGGCTGCAACTGATTGCCTCGGGGGCTTATTAGACACCTCAGCAGTGACTCCCAGGCCCCCACTCCATCGACATCTGCAGGCAATCCCCAAAAACCTTCGATGGGGACTGCAACTCGTCGCATCGCCACTACAAGAGAAGTCATGCAAAAGTCGCCCTTAAACCCTTTTGTTGCAATGACTCTTGAAGTTATGGACGTTTTGCGATAGAAGGTTATGAATTGGTTATGAAGCGATGAAGACAAGCACTGCTCACCTACGTCTCGAGTCCCTCCAGCTCGCTGCTGAAGAGTGCAAGACCCGCGACGAAGCCCAAAAGATCCTGAAGAAGGCTGACAAGGCTCACGCCAAGCTCGAGTCATCAGCAGCTCCGTTTCACCGCCCCAGCTCTTAGACGTCCAATCAGATGTCAAGGTCATACAGGGGCATGTTCGATACATGACAGCTCCTGCAAGATGAATCTGAAAAGCTGAGCACAACCGACTGTGGATCTTCGTTCTTCAGGTGCATTGCTTCGCATCTTGGTGCTGATGGCAAGTGCCGATGGTGTCCTTGCACCAGAAGAGCTTGTGATGTTGGAGAGATTGAGCAAGCAATACTTCAAGAAGTCAGAGTTCGATAGCTGGGATCAGGCTTTTGAAAACCCGATGGATCTGAAGCAACTCGCCCAGGAGATTGCAATTGCCGACCGCCCTCTGGCCGCGAAGCTCGCTTATATGGTGATTGGCTGCAGCCGAGAGGACTACGGGTTTGCTGTTAACTCGGCAGAACGCAAAGCATTCGATCAATTAACTCAGAGTCTTGATCTTACGGAGCTTCAAAAAGACTTAGCCATCCAAGAGGCAAGCCATGAACTCGCTCGCCGACCTGGTTTTTGGGAGATTCTGATGAACACCTTCAGCAACCAATTCATGTTGGATACAGATCCCAATCCCATGGCTCCATCGAACTGAACACGTCCTCTTCATATCAGTTCCGGATGGTTGGGATCCCCCTTAAACGGACCACGTGTCCAAGGTGTGATCCAGCCTCCGTAAAACAAACCTGGCTGAGCCAAAACCGTTTCCCCTTCCAACCTGCAACCATCAACACTTCTTGGATAAATGCTGATCCATCCGGCTAAGAGAGCAAACGATTGGGTTGGATCGGGATAGCTCCACCCCGCACGAACGCGACGACTGGTTCCATCATCAGCGCTTACATCCCAGTAGGAAGCAACTCCTTTCCATTCGCAAAACGACGGCCGCCCCGTTGAAGGGTGGAGCGTGCCAGGTTTAAAAGCCGAAGGATGAAGATAAATCGTAGGAGGGTGGAATGTCTCACAGACACGCACATAGCGCTGATCTTGTGCAATCAACTCTCCCAAAATCCAAATTTCGACAGAACCCGACACCAGCTCAACCAAGGGGGGACGAGGATATTCAGAAGCATTTTCAACGGGTCGCATGTGATCTATCCCTGTCTCAATCAGAAGCAATCTTAACGGCGATGATTGGCACAAGAAAGCGACACTGTTCGATCACAATTCCTGCATTGATGGCCAAATCAAATCCATCCGCTGTAGAGGTCAGCCCATGTCGAGCAGATAGTGCATCACCGCAACTCGATGGGCGACCCCAACTCCATCGGAGCAATCGGGACCGATCAAAGCATCCGGAACCCGATGAATACGAGTGATCGGCCTGATTTCATAGGCCGTGCCTTCGGGAGCACCGCCGCCTCGACTGCGGTCCCAGATCCCATTGGGGTCCCCCTTGTAATGCCCCACCACCTGCGAAAGGTGTGCGTAGAAATTCAGCCCCATTCGACATAAGACGATCGCCAAACAGGCATCAAAATCTTCGGAGGACAAAACATTGACGCCATCGCGAACAGCACGTTCGTCGACACCGAGAACCATGTCTTCAAGGGCTGTTTCACCCGTCAATTGCCAGCAACGGATGGTGACGGCTTCGTGTTGGCTCACTTTCTACGCGTGAGGTCTCCAAAATCATCGTCGTTTGGCTGAAGAAATTGCCAAACGACAGGAACTGTGATGATGACTGTTAAGCCGATGGTGACCCAGATCGCTGTTGCGTAGTCACCCATGTCCATGCATCAAATCCATCAAACCATAACCACTTCGATCTACGAGAGCTGATCGGAGAGTCAGGCCTGACGTTGACGGTGGAACCGACGCTTCTTAGCTTTGCCGCACCCACTTCAGCCGAATGCGCGGATTTCTGACGGCTGGATTCCTGCTTTACACGCTTCTCCCTGCAGGGCAAGCAGCTGTTTTCACTGTCAAACCCGGCACGTCGTTTTATTCCAAACCTCAAGCCAAGCAAGAGCTTCTGCTGCAGCTGCCGGAAGTACGTGTTCATGTTCCACCGAAGAAAGACGCCGCTGGCTTCTGCCAGTTCAAGCTGATCTACAAAATTGCTGACCGTGACAACCCCGAGCTGCCATCAACCGGCTGGGCCCGGTGTGTCTCTACCGACAAGCTTGTCCCGAACTGACCGCAAGTGATTCAGCTTCAGCGATCGATCCCAATGCTGTTCGCAGCACTTATCGCCGCATGTGCCATCGCACCAGAGGCAGCCAAGGGCACTGAGCTTGAACAGACGGTTTGCAGGAATGGCACCAGAGAAGCTGTCTGTAGCGTCAAGCTCGACGACAACAGCCTTGAACTGAAGCTTGAACCCGATCTCATGCTGCAAGCAAGGCGCCTGGGGCGCTGGCGGATGAGCCACCAAGACGGGATCACAACCTGCAGCTGCAATGCACGCATCGATCTCGGAAGCGAAGTTGTCTATGGGGTTTTACGGATCAGCTCCAGCACAGGGACCAGCCTGATCTGGCCCCAGCAGAAACTTGAAATCCCGGATTTGCACTTCAGCTCAACCCACTCCATGCCGAGGGAGTCACACTTGGACACTCCCTCGGCACAGCCTGGTCATCCTTAATCCGCTCGCTGAGACCACACTCAGCTCGGGGGCGAGACACCCCTCACACGCGGACCAAAGGCTTCCGTTCAATCCGGTGGCCTTTTTATTGAGCCCATGGAAGAGACCGGCGAGTCTCATCGTGAAATAATTAAGCGATCCTTAAGGGGTGCTGCATGGGTTACTTCGCAAAGCAGCTGAGCGCGCAAGAGGTCAAGCAGGGATACGCACTGCTCAACCTGATGGAGCATCTGGATCGCGAAATGGACCTGCTCAACCAACAGCGAATCCGCGTCGGAGCATCATCCGAAGAGGGCCAACGGCTCACCCAGATCAAACAGAGTCATCTGCGCAAAATACAGAGCTGCATCAGCGAGCTCAACACCAGTGGCTTCAACGACTGGTTGCTGAACCAGCAGCCTGCATAATCCTTGAATGGGCCTGAGACCTCTTGGGTGAGAACAACCCCTTGACGCTTTCGGTTGTCTACCACCCTCGCTACTCCGCTCCGCTGCCGAGCACCCATCGCTTTCCGATGGCGAAGTTCCGGCTGCTGCATCAACTTCTGCTGGAGCAGGGGGTGATCCAGGCCAACCAGGTCCATCGGCCCTTGAGCATCGCCCGCAAGGATCTGGAACATGTGCATCCCCGCGGTTATCACGAAGCCTTCAGCCGCGACCGCCTGCCCCATCCGGCGCAACGCCGCATTGGGCTCCCTGCCACACGCCCGTTGGTGCAGCGCACCTGGCTCGCCGTGGGAGGCACCTTGTTAACGGCACGCCTGGCTCTACAGCGAGGCCTGGCTTGTCATCTCGCTGGCGGCACCCACCATGCCCACCCCGACTTCGGGAGCGGATTCTGCATTTTTAACGACTGTGCTGTCGCCGCACGGGTGTTGCTGACAACAGGGGAGGTGCAGCGGATTCTGATCATTGATCTCGACGTGCACCAGGGCGATGGTTCAGCAGCCTGTTTTCAACACGACCCCAGGGTGACCACCCTCTCGGTGCACGCCGGCAGCAATTTCCCCTTGCGCAAAGTGCAGGGGGATATCGACATTGCCCTCGCCGATCACACCAGCGATGACGACTATCTCGCCGCCATTGCCGATCGATTGCCAGACGCCTTGGACAACATCGCGCCGGAACTGGTTCTCTTCAACGCCGGCGTCGATCCCCATCGCGATGATCGACTCGGCCGACTTGCACTCAGCGATGCGGGACTGATGATGCGGGATCGACTCGTGCTCGATGCCTGTCTGCGCCGCAGGATTCCAACCGCGACCGTGATCGGTGGTGGTTATGACGCCCTCACCCCGCTGGTGCAGCGCCACGCCATCGTTGTGCGTGCCGCTGCCGAGCAAGCTCGCTTGTTCGATCTGCCATGACTGAGGCCTTGCCCCCCTGGAGACCTCTGCTTCGCGCTGCCTTGCAGCGGGAGGGGCGCTCCATTAGCGCCCGCTGGGTGCAACTGGCCACGAACGGGCGCGATCGAACGCCCCGGGTGCGGACGTTGGTGTTCCGAGGCTGGTCCGGTGTGGACCAGCTGGAACTATTCACTGATCAACGCAGCGAGAAGGTGAAGGAACTCTCTGGCGATGGGGCTGCAGAACTGTGCTGGCTGTTCCCCAAAGCCCGCCAGCAGTTCAGGCTTCGCGGCATGGTGCAGCTGATCACACCGGCCGAACAAGCTGAACTCTGTCGGCAGCGCTGGCAACAGCTCTCCAATACCGGACGTGCTGTCTGGGGCTGGCCCACACCGGCCGATCCACTGGATCCCTCAGCAACTTTCCCCGAGCAACTCAGTGAAACGTCACCGCTACCAAACCATTTCGTGGTGCTGCAGTTGCAGATAGAGACCGTCGAGCGGCTCCACCTGGGGCCTCATCCCCATGAACGCACGCGTTGGAGCGCGACAACGCACTGGCAGGAGCAATCGCTCAACCCCTAATCACCACCAACGATCGACGCGACCAACAGAAGGGCGGCCCGGTTTACTGGGTACTGTCACCACCGACAACCGCTGCAGATCACGTCGGTAATCAAAACGGCAGAAGCCGACGCCTGTGCCGGAACAAGCAGAGAGACTTTTGAGTGCAACCGACGACCAGCGCCGCTCTTCCGGCGTTGGCATTTGTTCAGGGGCAGGACGCCAACCATCGGCGATCAGATGGCGGTTCGCCTCGAGGATGGTCTGTCTGGCACTGAGCTGCGGCTCAGGCTTGGCAAGCACCGACCCTCCCATCAACCAGGGGAGCAAAAGCGATAGGAGAACACAACGTCCCATGCAGGGCCTCATCCCTCTCTGCCATAGCCATGGATTCATCGGCTGACCACAGGATCAGGCGACTCAGGCCACACCCTCTGGGACAAGCAAATACTCCGCATAACGGATCGTTAATCCCAGCTGACCGTCCCAGGCCACGGCGTAACTCCAATGGCCTTCACCGCGCATTCCGGTGGAAGATGGCCCCGGCTCGACCCAAAGAAGGGGCTCATCAGCAATCACACCGCAACGGCCGCTGGCCTTGTTGCACACACGATCACCCACATGAAAACAAGGCATCGGCGTCAACGCCTGCCCCTGTTCATGTTGTGAATGATCAGGCTCGTTGCCACCTGCAGCAACAGGCTCAGCTCCCTCCAGCAAATCAATCACCGGGGGCAACCAGTTGGGGTCAGGCAGAGCACCCTGCAGGAGGTGGCCAATGGCCCGACCACGACCGACGCCGTAAAAGGCGCAGTAGGTGTCGAGCCGTTGCAGGACATCAGGCTTCAACCAAACCTGCACCGGCTTGGCCTTGGGTTCCTTGCTGGCCTGAAAGCGACCACCAGAATCTCTGGACGTGGATCGGGGAGCTGCCATGAGATCAAGCGGTCAACCTGCAGTGAACTGAGCGAGAGGCTGGATGCTGAGGGCAATCACCAGACTCACCACCACGCCGATGGCGGCTTTCCAAAGATCACTACCAATGATCTTGGCGAGCGTGCCGCTTTCCTGGTTGGTGAACACGTACTCGAATTCCCTTTCCTTGATCCTCAGGGCAATCTCTCGACCGCCGAGCAGCCCCAAAAACACCCAGGTGGTGCTCAAAGGGAACGTCGAAAGAAACGCCTTATAGAGCAGACAAAGGCCAAAAAAGAAGTCGATCACCGTGGCCGACCGAAGATCGGACGTATTGGTCTTGGAGCGGAGCACAGCCTGTATAGGACCACCCCCGGTGGCTACCAGAACACATAGGCCCACGCAGAGCACCAGCGTGCAGATCAGCATGGGGAAGAACCCAAGCTGACGGGGCAGGAACACGAAGATATTGGCCAAGTCCTGCACCAACCACATGCTCCAAAGGAAACCGGTGGAGCACCACTGCAGTAGGTACCAGATTTTGCTGGGATCCTTACCCTCCTCAGAGCAGCAGAACACCCAGCGCTCCAGCAACCACATGCCCAGGCCATAGGCGGCGAGGCCCACGGCGAGGGCGAGGACGTAGCCCGTTAGAGAACTGTTCAGCAGCTTGCCGATGTTGGCCGGCTGGAACGAGGACAACACCAAGAACGAGGTGCTCACCGGCGCCCCCCATTGGGTTAACGCCAGAACAGCGAGCGGGGGAAGGACATAAACCCAGGTAAAAGGTTCAGGTAAAGGGAACTCTTTACCAGGAACACTGAGCCTTCCCCAGGCGGGATCACCATTGGACAGAACCCAGCCCAACATCAACACCACGCTCGTTACCGAGCAGATGAAAAGCATCTGCACCGGCTTTGGCGTGCGTTTTTTGTTGGACGAGATGTAGGTGCCGAGGGTCTGAAGAGAGTCGTTCGCGACGACGGAGTACGCCGCCAGGAGGAAACCGACAATCATCCAGAGGCTGACGTCCATGAAACCGGTCAAGGTGCTGGATTGACTCCGTTGTAGTGCTCTGCCGAGGGAACGTCGGTGCTACAGACCACCCAGTCATCAGATGGCATCTGATCCGTCCGCTGCAATCTGCGCGTCGACGATGAATGTTGTGTGGTCGACGGCGATGCACCACCGGAGCGATTCGACCACGGAATTACGTTGACGGACAAATCCGTGTCTACCGATACACCACCGAATTTCTTAAGAGACGAAGAGGCTTGACACAAGCCAAAACCAAGGTGAATCACAGCGCCTGGCAGGCATCACTGAAAGCAGCGATCAAAGGCTTGAAGCAACCAAAACGAGACACAAAGAACAAAATCGCAGACGATAGGTCGACTTTTTGTCGACACATACAAAGACAAAAGTCTTCATTTAGAGAATCCATCCAATACAAAATAGGCCGTTCAGGAGCTCGACAAGCCCTTGCAATACTCTTGTAGCCCTTGAGATGTTTGACGCGAGACGGCCCATAGGTCTCATGACAACGAAGTGGGAACTGCACCGCAGCCTGAAAAAATACGGCTAAGAGGTTACCGACAAGACGAAATAATCCAGGAAAAGGATGGTGTGGTTTCAGAAAGAATCAAAAAAGGCGGACTTCCGGCCGAATCACGAAACAAAAAAATCCCCCCATCTCACTGAGATGAGGGGTACATCAGAAACGGCAGATCAATCAGGCACTGATCTTGGAATTCCCCATGTTGTCAAGCGCCTCAGAAACGCGCTTGAAGTTAAAGCCCATGCCGCGCAAGGCATGCCAAAAATGCCCCTGCAGGAAGAAGAATGCAAGGTAGAAGTGCGTATTGGCCAGCCAAGCCCGGGCTGAGTGGACACCACCTTCAAGAGTAGTTGCGTCGCTGAAGTAGGGAGAGAAGGCGAAATTCAATTTCAATGGATCGCCATACAGCTCAACGGGATAAATTGTTGTGTTTTGAGCACACCAAATGGCGGTCACAAATCCCATCAGAGCTATACCTGCAAGCGAGTAAGACAAAATTGACTCGCCGTTGTAGATCAAGACCTTTTTGAAGGGACCGAAAGGGCTGGAGATGATATGCCAAACACCACCAATCGTGAGAATGAAGGCCAAAACAGCATGGCCACCCATCACGTCCTCAAGACTGCTGATGGAAAGAAAATTAGCCTGATAACCCCACACCATGCCGAGGTCAATGTTTGGTTCCACCCGTCGAACAGCTCCGATAGCGCTGTCGTAAATTCCATGGCGCTTTGCCCATTCAACGAAGGCGATGACTCCGAGGCCGAGAAAAATCAGGTGATGACCCAGGATGAAAGTGAGCTTTTTGCCATCACTCCATTCAAAATGAAACTTTTGGGCGCGGCCCTCAGCTTCTGAAAGGTCTTTGGGAGCTCGAAGCGTATGCCAGATTCCAGCTGCTCCAAGTACAGCAGATGAAACCAGATGGAATGCTGCGATCGCGATGAGGGGTTGCTGGTCAATGATTACAGCACCTTCTCCTACGCCGAAGCCAAGGCCGGCGAGATGTGGAATCAAAATCAGCCCTTGTTCTCCCATTGGCAGTGTTCCGTCATAACGGGCCAACTCAAACAAGGTGAAGGCACCAGCCCAAAACATGATCAAGCCTGCATGGGCTGCATGGGCTGCAATAAAAGAGCCGCTGCGTTTAGCCACGCCTGAGTTTCCAGCCCACCAGTCATAACTGACTGATGAACTTCCATAAGACTGCATTTTCAAAAAAATGTGGCATTCGCAACTTAAGAATCGGCCCGATCCAATTCGCCTTATTTTTACATTACTTTTTAGGGGTAGATCTTATTTAACCAGAAAAAGAATCATTTGCACAAATTAAACCTTGACCGCATCAATGGAGACAACAGGAAAGACTAATTGTAGCAAGCAGTGGATCAATCAAGAACATGCTGAATCGTGCTAGCTACAAAAACCCACCGGCATCCACAACAAAGCACAAAAGCAATTGAGAGCATTCGAAGTATCAAATGAATGCGCAGGCATAGAAGAACAGTCTTTAGATTTCGCCTGAGCCTGCAGGGGTTTTGCAGGCTCAGGCGAGCCATGGTTCATCCACCCATGGCTTGTCTTTTAAATACAGAATAAAAAAGAGATCTACCCCTCGAAATTATTGACGAGGAGTAAATCACTTATGTTTTTGCCGAACCCCGTCCAAGGGCGACCTAACTATTATCAAGACTTGACAGCACAGCCACGTAATTAAGGCATCAAGAGGGTGTTAAATCTAAAACGTTGATCGAGTCAATTGATCGAAAGGAAGAGCGACACCTTTAGTGATGCCCATCCAGAAGGCAATGCATATGCGATGACTTCGAGCCATCCTTACCACCAGATTGAAGAATATGGGCAATTCCACCAACGTTCATATCAAAGCCAAAAAGAGGCGTCAAAACAATGGAACAATATTTTGACTATTATTTTTTGCTACTGAGACCTAGCAAAACATCAGCATTACGAATTACTGGTGGAGTGTGGATTATAGGGATCATGCCAAACGGTGGGACGCAACACTCGACGCCGCTCAGTAACGCATCGAACTGTGGTCTGATGGGCTTGTGCAATCGCATCAATAAGACCAATCGGCCATTCAGTTCCACAACGCATCTCTGCTTCTAAAACTGATGCATCAAGGTTGGTGAGACGAGTTGTCTTACGGGACATCAGAGTGCAGGGCCAGAGTGGTAAAGACTCATGCAGGCGATTGATTAGAGCAAAAAAGCAACCCAATCAGCACCGACATTAATACTGTTTTTAGTGCACGCCTGACTGACCCTTGAACCTGGAGGGGAAAAGGGCCAGACGACGCACAATGAATTCGACAGCAGCGAATCCATTGCAGGAACAGCTCCGGCTGGAATGAACTGTTCAAACAAATATTCGCTGGCTCTCTGGAAAGATGTGCTTCCAATGCCGCTACAGCGAGATTCCTTTGAGCAATGACAACGTGACCAATGCAACCCCAGACTGAGGGAGCAACTCTCTCGATCTTCCATGAATAAGTGCTGGTGGCGTGGCAAGGCTTGAGAACGGTGTGACAAACCACAAGTAGGTTCTCAGGCTGGTTCCCCTGGAATCCACAAGTCATTCTCGGCTAGCGCCTAAACATGAAGCCTGACCGGCTGGTCTGCCAAGAACAGGATTGACGAGTCAGTGCCAAGCCGAAGCAACAACAGTTCCCTCACAATGCGCTTCAGTGACTGCCAGTAGCTTCACCCAACCATATCCACCCTTGCCGCAATCCCTTTTTGGTTAGGTCAACATTAGTCAATCTTTAGCCTTTGCGATTCATTTTCAAGCCGCTCTTTAACCAACTCCGCAAAATCACAATAGCTTATATCTTCTGTCTCTTTATCTCTCATGATCTCCTGAGCCTCCTGCATTAAATAGTCATAGGTAGTCTTATCAGTGGTTCGGTTTGCCAAGTCAATGATATGAGCAAATGCTTCGATGTTTGTCATAACTAGAATGCAGTTGCTTAGAAACTAGCCTGAATGCCGCTCAAGGGTCGTCTTAAATTCTACCAATGGCCAATCGTATTGATACGCAAAAAATATTCAAATACCCAAGAGCCGATCAATCAATAATTCGCAAATCATTGACAATGAGCATTGCCATGGTACTCACTTAGAACCAAGAGAGGAGAGTCACGCTGGCATAAATCGAATCCACTATCCCCTCATCGCCAATTGTGCTCATGGGAGCTCATCAGCGACACCTAGGTAAAGATACAGCAGGAAGATAAAACTGCTCATAAGAATGCATCTTCCTATCTCACATTAGAGCTTTTGAGTAAATCAATGATTCTAAAACCAGCACAGACAAACTCTTGCTCTTATTACTTGATTTCACGATGCAATGTCATTCTGTTGAGCTGCGGGCAGAATTTCATGAGCTCAAGCCTATCGGGAGTATTTCTCCGATTTTTTGTGGTCGTATAACGGGATACACCTGGCGAGCGTTTTTCGGAAGTTGCAGCTGTTCTGCACTCTGTACATTCAAGAGTGACAACAATTCGAACACCTTTGCTCTTAGCCATGAAAATAAAATTGCAATCAAAACAAAATTGGCTGGACTGACTCTCCGTCGCTCATGAAGAAGAGTCAGCTGTAACCCCAGCTTGATGACCCGGATAAGTCATCGAATTGAAGGTGCCTCGCGAGAACCTTCAATTTTCATCTTGCCTCCGGCTCACGCAGGCGTTGCATGAAAATGAGAAGTTGGCATCACTCAAATGAAACCAGGTCTCGTTTCAAAGCTGTCTAAGGCAAATGCGGTAACGCTGGACTGACTCTCCATCGCTCATGAAGAAGAGTCAGTTCTGCTCCAGCGCCCGATGGCTCGCCAGAATCATCGGGTGAAGAGGCGCCGTCAAGCTGCCCTTCAAAGCAACGATGACCTTGAAAAGTGGCAATTACCGTTCCGATGAAGCAGTGACTTTGACCAAATGAGACGGGAGCAAGTTTCAAGACGACTCATCAGGGTGAGATAACGCTGGACCGACTCCCCCTACGACGAAGAAGTCAGTTGGTGTACCAGCGCCCGATGACACGATCAATCATCGATTTGGATGCTTCTCCAAGCGTCCATTACGAAGATCTCTCAGTGAAATGTTCGATGGCGTTCCGATGAGTCAACGACATTGTTCAAATGAGCCAAAGCCCTGTGACAATGAATTCAATACGTCTGCTGGTTTCAAGAAGCAGTCCGTATTGCTCAACAATCTCGCTGAAAACCGAGTTGACCCGTCAAGAGTTGATTTTTGATTCTTGCTTAACGGTGCTGGCGTCACCTGGTGCATGACAGGCCGCAAAAAGTCAGTTCACCACCTTCAGCGTACGAATTCCCGAGGCCTTAACCCAACTTGCGAGTGCATCGATGTCAGCCCTCTTTGGTATGCAGATGCACCCTGTGCCGGGGTAACAGCGGTGGATTCCCAGAGCACTGCGAGTGGTGTCGAAGCGAGGGGTCAGATCAAACCAAAGATCGTTACCCCAAGGTTCGGGGCGTCCCAAGCTGTACTCGCCGGCGGGTAAGGGGGCAGCATTGCCGGGACTCCAGCGGCGATCAGCGGTTTGGCGCCCGGCAACACCACTGGCTGCTGGCCAACTGGCCAGGAGCCGAGCGCCTCGATGCAGCTCAACCTTCCAGATGCGGTTGCCGTCAGGGAACCGCTCAGCAGTTCGGCGGGTACTGAGCTGCAGTGCCCCGCCCTGCAGCAAGGCTGTCGTGGGCCCCTGTTGCCCCAGTAGATCAGGAGCCGCCACAGCAACGGAGCCCACAAACACCAAAGGCAGCAGGAGTGCGTGGCGCAGCATCACGATCGGCATGAACAGTCCACCCACTTTGGGGCTGCCACGATGACCTGCAGCAGACCAGTCATTGGTGGACGTTCTCGATCTGTTTCCACGCTCCATCCTTCGGGGCACCCTGCCGGACCCTTTGCTCCAGCTGCTGATTGATCTAAGTGAAAGCGTTCTCGCCAATCCTGATTCCAGCCCCGATGCATCAGCGAAGCTGGCCGGTCAACTGCGTCAGCAACGCGAACTGCGGCCGGACCAACCCGGCGTGCAGGACCTCAGCAACAACCACCTGCTGCCTGCCTGTGATCGCTGGATCCGCCATGTGATGGACCGTCAGCCTCCCCAAGGTCGCGGCCCCTGGGTTCCCGGTCGATATCGCTTGCAGATGATTGATCTCTGGCTCAATTGCCAGACCGCAGGCGATTACAACCCCACCCACACCCATGGCGGCAGCTTTTCCGGGGTGATCTTTCTAAAGGTGCCACCCCAGATCAATGCCGATAGTTTTGATGGCCAACTCTGCTTCCACGGTCCGGAAGACTGGCATCTGCAATCGTTCCGCACCGGAATGGCGCACTACGTGCTGCCCGTCCCTGGAGAGTTCTATGTGTTCCCGGCCTGGCAACCCCATTCGGTGATGCCCTTCCGTGGTGAAGGGGAGCGCTGGTCCCTCGCTTTCAATGCCATGGCAGCACCTGGTGCTGCACCAACCGCAATGCAACAGCCCGCCCAGCAGCAGCCCCTTGGCAACGTTTCCCTCTCGAGTCAGCGCCCCACCGCCAAGGGATTCTGAGGAGAGCTGCCAGAGTCAACTGGTTGCATCTGTTCAGGATTCATGAGTCAAACAGAGCCACTCGAGCAGGCCAAAGCGATCGCATCGGCGTTGGAGCAGTTGGCCGATCAGTTGCGCCCTGAAGTGATTCGCTCAGCGAGGCTGGATCAAGAGGGACGTCGGGATCTCGACCGGATCGAGTACGCCCTGGGCACCATTGGCAAGGCCTTGATCCTGACGGACTATTCCATCGACGAAGAAAAAGACATCGACAAGCTCAAGGCCTTCCGCGAATCCCAGAAAGGGATGGGCTGACGTCAGACCAACGCAGCACTTGATGCTGAAGATCTCCATCAGACGTCAGGTCGAGAAGCCTTCCGCCTGGATCACCAGCTCGGTCGAGGGGACAAGCCTGCACTGCCTTGAAACTGCAAAGCGTGGAAGGGCAGCCCAGAAGTGACACATCAGGACGCGTCGCCCAGTGGCCTTGCCAATGCTGATGAATATGGCCAAACAAAACCGACCGCAGAGCGAGATGGGGACGCAACACAGCCTCAAGAGAATCTTGATCAAGCAACCGGATCGCATCCATGCCGTCATCACCGATGGCGATCGGAGGATGATGAAGAGCAACCACAAGGGGCAGATCACGGCGCTCTGAACACTGCAAACGCCGTTCCAGCCACTGGAGCTGAGCCAAGCCGAGCTGACCGGCTGCAGAAGAAACCTTGTGGCTGTTCAGCAGTACCAAGCGCACTCCTCTGACCACAAAATCAGCGGGGCCTGTCACGCACGCACGCCCCAAAACCGCATCCAGCAACAGCGGGTGATCGTGGTTACCGGGCACCAGAGCAACCTTGCAGCGCACGTGGTTGGTCAGGGCTGTTCGCAGCCGGACATAGCCACCCCAGCTTTCGTCCTGGCAAAGATCACCCGTGACCAGAACCAGATCGGGGTCCATGGCGCAGCCAACCCGCAGAGCTTGCTCCACATGTGCGAGGGCCAGCCTTCCACGCACCAAACCTTGATCAGCTGCCACCAGGTGTGGATCACTCAGTTGGAGAATTCGCATCGTCCTCAGGAATGGACTGCCAGCCGCTGCTCCAGCGATTTGGATCTTTGAGCTCGCTCCAGAGCACCCGTTCCCGATGGGATGGCTTCAGGACAGCGGCCAATTCCACCCAGCGCTGATCACCGCTCCCACCCTGCGTGATCAACTCGAAATGGCGATAACCGGCAACCGGGCTCTGGCTGGTCCAGGCCCGCGCAGGACGCCAAACCATCAGCTGGCGACGAACACCTGGCTGATGGTGCTCTCAATCACATGCCCTGAAGCCTCGATCATGTCGGTGTTGTCGGCAATGAATTGCTCCATCACACCGGGAGAGGCTTGCATCACGGCGCAGACCTTGGTGGGGTCCTCCTTGCTGACTCCCCGGTAGAGGGAAGTAATACCAGCGATTTTCTGAAGCGGCAGAGATGCGTCATAGGTGGCGACCCATTCAGCAAATGACTTGGTGATCGTGAAGGTGAGGACGTGGGTTTCCATCGACCAGAACGACATCGCTGGCGGACGTTATCACCAGAATTCGTCTTGCTTCTCGGCAACCGAGGGGATTAGATCACGACAATGAAATAGAGGCGAGACGGCACTCTCATTAAGGACTACTATTGAGAACAAGCGAGGAGAAGCTGTGACATCGTCCTCCGCGCCTGCCTCAACTGACACAACTTTGCAGCGGGGCCTGCATCAGGACGGGCGTCGACTCACCCCGCAGCGCAAACGTGTTCTTGAACTGTTTGAACACTGTGGATCCGGTTGCCACCTCAGTGCCGAGGAGGTGCACCAGCAGCTGGCGGCACTCGACATGAAGGTGTCCCTGGCCACGGTGTATCGCACCCTGCGCCTCCTGGCCGACATGGGATTGCTCCAAGAACTGGAACTCAGTGAGGGTGGACGACGCTTCGAGCTAGCCGTCGAAGATCATCGTCAACATCACCATGTGGTCTGCATCCGCTGCGGACGGACAGAAGAATTTGAAAGCGAATCCGTTCTTGCAGCAGGGGCTGCTGCCGCAGAACATGTTGGCTTTCAACTCATTGAATCCAGCCTGAATGTGCGCGCGATCTGCCCCAAGTGCCAGGGATAAGCACTTAACAGCTGATCATTAAGCGCGAAATTCCCTGTCGTAGAGATCTGTCACAAGGAGGTCAATGAGCTGCACGGAAACAAGCTCTTTTTCGCGCCTCAAGGTGTTCAACAAGACTTGAACCTGGCGGTGATGCATCAACGACACCTCACCCATCTCCAGCCATCGGGCACTGAGTAGGGATTGAAGACGCTCACGTGGAGACGATGACATCGGGTACGCCCCTCTTTCTCACACTGAAGCCAGCAGAACGACCTCTGAGAAGGTGCCTGCAACAGAAGTCTTCCGAAGCTTTTGTGAAGCGAACCCCCTGGAGACCTTCCTGTGGCGGCCTTACTGAGGGTGCTCGTTACAAGGCATCCAGTAGCGATCGCCCATGCGGTGCACTCCTTTGCAGCCCAACTTGCGTGCCTGCTCCTCCGCCTCCTCTCGACTTGGATAGGCCAGATAGCGCGGGTTGGTCGTGGAGCGAATCTGAATCAAGCCCATGCTCATCGGGCCTGCGGTGATCACCCCCATGGTGTTGACACCCACCGCCACCAATCCCATCCCAACGATGGCTGCATTGATCACGCCCATCGCCACCACACCGATCGAGACCACCCCCATCGGCACCACCCCAATGCAGATGACCCCCATCGGCACGATGCCGATGGAGATGGTGCCCAGAGGAGCTACCCCGATCGCAATTCGCTTCGGCTTGCTGCCGCAGTGCCCACCTTCACTCATGAATCAGTGCGCTCCATGGTGATCCGCCTCACCGTGCTTGTCGCAGACCATCCACATCTCACCCATCTGATGCGCACCCTTGCAACCAAATCCCGGGGCAGCCGCTTCGGCTTCAGCTTTGGTGCTGAACATCGCCTGTTTGGGTTGGCCATGCGCCTCAGCCATGGCTCCCGTCGCAGACATCAGAAGAACAACAGCAGAGGAAAAAATGCGATTCAGCGGCATGGCCTCGACACAGATCTCCCCACTATGCCCATGAAGAGAGAATCAGCCCTGAAGTGCTCCACCACAACTTGACCCTGCGCCAGCGGTACAGCCGAAACAATGCTGAGCCGTGTGGATCGACTGATCCGCAGGAACGGTTGAGAGGCGCATCAGATCACGAAGGTGACGGAGCTCCCCGGAACAGGGGAGTCCAAGCTGCTGGTTGAAATCGCAGTCATAAAGATGGCCTTGCCAGTCCACACTGATCAGCTGGCGGCACATCACAGACTCCAGATTTTCGGGGTTGTGCGCTTCCTCCAGAAGGGCTTGATATGACTGCAATTCGCTGTTGAGTTCCAATTGCCTGGCGAACCGTTGGATGGGCATGTTGGCCAGCGTCAGTAGACGATCAAACCGGATCCCCAACCCAGCCAATGCGGTCTTGTAATCAGCTTCCAAGGCCTGCTGGGGGGGAGGCAAAACCGGGCCAAGGGGGTTGTAAACGAGATCCAGCTGCCGGTTGGGATCGCCCGTTCCGTAGCCCAGAGCATTGAGCTGCCGTAGGCCGCTGATGCTGCGTTCAAACACGCCATCACCTCTCTGGCGATCGACATTCTCAGCGCTGTAACAGGGCAAGGAGGCTGTGATGCAAACACCCTGATCCGCCAGGAATTCAGCCAGGTCCTCCTGATCCGGTTCACTCAGGATTGTGAGATTGCAGCGGTCAATCACCGCGGTTCCGCGTGATCGTGCCTGCCGCACCAAATCACGAAAGCCCGGATGCAGCTCCGGTGCTCCCCCCGTGAGATCGAGGCAGGCGATCCCATGGCGCTCAAGAATCTGAGGAATCAACGCCAGAAGATCCGCAGCCATCATCTCGGTGCGGGTCGGCCCAGCATTCACATGGCAATGGGCGCAGCTTTGGTTGCAGCGGTACCCAAGATTGACCTGCAACGTTGTGAGCAGTCCGCGCTTCAGTGGCGGGAAAACCCTCTCAACGACAGTCACCGGCACCTAACAGATAACGCCGATTCTTCCAGACAGCAGATCGAAGTGGAGTTGGTTCTTGTCGACACAATCAACGGGTCTTCTCTTGATCAGCTGCGTTCACCGGCGGAGGCGAACATTCCACTGCGGCGAAACTGATGGTCGAACTTGAGGCCGGTAACCGCATCCGTACAGATAGGTTCTGAAGCCGGCAAATCAATCGTGCAGTGGGGAATCTGAGCTTCCATCACCGCATGAATCGACAAGGCGGCGATCGGAAGGGCAATCGCTGAGGACAGCGAGAACAGCGACGGTTTGGGCAAACATGAGAACTGGGTTGGTGCTGAAGCAACCCTCCTCAATTCAGCGCTGATTCCCGATGACACCGGTCAAGCACGGTTGTGACTTAGCGCACAGGGTCCGCAGAGCGCCGCGCGGAAAGCTGGCGGAACCAGGCGATGTATTGGTCCGGACCGTCGGGCATCAGCACGTCAATCCGCAGGGAATCCTCTGGATCGGTGATTCCTTGCAAGCTCCCATCGGCGTGGCTGGGCCGATCCACTTCGCCATGGCTGCTGTCGACGAGAACAACGCGGTTGGGTTGACCAGACCAGGCCCCGAGGTCCTGCAACAGGTTGAGGAAGCCTCGATCACTGCCGCCTCGCAGCCACCCCGCGCCATCAGCTGATGCCGTGGAGGTAACGGTGTCGCCCACCCCCACCAACAACGGCATCCGTTCCGCGGGGATCCGCTCCTTCACCAAGGCCAACAGCGCATCGGGTGCGTGGGGAGCCGTTCTCACATTGAAGGCATCACCCAAGGGGGATTCACCCCAACGGCGCTTGATGTGCTGATTGAGCAGCACCAAAAGGCCAGCCTCCTTGATGGAACCTGTGAGCATGAATTGAATGTCGGTGGTTCCGACATCCCCGAAAGCAGCGGGTTTGATCCGTTCATCCCCTTGTGCATCGCGGCCCAGGTTGGGAGCCACATGCAAAAAGAAAGACCCCTCCAACCCCTGATCTGCAGCTTCGGCAAGCAACTGATGCATCAGCTCAGACAGCATCGTCTGAAGAGCCTGCTGACAAGTCACATCACCGGGGACAAAAGCAAAAATCCCATTGAGATTGATCGTCGGTGAGACCTGGGTGTCCAACACGGCAGCTTTGGCAACCTGAGCCAGATCGTCACCATGCAGCTGCGGAAGCAGGGCCGGCAGCCGCTCCATCAGCAAGGCTTCCATCCTGCTGGGGGCTTGAGCAAGGAAGGTCATTTCCTCCTGCGAGACGCCGGGATGGCTCAGGTCGCCAAAGCGATCCTGCAACTGCACCCCTCCAGCCGCCAGACCCGGCAGATAACGGCCCTCACGTTTGGGTAAATCGGGATCCGCCAGGGCCTGTTCCACGAGACGGTTCACCCCGCGACGGCCCTCATGTTCACCATTGGTCAACACAGCGAATTGGCCATCCAGGGCAGCGACTGCTTCCACATAGGCAGGATCCATGCACCGTGTCAGTGGATCCTTGACGAGTTGCATGCAGACGCCATCGAGGTCCTGCACGATCAACAGGTCTTCAGCACCTGTGAGCTCTTGCAGGAACTGGTCGGGCGTCAGACGGGGCATGGAGATTCAGAGATGTCGCTTCAGACGAATGCACAACAGTGCAATTTCTTCGCGCAACTCCTTAGTTCCAAACGAGTGAGAAGTCCAGTAGCGGAGGCACGGAGCAGCGCTGATGGCAAGCGAAACACCGCGGTCAAGCCATCCGGCTAGCGAACATGGCGGCCTTGATGCTCCTGCCATGCACCCCACCTGGACCGAACAGTGGTGGCCCATCAGCTATGTGCAGGACCTCGACCCTAAAAAGCCGAGTCGATTCACCCTGCTAGAGCGGGATCTGGTGATCTGGTGGGATAAGAGCAAGGAACGCTGGCGAGTGTTCCCCGATGTCTGCCCCCACCGTTTGGTTCCCCTCAGCGAAGGTCGGATCAACGACGAAGGGCTCCTTGAATGTCCGTATCACGGCTGGAGTTTCGATGGCAGCGGCCAGTGCCAGCGCGTGCCGCAAGCGCTCGAGAACACTCAGCCCAACAACCGACGGTCCCGCTGCGCCAGCTTGCCGACAGCGACGGGGCAGGGACTGCTGTTCGTCTGGATGGGTGCCCCCGATGCCGCAGACCCAAGTCAGCTCCCCCTGGTCCCAGCTCTTGAAGACAATCCCGAAAGCTGGACGGTGCAAGACACCTTCCGAGATCTACCGATGGATGCGGTGACCCTGCTGGAAAACGTGCTCGACGTCAGTCACGTTCCTTTCACCCACCACAAAACCGTGGGCAAGCGGGACAACGCTGCCCCCGTTGAAGCCAAAGTCACCCTTGAAGACGCTGATGGCTTCGAAGCGTTCTGGGAGGAGGGGCCTCGCCGAGGCAAGCTCGGCGCCCAGTCCACCTGCTTTCGGGCGCCCCAACTGATGTGGCACGACCTCACCGCCAAGGGGTTTGGCCGCATCCTCACCGTTGTGTATGCCGTCCCGATCCGACGCGGCGAGTGCCGCCTGTTCGCCCGCTTCCCCTTCCAGTTCCAATCCGCGTTACCTCGCCTCCTGATCGGATTGCGTCCCCGCTGGTTGCAGCACATCGGGAACCACAAGGTGCTGGAGGACGATCAGGTGTTTCTGCACTGGCAGGAACGGGTACTGGAGCAGGCCGGCGGTAGTTCCGCCGTGGAGCGCAGCTTTTTTATGCCCACAACGTCAGACGTCTACGTCGTTGCCCTGCATCGCTGGTTGAACGCCAACGGCGGCGAGCCCTTTGCAGGGCAACGCCTACCACCCAGGCAAACAACAACAGAGCTCATGGATCGGTACCAAAGCCACACCATCCATTGCCGCAGCTGCTCTGCAGCTCTGGCGAACATTCAAAAGGCTCGTCCATGGACCTGGGCGTTGCTCTGGGGATCCGCAGCTCTCGTGGGCATCGAACAAGGCAGCGCCTGGAGCAGCGTCGGATTGGTCACCGCCGCAGTGACGGGCCTAGTACTGCGACAGCTCAACCGTTGGGAGCAGGGCCTGACCGTCGGCAACGGCCAGGCCCCCCGCAACCGCTGATCAGAGCCCTGGAACAGGAAGCAAGGTCGGCTTCACCTTGCCCTGAATATCGACCTTGCCGCCGATGGTGACTTTGTTGTCGACAGACACATCGGCTCGCACAGGGAGCGGTTGATCCGCCTTGACGGACACCTCGCCGTCAAGACCACTGACCCGTGCATCGGCATTTACCGTCACCGCCCCCGCAATCGATTTCACCGACACGGGACCTTCAATCGCAAGGGGGGCATCTCCGGAGATGGTCACCTGCTCCTGCACCACCACCGGTAAAGGCATATCAGCGCGGATGGTGACACTGGGAGGAAGCACCAGCTTGTCCACCTGCAATCCACCCTCAATCGCAATGGGGATAGGCCGACTGAGCAGCTTTATTGCCGTGGCCGCCAAAACCAGGCTGGACAAGACGACCGCCGCAGGCCAGCGGTACGCCATCAGCAGATCACGGCTGGACACAGGCATGTGAACAATGACTTGAGCGCATTACAACGTGTTTGGAGCGAACACGCCCGCCCAGACGCCATCACCACCTCTCGATCGATGACTCCAGGAACATCAGGGAACAAAGAAATTCAAAAACAATCCAACAAGAGAAATTACTGAAGACATCGAAGTACCAGGTAAGAACAAAAAATCGAATCCTTTATAAACACAATCCTGCCCCGCAAACCCATCATAACTCCCGAAACAAACCCACCCTCTCAGACAATCTAAATGTCAGGGAGCTTCATGAGAACTATCATAGCTTTGATCGCTAACCAGTGATGACGCTTTATCTCTACGGCGGCCCCAAGACCCGTGTATCGATGCCGAAATGGTACGCGGCAGAAAAAGGTATTTCTTACAATTACGTTAACGTTGACCTGGCAGCTCGTCAAAATCTTGAACCGAGTTATTTAGAGGTGAATCCTTTCGGCAAGTTACCTGCCCTTAAAGACGACAGCAATGGATTAGTGCTGTTTGAGTCAGGCGCCATTCTTCAGTATCTCTCCGAGAACTACACCAACGAAGTCAAAGACCCGGCAACACGCGCCTCCATCAGCCAGTGGATTCTTTTCGCCAACTCCACACTCGCGATCGCTTTATTCGTTCCCTCCAATAAGGAGCGGGAGTTTCCAAGACTGATGGCGAAACTGAATGACCTCTACAGCAAGAAAAAGTTTTTGGTGGGTGATCGCTGGACGGCTGCCGATTGTGCAGTCAACGCATATCTCGGCTACCTCCCCATTTTTTATCCCAACGAAGATCTCTCAGCCTATCCAGAAATCCAGTCCCTCAATGAGCAAACACGCTCCAACCAAAACTACAGACAGATCATGGGCCTTTAATCTATTCATCTGCTATTCATCTCCTGTTTATTCCCTCATTCAATTTTCCACATTGCAGACATCTTCATAGGTCTTCGAAGCGATCAGCATCGATCAAGTAAATCGGCTCGTAGCTTGCGGGATAGCGAAACTCCGCATCACGAAAGGAAATCGTGTCTGTCTGTTGTGAGCAGTCCCACCAGGGACGCTGCTTAGGCTTGCCAGCATGCGCAACTCCTTCTTCGACCAAAGCCTGGACGCCGGAGCAATACGACGGCGCGTGCAGGAGCTGTCGAACGGCAAGGTGGGGTTCTACAGCGTCGGGCTTTACCCCGCGTCGCTGGCATACAACTGCGCCATGCAGAACGCAGAAGGGCGTCTGCTACTAGCCCCTCGTCCTGGCCGGGACCTGCTGGGAGCCTTCCCCAGAGAAACGATTGAAAACATGGACGACGAGCACGTGGAGACCGTGCTCGAGATGGGTTGCCATCGCAGCGGCGGTGAGCTTGTGGCCAACACCCTCAGCGATCTCATCCAGCGCTGCGACCTGGTTGTGCTCAGCGCCAACAGCAATCACATCGAAGAAGATCTCCACGAAGCCTGTCGTTTGCGGCAAGAGCTCAATCGAGACCAAGTGGTGCTGGCCTGCCTGGCGGGGTCCTTCAGCCATGACCCGATCAACAACAGCGCCTATGTGCTCTGTGAGCAACAACCGGAGCTCGCTTTCTTCTCCGGCTTTCACCGCCATGGAGCTCTACGCAATCCCTTCGACAGCTTCACAGCCAACTTCTGCCATCCGAACGCCTTAACAGCGATGTTGGGTGCCCAGCTGATGGATCAACTGTCCCCCAACATCCAGGTCTCCGCTGGTGTTCACAACGTGGAGGGGCAGTTCATCAAAGCCGCCAAAAACATGGCGTCGGTGTTTGCCGGTTTCGGCTATGGCTTCCATCAGGACAACCCAGGTGTGTTGCCAACGCTCCTAACCCTGCTTCTGAACCAGTGCCTGGATCAGGCGGCCACCGTGTCCATGGCACGACCCGACCGTCAACGGCTGTACCACCGTCAGCCCTTCCCTCTTACAGAACTGGGCTACGCCGTACCAAGAATTGAATCCACCCTGGTGCGCGACGGCGACTTCGAGCGGGTACGGGACCACACCTTCAGCCAGCTCACGGCCATGGTGGCTGATGTGCGCGGCAGCATGATGCTGCCCGTCTCCGGTAGCCCAACCCGTAATTTCCAGGCCGGCCAAGTGATGGCACAGGAGATGTGCGATCAGGGCCGCTGTCCTCATTCCATGGAGGAGTTGGAACAGTGGTGTGAAGCCGCAGGCCTGCGCAAAGGCGGACTAGAGGGTTTGAAATCTCTGCGGTATTGGCCTCAAATCGCCCGCAAATACGCGATCCCAGCCCACGACGCTTCCATGGTGAATCTGCTGTACATGGCGATTTACGGGCGTGCTGGCGTCAAGGACACCGCCTACCGGGTGATGACGGAAAGCCGGGAACTCTCCAGCTACTGCCAGGAATCAGTACGACCTAGCCACAGCCGTCGGTATGCCGAGGCTCTGCAAAACCTGGAGGTGCCTAAAGCTCTCGACCTTGTGGTGAATGCCGTCATTGCGGACAATGCCAATCAGGCCATGCGCAAAAAGATGGCCCTCGACGAGAACGGTGAGACCGGAACACCGGCCTACCTGCAATTGATGGACGTCATCGAAAGCCAGCTCGAAGCCTGAGTCGGCTCCTGTTCTGCACACCTGAACGGGGCAGAACGCAGGAAGCGCGGCAAGGTGCGGCCTGAGACCCATGCGACCGTTCATGACCGAGGCCCTGGAAGCCATCGCCGATCGCTTCCATCCTCGCGAGGGGATCAAAGCCATTCGCTCCCTTGGCTCAGGCAACGTCAACGAAACCTTCCTCGTGACCCATGAGGGACAAGACGGCGCCTTCGTCATGCAGCGGCTGAACACGAGCGTTTTCGATCGTCCCGACCTGGTGATGCAGAACCTGCAGGCCCTGGGCGACCACATGGAGCGCCGTCTCGCCTCTCCACCTCCACAACTGAAGGGACGCCGCTGGGAAGTACCCAGAGTGGTTCCCTGTCGTCGGGAAGCCTCCCCCTGGATCGAACAAAACGGAGAGTTTTGGCGCTCGATCACCTACATCGGTGCAGCGACCACCAGTGATGTCATCAGGGACAGTGCCCACGCCCAGGAAGTGGGTTATGGGCTGGGAATGTTCCACCACCTGATCAGTGACCTGCCCACCGATCAGCTGGCTGACACCCTGGAAAATTTCCATGTCACACCGACCTACCTCCAACGCTTCGATGAGATCGCCGCGGCCACGGGCCGCATGGGCCCTGCCGAGCGTGACGCCTGCGCGTTTGTAGAGCAGCGCCGCCAGGGCGTGGATGTTCTTGAAGCAGCTCTTGCACGCGGCGAACTCCATCACCGTCCCATCCACGGGGACCCGAAGATCAACAACGTGATGATTGACGAGGCCAGCGGTCAGGCCATCGGTCTGATTGACCTGGACACGGTCAAACCGGGACTCGTTCACTACGACATCGGCGACTGTTTGCGGTCCTGCTGCAATCCAGCCGGAGAAGAAACACTCTCCCTGGACGATGTGGACTTCGACATGAACCTCTGTGAGGCCATTCTCAAGGGCTATCTGTCAGTTGCTGGTGGATTTCTGAGTGACTGGGACCTGCACTATCTGCCCCACTGCATCCGTCTGATCCCGATGGAACTGGGACTGAGGTTCCTCACGGATCATCTTGAGGGCGACGTGTATTTCCGCTGCGATCGACCTGGGCACAATCTGCAACGCGCCCTGGTTCAATTCCGACTCACAGAAGCGGTGGAACAACAGTTCAGCGACTTGGAACACCTGGTCAAGCGACTGCAGCGTCAGCAGGGACCAAGCCACTGAGATGGGTCGTTCTGCAGTGATGCTGCGTCAGGCATGCCGCCTGATCCCCTTTGAACGGTCCATGCCTCCAGGGTTCCAGATCAGCGCCGAGCTCGTCTGGACGCGCGATGGATGGCTGGAACTCAGCTATGGAGTCCTGGCCCGCGCGGCCACAGGCATCAATGCGTTGCGTCTGCCGACGGATCTGAATGATGGGCCACAACAGGGACAACGCAGTGATGATCTCTGGACCACCACGTGCTTCGAGGCGTTTCTCGCCGCCCCTGGCGAGCAACATTATTGGGAAGTAAATCTTGCTCCCAATGGGGATTGGGCGGTTTATCGCTTTGATCACTACCGCAGTGGCCAGACCCAGCAAGAGCTCAGCACACCCCCAACGGTGCGGCTGAAACGCGGGGCGCATCAACTGCGGCTGGACGCCAGGATTGCTTTGGAACCCTGGTGGACGCCAGGGGGCTGCCCAGACCTGGCATTGACGGCTGTGATCGATCGCGGTCAGGACGGTCTGAGCCATTGGGCTCTCTGCCACGGACGCAAGCCGGACTTTCACGACCGCAGCACCTTCCTTACGGCCTGAACCGCACCGGTAGTGTCAGCACAGCGCCCCTGCCTCACCATGCGCAGCCGCAACGTGCTGATTGTCTCGGCTCTCACGGCAACCCTGCTGGGGGGGCTGTGGCTTAAACCGAAACAGCCACGGGCCGAAGCAGAAGCGTTCGTGACCGCACCGGTGGTGACCGCACCTGTAACACTTCCTGCCCAAGCGACCCAACCCAAAACACGAGACGGCAGGCAATACCCCCTTGTGCCAGCCGACACAACCGAACTGACAATGCTGCTGGCAGCTGTTGAACAGGCGTTACGGGACCCAGCCACGCCGGCCGATGAACTGCCCGATCTTGGGCATCAACAACAGGTGATCTACCGGGTGCTGTCCACGGACCAGCCCAGAGCCCAAGCGGTCATCAACGGCCTGCCTCCGCGCTGGCGCAGCGTGGCAGAAAGGCACCTCGCAGCACGGCGCGAATTCGTGCGGATGAGCCGTGGCCGTGGACCATCCATGCTCCCCGGCTGGCGGATCATTCAGCCCGAAGCAGCGGACAAGCTGCTTAGCTACTACCGCAAGGCCGAGGCGGCGACGGGGATTGAATGGGAGGTTCTAGCTGCAGTGAACCTCGTGGAAACCGGCATGGGGCGCATCGATGGCGTCTCCGTGGCCAATGCCCAGGGGCCCATGCAGTTTCTGCCCACCACCTGGGCAGAACCAGGGATTGGCGCCGGGAGCATCCGCGATCCCCACGACGCCATCCAGGCTGCGGCGCGATATCTGGTCCGTCGGGGCGGACTTCAGGACATTCGCCGCGGCCTTTGGGGCTACAACAACAGCGATTACTACGGCCGCGCGGTGCTCCTCTATGCCTCCCTGATGAAGGAGGATCCCGCGGCCTACACCGGTTTGTATCACTGGGAAATCCACTTCAACGCTGCAGCCGGTGATCTTTGGTTGCCGGTGGGCTACAACCAGCCGCAGCGCATCAGTGTTCAGGAGTATCTGCAGACCAACCCCACCAGCAGATCACCAAACCGGTGAGCATCGACACCTACGCTGAGAACTGGCGTGATCCAGGAAGCGGGTGTCCAAGGAAACCTCCCATCGCGGTGATGAACTGAAAGGGCTCGGATGGTCCGAGATTGATGTGGCTCGCTACATCGAGCTCTGGGAATACCGGCAGCGCTGGGGGGCCATGAATTTGGAACGGGAGGATCGTCTCTTCCTGCGTAAGGCCGAGAAAGCTCTCCCGGCGATTGTGTCTGGAAGGGCTGCGGCCAAGAAACCCATCAAAGAGAAGACCTACTACCGATGGCTGCGCTTCCATCTAGAGGCAATGACCGAGGCCGAGGCGGCGATGGGCCTGACCGAAGGCGAACGCGGTGCTTGGCCCGTGCTGCTGGAGGCCGAACTCCGTCTTCTCGACCATTACGAGCCTGTGCTTGGCTTGCCGGACACGCTGAAGGCCAAAGCCCTCAGCCCAGTGCGTGAAAAGCTCACCGCCCAGGTGGCCGCCCTCGGCAACACCAAGGCCTACGACTTCCAGGCGCCCCTCATCGCACTCAAAGCGGAAGACAGCAGCAACCGGTGGAAGCACCTACGCGAGGTGGATGCCAGTGATCGCACCTACCCCCTGCTGAGTGCCGACGGCGTGGCTGGATTCCGCAGCGAAGCCCACCGCGACATCCAGGCTGTCATTCGCAGCACGTTCCCTTCTCTGGCGGAAACCGACAAACCTGAGCTCGCTGACGACTAGAACAGGGGCAGTGCCCAACGCCAAGGACGATGTCTCACCGCTTCGAGACCCTGCAGCTTCATGCCGGGCAATCGCCCGACAGTGCAACCAACGCGCGGGCGGTTCCCATTTATCAGACCAGTTCGTACGTCTTCAATGACGCCGAACATGGGGCCAACCTCTTCGGTCTAAAGGAATTCGGGAACATCTACACCCGACTGATGAATCCGACCACAGACGTGTTTGAGAAGCGCGTTGCCGCCCTCGAAGGCGGAGTGGCAGCTCTAGCAACCGCCTCAGGGCAGTCGGCTCAGTTTCTTGCGATCACCAACTGCATGCAGGCGGGAGACAACTTCGTCTCAACGTCGTACCTCTACGGCGGCACGTACAACCAGTTCAAGGTGCAGTTCCCGCGGCTGGGAATCAACGTGCGATTTGCAGAAGGCGACGACGTCGCAAGCTTTGCCGCACAAATCGACGACAACACCAAAGCGCTTTATGTCGAAGCGATGGGCAATCCCCGCTTCAACATCCCCGATTTCGAGGGCCTTTCAGCGCTCGCCAAAGAGAAAGGCATCCCCTTGATCGTTGACAACACATTGGGAGCCTGTGGTGCTCTGCTGCGACCGATTGAGCATGGCGCCGATGTGGTGGTGGAGAGTGCCACCAAATGGATCGGGGGCCACGGCACCAGCCTCGGGGGCGTGATCGTGGATGCCGGCACCTTCAATTGGGGCAACGGCAAGTTCCCGCTGATGAGCCAGCCCAGCGCGGCATATCACGGCTTGGTGCACTGGGATGCGTTTGGCTTCGGCAGTGACGTCTGCAAGATGCTTGGCCTGCCGGAAGACCGCAACATCGCCTTCGCGCTGCGGGCCCGGGTGGAAGGTCTGCGGGATTGGGGTCCGGCCGTCAGTCCGTTCAACAGCTTCCTGCTATTGCAGGGTCTAGAAACCCTGAGCCTGCGCGTGGAGCGCCACACCGAAAACGCCATGGCTCTGGCCACTTGGCTGGATTCGCATCCCGCCATCACCCATGTGAGCTATCCCGGCCTGGCGCACGATCCTTACAACGCTGCCGCCAAGAAATACCTGACAGGACGGGGCATGGGATGCATGCTGATGTTCTCCCTCAACGGCGGCTATGACGATGCCGTGCGCTTCATCGACAGCCTCAAGCTGGCCAGCCACCTCGCCAACGTGGGCGATGCGAAAACGCTGGTGATTCATCCCGCTTCCACAACCCACCAGCAACTCAGTGAGGCTGAACAGGCCTCTGCTGGCGTCACTCCCACGATGGTGCGGGTCTCCGTCGGACTCGAACACATCGACGACATCAAGGCCGACTTCGAGCAGGCCCTCGCCGTTCTCAGCTGAATGCCGACACAGCCCCCATGGCGCTGATCCTTCCTCGCAGCTACCACAAAATCGCGGAGGTTGAACGCAACCGGATCTCCTGGATTGAGCCTGAACAGGCCGAACGCCAGGACATCCGGCCCCTGCGTATTGGCATTCTCAACATCATGCCGCTGGGCAAGCAGTACGAGTTCAACCTGCTGCATCCGCTGGGCCTCTCGGTGCTGCAGATCGAACCGATTTGGATTCGACTCAACTCCCATGCCTACAAGAGTTGGGATCAAAACCATCTCAACCAGCTGTATGTGAGCTGGGATGAGGCCTTGTCCCAGGGTCCCCTTGATGGCCTGATCATCACCGGTGCCCCCGTGGAGCACCTGCCCTTTGAACAGGTCAGTTACTGGACAGAGCTGGTCAAATTGATCGAGGAAGCGCGACAAACCTGCGCCAGCACCCTTGGCCTTTGCTGGGCCGGTTTCGCCCTCGCCTACCTGGCTGGCGTCGACAAGGTTTCGTTCCCGCAGAAACTGTTCGGGATCTACCCCATGCGCAGCCTGGTTCCTGGTCATTCCTTAATGGGCACCCAAGACGATGATTTCGTCTGTCCCCAGAGCCGTCATGCAGGGCTGACGGACGCTGCCATGGAAGCCGCGCAACGGGATGGACGTCTCCGTCTGCTCGCCCACGGCGAGCAGGTGGGCTACACCATTTTCGAGACCCCGGATCAACGCCAGCTGATGCACTTGGGCCACCCCGAATACAACGTCGGGCGCATCGTCGGAGAAATGGAACGTGACCTGGCCCGGGGTGATGTTCCCCCGCCCGAGAATTTTGATCCCGCCCGTCCCCAGACTCTCTGGCGGTCCCATCGGAACCTTCTGTTCCAACAATGGCTGTGGTTCTGCTACCAGCGGGTCAGCCTTAAGGCCTGAGCTGCACTAGGTCAAACCCAACAGAAACGCAGACAACAATCCGAGGTAGGTGCCGATTAAGTAGCCCAGCAGACCGATGGCTACCCCAGGCATGGCAAGCGCTGGGCGGTTGAGGGATGTTGCCAGGGCCAAAGCAGTGCTGGGGCCACCGATGGCTGCCTGGGATGCCACCAGAGATTCGACCAGAGGCCAACGTTGCCAGGAACGCAGCACCAACAACAGAACCCCCTGAACAGCAACAATCCAGACGGCATACAAAAAGACAGGCCATCCAGAACCAAACAACCCGGTCAAGGGAGAGCTGAGTCCAATCACAGTGAAGAAAGGTTGGATCAACAGCAAGCCAAGCCCGTAGCAACCCGAGCGCAAAGATGCACCAGGGAGCTGGGCAGCAATCAACGCCGTCGTGGTCAGCACCAGGATGGATGGACAGTCACTCCAACCCCGCTGAATCAGAGCCGTCATCAACTCCGCTGTGCACAGAACGGCACCGCCCCAGAGCAGTGACCACAGGACCCGGGGACCATCAGATCCCGATGGCGCATCAAGCTCGTCTCGATGCAACTGGGGGGCAACGGACTCCACCTCTTTACCCCAACGACGGCCGATCAGGATGCTGAGGCCGAACCAAGTGGCAAAGACCACATGATCCGCGGCCGTGGCCAAGAGGAGTAGTGGCTCCGGCGGCTGAAGGGTGCGGGCGACGGATACAAAGTTGAGGCTTCCTCCCGTGAAGGTGGCGGTGTAAATGCCTGCAAGAACAGTGCTGTTGCCCAAAAGCCAGGGCTTGAGCAAAACAGCCCCGAGCAGAACGGCGAGCAGCGTCGCCACCACAGCCACAACAAAAGGAGCGAAAAGACGCTGAGCCTCCGGCCAGATCCGTCGCAGATCAACAGCGAGCAGGAGCTGGGTGATGGCCAAGGACGTCAGCGGACCGCTCACCCAATTCGCTGCAGCTGTTTGCGGCTGCCAACCGGTGACATTCGTCACCAGAAATCCGATCAGCAGAACCACCATCGTGGTTCCGAGCTGGCGTCCAATGCGTGTCGAGCGACTGATCCACCATCCCGTCAGGGTGAGCCCCAGAACTCCAACCAGCGACACCACCATCGCGAGCTTTAAACCGTACGGTTAGGGGTTTTTTCGAGGGTTATTGAAGACTCAACAGGAGAAGACTCAACAGGAACGGAATCAGGACGCTGAGCGGACTTGCGGTTGAGTTCCCGTTCCAGCGAGGCAATGCGCCTTTCACGAAGACAGTGGCGGCATCCGCCCAAGGTTTGGAGATGCTTTTCCGGCGTGATTGTGATCAATTGAACCGGATGTTCTTTGCAGCGGATTTGAACAGGGCTCTTGTAACTCCGCCAGCGGATCAGGCTGTAGTCGAATTGATCACCAAAACGCTGAACAGCGCGCTTGAGGAATTCTTCTTCAGTGATTCGGGCTCCCATGCATTCGAATGTATGGGACAGTCTCGAGATGGAACCGACCTCGTCATCCGACGTCACGAATGAACGTCAATCCGGCCGCTCCCGAAACGGAATGGTCCCTGCAAGAGGGGTGGCTCCAGGCAAACGAAGCAAGGCGCTGGCAAACGCTGCTTGAACAACAGCTCCTCTGGCAACAGCCAGTCGTGCAGGTCTATGGCAAGCGTCATCCAGTCCCCAGGATGACGGTGTTTCTTGCCAACGAAGGCATTCAATATCGCTATAGCGGTGCCGTTCACAAGGGCTGTGGTTGGCCCGAATGGTTCAAGCCATTGCTGATTCAGGTCAATGCAGCCTGTGAGACCGAGTTCAACGGATGTCTGCTCAATCTGTATCGCCACGGGGACGACCGCATGGGATGGCACGCTGATGACGAACCGGAGATTGATCAACGTGCTCCGATTGCCTCCCTTTCACTCGGGGCGACACGCGATTTTCAGCTCCGCCATCGCAGCACTCCCCAACGCCGGATATCGCTGCCTTTGGCCGATGGTGATCTGCTCGTGATGCACCCGGGGTGTCAGAGCCAATGGATGCACAGTGTTCCGCAACGGCGAAAAGTACAAACCACGCGCATCAATCTCACCTTTCGCCGTTTTCAAAACTGAGATCGCAGCAGCACACCCCAAGCAGGCGCCGTGACCAACGCCAGCAGCGTGCTCCAAAACACCAGACCTGCAGCCCGCTCCTGATCAGCCCCCACAGACTCCGCAATCAACAGCAGTGAGATCGCCGTCGGCGCGGCCCCCTGCAACGCAACCGCCTGAACCATCAGCGGATCGAACCGCAGCAGAGATGCAAGCAGAAGCAGCAGCAACGGATAAAGCAGGAGTTTGGCTACCAGTGGCCTCAGCAGTTGCAACGGTCGGGCCGATGGAGTGATTCCCTTGCGATGGATGCTGCCCAGGCGCATGCCCACCACCATCAGAGCCAGCAAGATCACCAAGCGGGAAGGCCACCACAAAGCGTCGGTCACCAGTTCAGACCAGGGGGTCGCCTGAATCAGCAATGCACCGATCAGCCCGCGGGTCGCTGGGCTCGCCGCAACGCTGCTCATGAGACCGTGCAGCCTCTTAGAGCCGTTGCCCCGCTCACCGATCAGCAGCGGACCAAGACTCCAAGTCAGCAGTGTCGCCCCAAGGTCGTAGCCAATGCTGATAGGGAGGGCCTCATTAGGCAGAAAGGCCAAGGCCAGAGGCACTCCGAAATAGGCCGTATTTCCAGTGCAGCTGCCCAACCGCAGCGTTGGAGAGACCAGCTCAGCCAATCCCGGTAAACGCGACGCCCCCACAAGCACAAGGCCCATGGCCAGCACCGCAAGACCCGCTGCCTGCAACATGTCGCCGCTCAGGCCACCCTTCAACAGCAGGCCCATCACACTGATCGGTACCCCGAACCTCACCAACGGTGTGGCCAAGCGGGCGGCGAGGGTTTCATGGCGTCCTCCAGCCCAAAACCCGATCAGCAGGGAAGGCGCAAGCTCCAGCAAAAACCGAAGCATCGGCACATCCAGCTCAGATCACGACCCTAGAAAGCTGAGCCGGCTGACGCATCAGACCAAAACCGTTCAATCGCGCAACAACGACAGCTTGAACGACAAGCAGATTCCATGAAGACGCCGTCCTAATTCATCCACGGACGCGCTTAATCTGCGCTCCGGCATGTCGCGTGAAACCAGCTGATGAATCCAGCTTCACGCCATCGCATCGTGCGTAGCGACAGTACGGAGGACCGCCTGACGCGGCAACGTTTTGACAGCTACGACGCTGCATACGATGAACTTGAGCGGTACTACGGCGATTTCTGCTGTTCTGACGATGATCGTGTCGACTACACGATCATCTGTGATGGTTCAGACAGTCTCCACGACTCGAGCATGAAACGGCCGGTTGAATGATCGTGACGTAAAACCGCTGCACAGGGCTCAATATCACCCAGTCAAGGTTCATAACAAGAGAGCAGTCTCAAGGGTCAGACCACAGAGACGCATCCCTAGATGCCAAAAATCAGGCCACTAAGTCACGAAAATGTTGGGTCGATTGATTGACACCCAGCCAACCAATCAGTTATGAACTAATCATCCAATGAGATGCATTCACAATGCTGACCGGTTCCGAGCTGCTTGCAAAGGTCAAAGAACTAGGGGATGTTTCCAAATCCGATCTAGTGAGAGCTTGTGGCTACGTCTCTGACAAGAAAGACGGCGGCGATCGCCTGAATTTCACTGCCTTCTACGAGGCCCTGCTTGAGGCCAAAGGCGTTAATCTGAGCAGCGGCGGTGCTGCAATTGGCAAAGGTGGCCGCAAGTTGAGCTACATCGCCAAAGTGCAGGGCAACGGCAACCTGCTGATCGGCAAGGCCTACACGGCCATGCTGAATCTCGAGCCAGGTGATGAGTTTGAAATCAAACTGGGCAAAAAAGCCATCCGTCTGATCCCCACAGGTGCAGCTGCAGAGCACAGCGAAGCCGCTGACCAGGTAGACGAGTGATCTGCAGAACCATCTTCTGAAGTTTCACAACCTCTTCCAACCCCTCCCATCCATGGGAGGGGTTTTTTATTGAGGACTGAACAACCAATACGCTCCTGCAGAGATCAGGGGGCTGGCACAGCAATTCTTGCTCGGTATGGTGAGCCGGAATGGAGCGACAGCGTTGAAATCCTTCAAGGCAGCTGTCGCTTCGGTCTTGAGCAATACGTTTCTATTTGGTGGTTCAGTTGCCCTCTCTATCCATATTGTTCTGACCTTTTTTCGGATGCATGGTCTGGTGCTGACCCTCGCTTTTGTGATGTTTTGGCTGGTCAGCGTCACCGCTTACTTCCATTGGAAGGGGCAGCAGTCGAAGCGAACCACATCCAGCAAAGCTCCATTGCCTCAAGCCAACAGCAGAAAGGCCGCTGAACCGTGGAGGGAACGACAGTCAGCCTGATGGCTGAAACCAAGCCGCTCAGCTCTTTCAGTGCTGCATCTGGTTCAGGAATCTGCGGCTGCGTTCTTCTCTGGCATTGGTGAAGAACGTCTGTGGGTCGGAGGTCTCCACCACCTGGCCCTGGTCCATAAACATCACCCGATCCGCCACCTCACGGGCAAAGCCCAGTTCGTGGGTCACCACCACCATCGTCATGCCGCCCTGGGCTAATTGGCGCATCGCATCAAGCACTTCCTTCACCCGCTCCGGATCCAAAGCGCTCGTGGGCTCGTCGAACAGCATCACCTCCGGATCCAAGGCCAAAGCCCGGGCGATCGCCACCCGCTGTTGTTGACCACCACTGAGTTGCGCCGGGTACTTCAGTGCCTGCTCCCGAATTCCCATCTGGTCGAGAAGCTCGATGGCGCGCTGCTCCGCATCAGCCTTTGCTCGCTTTTGCACCTTGATCGGAGCAAGGGTGATGTTGTCGAGAATCGAGAGATGGGGGAACAGGTTGAACTGCTGAAACACCATGCCCACACGTTTGCGAATCGCCCGCACCTGACGTTCCCCATGGGTGGCATCCAAGCGTTCCCCCAGCACATCCAAGGCACCGCCATCCAGCGATTCCAAACCATTGAAAGTACGGATCAAAGTGCTCTTTCCGGATCCCGAAGGACCCATCACCACCAGAACTTCGCCGCTGTTCACTTCCAAAGTGACGCCATCAAGAGCTCTCACCCCTTGGGAGTAGCTCTTGACCAACTCAGTGGCACGAATGGCAACGGTCATGGGGCAGAGCGGGCAGGATCGAGCTGAACTTCCAGGTGCCGGGCCAGCAGAGCCATCGCCGTACACGCCAGCCAGTAAACCGCAGCAAGCCAGAGATACACCTCCAGATAGCGACCGATGAAAGCGGGATTCGCCAACAGGCTGCGGCTGATGCCCAACAATTCGACCAAACCGAGAATGGCCATCAGGCTGGTGTTTTGCAGCAGACCCACCGCCTGATTGGTGAGCGACGGCAGTGCGACCCGCAGCGCCTGGGGCAGCACCACCAGTTGCAGCGATTGACGTGGTGAAAGGCCAAGCACGGCTGCCGCTTCCCGCTGGGTGGGCGGAATCGCCTGCAATCCACCGCGCACATCCTCAGCGATATAAGCCGCTGCAAACAAGGCGAAGGCCACGACCGCCCGTACAACCCTGTTGATCTCAAGCCCTGGCGGAAGGAACAGCGGAATCAGCAGTTGTCCGAAAAACAAAACGGCAATCAGCGGGACAGCCCGCATCAATTCGATGTAAGTAGCGCTGCTCCAGCGCAACACCGGAAGGTCACTGCGGCGGCCCAAAGCCAGCAGGATTCCCAGCGGCAGCGCCAAAGCGCCGCTGCCTCCCGTGAGCAGCAGTGTGAGTGTCAGCCCACCCCAACGACGCGATCCCACCGGCAAAAGGCCAAGGCCTCCTGCCAACAGCCAAAGCCCCAGCGGTGCCATTGCGATCCAGAGGAGCGGCAGCCAACGGCGCACGGGACCACGCTTCGGGCCGCAGAGGGTCAGCAACGTGAGGGTGATCAATCCAGCCATCCACAGCAGCGGGCGCCAACGTTGATCCGCTGGGAAACTGCCCACCGCATAAAGCGGCAGATTCGTTGTCACCACAGACCAGTCGGCGGTGTACAGCAACCAATGCAGCAGCGACCAGCCGGCCCAACCGAGCAGGGCCACCAGGAGGAGGGTGATCGAGCGATCCAACCAACGGTTCATCAGCGGCTCCTGTTCAAACGGCCCAGCACCGCACTGTTGAAGGCGGCCATGCCACCGCTGATCAGCAAATTCAGCAGCAGAAAGCTGAGCAACAGCAGCAGGAATCCTTCAATCGCGCGGCCGGTTTGCGTGATGGTGGTGTCACTTACGGCGTAGAGATCGGCATAACCCACCGCAATCGCCAACGTGCTGTTCTTGGCGAGATTGAGGTACTGGCTTGTTAGCGCAGGAAGAATCGCCGGCAGCGCCTGGGGCAGCACAATGCGACGCAACCCGAGACCTTCTCCGAGTCCAAGACTGCGGAAGGCCTCCCATTGGCCCCTTGGCACTGCATTGATGCCACCGCGCACAATCTCGGCAATCGATGCACCGGTAAACACGGTGAGTCCGACGAGAACAGCGCAAAATTCAACGCTGAGGTTCAAGCCCAACAACTGAATACCCTGATTCGAGAGCCTGATCAAGCCGCCGATCGGTGCTGCAGGAAGACCGAGGAAGGCAACGAAATACCAGAACAGCAACTGCAGGAGCAGGGGAACCTGACGAATCAGCGCCACGTACCCCCCGGCCAGGCTGCGAAGCAGACGGTTGCCGCTGCTGCGGGCTGCACCGGCAGCCACACCCAAGATGGTGGCCAGCACTAGACCAGCCACGATCACCTTGAGGCTGTTGAGCCAACCGATGGTCAGCGCCCAGAGGTAGCTGTCGGATGGGGCATAAGGGAGAGCGGTTTCCGCCAGAGCGAAGCCTGCCGGTCGGCCAAGCCAGCCAAAACCCAGCCCCAACCCCGTGCGAATCAAATTGACGGCCAGATTATTGACCAACAGGGCCAGCAAGCCGAACAGAACCCCGGCAACACCAACCTGAAGCAGAAGACGACGATGCCGCATCAGGTGAAGGGTGGAGCAATCATCAAACCACCCTCACCGGCCAGGCGATTGGCACCCCTTGGGATGGCCACCGCACTCTCCGGACCCAGATGACGGTTGTAGATCTCGCCGTAATTGCCGGTCGAACGAATCACCTGAACGACAAAGTCATCGGGGAGCCCGAGTTTGCGACCCAGGCCTGCATCCACACCCAGGAATCGCCGCAGAGCCGTCTGGGAAGGGTCGGCTTCAACTTGCTTCACCACGGCGTCGACATTGGCCTGAGTGATGCCCCGCTCCTCCGCCTCGATCAGGGCATAAACCACCCATGCCATGGCATCGCCCAAGGGCTGATCACCACCCACCACGGCCGGAGCCAAAGGCTCTTTGCTGATCCTGTCGTCGAGAATTAAATGCTGCTGTGGATCGCTAAAGCCGGAACGTGCAGCCGCCAGTTGAGACCGATCCGAGGTCATGGCTTCACATCGCCCCTGGAGGTAGCCACCGACCACCTGATTGAGATCCTGATATTTGATCGGGGTATAGGGCAGCTCTTGAGATGCGAAGGCGTCGTTGAGGTTCTGTTCCGTGGTGGTGCCTGATCCCACGCAAATGGACTTGCCGCTCAAATCAGCCAGAGAGCGCACACCGCTGGCTGCATTCACCATCAATCCCTGGCCATCGTGGAACACCACTGGAGCAAAGCGCAGACCGTTCCCCCCCACTGCATCGCGACTGAGGGTATGGGTCGTGTTGCGGGATAAGAGATCAATCTCTCCCGATCGCAATGCAGTGAATCGCTCGGGCGCGGTCAAAGGCCGGTATTGAACCTTCTCAGCGTCCCCCACAAAAGCAGCTGCCATGGCACGGCAGACATCGACATCCAATCCGGTGTAACGCCCATCAGGACTAAGAAAACTGAAACCTGGAATTTTGCCGCTCACCCCGCAGAGCAACTCGCCTCGCGCTTTAACGAGATCCAGGCGCGAACCACCCGCACTATCCAGTGAGGCGCAAGAGCTGAGCAGGGCAGACAGACCTGCCAATGCAGCGATCAGAGCACGCGAATGGGATCGGAACATCAGCGTTGGTACGGATCGGGTGGGATTGTCCCAGATCCCGGGCAAATCGACTGGAACCGATTTAATTTCGCCTTAATTAAATTCACCGCAATGAAAGTCTTGGCCGGGCTTTTGGCCGGACTGATCGCTGGAACCACAGCCCCCCCCGCTCTCTCATGGGAGGGCAGCGATCGGGGGGCTTACAACAACAAAATGGCTCTGTTGGGGGTTCTTTTAGAGAGTGCTCAGCAACGCGCTGGTGGTGACCTTCAGACGCTTTGCCTGTTGCTGAGCATCAGCAACGACGTAACCGAAAGGTACGTGGAGACCAACCCTGAAGATGCGCAGGTTCAGCAACGCCTCCTGGCCATGCACCAAGACCTCAGTGTCTGTCTCGCCACGATGGGGGCTCCCAATTCAGCCTCAAGATTCTGAAATCAAAGCTCAAGATCAGGCATGCACTGATTCCTGCCCCCCGATCCGCTCGAACAGATCAAGGCTTTCTTCGTTGAGGCCTACAACGCTGACGACCGAACCACCGTTGCGATATTTGCGGATGACCTGATCCAGTGCAGCCACGCCGCTCTGGTCCCAGATATGGGCCTGGGACAGATCAAGAGTGATGCGCTCGGGATGGTCGTGAAGATCAAATGCCTGAAGGAAGTAGACCTTGCTCACAAAAAACAGCTGCCCCTCAACCCGGTACAGACGCTCCTGATCGCTGATCTCGATGGTCTCCACCTGAATCACCTTGGCAACTTTGCGACTGAACAGAATTCCTGCCAAGGCCACGCCGGCCAAAACACCAAGGGCAAGGTTGTGAGGGGTCGTGAGCATGGTGACGGCGAAGGTCATCAGCATCACCGACGTGTCGCTCTTCGGAATGCGACGCAAGTTGAGGAGGCCATTGATGTCAGCCGTGCTGACGGCAATGCTGATCATCACGGCCACCAAAGCCGCCATCGGAATTTGCTTCAGCCAAGGTCCAGCCAGAAGGATCATCGCCAGCAGGCTGACTCCAGAAAACAAGGTTGAGAGGCGCGTGCGACCACCGTTGTCCACGTTCATCACGGACTGACCCACAAGGGCACAGCCAGCCATGCCACCAAACAGGGACGCAACAATGTTGGCAATGCCCTGACCGCGGGCCTCAACATTTTTGTTGGTGGTGGTGTCGGTCTTGTCGTCGAGGATGTCCTGGGTCAGGAAGGTTTCCATTAGGCCCACGAGCGAAATGGCCAGGGCGGTGGGCAGCACCAGCCCCAGAGTGTCCAGGCTGAAGGGAACACCTCCGGCGCCGAAGGGAAGACTGAAGGAGGGGAGGCCAGAGGGAAGGGTGCCCAGGCTGCTGACCGTAGGGATGTCGAAGCTGAAACCCACGCTGATCGCCGTCAGCACAACGATGGCGACCAGCTGCGATGGCACCACACGGGTCAGCCTTGGAAGGCCATAGATGATGACCAGACCGAGCAGGACCAACCCCCAGACGACTGGGATCTGCCCGCCATGGGGCAACAGAGAGGAGGCTCCGTGATCGGCTTCTCCAGCATGGAGATTCAAACCGAGCTGAGGCAACTGGGCCTGAAAGATGAGCAAGGCCAGCGCGTTCACAAACCCGCTTAGCACCCCTTGGGGCACAAAGCGCATCTGATACGCCAACCGCAGATACCCCCAAAGGATCTGGAGCAGACCCGTCACCAGACCAGCCACCATCAGATATTGCACCCCAAGGCCTGGCCCCCGAGCCTCACCCGTCGCCACCAGGCCTGTCATCAAGAGCGCCGTGGAGCCGGTGGCCGACGTAATCATCGCCATCCGGCCCCCAACCACTGCGATGGTTAGCGACAGGCAAAACGCTCCGAACAGACCGACCTTGGGATCCACCCCAGCGATCCCAGAAAAAGCGATGGCCTCCGGGATCATGGCGAAAGCCACCACAAGTCCGGAAAGAAGGTCTTTGCTGGGGTTAGCAAACCACTGATTCACCAGGGTTGGGTTGGATCGCTTGGCCATCAGCGGATGCCGGTTAGGGGCGACCGTAAATCAGAGCGCCGGCAGGATGCCTGCCGGATCCAAGCGCTGTTTCAGCTTTCGCAACTCCAGCAACCAGGGTCCAAACGCTGCCTCCAACTCCCTTTGATGAAACGGCAGGTGGTCATGGAACTGCGCCAGATGCACTCCAGGGCAGACCGGTTGGAGGATCTGCCAAACCGCTTCCAGCCAAGCGAGGCTGCGGCATCGGCCATCGGCATCCCCTGGCGTCCAAGCCGCCGTGATCCAAGGTTTCCACTCGGCATCGCGGTGGACAAACGAGGTAGCCGTGACTGGAACCTTTTTTGTCACCACACCAAGCTGCTGACAGGCCAGATTGCAGCCCGGATGCGGACGATGCTGCAGCAGATGGCGTAGCTCCGGCATCAAATGTCCCCAGGCCTCAGCAGCTGCAGGGCCCAACAAACCAACGACCTCCGAATGACAACGGGGAGGCAGCGGGGCTGATCCTCTCAACGATGGGAGCTGATGCAACCCCTCGATCCGCTGCGCTCCGGCCCATGCAACATGACCAACCCAAAGCGACTGCACCGCGTCGGCGCTCTCCCAATGCCATTGCAGGCTGGCACTGGAGTCCGATGCTTCCGCCTGGAGCATGAGTGCAGGGAGTTGATCCGGAGAAACCGAACGCTGTTCCACCCACAGCGGCTGAACGGGATGGGTGGTCATGCGCACCTCGCTCACCACACCCAGAAACGGTGCAGCTCCACAGAGGCCGCGCCACTCCAACGAGCCACCATCAGCTGCTCGTGACAGCGCAAAGGGGGTGCCATCACCCCACACACCATGAATCTCCAGCAATTGGTCGACAGCCAGCCCCACTTCTCGACTCAGCGGCCCCATGCCGCCGGTGAGCACATACCCAAGCCCGGGCAGCCCCGACAAACCGGCAGCCATCGTTCGGCCGTAGGGAAGCAACGCATCGAGCACCTCTCCCATTCGGCACCCTGCACCGATCAACACCGTCTGATCGGCAGGCTCCCAATCAAGACGTTTGAAGTGGGTTTGAACATCCACCGTCCAGTTGTCGGCAGCGGCGGCGCGAGATGTGGTGCCACCCCCACAGAGCCGTAATGGCCGCGGACCACTCCAATCCCGAATGCAATCACTCAAGGTTTCCGGCCGTGGAGATACCAGGCCGGAGCACCTCGCATCAGCCGCCTGCGCATTGATGAAAACGGGACGGTCTGAATCCATCGCGATGCGACCGATATCGTCAATCCATTGGAACAGCAGAGCGACCTTTTGGCCGAACAGCACGCGGAAAGCAGCAAGGAGCAACTTGGCGTTCTGATCTGCGGCCATGGCAGCCGAAACCGATTGGCCGTTGAAGAGTTCGCGCAGATGGTGGAGGCCCTGCGACCACGGCTCGCTCCGATGCCGGTCGAGCACGGTTATCTCGAATTTGCCCGTCCCATCCTTCGGGATGGCCTTGACTCGCTTCGGCAACAGGGCGTCACCAGGGTGCTGGCCATTCCAGCCATGCTTTTCGCCGCGGGGCATGCCAAGAACGACATCCCCTCCGTTCTCAACACCTACACCGCCGAAACTGGTCTGACGATCGATTACGGCCGTGAACTGGGCGTGGATCGCCTGATGGTGTCGGCTGCAGGAGCACGGGTTCAGGAATGTCTCGACGCCGCCACGAGCAGCGTTCCGCTGACCGAAACCCTCCTGGTGGTGGTGGGTCGAGGTTCATCCGATCCAGACGCCAACTCCAACGTGGCCAAGGTGACGCGCCTCCTGGTGGAAGGGTTTGGCTTCGGATGGGGAGAAACGGTGTATTCGGGCGTGACCTTCCCGCTGGTGGAACCAGGGCTACGCCATGCGGTGAAGCTGGGTTTCAAACGTGTTGTGGTGGTGCCCTACTTCCTCTTTTCAGGGGTTTTGGTGAGCCGAATCCGCCAACACACCGCTTTGGTAGAAGCGGACCACCCTGAGGTGGAGTTTCTCTCGGCGGGGTACCTGGGCGACCACACACTGGTGGTGGACACCTTCAAAGAGCGGGTCGAGGAAGTGTTGCGAGGCGACACTGCCATGAACTGCTCGCTCTGCAAGTACAGAGCCCAGGTGCTGGGCTTCGAACAGGACGTGGGGCGTGCGCAGGAAAGCCACCACCATCACGTGGAAGGACTTGCAGAAAGCTGCACGCTCTGCGAACTGGAGTGCACAGGAGCTTGCCAACCCGACGGCCTACCGATTGCCCATGACCACAGCCATGGGGCAGACCACAGCCATGGGGCAGACCACAGCCATGACCACCATCACCCCCCTTATCCCCATGCCGATCACCCCTTGGGGCCCACCACTCTGAAGCGCACCAGCGACGCTCCTAAAGATTGAATCCATAACCCTTAAGCAAAACCGCTCCTTGGTCACCAATGACACGGTTCTTGAAAGCGACAGGAGCGACGGGGCAAAGATCAGATTTGCTTATCGAACATCCTTTACAGGGGTTCGCCCGCTTTCTCCACAGGAAACACAGCCCTTTTCCACAGGCTGAAGGTTGATTGCCGGACGTGACGGTCAACCTGTGAATTTCCACGGGAAGGGCGCCATCGGGTTGACAGTCCGCTCTAACTCCCTAGGGCAAGCCATCTTCGTCGCCCTTCATGCATCCAACCCCAGTCTCAGACTGCTGTCTCATCTCGTCTCATTCGTAATTCAGCAAATGGAGACGGCTTTGACGCAAATGGCGGTTGTGTGGCTTTCTTAGTGGCGTTGGACATGGGCGAGCTAGACAACATGGATCGAAATCATCTCGAGCGATGCCATGAGATGGGGATAACGGAACACGGAACATCTGCAAAAGCCAGCTACGTGAGCCTGGAGACTGAAATTCCCGAAGTGCTCTATCGAGGCATGAAGGATTTCATCGGTGAGAACCCCACCTGGGATCAATACCGCGTCATGAGTTCCGCCCTTGCCCACTTTCTGTTTCAGAACGGCAGTGACGACCGCGCCGTAACCGAGCGCTATCTCGACGATTTGTTTATCCGCCCCGACCACTAAGGGCCAGCAGACACGCCCGACGGCTCAGGGCCATCATGGTGAGCGTTGGGCTCTGCCAGGCCGAGGAGGGCCAACAGGCACCGTCAACCACCAGCACATTGGGGACGCGCCAGAGCCGGTTGAAGGAATCGAGAACGCTGCTTGTCTCGTTCGAGCCCATCGCAGCCCCTCCAACCTCATGGATGTAATAGCCCGGTGGTGCTGCGCCGTCAGACAGAGCAACCGCCCCATCCAAGAAAGGCTCAACGAAGGGGAGATGGAAAAGGTCCTTAATCGGCTGGGCCTCACCTCCGGCAGCGTCGATACAGGCCTTGATGGAGGCGCGCATGTGCGTCACCATCGCCAGCTCATTGGGACTCCAGCGACACGCAATCAAGGGAACACGCACGCCCCAGCGATCCCGGCGCTCACTCAGCGTCACTTTGTTCTCAACTCTCGGGAGGACTTCACCGTGGCCAATGAGGAACCCGGTGATGCAGGACGGGCGACGCCTCAACCATCGAGGTGGGTCAAACCGCCCAATACCTCCCCAGAGTCCATAGCCGCCCTGAAATTCAGCAGATGACAGGTGCCGCCCAAAGGGCACAAAGAAACTTCCGGCCCCCGTGAGAGGTGGCTGCGCTGCATGGACTTGCTCGGGGAAAGCAAAAAACTGCGACGTAGAGACGTGATCCATCAGGCGTGTACCGAGACGTCCTGAAGGGTCGTCAAAACCGTTGCTCTGCTCTCCACGACGGGAACGCAGCAGGATGGAAACGGTCTGAATCGTCGAAGCAGCCAAGACCACGAGATCCGCCTTCAACTCCTTTCTGTTGCCATTGGCTTGATCAACGGCAACCACACCAGTGGCTTTGTCGCCACCTGCATCCACCAGTAGACGCTCCACCAGATGCTCAGACAGCAGCTGTGTGCGTCCTGTGGCCATGGCACGAGGAAGGCTGCTGCCGCGGCTGCTTGAGCGAGGCCATGCGGGATCCCGCCCCTGCGGCGCCGGACCAAAGCCCCTTGAGGGAATCACGGGGTAACCCAACCGATGCCGCACAACCTCGGCAAAGCGCTGCTCTGCCGGCGTCGCCGCCAGAGCCGGTTGCGTGTCTCCATCCGGCAGATAATCCAAACCATCGCGCCCACCATGAACGCCGAGCCAGCGCTCCAGTTCGGCGTAATGCGGCATCAGGTCACGGCTACGCAGGGGCCAACCAACCTGTTCGCCGTCAACGTTGACACCGGCCAGATCCTCATCGGAAAGACGCAGGGTGATGCCACCCCAGGTCAGGCTGCGACCGCCAACCTGCAAACCTCGCGTCCAGAGAAAAGGCTGGTCCGTCGGGTGGTCGTAAGGGTGGATTCTCTCGTCGGCGTACAGCCGAGGGTTTGCTTTCCAGTAGCCAGGATGCTGGGACTGCCGGCGATGACTGCCGCTGGTCAGTCCCACGATCCGCCGCAACAGATTGCCCGGCTCAGACCCGAAGGCTTCCGTGCTGGTGAGGTCAGGGCCAGCCTCCACCACAAGCACCCGCGCGCCGCCCTCAGCCAGCGTCATGGCTGCCACACCTCCACTCGCTCCCGAGCCAACGACGATGGCGTCCCAGGGGCCATCGCAGTTCATAGAGCGACTGCTCATGGAACGACCACAGACAAAAAAAGATCCCCCCTGAGGGAGATCTTTCATTCAATCAGAGTTGGTGGCGGGGGGGAGATTTGAACTCCCGACCTTCGGGTTATGAGCCCGACGAGCTACCAGACTGCTCTACCCCGCGGCGACCTGAAAATCATACATGTCGGTGTCACGCATGACTGCAGAGGTCAGGTGTGCAAGGCGCCATTCACGGTGAGCTTGACGCTCGGGTTCACGACCAGCACCTGCTCGTCCAGCTCGTCGAGCCCCATGGGCGTGAGCCAATCCAGTTGACGCAACACATGCAATGCAACCGCCTGCTTGGCACGACGGGAGCCGTCTTCAACCTTGATGGCTACCCCAAGACCTTCACCAATGCGGCTCAGACATTGAATGCCCTCAGCTCCACCTTTGCTCAAGACCTGACCATGGCTGCGGCGCATCAGCTCGGTGTCGAAACGCCCCTCGCCTGCCACCAGGTCGGGATGACTCAGCATGGCCCGACTGATCTGTTCAAGTTCAGCATGCTGTGAGGCCCCGAGATGGGCATACAGAAGCGCCATCTGGGCCAACTGCAGCACCAAGGTCGGAGCGCCGCAATCATCCCGTTCTGCAACCAATTCGTCGGCAGGCAGGCCTATCAGTTCAGCAACCCGACGGTTCACTTCAACCTGCAGCGGATGGTCGTTCTGCAGATACGACTCGAGCGGCCATCCCATCTTCCGACTGGTGGCCAGAAAAGCAGCGTGTTTGCCGGAACAATTGTGCTGAAGCGGACTGTCAGCACCATCCGGAACCGGACATTGAAGTGAAGCGCTGTCCAACTCCGCTTTCCACAGCAACCGGAAGGCTTCCCGCGCATGGGCATTGGTGCCCGCATGGGACGCGCAACTGATGGCGATGCCCCGGTCATCGACATCCATCTGGCCGGCGGTGCCACTGCTGAGAAAGGGCAGAGCCTGAAACGGCTTGAGCGCCGAGCGCATGAAACTTTCCAAGCCAGGATTCCCAGCCGACATCAGCACCCGACCACGTCCATCGCAGACCACCGCATGGACACGATGCACCGACTCCGTGATGGATCCCCGCCGAAGACAAACCTCAAGGGGCGCTGACCCGGACCGGGCTGCAGGGCTGAAGCCCGAGGGCAAAGTCATCGGTCACCCCGAGTGATTCAAAGAGCCTGACAGAGACTGGCACCAGCAAGCATCAAACCGGCCGAGGTGGCCATTGCACGGCCTAAACGCCCAAGGATTGGTCGAACCTCATGCCGAGCTACAAGCAAATCTCGTTCTCGCCATGACAAGGGTTTTTCCCAGGTCTGCCCGTCGTACCAGCCGGATTCCTCGTAGTCGACGGATTCACGCAGCAGACGCTGCATGACGTAGGTCCATCCCAGCCATTGGCGCACAAGGAGCAGCAAAGGCAGAACGAGAGCCGCAACTGCGGCTGCAGCCACGAGCCTGGGCGGATCCTGCTTGAGAGTCCAACTGCCACTGGCGATCAAACTGCACACCGGCAGCATCAACAGCCAGCTGCCGGCAAGGTGTTGCATCAAACGAGGATCCTGGCCTGCCGGCCAAGAAAAAAACCACGACTCACAGAGCTGCTGAAACTCCTCAAGAGGCCGCTGCTCCGGAGGAACGGGGCAGGACACCGCTTCTGGCATAGGGAAAGCGGCTAGTGAGCTGACGGTAAGAAGGTTCTACTTTCACCGTGACTCCAGAAAGCCTCAAGGTCGTAGTAACCGCGCTCATCGGGCATCAGCACATGAACGATGACATCGCCATAATCCAGAAGAGCCCAGCGCCCTTCATTGAGACCTTCCTTACGCAAGGGCAAGAGATCTGCCTCAGCCTCCAGCCTGTCTTCAACAGACCGTGCAATGGCACGAACCTGGACGTCGGATTGACCACCGGCGATCACCATCCAATCGGCCAGGCTGGAGACCTCATCAACGCGAATCAGACGGATGTCGGTGGCCTTGCGGTCATCGCAAGCGTCGGCGACCAGCTCGGCAAGCTTTTGACTATCCATAGACATTTTCGCTAGTGACTGAGCTGCGCGAGCCCTCTTGCTGAGCCATTTCGGCTCTGGCCTTGGTGGCGCTTTTCCGCAGGGCTTCCAGACGGTCCTCGTAGTAGCTGCGACGACTCTTCTTGCGGGTCTTTTCGACCAACTCTTTCAGTGCTCCCCCCAGACTCCGATAGGCGTTCGGAACGCTGTAACCAAACCGGCAGGCCAGATCAATCGCACGCTCATCGGCACTGATGGCGTCCTGAAGACGCTTTTCCGAATTGTTCTTCAGGTAGAGCCTGTATCCCGCGAAGCCAGAAAGGCCAAGGGCCATGAGCAGCAGCAGGCCGTCCTGAACCCACAATTCACCGATGGCACCGCCGAGGCCGATGGCCAGGGCGGCCATCTCCCACCCATCCCTGGGAATGGTGTCGTTCTGAATGCGACCAACCTCGTGCCAGAACAGCAAATTGCGGTGGTCCAACGCGAGGGAATCCCATTCGTCGAGATCCACCTGGATCTCCACTTCATCCCGACCGATCTCTTCAAGGGTGATTAAGGGAGGATCAACTGCAGCAGCTGATTCCACAAACACCCAGCTCTGCATTTCCGGTGGCAGCACCCCCTTCAGGCGCTGGAGCTCACTCATCGCAAATCTGGTGCTGATATTCCATCACCGTAGCGAGGCCAAGCTCGGGGCTCAGGGCTTGGCCGCGTGAGAGGCTTGAACTGTTTGGCCTAGGACGATTTCCCATGCCCAGGCGGTCTGACCTGAGTCGCATTCTCCTGGTGGGGTCAGGTCCGATTGTGATCGGCCAGGCCTGCGAGTTCGACTACTCCGGAACCCAGGCCTGCAAAGCCCTCAGAGCCGAGGGATATGAGGTCATTCTGATCAATTCCAATCCGGCGTCGATCATGACCGACCCGGAGATGGCGGATCGCACCTACATCGAACCGCTCACGCCGGACATCGTCACCCGGGTGATCGAACAGGAGCGACCGGATGCTCTTCTCCCCACCATGGGCGGTCAGACCGCTCTGAACCTGGCAGTCACCCTGGCTGAAAACGGCACCTTGGAGCGCTTCGGCGTCGAATTGATCGGTGCCGACCTCAAGGCGATCCAAAAGGCGGAGGACCGTCTGCTGTTCAAGCAGGCCATGGAGCGCATCGGTGTGAAGGTCTGCCCATCAGGGATTGCCTCATCTCAGGAGGAAGCCGAAGCCGTTGGGGCCGCAATCGGCAGTTTCCCCCGGATCATCCGGCCTGCCTTCACCCTCGGCGGAAGTGGCGGGGGAATTGCCTACAACCCCGAGGAATACGCAGCGATCTGCAAGAGCGGGCTTGAGGCGAGTCCGGTCTCCCAAATCTTGATCGAGCAATCGCTACTGGGCTGGAAGGAATTCGAGCTCGAGGTGATGCGTGATCTGGCGGACAACGTGGTGATCGTCTGCAGCATCGAAAACCTGGACCCGATGGGGGTGCATACAGGGGATTCGATCACGGTGGCCCCAGCCCAAACCCTCACGGATCGGGAATACCAACGGCTGCGCGACCAATCGATCGCCATCATTCGCGAGATTGGTGTTGCCACAGGCGGCAGCAACATCCAGTTCGCCATCAACCCGGACAACGGCGACGTTGTGGTGATCGAGATGAATCCCAGGGTGAGTCGATCCTCTGCTTTGGCGAGTAAGGCCACCGGCTTCCCGATCGCGAAGATCGCCGCACGTCTCGCCGTTGGCTACACCCTCGACGAAATCCTCAACGACATCACCGGCAAGACGCCAGCCTGCTTTGAGCCGACGATCGATTACGTCGTCACCAAAATCCCGCGCTTCGCCTTCGAAAAATTCCGGGGCAGTCCGGCGGTGCTCACCACGTCGATGAAGTCGGTGGGCGAAGCCATGGCCATCGGCCGCTGTTTCGAAGAGTCGTTCCAGAAAGCCATGCGTTCCTTGGAGACAGGGCTCTCGGGCTGGGGAGGCGACCGGGAGGAACCGAACCACAGCGACGGTGAGCTCGATCGTCGGCTGAGGACCCCCTCACCAGAGCGCATCCTCAGCGTGCGAACGGCGATGGTGCGCGGACGCAGCGATGAAGAGATTCATCGAATCAGCAAGATTGACCCGTGGTTCCTGGCAAAACTGCGGCGGATTATCGAGGCGGAAACAAGGCTCATCAAGGGCAAAAGCCTCGAGCAGCTCAATGCCGAGAGCCTGTTTGAAGCCAAGCAGCTGGGCTTTTCAGACCGACAGATCGCCTGGCAGACCAAAAGCGATGAATTGTTGGTGCGTCAGAGACGTCATCAGCTCGATGTTCGCGCCATCTTCAAAACCGTCGACACCTGCGCTGCGGAGTTCGCCTCATCCACCCCGTACCACTACTCGACCTATGAACGTCCGCTACAGAACCTGCAGGCGGATGGGTCCCTCAAGACCCTTCCAGCCTCTTCTGAAGTGACGCGTCGCCAGGACGGTCGCAAGATGATGATCCTGGGCGGAGGCCCCAACAGGATCGGGCAGGGCATCGAATTCGACTACTGCTGCTGTCATGCCTCCTTTGCCGGGCAGGAGCAAGGGATCACCACAGTGATGGTGAACAGCAATCCCGAAACGGTGTCCACCGACTACGACACCAGTGACAGCCTTTACTTCGAACCACTCACGTTGGAGGACGTTCTCAATGTGATCGAAGCGGAACGTCCCGATGGAGTGGTGGTGCAGTTCGGTGGACAAACCCCCCTGAAACTTGCCATTCCCCTGCTGCGCTGGCTCGAGAGTGAGGAGGGACGCGCGACAGGCACCAGCATCTGGGGCACCTCCCCTGAATCGATCGACCGCGCCGAAGACCGCGAGCAGTTCGAGGCCATCCTCCGCGATCTGAACATCCGGCAACCCCGCAATGGCCTGGCGCGCAGTGAGGAGGAAGCGCGGGCCGTGGCCACCAGAGTGGGCTATCCAGTCGTCGTTCGGCCGTCCTACGTCTTAGGTGGACGTGCCATGGAGGTGGTCTTCGACGAAGAAGAACTCAACCGCTACATGCGCGAGGCCGTTCAGGTGGAGCCCGACCATCCGGTTCTGATTGACCAATATCTGGAAAATGCCGTTGAAGTAGACGTTGACGCCCTCTGCGATCACAACGGCGCCGTCATCGTTGGGGGTCTGATGGAGCACATCGAACCGGCTGGGATCCATTCCGGTGACTCAGCCTGCTGTTTGCCCTCGGTCTCCCTTGGTGAAGCGGCGCTGAACACCATTCGCGACTGGAGTCGCTCCTTGGCACAAACCCTGGAGGTTCGTGGACTGATCAACCTCCAGTTCGCCGTTCAACGCAACACCGATGGTTCGGAAGTCGTCTACATCATTGAAGCCAACCCCCGCGCTTCCAGGACGGTCCCCTTCGTCGCCAAAGCCACAGGACAACCTCTGGCACGATTAGCGACCCGTCTGATGGCGGGCGAAACCCTCAGCGACATTGGCTTGACCCGCGAACCGAAGCCGCCGCTGCAGGCGATCAAGGAGGCCGTGCTTCCCTTCAGGCGATTCCCTGGAGCTGACACGGTGCTGGGGCCAGAAATGCGCTCCACTGGTGAGGTGATGGGATGTGCTGACAGCTTCGGAATGGCCTACGCCAAAGCCGAACTCGGCGCGGGTGAAGCGCTGCCCACCCAAGGAACAGTGTTCCTCTCGACCCACGACCGCGACAAGCAAGCGTTGGTGCCCATCGCCGCTCGGCTGATCGAACTCGGGTTTGATGTGACAGCGACCTCAGGAACCGCTCAAGCGCTCGCCAACGCTGGACTGAAAGTCCAATCCGTGCTCAAGGTGCACGAGGGCCGACCCAATATCGAGGACCAGATCCGCTCCAATCAGGTCCAGCTGGTGATCAACACACCGATTGGCCGTCAAGCAGCCCATGACGACAAATATCTACGCCGGGCAGCGCTTGATTACGCCGTACCAACCGTGACAACCCTCGCAGGCGCACGGGCTGCGGTGGAAGCAATCTCCGCGCTCCAGCAACAGCCAAGGCTCAGCATCCATGCACTGCAAGACATCCACGCCATGCAGCGTTAAACCACCGGTAGGGTTGCAGAAGCCACCTCACTGCTGTGACAGCCTCCGTTCCCGTCAAGCCTGGATGCGACCTGCGTGATGTTTTTCGTCGCGCCTACGAGAACCGCTACACCTGGGCCCCCGGTTTTTCCGGCTATCACGGACGCTGCATCTGGCAGCAGGACGATCAACGGGTCGAAGGCCAATTCGAAATTGGCGCTGATCTGAAGGCCAAGGTTGAGGGAATTGAGAACGAAGACATCCTGAAGGCGGTGAATTCACAGCTTTGGGAGGTGGCGATCCATCGCGTTCGTCGCAGCTTCGATCAGACCCACGGGGAGAACACCTTCACGGCCGGTGACACCAACGAGGTGGGAACCGAAGTTCTGATCGGCGGCAAGGGAGCAGGTGACAAATACCGCATCAAAGATGACGTGGTGACCATGGTTCACCGACACATCCACGGCACCGTCGTGACGATCTTCACCACCGATGTCACCCACACGGGCTCGGGATACCTCAGCCATACCTACACAAGTCAATACGCCGACCCCGCAACGGGAGAAGCCCGGGGCGGCCGCAGCAGCTTCAAAGACACCTTCGCTCCTCTTCCGGGGGATGGTCCCTGGGTGCTGACCGAGCGGGTCGTGACCACCGAAGCCCACGGCGACACCCCAGCCGGACGTCAGACCTTCCGCTTTGAAGATCTCGAATCACTCTGAGTTGATTGCCGGTACCAGCCGGCTATGAGACCATCCGCCCAAACTTGTTGAAAGGCATGGGCGGAGTCGAGTCGACCATTCAGGCCATCAATGGCCCGATCAACAGTGTCGTTTGGGGATGGCCCACCGTCATTTTGATTGCCGCGACGGGCATTCTCTTGATGGTGGGGTTGCGGTTCATGCCGCTGCAAAGGCTGGGATATGGCATCTCGATGATGCTCCGCCCTGCTGCATCACAAACCGAAGGGGAGATCACGCCCTTTCAGGCACTGATGACATCCTTGTCCGCCACGATCGGCACAGGGAACATCGCCGGTGTTGCAGGGGCGATCGCCGTTGGCGGGCCTGGAGCCGTCTTCTGGATGTGGATCATCGCGATCTTCGGTATCGCAACCAAATACGCCGAAGCGGTGCTCGCGGTTCAATTCCGTGAAACCGATGGGGAAGGCAACCATGTCGGTGGCCCGATGTATTACATCCGCAATGGGCTCGGCAGCGGCTGGAGCTGGATGGCGGGCCTGTTTGCTCTCTTCGGCATGTTGGCTGGGTTTGGCATCGGCAATGGGGTTCAGGCCTTTGAGGTTTCGTCTGCCTTGAGCCTGATTGGCATTCCGAAGCTGGTCACCGGAATCGTTCTGGCAGCACTTGTTTTTGCTGTTGTGATCGGAGGCATCAAGCGCATCGCCCAAGCGGCTTCAGCCATAGTTCCCCTGATGTCGATCCTCTACGTAGCGGCATGCTTATTGGTGCTGCTTCTCAATCTGGGGGGCGTACCTGAAGCCTTCGCCACGATTTTCTCCAACGCCTTCTCCGGCAAAGCAGCTGCCGGTGGTGCTCTTGGTCAGGTGGTGCTGATGGGTTTCAAACGGGGCATCTTCTCCAATGAAGCAGGCCTCGGCAGCGCACCGATCGCTCACGCTGCCGCAAGAACCGATGACCCCGTTCGACAGGGAACGGTGGCCATGCTGGGCACCTTCATCGACACCCTGATCATCTGCACGATGACCGCTCTGGTGATCATCACCACCAAAGCCAATCTGATCCTCGATGCAGCTGGCGAAAAACTAAGCGGCGCAGACCTCTCCATCGCTGCCTTCAACACCGGAATCTCCGGCAGTGGCGTGGTGGTCACGCTGGGGTTGGTGGTCTTTGCCTTCACCACCATTCTGGGCTGGAGCTTCTATGGCGAACGCTGCACCACGTACTTGTTCGGTGAGTCTGCCGTGATGCCGTTCCGTCTGGTTTGGGTGGCTGTTGTTGTGATCGGCGCTGTGGCCGGTGACCGTGGAGTGATCTGGTCGATTGCCGACACGCTGAACGGGCTGATGGCCCTCCCCAACCTTGTTGCCCTTCTGCTCCTCTCGGGAACAGTGTTCAAACTCACCAAGGCTTACAAGTTCAGCGACTGATGCCGCAAAGATTCATCCCAAAAGGGGGCTCCTAGCCCCCTTTTTTATTGGCAGGCAATCAGCCCTGACCATCAGGCAGCGGGGTAACGGACTGAAGCTTGTCATTCAGCTGCATGGCGAGGCTCTGACGTCCTACAGCCAGAACCTTGAGGGTGTCTTCATGCATCCGCAGCTGAGCATCGGCAACCTGCATGCCACGCACAAGCTCCTTGAGCTCATCAGGGAGTGTATTGAGGTCGTAGCGCTTTCCCTCAAACGTCAGGACAGGGTTGTTGGCTGCAGAGTCAGTCATCGTTCATCGCCGGGATGGCGTGGAACCGGCGGCCAGATCGTAGATGGATTCAGGACGTCTGCCGATCCCTAATGAACTGGCGTTCGCACAACTCGCGGTAACGCCCACCTCGCTGCATCAGCTCATCGTGGGTTCCTCGATCAACAACAGCACCTTTCTCAAGAACCACAATTCGATCCGCCTCCTGCACCGTTGCCAGACGATGGGCGATGACCAACACCGTTCGTCCTTTCATCGCCTGCTTGAGACCGAGTTGAACCGCAGCCTCCGCCTCAGCATCAAGAGCACTGGTGGCCTCATCAAGCAGCAACAGCGCTGGATTGCCTAAGACCGCACGAGCAATGGCGATTCTCTGCAGTTGTCCACCAGAAACGTTGGTCCCTCTTTCTTCCAACTGGGTGTCGTAACCACGAGGCAAGGCACGGATGAACTCATCTGCATTGGCCAAACGCGCGGCATGACGAACCTCGTCGTCCGTCGCGCGACGTCCAAACCGGATGGCTTCCGAAATCGTTCCAGAGAACACAGTTGTTCTCTGGGGAACCAGGGCCACCTGCTGCCGCAGCTCACGGGCGCGCATCAGGCTGATGTCGGTGCCATCGAGACGAATCTGGCCCTGTTGCACTGTGTTGAAGCGCAGCAGGAGCGACAGCAGGGTGCTTTTGCCAGCACCTGAGGGCCCAACGATGGCCAACACCTGGCCCGCATCGACCCACAGATCCAGCTGTTGCAGCACCGGCTCGGCAGGGTCATAGCCAAAGCTCACCTGGTCAAAGACCAGATCCCCCTTGAGAGTGCCGATGGATTGCGCCTCCGCTGGATCAGCGGCCTCTTGAGGTTCTCTTTCGATCTGACGCAGACGTCGCAGCGAAGCCTGTCCCTGCTGGAATTCATTGAAGTTATTGGTGACGTGCGCAATGGGATCGATCAGCACGATCAGTCCCGTCAAATAACTGCTCAGCCCGGCAATGCTCAGATCACCGGTCTGGATTCGCCAGGCGCCGAGCGCCAACACCGCAAACAGGCCCAACACCTCGATGATGCCGACCACCGGATGCTGGAGAGCCACAAGGCTGTAGGTGCGGTGACGGGCCTGCCGGTGCTGGTCAATCTCCGTCTCGAAACGGTCCTGCAGCCAGGGCTCAGCCGCGAAAGCTCGCACCAAAGGCAAGCCCTCAATCGCCTCACCCAGCAACCCGGCCAATTCGCTCACCTTTTGCTGACTGCGTTCGGTGGCTGCCATGACGCGAGCACCAAACAGGCTGATCAGCCAGACGATCACAGGCGCAAGCAACAGGATGGCAAGCGTCAGCTTCCAGTCGAGCCAGAGCATCATCCCCAGCACCGCGAGGAGCTGCAGCACGCTTGGGACTGTGTCGTGGATGGTCTTGTAGAGGACTTCACTGACGCGATCAGCGTCTTCCGTAAAGCGGTAGGTGAGATCACCGGCCGAGAGCTTCTCAAGCGCACCGAGCTCAACGGTCTGCAAGCGACGGAACAGATCCCGACGTAACCCCTGGCTCACCAGCAGAGCAGGACCGGCCAGCAGAGAGTCCTGGCCGAACTGAGCGATTTTCTGAACAGCAAAGATCAGCAACGCCAAGCCAATCAGCTGAAGCACTCGGGCGAGATCACCCGACCCCAATGCGGGAAACAGATCTCCTGCCAGCTGAACAAGGAGCGGAAAACTACCGACGTAGACGACCATGCAGCAGCCCCCCCAGAGCAGTTCACGCAGGTGGGGGCGGAGCAGCGGCAGCAGTCGGCGGAAACCGGCCTGGGATGGTGTCAGCATCGCGGCACAGTATCAATGGTGGGCTTAAAACTCTCTCCGATGAAGCTGGATCAGTTCCTGAAATGGAAGGGTTGGGTGTCCACAGGTGGTGAAGCGAAACAACGCATTCAGATGGGTGAGGTGGAAGTCAATGGAAGCGTTGAAACCCGGCGAGGACGCCAACTTTCCTCGGGAGATCGGGTTGTGCTTGCTGGGGAGGAGTCCGTTGTGGGGCGCGAAAACGCGGCCGGGCCGTAAGTTGGCTGCCATTCCATGGGGAAGCAAGGCGTGCGAAGACCGGTGATCGCTGGCAACTGGAAAATGCACATGACGTGTGCCCAGTCGCGGGAGTTCATGGCGGCCTTCCTGCCGTTGATCGCTGACACCCCTGACGACCGCGACCTGGTCTTGGCACCACCGTTCACGGCGCTGTCCACAATGGCGGATCTCAGCCAAGGCTCCCGCCTTTGTCTCTCCAGCCAGAACGTGCACTGGGAAGGCCAAGGAGCTTTTACTGGCGAGATCTCCCCTGCAATGCTCAAGGAGCATGGGGTCACCCACACGATCGTGGGCCACAGCGAACCAAGAAAATATTTCAGTGAAAGCGACGAGCAAATCAACCACCGAGCCAGGTCATCCCAATCGAACGGTTTAATTCCGATCGTTTGTGTCGGTGAAAGTGATGAGCAACGCGAACGCGGCGAAGCAGAACGTGTGATTCGACGCCAAATCGAGCAGGGTCTGGAGGGACTCGACGCCGAGAAGTTAGTCGTGGCCTACGAACCGATCTGGGCGATCGGAACAGGCAAAACCTGCGAAGCCGAGGAAGCAAACCGTATCTGCGGTCTGATCCGGAGCTGGGTCGGCTCCCCTGATCTCGTGATCCAGTACGGAGGGTCCGTCAAACCCACCAACATTGATCAGTTGATGGGCATGAGCGATATCGATGGGGTGCTTGTGGGGGGCGCTTCACTGGAACCCGAAAGCTTTGCCCGCATTGCGAATTACCAAACCGCTTGACTCAGGGGTCTGGCCCCAGGGCTGGCGCCAACGCACAACGGTGATGGGGGTGATCAACATCACCCCCGACTCCTTCAGTGATGGAGGACGGTTCCTTGCAAGCGAACGTGCCCTCGCTGAAGCCCAGCGGCAACTGAACAACGGGGCCGACGTGTTGGATCTGGGCGCCCAAAGCACTCGACCTGGCGCGGAGGAGGTGGGTGAAGAGGAGGAATTGCGCAGGCTCCTGCCAGCACTGAAAGCCATCAGGGAAAGTAACCCAGACGCCCTGATCTCCGTGGACACGTTTCTGGCACCGGTTGCCGCCAGGGCACTGGAGGCAGGTGCAAGCTGGATCAATGATGTGAGCGGTGGCAGACACGACCCCGATCTGCTGCGGGTGGTCGCCGATGCAGGGTGTCCAGTGGTGCTGATGCACAGCCGCGGCAACAGTCAAAGCATGGATCAACTCACGAGCTACTCCGATGTCGTAGCGGATGTGAAAGGGGCGTTAGTGGAGCGCAGTGAAGCCGCCATCAAGGCGGGCGTCCAAGAAAGCCAGATCATCTGGGACCCAGGCCTCGGGTTCGCCAAGACTCACGAGCAGAACCTGCAGCTTCTGCGAGATCTGGAACAACTGACCCGGGGGCCGCGACCGGTGTTGATCGGCCCTTCACGCAAACGCTTCATTGGTGCCGTGCTCGACGAACCGCGACCGAAGGCGCGGCTCTGGGGAACCGCTGCGGTGGCCTGCCGCTGCGCTCAGGCCGGTGCAGCCGTGCTGAGGGTGCACGATGTGGGGCCAATCAGCCAGACACTACGCATGGCTGCCGCACTCTGGTGACAGCCACGATTTTCGTGCAGATCGCGGCTTACCGAGACCCAGATCTTCCAGCCACACTTCACAACCTGATCGAGAGGGCAGCCCAGCCAGAACGCCTGCAATTCGGCATCTGCCTGCAACTTGGCGATAACGATCCGAACCATTGGGGAACCAATGCGTTTCCAGATCATCCTCAGATCAGCGTCTGCTCGTTTCGTGCCTCTGACAGCCTGGGAGCCTGCTGGGCGCGACGACAGGCTCAGAGTTTTTACGGCGGGGAAGATTTCCTACTCCAGATCGACAGTCACATGCGCGCTGTGGAGCGCTGGGATGAGCTGCTTCAGAAGACCTGGGCGGAATGCAGCGATCCAGGCGCAGTTCTGAGTGTTTACCCCAATGGCTTCCAGCAACCGTGCTTCCTACAGACGTCAACACTGCCGGTCATGAGAGCCGACGGCTTTGACGACAACGGCATTCTCAGGTTCCAAGGCATCAGTCGGTTCCAACTGCCAGAACAACAGCCTGAGCGTCCAATCCCCGGGGCCTTTATCGCCGGAGGATTCCTTTTCGGGCCTGGGTCGATCGCCAGCGGAGTGCCCTACGACCCAGGGCTCTATTTCTATGGGGAGGAAGTGGCCATGTCGGCACGGCTGTGGACCTCAGGCTTCAATATTTACGTGCCTAATCGTCTGCTGCTTTTCCATCTCTACAAGACGGAAGCCACACCGGTCGAGCAATCAGCAAACCATTGGAGCGATCACGACAACTGGTTTGAGCTGAACCGGAAATCCTTGGTGCGGGTGCACACGCTCCTGCAAAGCCTTGATCGCGCTCCTCAGCAACTCAGACCGACGGCCAGTGACGTGACTGACATCCACGACTACTGGCTCGGAGAGCAACGCTCCCTGCATGACTATGAGCGATGGGCGGGGGTGAATTTCAAGACATCAGAGATCAGCGAAAGTGCTGAGCGTGGTCATTTCGGCACAACGCAAAACTGAAGACGCATAAAAACTGACCACTCCCAATCAGCACACAGAAGTGAAGACCTGAGGAGCAAGCAAAAGCGCAGAACCGCTCTAAACTAGACATTAAGAGGAAATTAAGCTAGGGTTAGATTGAGGTTTAGATAGCTAGATGCAAATAGCAGAAACGGCTGAGCAAAAAAGAGCAAAAAAGAAAGGGCACAACGAAAAAGATTTAAAAACCTGCTTCATCATCGCGGGCTGTTCTGGAGCAGGAAAATCAACCATCGTCAAACATTCCCATGCTCTTGACGTAAAGCTCTTCGGGAAAGAATTCCATGAGGATTTCAAGAAAACAAGGAGTGGTAGCCCCCATCAAGAATTTGATAAATATTCCGATGCAATCAGAAATGGGGCAACCTTCGAAGGAAGGCACATTAAAAATCTAAAGGATGAAAAAGACCCACCAAAGCATATCCTTATGCATGTCGATCTTAAATCTTTAATCCGCACTCTTGGTCACCGTGCTGCATCAGAAAACGATAAAAGAAAAATCAAATCGATCACCAAATTCCCCACACCCCACGAAGACAGAGTGAATCCGAAGGTCTGTGACTTATTAGTATCTAGCTTTCTCAAGCATCAATTTTTTTCAAGGTTTGACGCTATTGTTATCAACACAGTCTACACCGATTGCGATAAAAATTACGTGCAAAAAATGAAAAGAGATCGACCAAACGAAAAAATCAAAAGCAACAAAAAAAGTGAAATATTTTCTAGGGAGCATCACGCCATGTACGAGGCGTGGGAACGAAATATTTACCTGCTTAAACCTTCCAGAATATTCTTTACCACAGTCTGTGAAGACGGAGGGCTTTACTCTAACAATAAATGCATCTGCCCAGACTGGACTTCAAAAGCAAGCCCGAACAATGATCTAAATTATTTGAACAAAATTCTCGCCTATTTCAGGAAATCCGAAAGCAAAAACTAATTCTTTAATGTGAGCTGCAATTGTTGCTATCCAGGCTGACCACTAGCACATTCAAAACACAAAGCACATACCAGAGGAGCAAGCAAAGGCATAGAGCCCATCAAAACTAGACATTAAGAAGAAATTAAGCTAAGATTAGAATTAGATCTGGTTTGCTAGATGCAAATATCAGAACCGATAAATCAGAAGAATAAAATTGAGTACAGTTCAACTGCAAAAGATTTAAAAACCTGTCTGATTATTGCTGGATGCTCAGGGGCAGGGAAATCAACAATAATCAAACATTCTCACACTCTTGACGTAAATCTCTACGGCCAGAAATTCCACGAAGATTTCAAGAAAACAAGGAGTGGCATCCCCCATCAAGAATATGATGATTACATCGAAGCAATTAAAAATGGATCAACCTTTGAAGGCAGATTTATTAATAAATTAAACAACCAGAAGCAGCTCACGAAGCATATTCTCATGCACATAGATCTAAAACTTTTAACCGCTATTCTTGGACATCATGCCTCAGGCGAAAGCGACAGAAGGAAAATTGCATCGCTTACAAAAATTCCAGTACCTCGCAAAAAAAGAGCAGATCAAAAAATTTGCGATTTAATGGTGTCCAGCTTTCTCAAGCATCAATTTTTTTCAAGGTTTGAAAATATCATTGTCAACACAATATACACCAATTCAAGCAAGGCTTACATTCAAAAAATGAAGCGAGATTGCCCTGAGAAAAACATCAAATCCCAAAAAGAGTTGAAAATATATGCAAGAGAGCATCGTGCGATGTATAGAGCATGGGAAAAAAATATTTACCTTCTCAAGCCTTCAAAAATATTTTTTACCACAGTTGGCGAAGACGGAAACCTTTACTCTAATAACAAGTGCATTTGCTCTAATTGGACAATCAAAACAGGATTGAACCATTAACACTTAACAGCAGACAAAAGACTAACAATTACAGGAATTAGTCAATAAATAGACATTCTATCGCATTTTTATGCATTTTAGTCATTCAACTATCATGCAAAGTCGCGCTAAAAAATAGCGCAAAGCCATTCAAGCAAATATATTGATCTAAGTTTGGCTTAATTACATTAAAACAACGCGATTAGTCTGTAACAACACCCTCAATACGATCCTCAACCTCTTGATAAAGCTCCTGCAACTGCTCGATGTTTTCGTCTGAGGTCTCCCAATAACCCCGACCATGCACCTCGAGAAGCGTGCCCACAATTTGGCGGAAACTATTGGGGTTCAGTTCCAGCAGACGCTTGCGCATCTCCGGATCATTGATGAAGGTTTCATTGGCTTCCTCGTAGACAAAATTGTCGACGGCGCCACTGGTAGCACTCCAGCCCAGAGTGAAGTTGAGCCGTTTTGAAACCTCACGCACACCCTCATATCCGGAATTAAGCATGCCCTCATACCACTTGGGGTTCAGCAACTTTGTGCGTGAATCCAATCGAATGGTTTCGCTCAACGAGCGAACCTGGGCGTTGGCCGTGGTGGTATCAGCGATATAGCTGGTTGGAGCTTTGCCGTCGTCACGGAGTCCAGCGATCAACTTTGTGGGGTCGGAATCGAAGTAGTGGCTCACATCGGTGAGGGAGATCTCAGCAGAGTCCAAGTTCTGGAAGGTGACATCCGCTGTCTTCATCACGTTCTCGAACACCTCCCGCTTCTGGTTCATCTCGCCAGGATTGTCGGCATTGAAGGCAAAAGTCTTACGAGAGAGATACATCTCCTGAAGTTCGCCCTCCTCTTCCCAGGTGCTGTTTTCAACAGCCAGATTCACGTTGGAGCTATAGCTGCCGCTGGCATTGGAAAACACCCGGCAGGCTGCATCCCGAAGACTGGTTCCTTCCTTCTCCGCCTGCTCCAGGGCATGCTTGCGCACGAAGTTCTGCTCCAGGGGCTCATCGGCCTCGGCCGCCATTTTCACGGCCTGATCAATCAGGGCCATCTGGTTGATGAACAGATCACGGAACACACCGGAGCAGTTCACCACCACATCAACACGGGGGCGTCCGAGTTCTTCCAGAGGAATCAGCTCGAGTTTGTTGACTCGACCAACGGAATCCGGCATCGGCTTGACACCAACGAACCAGAGGATCTGAGCCAGGGATTCGCCGTAGGTCTTGATGTTGTCAGTTCCCCAGAGCACGCAGGCAATGGTCTCGGGCCATGTGCCCTGCTCCTCGCGCTGACGGTCAATCAGCTTGTCAACAACACCCTTGGCTGCTGCGACCGCAGCGCGGGTAGGAATCGCCTGCGGGTCCAGTGCATGGATGTTCTTGCCACTGGGCAGCACGCCAGGATTACGAATCGGGTCGCCACCAGGACCCGGAAGAATGTATTCGCCATCAAGAGCCTTCAACAGACTCTCCATCTCCATGTCGGCACACACCTGCTCGAGACAGAAGCGCAGGTAAGCAAAGAGCTTGTCGAGCTCGGTGGCGTCGATCTGAACAAATCCAGCGGTGCAGCAGGCCCGCAGCCAGGGGGAGGGCAGCTTGAAACCAAACTTGGCCAGGAGGTCGTAGAACCAGCCGAAGCTGTTGCGCAAGCTGACCCGGCCGTCACGACCGGTGAGCGTACGGACCATGGCTCCGATCGCAGCTCGGGATGTCTCCGTGATCGTGCGATTGAGCTCAACGTCGGCGAGCACACCCTCGTCATTGCCTTTGTAGACATCCTCGATGGAACGACCTATCGCTTCAGCCAAGAGGCCGGGAAGCGAACGGAGGCCATCCTCCTCACGCTCCAGAGCAGCGATGTTCACCAATGTGGCAATGGCTTCCTCTGCAGTGGGAGGTTTACCGATGGTGTGGAGACCACAGGGCAGAAGACGGCTCTCGATCTCCATCAACTGTCGGTAGACGGCACCGACCAAGGCATCGCGCCCTTCCAGGTCGATGGAAGAGGCGTCGTCTTCGGGCAGGTCGACATCCTTATCGAGGTTGCACTGACGCGCCGTCTCAATGATGGTGTTGACGATTTGAACGCCGCGGCCACCTTCACGCAGCTGTTGGTAGGAACCAACAAGCTCACCCAACTCCTTCAGACCCCGGTAGAGGCCTGCATTTTCAGCCGGTGGGGTGAGGTAGCTGATGGTCGAGGCGTAGCCACGACGCTTGGCGATGGTGGCTTCCGAGGGGTTATTGGCGGCGTAGTAATAGAGGTTTGGGAGGGCACCGATCAATGAATCGGGGTAGCAGGTTTCACTCATGCCCATCTGCTTGCCGGGCATGAACTCCAGGGAGCCATGGGTGCCGAAGTGGAGCACCGCATCGGCCTTCCAGATCTTCTGCAGATAGGTGTAGTAGGCAGCAAATCCATGGTGGGGGCTTGCACTACGGGAGTAGAGCAAGCGCATGGGGTCGCCTTCGTAGCCGAAGGTGGGCTGAACGCCGACAAAGACATTGCCGAAGTGGCGACCGAAGACCAGCAAATTTTGGCCATCGCTGTTGAGATTGCCGGGAGGCTTGCCCCAGTTCTCTTCAAGCCTCTGGGAGTAAGGGGTCAGGCGTTCGTATTCCTCAACGCTCATCCGATGGGCAATGGAAAGCTCCGGCGAGCCCTGCATGGCATCGGCGTCGTTGATCACCGCCTCCAGCAGATCACGAGGCGTCGAAGGCAAGCCCTGCACGTCGTAGCCCTTCGCCTTCATCTCCTGCATCACCCGATGGATGGAACCGAAGACGTCGAGATAGGCCGCCGTTCCGACATTGCCCTTGTCGGGAGGGAAGCTGAACACCGTGATCGCCAGCTTCTTGTCGATGCGGGGCTTGATCCGTAGCGACGACCAACGAATCGCGCGCTCAGCGATGGCATCAACACGATCTTGGAGGGTATGGGCCTTGCCGGTGGCATCGTCGCGGCCGGAGAGAACGATCGGCTCGATCGCGCCATCCAATTCAGGGATGGCGATTTGCAGGGCCACCTGCACAGGGTGAAGGCCGAGGTCGCTCTGTTCCCACTCCTGGGTGGTTTGGAACACAAGAGGAAGCGCGACCATATATGGACGATTGAGCTTCTTCAGGGACTCAATGGCTTTCGGGTGGTCCTGGCGAGCAGGCCCTCCGACCAGTGCAAAGCCCGTCAGGGAGACGATCCCATCCACCAAGGGCTGCTCGGGATTCAGGGGGTCGAAGAAGAAGGCGTTGACCGGCTTGGAGAAATCGAGACCACCGCAGAAGATCGGGAGGACTCGCGCACCGCGAAACTCCAGTTCCTGAATGATGGCGACGTAGTGGGCATCGTCACCGGTGACGATGTGGCTGCGCTGCAACACCAGACCAATCATGGGCCCCTTAAGGGCTTTCTCAGAAAGATCCGTACGACTTGACGTCCAGTTCAGATACTCCTTGAGGTCCTCAAACATCGAAGGGGCAAGGGGGTGCCAAATGCCAAGGTCAGGGAAGACCTCGGGCTCCGCCACCTCCATCGCTGGACGTTCATCTCCTTCCGCTGCAGGAAAGACGTACTTGTCCGCCAGCATCAGCAGGAAATTGCGCAGGTTGTCGGGCGTCCCCCCCAACCAGTACTGAAAGCTCAGCATGAAGCTGCGGGCATCCTGCGCTTTTTCAACCGGCAGGTACTTGAGAACGGTGGGCAGCGTGTTCAGCAGCTTGAGCATGGCGTCTTGGAAACCAGCGCCTCCGGCTTCCTTCCGCTTCTTCATGAAGCCAGCAATGGCGCTCTTGCTCTGACCAAGCTGCGCCATGGAGAAGCTGCCCAGCTTGTTGAGCCGCATCACCTCGGGCATGGACGGGAAGACCACCGCTGCTTTCAGGCGATCTCGGTGAGGCGCCACTGCATCAACAACCTTTTGTGCCAGGTCCTCGATGAAGATCAGCGAGGCGATAAACACATCCGCCTCGGCCACGTCTGCGCAGAACCCGGCGTAGTTGTCCTCGTCTCGCAGTTCCTCGATCAAGTAGCCGCTCAGCTCGATTCCGAGATCACCACCAGAGGCGTTAAGCGCAGTAGCTGCCTGGGTTAGGGCGTTTTGATACTGGGGCTCAAGCACCACATAAACCGCCTTCATCACGGATTTGTGGTTCTGACCCTCCACAGGAGCAACGCGGCGATCGGCGGAGCGGACCTGTGTGAACATCAGCGCTTTGAGCAATGTGAAGAACCTTACGGTGACCGCCCCTTGGGCGCGAGGATTTTGGATCGGCCGTTACACGAGCCGCCCCATAGGCTTTGAAGCGTCTGCTGCGCTTTCATGACCGCTCCTATTCCCGTTGTTGTCGCCGGTGCCCTGGGGCGCATGGGAGCTGAAGTCATCAAGGCTGTGGTGGGAGCCGAGGACTGCAGCCTGGCTGGAGCGATCGACAACACTCCTGGCAAAGAAGGCGTGGATGTTGGGCTGGAATTGGGGTTGGGCGAGCTGGAGGTGGCCGTCACAGCCGATTTCGAAGGTTGTCTTTGTGCTGTGAGCCAGTCGGTACGTGACAGCGGCAGCGGTGCCGTCCTGGTGGACTTCACGCACCCCTCGGTTGTGTACGAGCACACCAGGGCAGCGATTGCCTATGGCGTTCATCCCGTGATCGGCACAACCGGGTTATCCCCTGAGCAACTCAACGACCTCACCGAGTTTTCCTCGAAAGCGTCCGTGGGTGGAGCCGTGATTCCCAACTTTTCTGTGGGCATGGTGCTGTTGCAGCAAGCGGCGGCAGCCGCGGCGCGGTTTTACGACCACGCAGAACTGACGGAGTTGCATCACAACCGCAAGGCGGATGCACCCAGCGGCACTTGCATCAAAACCGCTGAGCTGATGGAAGAACTCGGCAAGACGTTCAATCCGGACGAGGTGGAGGAGCACGAGTCCCTGACGGGTTGCCGCGGCGGGCAACGGGATAGTGGCCTGCGGCTTCACTCCGTACGCCTGCCGGGGCTAGTGGCGCATCAGGAGGTCATGTTCGGCGCCCCCGGGGAGACCTACACCCTCCGTCACGACACGATCGATCGTTCTGCCTACATGCCAGGCGTGCTGCTCACGGTGCGCAAAGTGGGGAGCCTGAGCAGCCTTGTTTATGGCCTCGAGCGTCTGATCTGAGGGCGACACCATGCTCATTCCCCTCCGCCCTGGTGAACTGCAACGCCTGATTCCAGCCGTTGCAACCGGCAACCAATTCCGCGTCTCCCTCGGCAAGCCCCAGGAGGTGCTGCAACGCCTGATGGTCGCCGCCATCGGCGGGGTGATCACCCTGCTGATCAGTCAGAGCCAGATGTCCAGCCGCTGGGGCCCCTTCTGGCTGGTGACAGGCGTGGTGTTTCTGCTTTACGTGCTCTGGGGACCGATCCTTCAGGCAGGTCAACGCAATGCCACCCTGCGTCGCTATCCGGCGGCAGCCCTCTTCGAAGGAGAGGTGGCAGACGTGATCACCCGAGAGCGCATCGAGAACCGCCACGAACAGGCCGATAGCCGCGGCCGGCTTGAACTTGTGGAGAACCGACGCACCTGGATGCTTCTTGAACTCGAGGACGAGGAGGGTTACCTCGGTCGGGTGGCTTTTCCGATGGACAAAAAACATCAATCGATTCGCCGCGGCAGCCTGATCCGCTGTCTGGTGCTGAGTGAGCGCAAGGATTTCTCAAAAATCGGTGCTCTCAGCGATGCCTGGCTGCCTGGCTTGAAGATGTGGGTGGGTGAATACCCCTTCTTGTTGAGACCCGCCTTTGAAGAGCTGTGCCAGCTCCGCATCAACCGCCGTTAAAACGGCCGACAAGCAACCATCCGTGAATATTTCTTAAAGTTGGTTTACACTTCGTAGCAATTCAAGAGCGGCTCCCATGTCTCAGACCCCCTCCTCCAACGCTGCGGTCATCCGCGGAGCAACGGTCACAACGGAAGACGGTGGCCGTCTCAACGCCTTTGCATCCGAACCCCGCATGGAAGTGGTTGAAGCTGAACAAGGCTGGGGGTTCCATGACCGCGCCGAGAAGCTGAACGGCCGCATGGCCATGCTCGGCTTCATTTCTCTGCTGGCCACTGAGTTGGCACTGGGCGGCGAATCCTTCGTTCACGGGCTGCTCGGCCTGGGTTGATCCTCTCGCGCTCCGGAGGGATGGCTGGCCAGACTTGATGAATGGCTCCATCCCTTCCTGAAATACGTGTTCTGGGTGCTGGTCCAACCGGTGCCCTCACAGCACTTGCCCTCGGCCTCAATGGTCAGCGTGTGGTCCTGTTTGACCCGTTGACAGCTTCCGAACTTCAGGCAAGAAGCCGGGCCTACGCAATCACACATTCCAGTCGTCGGCTACTGACGACCCTCGGGCTCTGGGAGGACCTCTCCGATGCCTTGGTGCCCTTCCGAGAACTGGATTTACGGGACGGTGCCACGAATTCTCGGGTCCTGTTCGGCCAGGCCGATCTCGCTGCCGCCAACAGGAACCACGACGGAATTGGTTGGATCCTGGATCACCGTCCATTGATGGAGCTGTTGCTGGCCCGACTGCAGGGCCACAACAACGTTGAATTGCATCTGGCTGAACCATGCCCTGAGCCCAGCTCAGACGCCCTGGTCGTTGCGGCTGATGGACCTGCTTCCCCCACCCGAGAAGCCTGGGGAATCCATCACTGGCAGATGCGTTATCGCCAGGGTTGTCTCACTGCCAAGGTCGTTCTGCGGGGACTCGCCCACGACAGAGCCTGTGAGTTATTTCGGCCAGAAGGACCGTTCGCTGTCCTGCCTTTGGGGCAGGGACGCTTCCAGGTGGTGTGGAGCGCACCCTGGCAGCGTTGCCAACAGCGCAGCACGCTGAAGCGCAGTCAGTTTCTGGATCAGCTGGCCGCCGTTCTTCCCCCAGGAATTGAGCCAGATCGTTTGCTCGATCAACCCAGAGCTTTCCCTCAACAATGGCTGCTAGCTCGGCGCTTTCACCGCGGTCGAGGCGTGCTGATCGGAGAAGCCGCTCACCGCTGCCATCCCGTAGGAGGGCAGGGGCTCAATCTGTGTTGGCGCGATGTTGATGGTCTTCTCTGCGCCGTGCAACGGGGCGGCAGCGCCGCAACGATCGCGAGGAACTACGGGATGAGCCGCTGGCTGGATGTGCTCCAAGTGGGTTTGGCGACTGATCTTCTGGTGCGTGTGTTTTCCAACCGCCAACCGCTGCTGTTGCCGCTGCGGCGCTTGGCTCTGCAGCTGCTGAAACAGTTTTCTGGTCTGCGCAGGCTCAGCCTGCGGGCCATGAGTGACGGCCCCATGCAGCTTTGGCAGGCGTTGCCAAACTGACAGCAGCGCCGGTCAAGACCATGGTGTTGTGCAGCCATCGGCAACCTCCACCAGCCGACTCCCTGCTGCAATTTCTTCAGCGTCGGCTGGGACTGAGCCCCAGTGCCCTTGAACTGGGGCAACGCCAGGCGGAACTGGAACAGGCCCCACTGCCGATCGTGCTTTGGAGCTTTGGCTTGTTGAGCTTGAACCAGCTCGAAGAGGTCTTCGACTGGCAGAACAGTCAGCCGTAACGCAACAACGCTTCCACGGGTTGACCTGCGGGCAACGCGTGGCGCCCACCAAGCCCCTCCAGCTCGATCACGAACGCAAAACCCACCAAGCAACCACCGGCCTGCTCCACCAGTTGTCCTGTCGCTGCAGCCGTTCCACCCGTGGCAAGCAGATCATCCACCACAAGCACCCGCGGCGAATTCTCAAAAGCATCGGCTTGGATCTCTAGCCGATCGGTGCCGTACTCCAGGGCGTAATCAAGACCAACCACCTCACCGGGAAGCTTTCCGGGCTTCCGCACAGGCACGAAGCCAAGGCGTCGGTCGCTGGCCAGAGGAGCCCCAAAAATGAAACCCCGGGATTCGATCCCCACAATCAGATCAGGCTTCACCTCATCGCACACCCGGCCCAACTGCCGGATCACTTCAGCCATGGCCTCTGGTGATCGCAGAAGCGGGTTGATGTCTCGGAACAAAATTCCAGGCTTGGGAAAGTCGGGAATTGAGCGAATGTGCGACTGAAGATCCAAATCCAGGTGACGCAATGGCATGGCCCCTGGCATCATCGCAGCCATGACTGAAGCTCCATCGTCCAGCATTCTCCAAGGGGGTGCACGACTTAGCCGACGGGGCGTTGAGCGTCTCGATCTGCTGTTGCTGACCATCGAGGCTCTCGACCTCAATGGTGGCGAGGCGATGGTCTGGACCAGCCAGCAGATGGGCCTCCAGGCTCAATTCCCCAACCGGGTTGAGCTCTGGAAGCGGCGTTGTCACAACCCCCTGAGGCGCACCACCTGTCGGGACCAGCTCGACCCTGTCGATGCCGAATCCCTAATCTGCCTGGTCTGTGCCATGGCGGAGCGGCTGTATCCGATGCTCCACCAACTCCTGTCGAGCCGCGAGCCGGAACAGCTCACTCAACAGCGTTGGCAGTTATTCCACGAGCGTCTGCGGGACCTTATTGAGGAGCGAATGAATCTGCGGAGGGAAGCCGTGGTTCGCCTTCTCAAGATGGAGCCGGCAGGAGCACTGCACCGTCAGCTGATCAGCACCCTGGCGTTCTGCGCAGGCCCAGGTGGAATCAATCGGCTCCGCGCCACCTTGCTCGATCCCACTCCATAGGCCGACCATGTTGAAAACGACGTACCAATACGAACAAACGGCAGCACGGCTTGTGGTGGAGGGCTTTCCAGATCTCTCCGCCGGGCATTCCAGTGATGCGGTCGGAATCCTCTCGTCCTGGCGGCTGCAGTTGGTGGGAGCACCGGAACTGGAAGGCACCCGGGATCATCTCGAGGCCCTGATGGCAGCAGTGATGCCATACGCCAGACATCACTTATCTGGAGTGCAACGCCGCTTTGGCCAGGAGAGCGGTTTTGTGAGCATCGGGCCGAATCAGACAAACCATCTGCTGGAACTACGCAGCAGCCGAGAGGGCGTTGAGCCGCTTCAGCTCAAGCTCGATGACGCTGAATTGGCTGACCTGGTGCGCTGCCTCGATCAGTTGCGGATCGACACCAGGGTCAAGCTGACCTGGACGTTTCCCGAGGACCGGCCCCTGCAGCGCCAGGAGATCGTCGATCGCATTCCTTTGCAGAAACGCCTAGGACCGCCACTTCTTGCTGGGGTCGCCCTTGCATGCTCCATTGCGACCGCATGGCTGGTTCCATTGCCTCAGGAGATCAAGGAGACATCGCCAGCTGCAGCGCCCGTGGAGAAGCCGGAAACGCAGTCAGACCGTTGACGTGCAGGAAACACGCTTCAGAATCGCCGGAGTGACGGCACCCTGATCCGCACCAGGCCATGAAGAAGGCACGCCGGAGCAGCAAACTCGATCAGCGGCGAGTCTTTCGGCCCCGGCGTCGGTTTCCCTACGGCCCAGTCTTGCGTCAGTTCACTGTCGTCGTGCTGATGCTGGCTGGTGCAGCGGGCCTCGTCGTGCTGCTGCAGCAGTTGCCCCAGCAGGTCGACATCATGCTGCTGGTCAGTGAAGCCATCGATGATCTGATTGGCGGCGTCCAGCAATTGCTGGAGGCCCTGCTCAGGCTTGCCGCCATCGTGCTGATCACTGCTATTGCGCTTCTGGCTGGAGTCCTCCTGCTTGGTGCTCTCTGGAGGTTGATTCGCATCATCCGACTGGTGGTGTCTCCCCCCAATCAAGGAAGGCGCTGACGCGGAGCTAAGGAGCGCTGATGATTCCACAACTCCTGCAACGTAACGGTTCCGTCCCGATCACGATCCAAAACGTTGAAGTTGCGACTGATCCAAGGGATGCGTTTGGCTTCCCGTCGATCCAAGCCACGGTTCCGGTCGCGGTCGGCCTGGCTGAAATGCTGCTTGAGCCTTGGCCCACTGGGCGATGAATCCTGGAGACGTAGATCCTCCAGCAGAAGATAGGAACGATTGTTCTGGCGTTTGAGCCGACGGCTCAGCCCACGGCGTCCCTGCACTTCAGACGCATCCAGTCGACCATCACTGTTGACGTCCAAGCGGATGAACAATGTTTCCATCCTGGCGCTGTAAACACGCATGGTCTTGTTGCCCGGGCCAGCCTGCAGTGCCAAGGGACTCACCACGAATGCCAACGGCCCGAGCACAAGGATGGCGGTCAGCGCATTCATGACGCCAGCCTATGGAGCTTGGGCATCTCTGACGATGACTGATGGATGACCGACGCCTGATCAGCTGTGACTGGGTCCTACCGGAAAGGGACAGAGGCTTAGCCACTGCATACCATCAGCCCAACCGCTGATGGACATGGCCAAGGACACCATGATCTGGGTGGTGGATGACGACCCGGAACTGAGAAAGATGGTCGGCACGTACCTGATGGATCAGGGATACGACGTGCGCAGTCTCTGCGATGTAAAGCAATTCGAGGCGCGTCTGGAGTGCCAACGCCCAGACCTGGTGGTGTTTGATCTGATGCTGCCCGGCGATGATGGCCTGACGGCGCTGCGGAGACTGCGGGATGCCGGAGATGATCTCCCTGTGGTGATGCTCACCGCCCGTGCCGACGGTGTTGATCGGATCATCGGCCTCGAGCAGGGCGCAGATGATTACATCGCCAAACCGTTCTTACCTCGGGAACTCACGGCCCGGATCGAAGCCGTGTTGCGACGGCGCAACGCATTGCCTGCAGGAACACCGGTGGAAGGTGGTGAGTGCGTCGGTTTTGGAGACAACCAGCTGGATCTCTCCTCACGCACGTTGCTGAAGAACAATCAACCGGTTGTGATCACCAGTGGTGAGTTCAGTCTTCTGGCCGCCTTTGTTCGCCACCCGCATCGGCCCCTCTCCCGGGAGCGCCTGATCGAACTCGCCCGAGGTCCCGGCAGCGACACCGATAGCCGCAGCATGGACGTTCAGGTGTCACGGGTGCGCAAGTTGGTGGAACCGGATCCAAGCCGGCCCCGCTACGTGCAGACGGTTTGGGGATATGGCTATGTCTTTGTCCCGGATGGCACGCCGAGATCCCGCTGAGATGCCCAGCCAACGGGGGATAACACGTGGACTAGCCCGCGTCGGTGTCTGGGGTACGACGCTTCTGGCCAGTTGGATGCTGGCCCTACTGGTGCTGCAGGTGCTGTTCGGGCGGCAACTGGAACGCATCCAGACCCTGCAGCTGGGTCGAGATCTGGCGTTGAACGTGCGCCTCACCGAATTGACCCTGGAGCGCTATCCCCCCGCACTGATCAGCGAGCTCACCGGTCTGGAACTGCTGGTCAGCCAACAACCATCGAGACCAACCAAAGAGACGCAGGGGATGGCCCAGCGGCGCCGGGAACTGCAACAGGTGCTCTGCTCTCGCCTGACGCACTGCCCTGAGCTCCGACCAGCCCCCAACAGGTCTGGAACGCCCGAGGTTTGGATTGAGCTGTTTTCTCCGCTGGAACCGGTCTGGCTGCGCACACCCCTCCCGATGGCACGCGCCTGGCCACCGCAACCGATGCTCCTGTTGCTGGCCCTGGTGAGTGCTGTCGTGATCACTGGGGTGCTCTACCTACTCCTTGATGTCGCCCGTCCCCTTCGAAAGCTCGAGGACGCGGTCTCCCGCGTGGGGGAGGACAACGACCGCGATCCAGTCCCGGAGCAGGGGGCTCCAGAGGTTCGGCGAATCTCGCGACGCTTCAACGCCATGGTGCGTCGGCTCGCGGAAGCTCAGAGGGAGCGCGTCACCATGCTGGCGAGCATCGCCCACGATCTGCGGGCACCTTTGACGCGGCTGCAGTTCCGTCTGTCGATGCCGGAGCTGAACGCAGATGAGCGAACGCGCTGCCAAAGCGATCTGGATGCACTCGAGCGGATCACAGGCCAGTTTCTGCTGTACGCCGGAGGCGGTGAACGCGAGGAGTATGTCGTCTGTCCGCTGGATCAGTGGCTGGCTGAAACGGTTGCTGGACAGCCCAGTAACCAGCTGCAACTCCAACTCAGTTCCATCAGCGCGCGAATTCGACCGATTGCCCTGGGGCGCGCCGTGAGCAACCTGGTCGACAATGCATTCAGTTATGGCACCACACCAGTTGTCGTTCGCCTACGAAAGACGGGATCAGAGGTAGCGATTGAAGTCTGGGACCAGGGCCAGGGGATACCCAGCAGTGATTGGGAACGTGCTCTGCAACCCTTTCAACGCCTGGATTCGGCACGGGGACGTCAAGGCCATTGCGGCCTAGGGCTGGCCATCGTGAATCATGTGGTCCGCACCCATGAGGGAAAGATCAATTTCCGGCAAGGGAACGGTGACCCAGGACGATTTGGCGTCATCATCAACCTCCCCAGGGATGAGACGAAAAGCACCGTAATTCCGTAAAAAATCGGCCCGGATCGTGCCCGCTGACGGCGTTCCTGCCAAAACAGAAGAAAGATCCACCTCCAGCATGCGCCAGTCAAAAGAACATGACTTCACAGGCGTACTCGAGGCCATAGATCACTACAGCGATGGCGATATCGACCATCCTCAGGAACTCATGGTGGAGCTACAAGAGGGCTTTTCCAACAAGCACAAACGGCTGAGCAAAAAGATCTACGAAAAGGAGCTGGCCAAACTCCAGACGGAACTGGTCAAGATGCAGTACTGGGTGAAAGCCACGGGCTTTCGCATGATCATCCTGTTTGAAGGACGGGATGCCGCAGGCAAGGGAGGATCGATCAAACGTCTGACGGAACCATTGAACCCAAGGGGCTGTCGGGTGGTTGCCCTGGGTACCCCGTCAGAGCATCAGAAAAGCCAATGGTATTTCCAGCGCTACGTCGAGCACTTCCCCGGTGCTGGAGAAATCGTCGTCTTCGATCGCAGCTGGTACAACCGGGCCGGGGTGGAAAAGGTCATGGGTTTTGCAAGCGCCGAACAGGTCGAGCAGTTCTATGTGTCCTGCCCCCGGTTTGAGCAAATGCTGGTGCAGGACGGAATTCTGCTGCTGAAATACTGGTTCTCCATCAATGATGATGAGCAGGAGAAGCGTTTCCAGGAACGCATTGATAACGAAGAGCGGCGCTGGAAAATGAGTCCTATGGACATCGAGTCGCGCAATCGCTGGGTGGAGTACTCCAAAGCGAAAGACATCATGTTTTCCAAGACGCATATTCCAGAAGCACCTTGGTTCACCGTGGAAGCCAATGACAAACGTCGTGCTCGCCTGAATTGCCTAAGCCACATTCTCAGCAAGGTGCCCTATGAAGACATGACACCAGAACCGATCAAGATGCCAAAACGTCCAAAGCAAGGCGGCTATAAGCGACCTCCCTTCAACGAACAGTTCTTTGTTCCCAACCACTATCCCTACAAAGACTGAAGGGCTCTCCTGCGCAAAAGCGGAGCTAAAAAATATTTAAACCAAATCAATACTCTTTTTTATAAAGCAGCATTAAGGTGCATAGGCATCGTCGCATGTCGACCGCCTCTGTGCACCTGAGCGGCTTCAGCAAACCCTGTATCCCCCCACCAGGAAGCCAACCGGGGAAACCAATGGGGGCTCAACCCGATCTCACTGAGACAAAGCAACTGCAATCGAACAAAACCGAACTACATATCGGGATACACCAATCTGATGCTGATACCTAAAGCCTCGTCAATAAACAATGAAGCAGAACAAATAGATTAGCAGCGACAAACCAAACACCAACATTCCAACCGATGTCTTGATACGCATCCATTTCTTATCCCACTTATAGGGTGCCATCACCAAAATCGAAAACAACGTCAACCCGGCATACACAACCAATGTGTGTTTTGGATGCTCCTTTGCAAGAATCATGCCGATCCCATGCCAAAAGAATGTCAGCATGGATGCATAGGACGAAATCGCTCCGAGGTTATAGAGCAACTCTTTGTGCTTTCTAAGTTGCTGTCCAATCCAGTATTGAAGACGCATCGAGGAACTCGAAGAGAGATAGCTGAAATTTAGCGATCAAAAGTTTTACCTCAACCCAGGAGAAATAACGTCACAGAATTAAGTGCTGATAGCAAATGAGCAGGCTTCACCCGAAGTGCTCACTGGGCTTGAGTCGAGACGTCAGCACGCTTTAAGGTGTCGGACCATCCAGTCCTGCGGGTTTTGCTCGGTTCCTGGCAAGTCCTAATGCGATGCATCGCCAGTGCGTTGTTCCTGTTGGCCCATGGCCTGCTGGTGCTTGAGCACATCGCGATGGGCACGGCACTCCACGGGATTGCTGAATTGTTTCTCGCTCCTTGGGCCCTGCGTCATAAGGCCTGGGACATCATCGTGATCGGACTAATTTTCTGTGTCTTCGACCTGTGGGGAACCCTGCGTCTGACCGGCGCCCTTGTCTAAGAGCACCGCATCAATCCAAGTTTCAATCGCTCAACCGCTGAGCCGCTGGGACCAAAAGCCAAAGAGCTGCCAAGACGACCAGAGAAACATCCCGAGAAAAACCCAGTTCAGCCAAGCGGGACGGCGGTCGTTTTCAAACATCTCTAAGGGAAGCGAAGGCGACACCTGACCTTATCGGTGACGCGCATTAATGGCCATGGCGAAGGAGTTGGAGCAGCAGCAGCCCTCCCATGCCGCCGCATCCCACCAAGAGCCAGGGAAGACGAGCCTGCCGGGCGTCAGGCAATTCATCGCGAAACACCGCCATCAAAAGCCCTCCTCCCAAGAATGCCGTCGCCATGGCCAGGGTGAGCGCATCCACGGGATGAAACACCAAAGCGTGCAGAAGCCCCACAACAAGGGCGGCGCTTCCAATCCAACGATTCCGACGGCGAAATCGCTGAGGATGGTGCACCGCGGCGTAGCGGTCCGTCAACAGAACGTGGGCGCTGATCGCAACAGTGAACAAGATGCCGTAACCAATCCCGGTTGTGATGAGTGATGGCAGGGAATAGGCATAGAGATAGTTGATCGCCGCAAAGCTGAAGAGCTGCAACCACACCGCAAAAGGAGGTGCATCTTGCCTTTGCTTCATCACCACGTTCAGACTGAAAACCACCAGGACGCCCAAGAGGGCAACCAGGAACAGCAAAGCCTCCACCAGAGGTGTCGGCACGTAATCGATGAGACCCCGAGCGTCCGAAAGTTCAGATCCCCCCGTTGCCAACTCCGGCAGCAGATGGAGAAACACATAGGCCAAGCCAGCCCCACCTCCAACCGACGCCCAGCGTTGCTGATGCTGGTCTGGACGCGAGACGACCAAACTGGCCAGCCAATGACAACTGCCGATCGCCAGCACACAGAAAAAAGCGACCCCCCAGACCACTGAACGGAATCAGTTGCTCAAAGTCTGATCAGCAGCGGCCGAACCAGCATCACTTCGCCGACGAACTCCAATCGGCAGAGCGAAACGACACATTGGCACCACCACTCCGTTTTAAGTCGTGCATGCCCTCCAACTGGTTGTACACCGACAGAAGCTGCCGCCGCATGTGATCGGTGTGGGGCAGATCAGCGATTAAACGCAGCACATCTTCCAGGGATCGCTTGGCGTCGATCACCAAACGACAATCAGGGCTGCCAGGCTCATCGCGCATCAGATCGGAAGCGAATAATTCCATTCAGCAGAAAATCCCGGCATTCGGGTGTCTGAATCCCTACCAATGCAGCGATATTCAGCAGAAATTCAGGGTTCACCACCACCTTCCCGTTCCATCACATCCCAAGGACGCTCGAGCGGAGGTTGCGCTGACCAGACCCCAAGCTCTGCAGAGGCCGCCTCCGTTTCAAGAACGGAATAATCGAGATCATCACAACGTCCAAGGAAGCCATCCCAGGCAACAACCGCACCTTGACGAATCAAGGCAGCACCGAGATCTTCCCCATCGATCAGGAGGCGTCCCACCAGGCGTCCGTACACATCGCGTGAGCGGAGCTCAAACAAAGCTTGGTCTCCGACCTTCACTAAGGCACTGATGGCCACCGATGCACGCGTTGCCCATGGCGTCTGACTCCTTCGCGGAGCCTGGAGACAAGCCAGCCGAACCGCTCTCCCCTGACCATCCAACTCAACCAGCAGCTGCTGCGCGTTGCTGATGCTCAACACCCGAACCGGCTGCAACTCTGCGCGACTCGAAAGCGGCAGAGCCAAAGCCATCAACAGTGCTGCAGCAATCCTCTTCATCCTGGGGCATTTCGCACAGCCGGCAGTCTGAGGCTGCTGACCCATGACAACAACACCAACAGTGATGAAGCCCAGAGACAGGCCTGCATGCCAGCGGCCTCCGTTTTCCCGAGCATGAACACCGCTCCAGAGAGCATGGTTCCCACCAGGCGCCCAGCAGCATTGGCCATGTAATAGAAGCCCACGTTGAGGCTGACACTCTCCGCATCGGTGTAGGCCAGCACCATGTAGGAGTGGATGGACGAATTCATCGCGAACACCACCCCGAAGGCGGCAAGGCCGGCGGTGATAGCAACCGCCACATCAACCTCTCGCCAAAGCGCAACAGCAATCAGAGCCGGGATCGCCGTCAAAAGCGCACTCCAGAACTGCACGGCGGACACGCCAGGCGGAGCGGTCTGACCCCAGAGTTTTCGTAGACCAGGAGCTGTTCCCTGGACGATGCCGTAACCGATCACCCAAAGGCCAAGAAAGCCACCGATCTCCCAGAAGCTCCACCCCAAGGAAGCCTCCAGAAACACCGGTAAGGCCACCACGAACCAGACATCACGGGCACCGAACAGAAAGAAGCGCGCCAAAGACAGCACATTGATGCCCTGGGATTTGGAGAACAGGGCTGCAAACGCTGGTTTTGACTTCATCTTTCCGATCTCCCCCGGCAGCACCAGGGTCAGCAGGAAGGCGAGGGCAAGGCCCGCGGCCATCCAGCCCACGGCGGCGTTGAAGCCAAAAGCGGTGAGCAACACCCCACCCAGAAAAAAGCCCACACCCTTGAGAGCATTCTTCGATCCCGTCAGGATCGCCACCCATTTGAACAGCTTTTGTTGCCCCTGCTGTTCATCCTCTGGGGTTTCGGGCACCACCGTCTTGATGGCACTTTTGGCGCTCATCTTGTTGAGATCTTTGGCGATGCCACTGATCGCCTGAGCCACCATCACGTAAACCACGCTCAACAGCTTCGGCCACCCAGCTGTGACGGGAATCAACATCAGCAGTGCAAGGATCTGGAGCAGCGTGCCCATCCAGAGGGTTAGCCGAAGCCCATAGCGGGCACCAATCCAACCGCCGTACAGGTTGGTGACCACCCCAAAGAATTCATAAAAGAGGAACAGAGCGGCGATCTCGAGGGTGGTGTAGCCGAGCTGGTGGAAATGGAACACCACCAACATCCGCAGGGCACCGTCGGTGAGCGTGAAGGCCCAATAGTTGGCGGTGACGATGCCGTATTGCTGCAGCGGCGAGAGCTTCATGACTCGCGTTCCACCACATGACAGGTGAGGTCGGCCATGCGGCAGCTGTAGCCCCATTCGTTGTCGTACCAGGCGAACACTTTCAGCTGGTTGTCATCCACCACCATCGTCGAGAGGGCATCGACGATCGAGCTGCGGTTGTCGTTGGTGTAGTCGCAAGACACCAACGGGCGTTCCTCGTAGCCGAGGATTCCCTGCAGCGGACCATCGGCTGCAGCTTTGAAAGCAGCATTCACCTGCTCCACCGTGACGTTCTGCTTGAGCTCGAACACCGCGTCAGTGAGGGAACCATTCAGCAGGGGAACGCGCACGGCATGGCCATTGAGCTTGCCCATGAGCTCGGGGAAGATCATGGCGATCGCCTTGGCCGACCCGGTGGTGGTGGGGATCAGTGAGGTCAGTCCGGAACGTGCCCGGCGCAGATCACTTTTGAAGGAGTCGATCGGCACCTGGGTGTTGGTGATGTCATGAATGGTGGTGATCAGTCCGTGCTCGATCCCAAAGTTTTCGTGCACCACCTTCACCACCGGCGCCAGGCAGTTGGTGGTGCAGGAGGCCGCCGTCACCAATTTGTGCCGCGCTGGCTCATACAGCTGATGATTAATGCCATAAACAATGTTGAGCGCCTCCTCACCGGCAACAACACCCTTCACCGGACAGGCCACCACCACACGCTTCAGGCCCACCTGCTCGAAGTAGGGGTTGAGGGTCTCCGGCGTCTTGATCTTTCCGCTGGCCTCCAGCACCATCTCCACACCCCGATCGATCCAGGGCACAGCCGTGGGATCTTTTTCGCTGGACCAGGTGAGCTCGGATCCCTCCACAGTGAAACCATCGGCACTGCTGGCGATCCCCCGATCCCAACGACCATGGACGGAATCGAACTCCAGCAGGTGAGCCGCCGTTGCAGCGTCACCAGCGGGATCATTGACATGCACCAGTTCAATGCCAGGCCGACCCCAGAGAGCCCGAAACACCAGACGACCAATCCGTCCAAACCCGTTGATACCGATGCGCATAGCAACCCCACTGATCAATCAAATTATGTTGATCCAAACAGATCGGTGGATGCTGCTCCTGTGATGCAGAACACCCTCAATGTCGAGCAGTCGAGGCAGATGCTCAAAGCACTGGCCGACCCCATCCGCCTCAAGGTGATTCATGCACTGGCGCTGGGGGAACGATGCGTCTGTGATTTAACGGGGGATCTCAACCTCCCCCAGTCCAAACTCTCCTTTCACCTCAGGGTGCTTCGCGAAGCAGGGCTACTGAGCGATCGGCAAAGCGGTCGCTGGATTTACTACCGGCTGCAACCGAATGCCCTCGCAGCGCTGGAGGCCTGGCTAGCCGATCTGCGCCTCCACTGCAGCCAAGACGCTGTCCCCTGTCAGGAATAACGATGGACCAACGGCTTTTTTTTCCGGCAACGGAACGCAATCGCAGGCCCATCGGGGATCTGCTGAGCCAGCTGCTGCCCGCTGCAGGAGCTGTGCTGGAGCTGGCCAGTGGGAGTGGAGAACATGCCGTCTGCTTTCAGCAGCGGTTCACGAATCTGCTCTGGCAGGCCAGCGATCCGGATCCAGACCATCGCGCCAGCATCGACGCCTGGATCCGCCACCAAGGCCTGAGCAATGTCATGCCAGCAGCCCTCAATCTTGATGTTGAGGAACGACCCTGGCCCCTCCCCCAAACCATTGGAGCGTCACTGAGCGCTGTGGTTTGCATCAACCTGCTGCACATCAGTCCAGCCAACTGCACCAATGCGGTGCTCGAAGAATCTGCCGTGCTGCTGCCCAGCGGGGCCCCACTGATCATCTATGGCCCCTTCATGCGCAATGGCGCCCACACGAGCGCGAGCAATGCCGCCTTCGACAGATCGCTAAGGGAGCGGAACAACCAGTGGGGGTTGCGAGAGGTGAGCTTGGTAACGTCTCTTGCCGCAAACGCTGGTTTCAAAATCGACGACGTGGTGCCCATGCCCGCCAACAACCTGACTCTGGTGCTTCGCCGCCGTTGAGCGAAGAGGTTCTTGTCAGCTCCCACCAGGCACTCCACAATTCAGCCTTAACAACGGCGGAAGGCATGGGTCTTGGTGAGCTCTTGATAAAAATCCTGATCGGCATCGCTGCCACCCTGGTCCTGTCCTTTCTGTGCAGGAAAATCTTTCCTCGCTTCACCAAGAGAAGCAAAACCAACTTCGACGACTTTGTCCTAAATGCCCTTGCGGATTCAATCATTCCGTTCGGAATTGTCGTCGTCCTGATCCTCACGCAAAAAGAACTTGGGCTGCCCATCAACGTTGAGCGTGCCTACGACACAGCACTAAGACTTGTTGGAACAATCGTTCTGATCAGGTTTGTCAACCGTGTCGGCGCTCGCTTTCTGACGGGGGTCGCCCGACGTTCAGGTGCAGAAGATCTTGAGCATTTATTTCAAAGTCTTCTCCCACTACTAAGAGCAGTGATCTGGGGCATCGGCACCCTGGTGCTGCTGCAGAGCCTCGGTGTCAAGATGACCGTGATCTGGGGCTTGTTAAGCGCCGGCGGTATCGGCATTGGCTTGGCCTTGAAAGAGCCGGCCCAGGAATTGTTTGCCTACATGATGATTCTTCTGGATAAGCCATTCACCGTTGGTCAATTCATCTCGGTGGGCTCAACATCAGCAACAGTGGAAAGAATCGGTGTTCGCTCCACCCATCTGCGAAGCCTGCGTGGCGAACAAGTGGTGATGAGCAACTCAACCCTCACAGGCTCAACCATCCTTAATTTCGCCGAAATGGCGCAACGCCGCATGATCTATTCGATTGGCGTCACCTACGACACAACTGTCGATCAGATGAAGTCCATCCCAACCATGATTCAAACCATCATCGATTCTCAGAAGCACAGCACCTTCGATCGCTGTCACTTCACCGAATTTGCTGATTCAAGTCTGAATTTTGAGCTTGTTTATTACATCGACACCCGAGATTTCACCGTTGCATTAAATGATCAGCAAGCGATCAACCTCGCAATCATGGATGCTTTTGCCCGAGCAGGCATTGAATTTGCCTTCCCAAGCCAAACGCTCTACTTAGAGGGAGATTCACTCACTGGCAAAGCGTCTTGATGGGTCGGGGCTGCCGAACGCCAGACAACACCACCAATCAACAAGGCCAACGCAGCCACAGCAGCCGTGAAAGGAATCAAGCGACGCTGATCCGCACTTGTTCCGAGAGTGATCTGCTGGGAGATGTTGTCGCGCCGCGACGCCAAAAATGATTCCTGACGACAGCTGGTGCAGACCGTGTTGGAAATGCCTGCATTTTTCAACTTGAAGCCGTAACGGCCTGGGATCTCAACAGGTGTTCCGCAGCTGGAACAGGGGAGAGAAAAAACAGCCATCGGGAATCTGCCCTCTCCACAGGTCTATCACCACGATTTCATTCCAGAGGGATGGCCCCATGGGCGCAGACAGCGCCCCAACAGAGACTGCGATCCGCCGTCCAGGAGGGTTGAACCTGCAGCCACGCCTGGTTCTGACCAACCCGCATCATCATCTGACCAGTTCCGTCATGGACGAATTCGACGCGCTGCTGATCCCAGGTCAACACCCAGCGCTGTCCAGGAGTCGCGGCGACCATGCGGCATGGACTCCAGGCCTGCTCTCCGATCCGGCAGCGCATCGATGCCGCTGCAACGGACGTGCCGCCGACTGAACTACCGATTATCAGTAAAGCAGCTGTCCAGAGCTTGATGTGAAACACAGACACTCGCTGGGCAGCACGCTGGCGAAAGGACTCCTCCTCACCATGCGAACGGGCGACTGTCACGCCCGTGGGGGGCACCAGATCTCTTCAGGGTTTGGTGTCTGTCAGGATTCGATCAGACCAGTTGCTGATCGTGCCGCGTTTTCAAGCCCGCGTCCTTGTGCGTCTGCGCCCCTCTGTGCTCGATCCAGCCGGAGAAGCCGCGCGTGGTGCCGCTGAACGTCTTGGGGTGGAAGGCCTCAGCAAATTGCGGATCGGAAAAGCCGTGGAAATAGAGATAGAGGCCCCCGATGAAGCGGAGGCCCGCCGCAAGTTGGAATTGCTCAGTGATCGACTGCTGGCCAACCCGGTGATCGAGGACTGGACTCTGGAGCTGAACCACTCATGAGCATCGGGGTCATCGTTTTTCCGGGCTCGAACTGTGATCGGGACGTGCAATGGGCAACGGAGGGATGCCTGGGCTTGAGCACACGCCGGGTCTGGCATGAAGAGACCGACCTGAGCAGCTTTGACGCCATCGTTCTGCCTGGAGGGTTCAGTTACGGCGACTATCTGCGTTGCGGTGCCATTGCACGCTTCGCACCAGCCCTGCAATCGCTGATTGACTTTGCAGCCCGGGGCGGTCGCGTGCTCGGGATCTGCAACGGATTCCAGGTACTGACGGAACTTGGGCTGCTGCCCGGAGCACTGACCAGAAACCGGGATCTGCACTTCATCTGTGAGAACACGCCCCTCAAGGTTGTGAGTCAGCGCTCGGCCTGGATGCAGGGGTACAGCGACGGGGGCGGAACGCTGACCTTGCCGATCGCCCACGGGGAAGGCCGTTATCAGTGCAGTGATGACACGTTGAAACAGCTTCAGGACGAAGACGCCATTGCCCTCAGCTACGGCAACAATCCCAATGGATCAATCGCAGACATCGCCGGCATCACCAACACCAGCGGCAACGTTTTGGGCTTGATGCCCCACCCGGAACGGGCCTGTGATCCTGCGACTGGAGGAACCGACGGCCGACGCATGCTGGAGGCCCTGCTGGGCTGATGCAGAGCCGCCGGACGCTGCTGATCTCAGGGGCATCCACCATTGCATCCACTGTCGTCACGGCCCTGCTCTCCCCCCGGGCCATGAGCGCCCAGCGGAGGTTGGCACCGCTGAAACCTGGAGCACGCATCCGCGCCGTGAACCCCGGCACATGGATAGATCCAGACACCGATCTGAAACTCTTGCTCGAGCGCTGTGATGAACAGCGCTGGCATCTGGAGATCCCAGCAGCAGTCAACCGTCAGTGGCGCTATTTCTCCGGAACCGACCGGGAGCGGAGCAGCGATCTGACGGCTGCCTGGAATGATCCAACAGTTGATGCTGTGCTGACCGTCGGAGGTGGCTGGGGGGCCGCCCGCGTGCTCGAAGCCGGATTCCGCTTTCCACGACATCCAAAATGGAGCCTTGGGTTCTCTGACACCAGCTCCCTGCTGCTGGCCCAATGGGCCGCCGGCCTGCCTGGGGGGATCCATGGATCCAGCGGCGGCACAGATGCGCAGTGGCAACGGACGGTGGATCTGCTCCGTGGACGTCCGGTAGAACCTCTGCAGGGAGAGCCAAGACGGCGGGGGATCGCTCGCGGCCCTTTGGTTGTCACCAATCTGACCGTGGCGACCCATCTGATCGGAACGCGCTGGCTTCCCTCTTTGAAGGGGGCCATTTTGGTGCTGGAAGACGTTGGAGAAGCGCCCTACCGGGTGGACCGAATGCTGACCCAATGGCGCAGCGCTGGCCTTTTGCAGCACTTGGCGGGGGTGGCCTGCGGTCGCTTCAGCTGGGCAAAAGACGACATCCTCCCCGGTGATTTCACCATGGAGGAGATCCTTGAGGAACGCCTGGGCGATCTTGGCATTCCCCTAGTGCTCAATCTGCCGGTGGGCCATGGTCGCCCCAACGAGGCTTTACCTCTGGGATCACAAGCACAACTGGATGGCCAGCGGGGCCTTCTCAGCCTGATTCCCTGATCTGTTGGCAAAACGCGGGTCCTTCGGTGGCTTTGCCGCTAGCGATGGACCAAAGCAGCTGACCCTCGTGGCCGACCTCACCATCGCGAACACGGTGTCCGATCTGATCCTGGGTGATGTCCGCGAACATTTGCCGCTGGAGCGGATTCCCCTGCAGGGCGACGTGCTTGGGCTTGGGACCACGACCAGCATTGACAACGGAGAGCTGACCTTTCTGCAGGACAGCGCATCGACATCAGCCATCTGGCGTTGCGTGGCCCATGACGGCAGCATCATCAAACTCTCTCCTGGCGATGGGAGTGGTCACTTCCCATATGTGTGCTTCACAAGGGATGCATCCACCCTGCGTCGCCCTGTGGCGATTGAATCGCTCGGACCCACGGAGGAAGCGCCTCTGCAAAGACTGGTGGCAGAAGCAATCGCCCAGGGACAACGCTCCGGAACCCTTGAGTCGGCTCCCATCTACGGAGTGCGGATGTTGACCCACTGGCATGAACTCGTGATCACCGTGGCCTCCAAGCTCTGCATGGGTCAGCAGCGGCGCAACATGAAAGTCGCCGCAAGTGAAGCGGGATCATCAACCGCAGGTCAAAGCATCTACGACATGCTTCAGCACTACCGACTGGCGCCGCAACCTACGGAGAAAACCAACGATCCAATCCGCTATCTGGGACGCGCGATGCAGTGGGATTGCTGTGGCTTTTTTGACACCGAACCGGAGCTGGGGCGCGTCACCGTTCCTCAGCCAGGCGCCCACTTGCATCTCCATGGATGCAGCACTGATCTGGCCTATGGAGGACATCTTCACCATGAACATGCTTCAACCAGACTCAAACAATTGGAACGCCTTTGGCTGTATCCACTCCAGACTTTCAGTGCCCTTGGAAGCGATATGGCCGTTGAAGACTTGAGCTTCGACAACGGAATGATTCGTTTTCGTGTTGTGAATGCAGGGGAAATGGACGTGAGCGACGTTGGCGTGGCCGTTGTGATTAATGACCGCTACAGCAGTCGTCGTTACATCAGGATTCCCTGGTTAAGTGCAGGCGACGATGAGGAATTCACCTTGTCGTTATCCCTCCCAAGCGGCAAGCAGCTGATCACAGTGATCGCAGATCCTGAGGAGATTGTGATCGAAGCGGAGAACCGTAGGAACAACAATCGATTGGACTTGGAAGTCCAGATTTCATGAGCTCTGGCATCAATCATCCACAAAAAAAGGGGCCCCGAAGGGCCCCTGCTGGAGATTGATCTCTGAATCAGGCGGCGACAGCAGCCTTGGGATCGAGAGCACCCTTGGCGTACAGGCCGGCGAAGTGGGTGATGCTCTGCTGCTGGATCTTGCTGGCATTGCCGGCAGCCCAGAACTGCTGGTAGCGGTCGAGGCAGACCTGCTTCATGTACTTCCGCGCCGGCTTGTTGAAGTGGCGGGGATCGAAGTTGGCAGGGTCAGCCATGGCTGCCTCACGCACAGCGGCGGTGAAGGCCAGACGGTTGTCGGTGTCGATGTTCACCTTGCGCACACCATTGCGGATGCCCTCCTGGATCTCTTCGACGGGAACGCCGTAGGTCTCGGGGATGGAACCACCGTGCTTGTTGATCATCTCCAGCCATTCCTGGGGAACGGAGGAGGAGCCATGCATCACCAGGTGGGTGTTGGGGATGGCTTTGTGGATCTCAGCGATGCGGCTGATGGCCAGCACTTCGCCCGTGGGCTTGCGGGTGAACTTGTAAGCGCCGTGGCTGGTACCGATAGCGATAGCCAGAGCATCACACTTGGTCTTAGCGACGAAGTCAGCTGCCTCAGCAGGATCGGTGAGCAGCATGTCTTTGGACAGCTCTCCCTCGAAACCGTGGCCGTCTTCGGCTTCACCCTTACCTGTTTCCAGGGATCCCAGACAACCCAGCTCACCCTCAACGCTCACACCGACGGAGTGGGCGAAGTCAACAACCTGCTTGGTGACGTTGACGTTGTAGTCGTAGCTGGCGGGAGTCTTGGCGTCGGCTTCCAGGGATCCGTCCATCATCACGGAGGTGAAACCGTTGATGGCAGCGGAATAGCAGGTGTCAGGAGCGTTGCCGTGGTCCTGGTGCATCACCACAGGGATGTGGGGATAGGTCTCGGTCGCGGCCAGGATCAGGTGACGAAGGAAAATTTCGCCGGCGTAGCTGCGGGCACCGCGGGACGCCTGGAGGATCACGGGGCTGTCGGTCTCGTCAGCCGCTTCCATGATGGCCTGGACCTGCTCGAGATTGTTCACGTTGAACGCAGGGATGCCATAGCCGTTTTCGGCGGCATGGTCGAGCAAAAGCCGAAGCGGAACGAGCGCCATAGGAAAAATCTGATACGGAACCTTGACGGAAAGACTCCGCCGGGCGACGACTTTACCTATTTGTGTTCAAATTGTCACCAAGCCCATCCAAACAAACGACAGGGCTTGGTGAAATTCGATTCAGTATCAGTAGGTGTAACCGGCGACAAACAACTGTTCATCCGACGAAGGCTGAGAGCCAGCCACGTATTTGCCGAGTGAGGCTTCAGAGTTGGCTTGGGCCCTTGCAGACAGTGCTTTCTGGCCAGCTTCGGTGTTAGTACCAGCCCAACCTTTGAGGCAAGAGTGCTGCAGGGCACGGCCATAGGAGAAGCCGAGGTTCCACTTGGCCTTGCGCTCAATGCTGTTCATGTGGTTCAAGTACACCGAAGCAGCTTCCTCACTCAAGCCTCCGGACAGGAACACAATGCCGGGCACACTGGCAGGGACACTGCGCTCGAGGGTTCGCACTGTCATGGCTGCGACTTTTGCAGGGTCTGCCTTGTCTGGGCAGTCCGCGCCCTGAACCGTCATCGAGGGCTTCAGCAGGGTTCCTTCAAGCAAGACACCGTTGGCGTAGCAAGCGTGATACACCTCCTGAATGACGTGTTCCTGAATTCGAGCGGTGGTTTCGATGCTGTGGTTGCCATCCATCAGGATTTCAGGCTCCACGATGGGAACAAGGCCGGATTCCTGAACCGAGCGGGCATAGCGGGCCAAACCCCAAGCATTTTCGCGAACAGAGAGGGCTGAAGGGCAGCCATCTGCCGTGATTTGCAGCACAGCACGCCACTTGGCGAAGCGAGCGCCCTGGGCGTAATAGTCAGCAGCACGCTCGACCAACCCATCAAGACCAGTGCAGAGCGTCTCGACGGCGTTGGCACCACCCAGAGGCCTCAGGCCCATATCGACTTTGATGCCGGGAATAATTCCGAGCTTGCCCAGCTTGTTCACCATGGACTCGCCGTCAGCATGGTTTTGGAAGAGGGTCTCTTCGTAAAGAATGGCTCCGCTGATGAAATCTCCGAGCCCCGCTGTGGTGAAGAGCATCCCCCGATAGGCCTGTCGATTGGCTTCGGTGTTCTCCACTCCGATGGAGCCAAGACGCTTGCCGATGGTCTTGGTGGACTCATCAACAGCAAGAATTCCTTTGCCAGGTGAGGCGAGGGATTGTGCGGTTGCAATCAGTTCGGAGGAATAATCAGACAGTGCCATTTGACTTATCGGAATTGAGGGAGTCTCGGGGCCTCGAAGGACAACCTGGCCTCTCTGATTACGCATTTGAGTAATATTTGCTACGAGCTATTTGTATTTTTTGGTTTTTGAGGGCGTGCGAGATTGGACCAGTTGTGCGCATGGGTTGTGCCCATGGATGGTGTGATTTCAGGCTTCAGATGCGCACTGTTGCTGGACGCCTCACCCTTTTGGATCGATCCTCGTTCAATACTCCTCTTCAAAAAAAAAGGCTGACTCTGAAAAGAGCCAGCCTTTTTTTTCGAACCAAGCCTCAATCTTGAGCAGACCGATTCACAGCTGAGAGAGGGCCTGCCACTGATTGGGCAGAATTTTGGCAACTAATTCGAAGCTGCCATCACCGAGAGGCTTTGCAACGTATGCGACGCCCATGGGTGCGGGATAAATTCCATTGGTTGGAACGATCGGCATCGTCACACCCTGGAAAGGGTCATCATGTCCAACGAGGAATGTATTTTCCCCGGCTTCAGGCTTCGCGGACACCAAGGGAGCAACGCGCTTCGCATACTCTTTGTAATCCTCAGGAGTGCACTCAACACAAGGCAAGAAATTCAGATTTGAGTTCTTGGTGTAGGTGCCGAAAGCCAACTCAGCTGTGTTGTACGCACGGCAGTAATCACTTGAGATGACATCTCCTACTGGAATACCTACAGCCTTGATGCCTTCACCAATTCTTTTAGCATCAGCTTTGCCTTCATCACTCAAGCGTCTCTGAGTGGTGCAATCCAAAAGATTCAGCTCAGGGCTGACCTGATCGCCCCAGTCCTTTGTGGTTTTGGCATGACGGATGTAGATGACATAACCGCCATCTCTGAGAGCACTGGCGAGATCTTTGCCCTCAACTTTGTTGACGAAATCTTTGTTGTTCTGTTCTCCAGAGAGGGTGGTGTCATTTTGTTCATAGGCTTCAACCTCACCGGTTTTCACATCAGGTTGTTCCTTGGATGAATCCTCGCCGACCGATCCAGAGGAGCATGCCGCCATCAGGAGAAGGGCGGCAATGCAAGTTACTTTTCTAAGCATTGATCAAAGAGCTATGTACTTATTAAAGCGATTGAAAAAATGCGAGACATTTTCAAAGACACGCCAAGGCGTCTCCGTTGATACAGGATTGAAATCAAGCGGGTTGCTGGCTGTCCAAGCCCTCCCCGATGGGAGCGAGACGCATACCAAGCGTCTTGGTTGGATTCATCAACAGCCAAGATCTCCTTCCCAGGAGCGGCAAGGGGTGGCGCTGTAGCCATCAGTTCCAAGGTGTAATCCACTAGAACCGTCGAGTCGGTTCAAGCAACATCAGTTTTTCAATCTGAACTGATGAAAAAACACACGTGAGTTAAGTGCAGGCCTATAAATCAGGCCAAGAGATTGCATCATTTGAAGCGATCAAGTGTGAGATAGCGATGCTTCAACCCGATCGCATACGTCGCGGCTCACCACTCCTTCAGCCAAGCCGGGAATCATCGGATTGCCGCTGCGAATGCTGTCAGCCCACCAACCCAACACTCTGGCAACGGGCGCAATCCGACCATCACTCCAGGTTTGTTTAAACGCGAGGTCCGCATCTAGAGGCACCTCTTTTAGGCCCTCACCCAACGGTGCGTGATGAAGTTCGAATCCGTGCACATAGTCTTTCTGATTGCTGCTGCTGAGCACCAGGGACCCGTCTGATCCAGTGATGTCGAGGCAGTACCCACGTCCGCAGCGGGACACCGAACTCAAGCTGACCTGGGCTGGCACCGGCACGTCCGGTCGGCCTTGCCATTGCAGATTGGCCTGAATCAATGACACATCCGGTGCATCAACAGAGGCCAAGCCCCCATTGGGATGAGGTCTCTGAGCAATCGACACGCTGTTCAAAGCTTGAACAGACCCCAGGGGACCAACCAACCAGGCGAGCATGTCGAAGGCATGGGTTCCCAAAGCGCCAATCACACCGCCGCCTTGATCGGCCTGGGAATACCAATTCCAGCTGCGCCGGGGATCGGAACGGCTGCCCATCAACCAGTCGAGTTTCACCAGCCAGGGAGTACCAACAGCACCGGCCCGAAGCAGACGCTCCGCCTGCATGAACAAGGGGACGGCTCGATATTCGTAATCAACACCAACCGATAGAGCCCCTGCCATCGCGAGCCGCTGAAGCTCCCGGGCTTGATCGGCATGCAAGGCGATGGGCTTCTCCAACAGAAGATGCTTACCGGCCTCAAGGGCTCGACGAGCCAACTCGAAGCGCGGTGCAGGCGGTGTGGCTATCACAACTCCTTCGACTGCAGGATCCGCAAGCAGAGCGTCCCAGTCGCTGTATCCCTTCAGCCCATGCACGGCCGTGGCGTCATCCAGCCGCTCCTGACGTGGGTGCCAGAGGGCGACCGCCTTCAGATCGGGAGCTGCGGCAAGCGCCGGTAGGTGCACCTTCTCACCAAAGCCGAGACCGGCAATAGCAACACCAATGGGTTGTGGAGGCATCTCAGCTGGAGAGGGGTTCGGTGCAGACAGCCTCAATCACAGAGGTGATCAACCCGTCGTCCCCGGCAGGCTGCCATTGGGCACGAAACCGCGGCAAACCATTCACCTGCTTGTCGCGAAAGAGACCTTGCGCACAGTCCAGTTGCATCACATAAAGCTCCCCAGCAGGCTGGTTGCCATCGTCAGTTGCCGCTGGTGTGAAGCGGCTCAGCACCGTTCGGAAGCCATCCCGATCGATCCGGACACTGCCGCGATCCCACCACTGCTGGCCAGCGTCGGTGGAAGGAACCTCGATCCATTCGACAGGAGCGGCCAAGACGGGTGCTGCCCAGCAGATCAAACCCAGAATCAGGGCAAGTCCGAACCTGATCATGCGCTGGTGAGCTCCATCGGTTTGCAGCCATGCAAGCGCAGCAGATTGGCCAGGGTGGAGCGCAGCTGGGTGCGTGGAACGATCGTGTCCACGAACCCGTGCTCCTGCAGATATTCAGCCGTCTGAAAATTGTCCGGTAACTTCTCGCGCAGGGTCTGCTCAATCACGCGACGCCCAGCAAAGCCAATCAGCGCTTTCGGCTCCGCAAGGATCAAGTCTCCCAACATGGCGAAACTGGCCGTCACCCCCCCGGTGGTGGGGTGGGTGAGCAAGGGCATGTAGAGCAGCTCGGCTTCGCGGTGGCGTTCCAGTGCTCCGGAGATCTTCGCCATCTGCATCAGGCTGAGCATCCCCTCCTGCATCCGGGCACCGCCGGACGCACAGACGATCAGAAGCGGCAGCTTTCGGGCTGTGGACTCCTCGATCAGACGGGTGATTTTTTCCCCGACCACGGATCCCATCGACCCACCCATGAAGCGAAAATCCATCGCCGCCAACCCCATGGGGATGCCTTCAACCCGGCACAGCCCCGTCACCACGCCATCCCGCAGCCCAGTCGAGGCCTGACTTTCCCGCAGTCGGTCGGCATAGGCACGCCGGTCTTTGAATCCCAGTGGATCCACCGGTGCCAAATCAGCATTCAGCACCTGGAAGCTGTCGGGATCGGCAATCAGGGCAATGCGTTCAGCACTGTCGATCCGGTGGTGGTAGCCGCAGTTAGCGCAAACACTTGCATTCAGCTTCAGGTCTTTGAGATAAACGACCTGACCGCACTCAGGACATTTGCTCCACAGACCATCGCCTTCATCGGGTTCCTGCTTGACGTTGGCAACGAACTGACCCTTGCGGCGATCAGCAAACCAATCGAACAGAGACACACAGGGCTGTCAGCTCTCTCCATTAAAAGCTGCCCGGGGGAAGACCTTCCAGATGGCTCACAGCAGAGCGAACCACCCTCTGCTGCCCCAGAACGTGATCCATGTTCTGGGGCAATGTTTTTTCGTTTTTGAACCCGACAGATGCTGTCTTTAGCCTGCCGATAACGAGATTGAGCAACGTCAGGCATGAGCTCCCACACAGCTGCCATCAATACCCACTTATCCCTTGAATTCCAAGCCAGCCACACTTACCTGGCTATGTCGATCTGGCTGCGGGAAAAAGATCTGATCGGTTTTTCCAGCTACATGCTGAACAAAAGCGTTGAAGAGCGTGGACATGCCTCCAAGCTGATCTCGTATCTGGTGGACAGTGATTGCGAGGTTCAATTGCCAACGATTGAGTCACCGCAACGGGATTGGGATTCCGTCGAAGCACTCTTCGACATGGTTTACAGCATGGAGAAAGACGTCACACGCTCGATCAACGACATCTACAACCTCTCAGAGAAGCAAGGAGATCGCACCGCGACAGCCATGCTGGATTGGTTTATCGAAGAACAACTACAGGAAGAATCAGAAGCTCGTTTTGTGATCAAACGGTTGCGCCTGGCCGATTCGAACAGCGCAGCGCTGATTCTTCTGGATCAACAATTCCTCGATGGGACGCTGCTGGCCAATGTGAAAGCAGGCCGAGCCTTTGATTCCCAGGGAAGTAGCGCAGGAGCTTGAGCCCAGATCGGTTCAGCCACCCAGCAGCATCACCCATTCGCTCCACCACCACAGCGGACCCGTCAACCAGACCAACCAGATGCCGAGAGCAATAAACGGACCGAAGGGGAAGGGTTCCCTAGGGCCAAGATGCCCACTCAAACGAGCTGCACCGCCAACAGCGGCACCCGACGCAATCGCAATGGCCATCGCGGCTGCGATACCCCCAAGTCCCAGCCATGCCCCACCCAGCGCAGCCAACTTGGCATCACCCAGGCCCAGCGCAGGTTGACCCAAAAGCCGTTCGGCTAGGGCACTGAGACCTTCCAACAGCAGCAAAGCCAGTACAGCTGCGATCAGATGGGTTGCAAGAACGGAGACCCCACCAACGCTGCTGACGAACAACCCCAGCACCACACCCCAGCGACACAGGGGCTCCGGCAACCAAAGGTGGTCAAGATCGATCAACACCAGAGGCAGCAGCAGAGCGATCAGAGGAAGACCAGCCCAGGGGAGCCAGAGATCGGGGAGCCCGGCACCAGCACCAGGCCACACCAATACAGCTGTCATCCATAAGCCGGCACTCAGGGCCTCCACCGCTGGATAGCGCCAGCTAATCCGGGCATGACAGTCGCGACAGCGACCTCTCAGCAAAAGCCAACCGAGAACCGGGAGATTGTCATACCAGCGGATGGAATGGCCACATTTGGGGCAATGGCTGCCGGGAAACACCACCGATTCCTGACGGGGCAAGCGCCACACCACCACGTTGGTGAAGCTGCCGACGCAGGTGCCAAGCAAAACGATCCAAAGCAAGATCAACCCTTCCATCGGGTCCGGCCACGGCTCGTGCGGCCACGGATCAGATCGATCGCGATGAACTCTTCATCCGGCAGCAGGACGGGCGTCTCGAAGACCACTCGACCGTCGGGCTGCTGCGAATCAACAACAACCCCAAGAGGCTCATGCCCGGCAGGCGTGTTGGAGAGATAAGCGAAGTAGACCCGACGGGCTTGGGCAATCAGCGAACGGCTGTCAATGCGATCCCAGCGTGGAGCCGACGGCACACCCGAAGCTCCACGAATTTCGAAGGAGGGCGTTGACAAAGAAATAGAGCCCACCTGATCACTCAGATGGGCTCATTGTAGAGATGAATGTTGTATCGAGAAGTGATCAGCTGACCTTCTTCTTCTCCTCGATCATGCGGTGAATGATCGGAGTGAGAATCAGTTCCATTGCAAAGCCCATCTTGCCGCCGTTCACCACGATGCTGGTGGGGCTGGACATGAAGGAATCGTGGATCATGCTCAGCAGATAGCCAAAGTCGATTCCCCACTTCTCGCGAGCACCCTTGCGGAAGTGAATGATCACGAAGCTTTCATCAGGCGTCGGGATATTCCGGCAGATGAAGGGGTTGGAGGTGTCAACCGTGGGAACCCTCTGGAAGTTGATGTCGGTCTGACTGAACTGGGGGCAGATGTGGTTGATGTAATCCGGCATCCGGCGCAGGATCGTGTCAACGATCGCTTCAGCGGAATAGCCGCGCTCAGCATTGTCACGATGGATCTTCTGAATCCACTCGAGGTTAGTGATCGGCACCACGCCCACCAGCAGGTCAGCCAGGGCCGACACGTCGTATCCCTCTCCCTTCACGCCACCGTGAAGGCCTTCGTAGAACAACACATCAGTGCCTGAGGGGATGTCTTCCCAAGGCGTGAACTGACCCGGCTCGAGGTTGACGCCGAGACGGGCGTTGTGTTCGGCAGCTTCTTCGGGGCTGTGGAGGTAGTAGCGCTTCTGTCCGGCACCGGTCTCGCCATAGGTGCGGAATAGCTCCTCAAGCTTGTCGAACAAGTTGGCCTCAGGGCCGAAATGAGAGAAGTTTTCACCCTTGGCCAGGGCATCCGCCATGGCCTTTTTCATGGGCATCCGCTCGTAGCGGTGGTAGCTGTCGCCTTCCACCACTGCAGGGGTAATGCCCTCCCTCGCAAAGATGTGCTCGAAGGCGCGCTTGACGGTGCTGGTTCCAGCTCCGGAAGAACCAGTAACAGCGACAACCGGATGACGCTTCGACATCGACGCGGGGACTAGAGGCCCGGCGATCTTGCCAGATCAGGGCCCAATTACACCAATTCGAAGTTCAAAGAGCTTTGAGCAATTCCTCACCCATTGCGCGACAACCCAGTTGTGTGCAGCCTTCTGCCATCAAATCACCGGTACGAAATCCGCCGGCCAGAACGGCATCAACAGCGGCTTCGAGATCATCGGCAGCAGCACTCTGCTTCAAACCAGTGCGCAGCATCATCGCCGCCGAGAGCACCATGGCCATCGGATTGGCCTTGTCCTGACCAGCGATATCCGGGGCCGAACCGTGCACAGGCTCAAACAGACCAGGCCCTGCGCTGCCGAGGGAGGCCGAAGGCAGCATCCCGATCGAGCCGGTGAGCATCGCCGCCTCGTCGCTGAGAATGTCGCCGAAGAGGTTTCCCGTGAGCAGCACATCGAACTGACGTGGATCACGCACTAACTGCATCGCTGCGTTGTCCACGTACATGTGGCTCACATCAACACTGGCGTAAGCGGGCGCCAGGGCATCCACACGATCACGCCAGAGCTGGCTCACGTCGAGAACGTTCGCCTTGTCCACCGAGCACAGCCGTCCACGCCGCTCCTGGGCGATCTCAAAGGCCACCTTTGCGATCCGATCCACTTCCGAGGCGGAATAGGTCATGGTGTTGAAGCCACGCTCCTCTCCCTCGGTCTCGATGCGTCCCTTGGGCTGACCGAAGTAAATCCCACCAGTGAGTTCACGCACCACCATCAGATCCACACCCTCAATCACCTCCCGCTTGAGGCTGCTGGCATCAATGAGGGCCGGAACAATTTTGACCGGGCGAAGATTGGCGAACAGCTCCATGCCGGATCGCAAACCGAGCAGACCGGTTTCCGGACGCTTTTCGCGGGGAAGACTGTCGAAACGAGGGCTGCCGATGGCTGCCAGCAAGACAGCATCCGCTGACCGGCAGGCGTCCAGGGTGCTGGCGGGAAGTGGCTCACCGGTGGCATCAATGGCGCTGCCGCCGATGGGCTGTTCCTCGAAGCTCAGCGCAAAGCCATGGCGCTCACTGACGACTTCCAGCAGCTGTCGGGCGACAGCGGTGATCTCCGGGCCGATCCCATCACCTGGCAGAAGAACAACGCGGTGCTGAGCCATGACGGTGCGGTGCGGCAGGTCGACCGCTGAGGTTACTGAGGGGAGTCGCGTTTGAGCTCGCGCAAGGTCTTCGCCATCTCCGGCAACTTGCTGAAGGCGGCAGAGCAACGCAACCAGAGACGATTCGGAATCGCGGGGTAACCGCTCACCACCTCACCGGGCGCCACCTCACCGTGGATGCCGCTCTTGGAGCTGGCAATGGCACGGTCGCCCACCACGGCTCGATTGGCGACACCCACCTGGCCCGCCAGGATCACCCCCTGACCGATCCGGGCTCCTCCAGCAATTCCAACCTGGGAGGCGAAGGCACAGCCAGGGCCTGTCGTTACGCCGTGGCCGATCTGGACGAGGTTGTCAATCTTGGTGCCGGCACCAATCCGGGTCTCCCCCACCGATGGACGGTCGATGGTGCTTCCACAACCCACCTCAACGCCATCCTCGAGAACCACTTGACCGGTCTGCGGCATTTTTCGCCATCCCTTCGCCGTCGGCACGAAGCCGAAGCCCTCGGACCCGACAACGGCGTTGGAATTCACCACGCATCGCTTTCCAAGACGGCTTCCAGGGTGCAGCACCGCATTGGCATGCAGCTCACAGCCATCACCCACCACCACATCGTCGTAAATCACAACCCCGGGATGAAGGATGCAATCGGAGCCGACACGACTCCCCTCGCCGATGCAGACCCGCGGCCCTACAGCACTACCTGGCCCCACCACCGCCCGTTCATCAATGACCGCCGAGGGATGAATCTCCGCCAACGGCCGGCGACGGGGATGCAACTGGTCGAGGGCTTCAGCAAAGGCCAGACGGGGGTCAGCGAAGACGGCAAAGGCAATGCCATGCTCGGAAGCAAGATCAATCAGGTCCTGTTGGTCGGGCAGCAAGAGAGCGCCCGCTCCACTGGCGCCAAGCGCAGCAGTTAAGGCGTTGCCCTTCTCCAGGAAGCTGAGTTGCGAGGACGAGGCCTGGTCGAGCGAAGCGGCACCCTCCAGCCATGGATCCAATCCGTGCTGGCTCCAGCGCAAGCCTGCATCACCGGTCTGCAGAACCTTGATCAGGGTGCTGAAACGCATGGCCGCCACGACAGTCGCGCGGATCGTAGTCGTGGTTAACGACTGCGCAGCACCAGAGCATCGCGATGCACCACCACCGGGGAGGACTCCCCTAGCGATGGGGCGTTCATGACGGCCCGCAGCTGGTCGCTGTCCATCGAACAGAGGCCGCGGCCGACGTCCTGACCCTGGGGGTCCAGCAACTGAACGGGTTGATTGGCGGCGAAGTCGCCCCGCACCGCCGTCACACCCACCAGCAGCAAAGACGCGCCACGGTGTTTCAGCGCATCACAGGCCCCCGCATCCAGCTGCAGTTCACCCTCAGGCCGGAGCACGTGGGCCAGCCAACTGCGTCGATTGCCCAGGGGTTCGGGGTGGGGATGGAACACCGTTCCACCTCGTTCCCCCTGCAGCAAGGCCTCCAAGCGGGAAGGATTGCGGCCATCGGCGAGCTGCACCGTGATGCCACTGGCGGTGGCGATTCGGGCTGCCGCCAGCTTGGTCGTCATGCCCCCCGTACCCCAGCGACCACCATCCCCAGCCCCCTGTTCCAATTGGTCCAAATCCCTGGGGTGGCGAACATCCGAGATCGGCTCGGCGTCGGCATCGACCCGGGGATCCGAGGAGTACAGCCGATCAACATCCGTCAGCAAGATCAGTTGCTGCGCTTCAACGGCTGCGGCGACCAGGGCCGACAAGGTGTCGTTATCGCCGAAACGCAACTCCGCCGTCGACAAGGCATCGTTCTCGTTGATCACCGGCATCACCCCCCAGCTCAGCAACTGCCTCAAGGTGCCCGAAGCATTCTGATAACGACGTCGATCCGCCAGATCGGAGCGGGTCAGCAGCACCTGCGCCACCGAACAACCATGACGGGCCATGGCGCGTTCATAAAGAGCCATCAGCGCGCCCTGGCCGATGGCCGCAGCAGCCTGCAAAGCCACAACCGTGTCCGGTCGGCTGGACATGGCCAGCTTCTGGCATCCCAGCCCGACGGCACCACTGGTGACCAGCACCACTTGATCCCCACGGGCCATGGCCGCTGCGAAGCAACGGGCGTAGCCCTCAATGGTTGCAGCGGTCTCACCCCTCAGGAGGCTGGTGCCGATTTTCACGACCCACAGGGTCATGCTGAAGGCGCCCCCATCCAACGCGCCAAGGCGCGTTCAAGCCGCTGTACACGGTCATGGCGACAGGGCTTGCCGTCATCCTGAACGGGTCGGACCAACACCGTGTAGAGCCCCATGCGGTTGCCGCAGAGCACATCTGTGAACAGGCGGTCACCGATCATTGCGATCGTGGTCGGTGGAACCGCGAGATCGCGAACAACGAAGCGCAGTGCTCCACGGCGCGGCTTTCCAGCCCCGGAGGTGAAGCTGACCCCCAGCTGATCGGCCACTGCGGCGATCCGATCGCGGGAGGGGTTGTTACTGAACAAGTGCAATTGCATGCGGCGGCCTGCATCGACCAACCAGTCGTGTACCGGGCCTGGCAGGGTCACATCACGACCGGGCAGAAGGGTGCGGTCGACATCAATAACCGCGGCCCGCAGACCATGGGCAGTGAGATGGGGCAGCGAGAGCTGGGCAATGGTGAGCCGTGGATCCCAATCAGGAGTCAACCAGTGCTGTCCCGTTAATCCGGCCATTCACGCTCCTCCAGTTCCGCCTCAATCAAAGGTTGAACACGGTCCAGCTCATCGTCGCTCAGCAGCACCGCCTGACCGTCCACCATCCGCACCAGAACGAGGAACGGGTCGAGCGGAATGTAGAGGCCGTATTCCTCCGCTTCGACCATGAAGCTCACCAACAGCTCAAAGGTCTCGGCGTCCTCGTCAACGTCGTCGTCCTCTTCCAGCTCATCGAGATCATCTTGATCCGGCTCATCCAATTCACCACTCACCGTGAGGGTGATCGCCGATCGCACCAAGACCAGGTCGTGCTCCTGGAGCACCACATCAGCCACCGAAAGAATCGGCTCACTGCTGGCGACTTCCGTGATCGGCACCGGCTCAGCATCGTCATTGAGCCGAAACAGGGAAACCGGCGTGTCAACCGGTGACAGCAAGGCGTAGTCCTGCCCCTCGAGGGGAATCAGATGTTCCAGGAAACACAGCAGGTCATGGCCCTCGCGATCGCGGACCAGCAGGGTGGGGTGATCGCTGCTCTTTCCGGGTCCCGACTCAGACATCGACGCGACTCTGACTGGGCTCAGGATCCACCATCGGCCGCCCCGGCGCCCGACCTTGAAGCACTCTATTGGGCCGGTTTGAGCTCCGGACCCTCGGCAAGCCATTGCTCCAGCAGCAGGGCAGCGGCGGCACTGTCCAGACGTCCGCTGCGGTCCCCCGTTAGCCCAAATTGTTCCCCGGCCGCCCAGGTGCTGCTGTGCTCATTCACCCAAGCCAGGGGCAGGTCGAGGGCAGTGGCCAGTCGGAGGCCGTAGCGCCGACAGTGTTCCGCCTGGGCCGTGGGCTGGCCCGCAGCATCCAGGGGCAATCCGACCACGAGGCCCTGCACCGAACGTTCACGGCAGTGGGCACGCAGAACGATCAGATCGGCATCAAACCGACCTCGACGCAGGGCAGCGAGGGGCGTCACGCTGATGCCGAGAGCATCGCAACCGGCCAGACCGATGCGCCGCCGGCCCACATCCAGGCTGAGGATCGAACAGGGTCGCGGACGCATCAACGCCGATCGCCAAGGCTTGGTGTGGGAAGGGGTGTGCCTTGGGGCCGCAGACGACCCAGCACCTGATCCAGCGATCGCGTCAGTTGCAGGTTGCGCTGGGGTGACTGACGACGCCACATGCTGCGTCCGAGCAGCAGCTGCTCATCACCGCGGGTCCAACCCTCCGCCTCCAGAATCTTGCTGAGGGGTGCATCGTCAAACGCCGTAAGCAGCCCGCGGGGGCGGCCGCGTTGAAGGATCCCTTTCAAGACGCTGGGAAGGGCCTGATCCAGCCGTGGATCCCAGGCCATGTCCCGCATCAGCTCCACAAGACCGGCCTCTCCTGCATCCGGGAGTCGAATGCAGCCCGCCAGAACAGCGTCTCCGGCCATGAGCACGCCGCAGCCGGGTCCGTTCCTGTCCAGCAGATCCAGCCAATGGCGGTCGGTGATCTGACGCAGGTGGCTGTGGCTACCGCCCTGCTCAATCGGCCACAGCAACTGGGCGGTGCGGCGGTTCAGTGCCGCCCAACGCAGACCCGCAGGCAGCTGATCGCTGCCCATTGACTCAACCTCGCCACCAGGTGGACACCAGCACTGATACGGGCGAAGCGGTTGAAAACCAAGCTCCCGCAGCAGGGCGATGGCATTGGCATCGGTGGCCGGACAGCGGATCACCCAGCTGCAGATCTGGGCCGTCCAGGAGTGCAGGGCCTGCTGAAGCAGGGCCTGCTGGACCATCCGATGACTGTGATCATCAACCGGGCCAAGCAGCTCCGGCAATTGGAGGATCCAGCAGCTGCCACGACGGTTGAACGGCCGGGCAACAACGCTGGCCACTGGGCGGTCACCATCGAGGGCCAGCAAGCAACGCGGCGAGCGACTGGGGAGCAGATCAGGGAAGCGCTGCTCCACTGAAGAGAGCCATTCACCGATCAAAAAGCCCTGAAAACGCGACAGCTGCTCAACCGGCGCATCTTGAACCCACCGCGCCAGATGGGCCGGATTAAGGGGCTCAATGCGAATTGAGGTTGTCTTGGGCTCTGTCACCGGACACCCTCCAACCCCAACTGATCACAATGTATCGCTCATTCCAGCCCTGGCCGCACCAACACCAGTGGGGTGCGCTCATTGGCATTGCCAGCGGGATTGGGACGCAGGGCCCTCCCCAGCAATCCCTCGTCACAACCTGGACTGGAGGCCAGAACCTTCACGCGGCCGAGGTCGTTGACGTCCACGATGGCGACGTCAACACCGAGTTCGGCAGAGGCATCACGACAGAACTGCTCGGCACGGGATGGACCGAGAACAATGGTTTGGTCATAAGGGGGGGTGGTTCCTGTGATGTCATCAATCAAACGGGCCTGATCACCAGCAAGGCGATAGAACCCTCCGGAAATACCAACCAGCTTCATCAACAGCCCCCCCAGCAAGGCGGCAAGAACCCGGGTCGGCCCCACCAGATCGATCAACGTCTGCATCCCGCAAGCTGTCGCCAGGCTGCTGGTGGGGTGGAACACCCGGCAAGCCAGACGCGCGACCATTCCAGGCTCGACTTCACTGGGGTGGCGGTAGCGCCCCTGGATCACCGCAACGGGGGTCTCCCCGATGGTGAGGATGTCACCGGGCTGAATCAGGTCAGCGGCATAGGTGCGCAAGACCGCAATGGCATCATCCAACGGACCGAGCAAGTGGGTTCGCAGCGGCAGTACACGGCACCCCTCTCCTTCTCTGAAGCGGGCTTGATCGGGCTGCAGTGGTTCAGGACGCCGAAGTGGAACCAGCACACCCTGACGGCGCTGCAACCGACCAAATGGTCCGTAATTCAGCCAGTGAGCATCAACCCAGAGGCTGTCGACCCGAGCGGAGGGAGAAGGACCGGTGATCTCGATCGAGACCTTGGCGCGTGTGCTCTTACGGCCCTTGACGATGTAAGCCGGCCAGTAGCCATCTTCCCGGGTCTCCTCATCGGGATGGTCAGCAATGATCCGCGTTTTGACCTCCAGACCGGCGGGGTCTGACGAGCCCAGAAGCACGGGTTCGACCCGCAGTTCCGGCACAAAAACCTCCATGCGTTGATGGGGGTTGCTGATCTCCAGCACACCTTCAACGCGGAGACGGCCGCCCAGTTCGTCCACGCGCCAGTCCAGGGGAGTCATCCGCAACGGAGACGCTGGCCGGAGACGATGACGGAGCTCAAGCCAGGCCACACAAAGTCCAAGGCCAAGCGGAGCAAACAGCAGCGACACAGCGGATCCGGCTCAACGACCGGGACAACTGGCCGGCAGCGTAGGCGGCGTGGCTGTGGGCGTCTCAGTTCGCCGTGACTTCGATGTTCACTTCGTTGAAACTGCCTTCCTGATTAATCCGGCCCAAATCAGGAGCCGGAAGTCCGGTGGATGCGCTGATGGCTTTATTGATCACCCCCAGAGGGACCTGGCCGTTCTGATCGAAGACAACCCGGCCATCCGTGCCAATCACGACCACTTGAGGAATGGCTCCGGACCAGTAGGTGGCGGGGTCAGCCGGCCCAAGCGCTTCTCGTCCCTGAAGCGGGTCGGTTGGGAGAGGCAGCAAATCGATGTTGCGTCCCCAAAGCCGTTGCAGCTCCGACACCACCGGGGCGAAGCGTTTGCTGACGGCGCTGTCGTCGAGGTAATAAACGATCACAGCTGTCCGTCCCTCCGCGAGGGAGTCCTCCAGGGTGTTGGGAGGAGGAACCAAAGAGCCGTTGCCGGCATAAAGGGCATAGATGTTGCCGTCGTAGCTGTCGCTGTTCAACACAGCGGACGCTGGGGCGACATGGAGCAGCAGCGCGATCGACACGGTGATCAGACAGCGCACCAAAGCAAGCATCAAGCCGAAGCAGCGGATCGCCATTGTGGACCCGGAGCCCTAACTGCGGCCGAGGCTGCGACCCATTCCCTGGGCAATGCCACGCCCAACAAGTCCGATGGCCCGGCCCAGCACCTGGGTTAGAAGGATCACGGCAAGATCGCCAATTCGACGCACCACGGCCTGCACCTGCGGTGCGAGGGCATCCCTGGCCTCCAACAGCAACGCCACCTGTCGCTGCCACCAACCGAGCTGATTCAACTCGTTGTCACGGGGCTCCGTCAGCAGCAGCGGTTCGATGCGACCAGCCCGAAGCTGAAACAAGGTGCGCTGACTCTCATAGAGCTGGATCGGGCGCTCGACCCAGTCGGCCCAACGCAGCTGGGTGTTCAAGCGATTTCTGAGGCGATCGAGTTCTCGGGTCGCCAGGAGGGGATCGCGCAGGAGATAACGACGCAGCTCAGGCCAGTCACCACAAGCATCGAGGAGTTCTGCCCCAATCAGTTCAGCCGTTCTGACCAGCCAATTGCTAACTAGCGTTTCGAGCTGCAGGAATGCCCTGGGGTCATCCGCCGGCAACAGCAACCCGTTCACCAGCATCGGTTGATCTGCCACCAGCGGAGCCAGCATCCCCGTTGGATCAGGCATCTCTCCATCCGCCCCGGTGAGATCAGCACGGCTCAGCAGTGACGCCACGACCGGTTGCAGCTCCCCATTGCAGGGGATCTGGACATAGCTGCCCGCCAGGGCGGTGAGCGCTTGCTGGCGTAACTCCGGCTGCAGGGCATCCCAGGCCTGCGCCATCGCCGTACCGTCCTGGCGGGTGCGCAGACGCTGCAAAACCTGATCGAGCTGTTGCAGCAAGGCCAGCAGCAACTCCCGGCGCCGCTCTGGATGCAATCCCTCAATCGCTAGAAGACGACCGGTGGAATTGGTCAGTCCAGCCTGAACCGAGCCATCAATGCGGTCGCGGATGGCATCCCAGACAGCAACGGCATTGCGTTCTCTGAGACTGATCGCCGTGGTCGTCGGTGATCCAGGGGAAGATGACGCCGTTGAGGTAAGGGGTTCTGCATCCTCGAGACCGAGCTGGAGTGGCCCCCAGAGCCAGAGCAGCAGCCCTTTGGCGAACTGAAGTTCGCGACGACGACCCGTCAGCAACGCGAAGAGCAACGCCTGCTGCGGGGGCGGATTCAGCATGACTTCCACCAACTCGAGCTCGCGGCTCACCTGCTGCAACCCACTCACCAACAGCCACTGCCCAAGGCCCATGGTCTGGTCTTGGCGCCTCCCCTCCGAAGGGGCCTCAAGACGAATATCCCGCCCCCCCTGCAGCAGGATTTCAATCGAGTTCTGCAGGCTCTGCGAATCGGCATTTTGAAGCAAGCCGGCCGCTGGCAGACCCAGCAGCTGCTCCCGCGACAACCGGATCTCGCTAGGCAAAAGCAGCAGAACCGGGGCCGGTTGCCAGCGCTCCTGCAATGCGAACAGCTCCTGTTGAATCGCCGCCAACGAGGCCACGCGGTCGATCGACCAAATCACCAAGGCCGGAGACCCCGTCAGTCTCTCTGGGCGAAGAACAACCTCCCAATCGTCATGGGCGGACGTGAGTTTTAGCGCCAGCGACTCTCCGAGCAGATCCGGAGCGAGCAGCAACATCCGCACCGGTGAAGGAGAGGCCAAGCGCTGAACCCAAGCAGTTGGGCTCAAGGTAACGAGCTTCTGCTCAATCCTCCAGTGCGCGCCTGCCGTTCAATTGCAGCGTGTACGACTCGATATGAAAGCCGGTGCGCTGTTCGATCTGACGCAACAAATCTGGCGGGAGAACGACATCGATATCTTCGATCGAACCGCTGTCCAAACAGGTGAGATGGCTGTGGGGATCGCTCCTATAGCCGTACAAGCGACCACTCGCACGATCCAGACACTCGATCACGCCTGCCGACTGCAGGGCTTCGAGGTTCTGATACACCGAGGTATGGCCGATGCTGCGGCCCCTCAGATTCAGTTGTTCAAAAATATCTCGAGCACTGAGGTGGCTTTTTTCACTCCAGAGCAGGTCCAGCACCATGCGTCTTTGGCGGCTGAGGCGCATTCCCAGCCGTCGGCATTGCTCAAACACCTGCTGCAAGCTGCCCGGAGGGGACAGCGTGCTGGTCTGAGTGGCGGCTGCTCTTACCACAAAAGGTGCCTGCTCCATCAACCATAAGGCCCAAGACCAGCTCAGGCGATGTCTGCAGCCACTGCGGTGACGTCCTGAAGCCTGGCAGCACCGATCGCTGCGATGGCTTCGCCTAGGGCGACACGACCGTCATACAAAGCTCGCCCAACGATTACCCCGGAAACACCGAGGGGCTCGAGCGGCAAGAGCGCCAGGAGGTCAGCCATGCAACCGATGCCACCCGAGGCGATCACAGGAACAGCGCTGCATTGCGCCATGGTTCTCAAGGCATCCAGGTTGGGGCCGGCGAGGGTTCCATCGGTGGCGATGTCGGTGGTGATGATCGCAGCAATGCCGGCAGCACTGAACTGTTGAGCCAGATCGGTGGCCAGAACATCGCTCTGCTCGATCCATCCCCGGGTCGCCACCCGGCCGTCGTTGGCATCGATGCCGACCACGATGCGGCCGGGATGGCGTTGGGCCAACTCCTGGACCAACTCCGGCTGTTCGATGGCCACCGTGCCGAGGATCACCCGGTCCAGGCCACAGGCGATTAACTCTTCGGCGCGTTCGAGGGAGCGCACGCCACCACCGAGCTGAACAGGAATGTCGAGGGCGGCGGTGATGGCCCGCACCGCTGCGTCATTGATCGGCTCACCCCGTTTGGCGCCATCGAGATCCACCAGGTGCAGCCGTGTCGCCCCCTGGCTCTGCCAGCTGAGGGCCTGAGCGACGGGATCCTCACTGAAACGCGTCACTTGGTCGTAATCCCCTTGGTGAAGCCGGACGCAGGCTCCATCGAGCAAATCAATGGCGGGGATGATCTCCATCGGGGTTGGACCAGAGACCCACCATCCTGCAGCGCCACGCTTCAATGGCTGCGCTTTTCGGGCCCAAGTGCATGAAGATCCTGGTGATGGGGGGAACCCGCTTCGTGGGCAGGCCCCTGGTAGCCCGCCTGCAGGCCCAGGGCCATGCACTCACCCTGTTCACCCGCGGCAAGAACCCTGTCCCGACCGGCGTGGAACACCTCCGTGGCGACCGCAGCAGCGATGAAGGATTGAGTGCGCTTCAGGGCCGAAGCTTCGATGTGATCGTCGACAGTTCCGGCCGCAAGCAAGAAGACAGCAGCCGGGTTGTGGACATCACCGGGGCCCCAAGCCATCGATTCGTTTACGTGAGTTCGGCCGGGGTCTACGCCGACTCCGACCAGTGGCCCTTGGATGAGTCCAGCCCCACCGACCCGCAGAGCCGTCATGCCGGCAAGGCCGACACCGAAGCCTGGCTGCGGCGTGAAGGCATTGCCTTCACCAGCTTCCGGCCGACCTACATCTACGGCCCTGGCAACTACAACCCCGTCGAACGCTGGTTCTTCGACCGCATCGTTCACAACCGACCGATTCCGCTCCCCGGCGACGGCAGCACCATCACCCAACTGGGCCATGTGGAGGATCTGGCTGAAGCGATGGCCCGTTGCATCGAGGTGGATGCTGCAGCCAACCGCATCTACAACTGTTCCGGTAGACAGGGCATCACCTTCCGGGGCCTGATTCGCTCAGCAGCGGTGGCTTGCGGTCGTGATCCCGACGGCCTCGACCTGCGCAGTTTCAATCCCAGCGAGCTCGACCCGAAGGCCCGAAAGGCCTTCCCTTTACGGCTCAATCACTTCCTCACCGACATCACTCGGGTCGAACGCGAACTGGCCTGGCAACCAAGCTTTGACCTGGCCAAGGGCCTGGCCGACAGCTACACCAATGACTATGCCCTGAACCCAACCGCTGAGCCGGACTTCAGTTCTGACGTGGCGCTGATCGGGGAGTGATGTAGGCGAGAGCTGAACTCAGAGCCAGGGCGAGGGATGGCCAGAACAGCCACCAGCCCAGGCTCGGCAGCCAGGGAGAACCGATCCAGCCGGAGGGCCAGAGCATCAACAACAAGCTGACGAACTGAAGAATCGTCTTGGCTTTTCCCGACAACGATGCAGGCGCCCCATCACTGGCCTGGGCTCGCCATCCCGAGATCAATAATTCACGGGCAAGCAGCAACCAGACGGCCCAGAGCGGGAGCACCGCGGACGACGCCAACCAGAGCAACGGAGCCGCGATCAGCACTTTGTCGGTCAGGGGGTCCAGACGCGCACCCCAGCTGCTTCCACCACCAGCCCGGCGCGCGAGCCAGCCGTCGGCCGCATCACTGAGACCCGCCAGCAGCAGCAACCACCAGGCCCAGCCCTGCCAGCCCAGCTGCAACGCGATAACGAGAGGTAGACCGGCAACCGCTCGCGCCACGGTGAGTCCGTTGGCGATCGAACGCAAAGGCAGAGACAACGCTCAGAATGCGGATAGCTCAACTCCGATCATGGTCCTGCAGCTCACGGTGGCTGATGTGATGACGCAGCCTGTTCTGACTGTCACGCCCGAGACCCCATTGCAGCAGGCTGTCCAAATGATCAGTGACCACCACGTCAGCGGTTTGCCGGTGGTGGATACGGAAGGGCGTCTGATCGGCGAACTGACAGAGCAGGATCTGATGGTTCGGGAGAGTGGCGTTGATGCCGGCCCTTACGTCATGCTTCTGGACAGCGTGATCTACCTGCGCAATCCCCTGAGTTGGGACAAGCAAGTGCACCAAGTCCTCGGCACGAGCGTGAGCGATCTCATGCGCAAGGACTCCCATAGCTGTGGGACCGACCTACCGCTCCCAAGGGCAGCATCCCAGCTCCATGAACGGGGAACGCAACGCCTGTTCGTCCTGGATGGGAACCAACGTCCCGTCGGCGTGATCACCCGAGGCGATGTGGTGCGTGCCCTCGCCTCCCATAACGCGGGCTGAATCAGAGGGCCGGCCGAATCCCGATCGCAATGGGTTGAATCGAACGGAAACTGACGAAGTCACCCACCTTGAGCTGGGCGAGCGGATCGCCATTGAGCCCATTGCGAACATCAAGGTTATGGACCCCTCCGAAAGGCCCCCTCAGGCTGAGTTCATGGTCTTGTTCGGAGATTTTCACAACTTCAGCGGTGCCGGTGGCCATCGCCACCCGGGCTCCTTTGCGCACCTCACCGAAATCCTCAGACAAGATCACGTCTTGGCGTGTGAACGTGAGGGTGTTCACAGAGCTTTTGCGCAGATCCACCACCAGCCCGTCGAGGATGTCGATGATGACCTCATCACCGTTGCTGAGACCGGCTGTTTTGAGCTCGCCACCCATGGTGATCAATAGGTTGTGCCCGTAGGGGCTCTGCACTTCCATCACCTGCTGGCCAGGCTTGAACTGCAGCAGCGTTCCCTGCACCTGCGAGAGCTCAAATGCCTCCAGCAGCTCGGCCTTCAAGCTGGTGGTGCGAGCAGGAACGGCACTCAACAAGGGTTGTTTCTGTGACGACCCTGCCTTTTGAGCGGGTGAAGAGACCCGATCAATGCCCACGGCCACGGGCTGAATCAAGCGGAAATCGACCAGATCGCCTGCCTTAAGCGCAGGGAAGAGATCACTGCCACTGGGCATCACAACATCCAGGTTGTGGATGCCGCCGAGCGGGCCCATCAGGCTCAGGCTGCGGTCGGTCGCCGACACCTTCAACACCCTTGCTGTACCTGAAGCCAGGGCCACCCGCATGCCTTTCTTCAAGGGACCCATGTCCATTGGCATGTAGATGTCTTCGCGATTGAAGCTCAGCGCTGTTTCTTTGCTGCGATCTAGATCAACCACCAGGCCGTCCAACACGGAAACATCCACGCGATCTCCCTTGCGAAGGCGAAGCGGCGCCATGTCGATTCCGACCGTGACAATTTCCTTATGACCTTCTGGATCGATCACCTCGATCACCTTCTGCTTCGGCAGCACGGCATTGACCACACCACGCAGATGGGTGACTTCAAAACCGGCCAGCTGCTCGGCCGTGAAGCCAGCCCTGGAGGGCATGTTGAACGCGAGAGCAGACACAACAGCAGCCGCCCCAGCGGCCAAGACACGGCTGATTGAGGAGCAGCGGGTCATCGTTCAGGCACGGGCAAAGCGGCGGGATGACGCTAGCCCCTTTCGAATAGGTCAAAATGCCTGCGGTCGCCTGTTGCGCAAACCGATGCAGCTACGTTCACTCCTCCTGACGGCGGCGTTGGGCCTTGGCGCGATGGCCGTGGTTCCGGCGCAAGCCGAAACCTCCATCCAGATCAGCCTCAAAGACCGATATCTCACCCTCCTTGATGACGGCAAGGTGATTGGCAAGTACCCCGTGGCGATCGGCGCACCGGAATCACCGACTCCGGCGGGAAGCTATTCGGTTACCAAAATGGACCCGCAGCCCGTGTATCACAAGAAGGGCAAGGTCATTGCTCCCGGTCCGAAGAACCCCGTGGGAGTGCGCTACGTGGCTTACGTGCAGATCGGGACAGGCGAATACGCCATCCACGGCACCGCATGGCCCAACTGGGTGAAATTAAGAGCCGCAGTCAGCCTTGGCTGCATCCGCATGCTGAACACCGACGTGATTCAGGTGTACAACCGGATCAAGGTGGGTACACCTGTGGTCGTCACCAGCAACTGATCTCCTTTATTCCCTTTCAAGTTCGATGCTGCGCTTCCTACTGATTGCTTGTGTGGTTGCGGTTGTTCCCCTGCATGGGCATGCCAACCCGACGGAGGAAACCAAAGAAAATGACTTCCTTGACCTTGTTGATGGCGACGGAAACGTGCTGATCCAGGCCCGAGGTGTTGCTGCTGTCAACGCCGAAGCACGGGCCCAAGGCCTTTCGTTTCCGGCCCTTGGATATTGGTCACCAGAGGGTCACTGCTTTGTGAAACCAGCCCCTGGAGATTGCAACGGCGTGTTCAAGCGCTGATCGGTTTTGATGATCGAAGAGGCGAAACAAAGGGCATAGCATTGACCGCGAAATAGCATTGACCCGGCGAAGCTTTCAGGAATAAACCTGGTTTATATGCGCTCCTGGAATACCTTCTCAGAGATTATTTAAAAGCGAAAGCAATCCCCCGAAAAGCGGCGACGTCAAAACAACAAAAAACCTTCATTCCTGACGGTGATGAGCCAAAGGAATCACCCCTTAGGCGACAAATCAGACTGATGCAATACTTGTCTCTAGGAGAAAGGAAGGCCAGGAGATGTTCAAATTCAAGCTCAACACTCATCCAAACAAAATCAACAAGAAAGAGATGCGTGATTTGGCCATCGCCGACAAGGGAAATCAGCTGAGAGAAGGATTTTTCCAGCAAGCTTTATGCCCCGATCTGACGAAAGGCTCATCCCCAGATACCAACCCAAAAGCAGCTCGGTCGCAACTGGCTCCTCAAGGTCTTGGATGCCGCCGCATAGCCAACACTTGAAGCTGTAAGGATCCTTGGAGCGTGGTGCTGCGACAAGTTCTCCCAGCAGGAGCTGGGCAATGCAGGGAGTCTTGAGGCATGGATCAGACGTGACCACATGACGTGGTCACACCTCACTCGGCCCAGCGCAGTAACAGGCTTTGTTGTGCCATGTCACTCAATCGTGGTGGAGCCCTCTGGATCAACCTCGGCAGGCCGACCAAAGAAAAAGGCCGAGGCACCACCCCCGACCCTCCAGCGCACGGTCTCTGCACCGTACAAATTGAAGTCTGTAGCGCACTACTACAAAAGCAACCAGGCTTCACCTCTCTTTAGGTACCCAGCCCATCTCCCTCTACCAGGTCGTTGCCAAGAGTTTGCGCCAATTCTTTGGGTACTGACCCTGTCGAGCCAGAAGGCGAAGGTCGCTTCCTCGGAGATGTTCAAGCAGTCGCTCCACTCAATCCCATCTGCTCTGATGCGGCTTAGACAACAGATGAGTTGAATGACTGATTCAGCCTGGGAAGCAGGACTCACGGCCTTCAAGGGGGCGAGCGAAACGCCCCCTTTCCTACTGAGACGTTCAGTCCGTCTCGACAATCACTGCTGAAGCAGCACCCTCGCCTGCCATCTCTTTCAGAGAGTCAGCCGCGCAGAGGGAAGACAATGCAATGACGACCAATGCAGCACTGTTGATCACTTTGAGCACAACTGGCAGATGGAGGTTGACCATCTCGCGGACGTTTGTCATCGAAAAGTTCACAGCGAACATATTGATGATGCACCCTTTGTCAACCCAATGAGGGTTACTGCGCGTGTCGCAGGTCATGACCTGAACGTGACTGCCTGAGGTGTTCCGCTTGGATTGGTTATCGGAATATTCCTGCTTCAGAGGCCTCTCAATTAACCGCCCTTGCAGTATCTGACCCTCTCTGGAGACAGCGGTGGATCCCATCCATTTCTTGGGGTCAATACGCAGATCGCCGATGGAATGGTCTGAATCAGCAAGCAGAACGCGATGACCAACAGCGCAAAGCCTGTGCCGGGAGCATGGATGTTGGCCTGGAACCAGGGTTTATTTGCCATGTCGCCAGTGTGGCTTTGCTCAGAATTTCTTGTCGGATCGAATCGAGGATCGCAACAACGACCGCTGCCTTCCCCTTTTGCACCTCGTAGCGACCTCAGCATCACCCCCGCCGAGCGCTGCCAGCTTGATCGCCCACTTCAATGCCCGCCTTCGCTTCGTCAGCGAAGGCTTTTACTGGAAGACCGTATTAACCGTACGCATAAATACTTACGCAGCCTGCTAGACCTGAGTCACGTCATGAGAGGCGGTAGCCCCGGCATCGAACACCGGGGCTTTTTTCTGCACAAAAGCCACAGTGCATAGGGCAAAGCCTTGAACATGAGTGCGGGGCGTAGGGATACCGCCCCACCATCTTCAGCCCACCGGCCAGTGCTTCCACTCAGCAGCTTCGGGGATCTCGTGTGCAGCTCGTCAATCCCTGCAGCTCTTCCCAAGCGATAGGCCATGGAAGCAAGCGGCAGGGAACGACATCGAAGCGCTCGCATCTCCTGCCAACAGACTCAAGTGGATCACCCCTAAGCCAGACCCAGCACTTGTGAGGCCAGGCTGACTGGCATCAAAGGGGCTCAATGGAGAGCGGTTGAAATTCGCAAGGTCATTGGGTGCAGCTCAACAGCTGACCAAACGGCGGCTGCCTCGCCTTGATCCAAAATTCAGGGTCGGTATAAAACGCTCGGTGCAGACAAAAAAACCACCCCAGATGTGGAGTGGTTCTCAAAGCCGTAGCAATCCCCATCACCCGGCCATCTGCACCAAATCTTGATGCGTTGGAAGAATAGTACTCATAGATGCCCTAGATGTGGTGTTCTACAAAGTCACTTAATGCTGTGGTGTAGTTGCATAACGATTGTCTTTCCAAAGACTGCGACCCTGCATGTAGCGGCTATTGGGGGTAGTCTGAACGCCCCCATCACCCGGCCCGCTCCAGCAGCGGGCTTTTTTGTGGCCTGGCCACTACATGTGGTGGTGTGTGGGGGGGGGGTCTCGGTTAACGCGGATCGCCGTTGTACACGACCTCCAAGACAGAAGCTCCGTCATCAGAGATCAGGATTTCAGTTTCAACCGTTGGTGGCTCAAGCTGCCTCTTGCCAGCCTGGGGCGCCACCATCAAAGACGAACAAGAAGCCGTCGCTGGCATTTTTCAAGCAGTCGCCCCCTCCCTTACCTGTGGCGTACATACATTTCGCTGCTCTGTAGTTGCTTAGTCCACCGTTAATGGATTCAGGGCGCATCCGGGCGGTGTTGATTGCACTTACGTTTTCCTTCGAAACTTTTTGGGCAAGCGGGAGACACAATTAATGCACTCACCAGAAGTCCCATTGGCAGGCTGACGACTCTTTTCAAGGTAAATCAACTAAAAGCGCTAACACTACCTAGCAACAACTGCAACGCCACACAGGGTCGAGATTGAATTCGTTCTTTTAAGACCAACAAGGGGATAGTGCCTTCAGGCTGCGAACGCTTCCTCTCCAGCACCATCGGCTGCTTGCTCAGCACCAAACTCCCCTCGCAGAACACCTTCTGCCTTTCGCATCATCTTGTGGCAAGTCTCTTGATCAGCAGCGGCATAGGCAGCATCCATACATTTCACGTACTGCTCCTCAGGGGTCACAAGCCGTTTGCCGTTGGACGGAGTATCGGCCTGATTCCCTTGACTCGCTGTAGTTGGAATTACTCATCTCAAGCTGGGCAGTGGTCAGCTGCATCAAACAAAACCCCGCCACCGCCATTGTTATTCCGATAGATCCCGCCAGCTTCTGCTTTTGGGGGAGTGGAGATAGCGACACCGAGAGCAACAAAGGCGCCAGCTACGCCGGCCAGAAAAGGCAGTGTGAAATTTTTCATGATGGTTCTTATTGGCTTTTTTGATAGGTTTTCCCCTGTATTCACAGCATTGCTGCATCAATAGGGAATGACTTCCCCCATCTGAGGGATTGATTCATTTGGACCGCTCCCCTATTTCAGGGATATCATCTCTCGAAGCTCTGTAAACACTGGTAGTAGGTCACCAGAGGGACATGATTCAACTACCCAACCTGGAACTAAAGCCAGAACGACACGAACTTGTGAAGCTGATGTGTGCTCCTTTCAGACAACACCCTGATTATCAGAAGACCAAGGTTGACTTCCATCAGTTTGTGAATCGGATGGAAAATCGGAACGTCCTGAACTGTCTTGCCGCCATGAGAGGGAGCCAGTCACCTGCCCCATGCTGGTCAAGCCAGTGAGATTGGCTGATGTACTGGTGAACGATCCAACCAAGGCTGAAGTCACCGCGGTGTGGATTCAATCTTTTGGACTGCTGAGGAAGGTTGTATACGGTTATCAACGCGCAACGGCGAGAACAAAACGAGGTTGCCTGCCACCAAGCCAGCAGTGACAACCACAGCAACGAGGACCTCTAAACCTTCTGACGTCTTGGCTTGCATGCCTTCAGCATGCCTCCTTGCTTTGCAGAGGGCGAAGCAATGTCTGCTTTTCAACTTGACGAAGGGAACGGGGTCCGTTGATACGTCATCTGCAAATCGAGGAGGGTTACGACGGAGATGTAGCAGCCTCCTACCGCGTGGCGTTGACCACACAGTTCCACGACGACACAGGCGATGTCCCGCCCATCAAGTTCGAGACCGGGCACCAGGGGAGAGAGGCAGAAGACCTGACTCGTTTTATTTGGGACAGAATTGTGCGCCTCCTTGTGATGGGCAAAGAGTTGGAAGCCAACTCCCTTTTGGAGGAGTTTGACGAGCCACCTCTATGGGACGACCCACTCAACTGAGCCATGGGAACTCCACTAACACAGTGGCTGCAGTTGGTTGCCTGGGTGCTTCTAGCAACAACATTGATTTGCTTGAGCGCAACAGGGGTCTTCTGAATTGAGAAGCTGGATCCGTATTTGCTAGCAGTCACTTGCCGTCACTGTGGTTCGGCCTGCAGGCGGCTATCCACCTCACAGTTGAATGCAGTTCTTGCGACATTTGTGCAGTCAATATTTTTCAAAAGATGTCAACTGAAATCCGTAATTGGGCAGTCGTTGCTGCAGCAATGGAAGCCCGAGGTGCAACCAACAGCGACATGTATCGTCGTGCCAAAGCTCTTGCTGCGGGCGAATCCGATCCAATGCCAACAAGCTATCCGGCGGCACCTTTTAGCATTTCTGCAGCCTGATTATTCGTTAACACCCAAGCGGCCCTGGCTTCAAACCAGGGCTGTATCTAGCCTCACTTTTTCTGATGACCAACCACCATCTATCAGTGGAACAAAGGTTCCATCTAGAAGCCGCATTCAGGGAGATTGACAGTTGTAAGGACATTGAAAAGCTACGTGCCCTCACGAAGCAGATCATTACCGCCCAGGAGAATGAGAAGGCCTTTGCCCGCGAGGCAATGCAACAAATCCGGAAAGAGATGGAGACTGCCGCTCAAAAGCGATTCGGCTTCGACTGGGGGCAGCATTGAGCGCTTGGATTGGCTTGATCGAGTGAGTGTGTATCGCCAGCTTCCGTGGTGGACTGTGTAGACAAATAGACCAAGCCTGAGTTCTCAAACACCTGTCGGCGCAGTACATGGCGCTTCTGACAGAGGCATCATCGTGGGCTCCCGATTGATGACATAACGATGACCACAAAGCAATGCCAACGCCACGCAGAGAGAGAGTTCAGAGTTCGTTGGTATGCGTCAAGCGATGACAGGCAGGCCGTGGATCCTGCAATAACAAGTCCTCAGCCCTTCAAGTGTTCAATGAGATACCAAAGCTAGGTATCAGCATGAACCTACTTAAACAAGTATGTAAACAATCGATTTGAGAAGAAATAGATCCTTAATCTCCATCGTCCAAGCGATTCTAATGAATCCAGCTAAGTACCTGCCGCCCAGGGGCTCGATCATGATTGTCAATCAGAAGCCGAAGAGGAGGTGGCAAACCGCTATCAAAGCAAGAGAGCAACAGCTCATTCGGTTAGCAGAAGAAGCACTTGCCTCAAGACAGGAGAGGAAAGTGGTGAATTTCTTGGGCTACAAGGATGTCGATGTGGCGGCTTGAGAGCATCGATATGTCAGCCCACAGAATCAAAGCGGAAGCGAGTCGAGCATCCTGCTCGCCTGCGTTCGTTCCCGTCAGGTGCATCAACCGCGCAGAGACGTGACTTTCTTGGGTTAACCCGGGGTATTGAGTGAAGGCATTGCATTGGCCTATGGAGCGCATGCAAAGGGGCTGTCACCTCTAAAACCAACCTTGCTGTTCAAAACTCAGCCCCACGAACGGCGAGCTTTCCAGGCAACGACATGGCGGAGACTCAAAACCCTGCCAGATCGAGCGCCAACGTTCATCAGTATTTCCACTCAAAAGTGTCGCGACCGATACAAAATGGCCTACGCTTCCTTGCAACGGAAGATCTTCATTGAACGAATCCCAATTCGACTTGGCCGCTGAAGAGAAGAACCGTCAGCTGGCCATGGGAATTTCGTTCAGCACAGCAGCCATCGGGGTCTTCATCCTCCTGGCCTACCGCGTTGGAACGTGCTGCTCCTGGTTTACCCCGGCCTAGAAGCCAAAGACGACTGGAAAGAGCAGACATCGCGAACGATGTAGCTCTCCAATCAGGTATGTAAACCCAGTGAAGCGCAGGAGAAACCAGAGGCGATACGAACGTTCTGTTGCTTGGTTGCCACCAAAAAAACAAGAAGAAAGCACATCAACAACCACCCGTCAGCGACCCGAAAGAGCGCACTGGCTGACAACCCTTTGGCAATGAGCTGTTGAACCGATTTCTTTTGCATCAAATCGGTCGACAGTGGAGTTGAGGTAGCTCATAGGTCTTCCTCATGCGTCGTGAGAAGGAGAGGCAGGGGTGGGACCTTGCCTTTTTACTGTCCACCTCTTGGCTTTTGACCAGATGACATTTCAGTGGCTCAAGGAAGCTCGCAGGATCGGCAAACGCCTTGCACCTGTTGACAATCCAACCGACATCCAACGCAACGACGAGACGCACGAAGTGATTTGCGGCATTGCCGGCTGTGTCATCAAGAGGAAAAAATTGAACCGCTTCTCCTCGTGAACTTCTAGACCACACATCAACCGACACCGGCTGACAAAGCTTGCCCACGCGTACGAGATGACACCTGCATGCCATCAACAATCACGCTGGGATCAAAATCTGCCCACAATCTGCCCACAAATTGAATCACCGGCTCATAAGCCCCGATGCAGTTCAGAGGTGTGCCCTCAAGAAGGGCGAAGTTTGTTTGAGCTCATTCCTAATGCACGCAGCTCATTAAGACGACTTTCAGACGCCTGGGTGTTCGTGCAAAACGACTGCCAATTCTGACTCAGACAGGGCAGCAGGCTCATGGTCCTGAGTTTCCCCAGAGGAAGGGGCGTCTGGGAGGCGAAAAGCTTTCTCGAGGTCTGTCTTCGTGGCACCAAAGGGGTAGGTCATAAAAAAGAGGACCGCCCACGGCCCCCTAGGAACGACTAGATGACGCATCCCTGCGCCTCCGTTACATTAGTCAACATAGTTTTGTAACGAGAGCCATGGCTGTCAGCACCCAAGACCTGCTCGTCCTGTTCGGCAGCTTTGGACTGGCCCTCTTTGCCTTGAACATCTACAAGCTCACGAAGCCAGCCAACGGCTGATGAGCCGCAGGGGTTGCAACTCCAACAGAGACTTCACCTGCGCGGAAGGCTGACCTGATACATCGAATCCTCGGCAGGCTTCCATTGAACGAGATGGAGGCGATCAATTTGATTGCTCTCCAAACAATCCCAAATTGTGGCTCCAGAAAGTGTTGCCATCGACCAGAGATCTCCCTGACTTTTCATCTGCTTGCGATTGCGATCTTTCCACTCGGTCCAAATAATTTGTGGATATGAGCCGACCTGCTCACTCAGAATCACTACCGTGAATTCCACCGAACCCGAACCAAAAATCGTCCAGAATCATAAGTTGTTGAACCTCATTTCTTAAGTTCTCAGGAGGCTGGTTTGCGCCAGATCTGCCAGACGAGCCAGCCGGTCACCCCAAGCCAAAGAAATGCCACGGCCGACAGGATGGGGACGACGATGAGATAGCTCCAAACTCCCAGGGCCACCCAAGCGAGAAGGGACGTGATCAACGCTTTCTGAAAATTGTTGGCCTCGGCGAGACGTTGCTGAAGTCGAGTTACCACGCTGCTTTCCGATGCTCCATCACTTCCTCTAGCCACGGATGCACTCTGCGACAGCAACGCTGAAGCCCTCCTGCTTCAACAGGCTGAGCGAATAGCGCAAGCCATGGAGCCGTGCCGCGGCCCCGTCCGGCGCAATCCTCACGTTGGCGAGGCCTCCAGCGAGCCCCAGCCCCGCTGCCTTCAACACGGCTTCCTTCGCCGTCCAGGCCTGAATCAGCGTCCAATGCTCCAAACAGTCCGTTGCTTCAGCGGCAGAGGCAAACAGTCGTTGCGTCAAGAGATCGGGCGCCACGCGCAAAGGCCGGTCCAGCACTTCCACATCAACACCAATCGGACCGGGCCCCAACACCCCGATGGTGAGTGACCTGGTGTTGGAAATGCTGTGGTGCAAGGGGTGATCACGCACCTGGGGCTTTCCGTAGATCGTGCGGCCGATGTCATCCACAGCAACGACGTGTCCTGCATCGGCGAACAGCCGGCAGGTGAGTGTGTCACTCAACGCCCGCTGCACGGCTCGCGTCGAGGACTGGGGCAAACGCGCCACCAAGACCCGCCGTTGCGTGCCGGGGATGGGCCACCAGGACCACTCGGTTTCCAAAACTCAATCCTGCTCAACCGATAGGGGCACCGGCGGGAGGGGCGGTAGATCAGGTGGCGGCGGCGCCTCCTGAAGGAGATCAGAGGTCACTGCATCCACAGGCTCCGCCAGGAGAACCTCTGCGGGATTGGCCGTGGGCTCATCGAGGACGATCGGCGGCGGCAGATCGGGGGGTAACGGCGCGAAAGGCTGCGGCTCGATCCAACTGTCATCCGGATCGGGCTCGGCAGGTTCCAGCTCCCGAATCAAGGCAGGCTGCTCCCGCAAGACCAACGGATCCGCCGTGATGGGGGGTTCCCGCAAAGGAGCTCGATCCACATCAACCCCAGCGTCGCCGGCATCGGCAGGGGCCCCAGGCTTGATGGGGGTTGATGGTCCCCAAATCATCCTGGCCAAGGGTTCGACACCCTGTTCCATCACCCTGTTCAACCCCGCCAGGGCGCGATCAGCGAGATGGTTACCGAAGGACGACACACAGTCGGCAGGGCCATTGCAGGCCTCATCCATCACCAGTTTTGGCGTCAGACCAGCGATCAGGTTGCCCTGCAGAGGGATCTGGCGCGGGCTCAACCGCAGCATGTAGGGCACATGCACAAAGCTGGTCGCCCCACCACTGATCCAGTTCGCGTCCTCTTCGGTGAATCCTTTGACCCCAGGAATGATGAACCGACTCTTCGACGCATGATCCGGCATGTAAGCCGCGAGGTAGCCCCTGCGATGGGCCAGCTCCTTGCTCTGTTCGAGGGTCAGACCGTCACGGCTCATCAACACTTCCATGCGACCGTCCTGCCGCAGTCCCATCACCATGCGGATCCGCGGGAGGTAGTAACGGATTCGCTGGCCCATGCTGATGCTGTAAGCCCCCTTGTAGCTCTCGGGCGGCGCCTCGAGGTCGTTGTAGAGACTGTGGAGGCCACCGATGAAGGTGTCGTAGGTCTGGCTGCGGGTATCGGTCAGCTCCCCATAGCCGAAATCAATGCTGCCGTCATGGCGGATGCCGACATAGGCACGCTGCCGTGAGGCCGTGCGGTTCCGCCCACGCCAGACCTTGCTACCGAATTTGAGATCGCCTAGAGGCACAGTGATCTCACGGCCAGCATTGTCCACATGGCGCTCATACATGGGGCCTGAGACATAGGCCAGAGCAGCGCTGTCCTCGTAAGCGTCCTGTTCACGATCCCAGCCCTCCAGCAACCCGAACCGCACCCGTCTTGGATCGAGATCTAGGGCGTAGACCTCGTCGTCTGGGATGTAGCTGAAAGGCTCAGCATCCAGCCGTCTCTGTTGAGCAGGGCTGACATCCCGGGCACCGCGATCGGAGCGCTCGGGAGCGACAGGCGCCAGAGCGATCAAGCCGCCAAAAACCACGAACGGCATCGCCAGCAGCAGCCATCTCTTGCGGAGCTGCCTGCTCTGCTTGGGTCGGATCCGCAACTCAGCAGGCTGAGTCACGCGATCCTTCGCTCTCGGTGGTGGGGGAGTTGTTTGAACCAAGGAATGATGGAGCCGTCAGCAACCAGCCATTGCCGGTAACGGTCGCCGCAGTCATGGCCTCCCGTCAACTGTCCGAAAGCGGGAATTACAAGACGCGGACCATCCGGATCAAAGGCGAAGCAGGGCAAACGCAACTGATCAGAACGGCTGCGAAGCCGGGTCATGGGATGCAAATGGCCACACACATTCAACAAACCTGGCTCCGGAACCCGTTCAGGGGCATGACTTAACCAGAAATTGCCAAGCCGCTGTGATGGCTGCTGGGGCATGCCTTCAATCCAGCTGCCGCAATCATGGTTCCCACCGATCAGCACAACCGGACAACCACAGAGATCAGGCAATGCCAACAACGTGTCCCGCAGCGGAGCTGTGATGCCAATCCGGGCGTGCACCAGATCACCCAGAACAAACAATCGCTCAGGCGCCCAGGCGTGACACAGGGCCAGCAGTGGATTCAGGGTTCCTTGATCACCGTCACTGGGCATGGGAACGCCATGGGCCTGGAACACCTCGGCTTTGCCGAGATGCAGATCGGCCACGAACAGCTCACGACCCTCAGCCCGCCATAACGCCCGCTGGGGCAAAAACGTCAGGGAGCTCTTGCCCCAGGCCCACTCCAATGGGGTCATGAATGGTTCAGATGTCGGATCTGTAGCGCTGGCTGCATCTGATTCCCGACGTCGTGCCTCAAGCTTTGGAGACCTCCAGGAGACTCATTGTGGCGCGAAGCGAGGGTCCACACCAGCTCGCGATTTCAACTCTTCGAACACTCGAACAACGGTTAAGGGTTCTGGAGGAGGCGGGCCGTTACGAATGTGCTTATGCCCTGAGGATGGAAGTTGCCGACTGGTTACTCGGAGCCAGAGATGCCAATCTGACTGCACCACTCCATCCCTAAGCCTTCGATGACCATTGCCCTGCTGATCGCGCTAGCGGGTTCCCTGGCTGCAATGGCCGTGATCGTGCGTCGATTGGAACAGCGCTGATGCCAACCCTTCGACGCTGGTCCTTCGTACTAGCGCTCGCCTGCATCAGCAGCGCAGTTCCAGCGCAGGCCGAGCAGCTGAAGGTTGGGATCAGTGGCTCACCTCCTTTCGTGATCAAGGACGGAAGTCACTTCAGCGGCATCAGCCTCGAAATCTGGAGGCGCGTCGCCGAAGACAACAACATCAGCTACAAGCTGATTCAGCAACCGACGCCCAAAGACGGTATTGAAGCGGTGGACGACGGAAGCATCGACGTGCTCGTCGGCCCGATCAGCATCACCTCCCGCCGACTTGCCATCCCGGGGATTGACTTCACCCAGCCCTACTTCCTGAGCAAGGAGGGCATCCTTCTTCCCCTCAAAACACCCTCCATTTTCAGTCGCGTTCAGGTGTTCTTCGGCTGGGCCGTGATCTCCTCGGTTTTGGTGCTGATCAGCGTGCTGTTGGTGGTTGGCAGCCTGATCTGGATGGCCGAGCGGCAGAAGAACAGTGAACAGTTTCCCCGCGACTGGCTTCCCGGCATCAGCAGCGGCATGTGGTTTGCCCTGGTGACCTTGACGACGGTGGGCTATGGCGACAAAGCGCCCGTAACGCGCACCGGCCGTGGCATCACGGGAGCCTGGATGGTGATCTCGCTGATTGCGGTGTCCTCCCTGACCGCCAGCCTCGCGTCGGCGTTCACGTTGTTTCTCTCAGGCGCCACAGAAACAGCGATCGACAGTCCTCAACAGCTCAGCAACCGACGGGTCGCCGTCGTTGAAGGCACCGATGGAATGGAGTTAGCGGAAAACCGGGAGATGCGCGTTGTCCCAGCTCCCAACCTCGCCAGCGCCGTTCAGTTGGTGATGTCACGCAAGGCCGATGCCTTGATCTTCGATCGACACTCGATCCGCTATCACCTCAAAAACAACCCGGATCTTGCGGTGCGTTTGGCACCATTCAACGTGTCGGACGAAACCTACGGATTCGTGCTCAAGCCAACGAGCCCGCTGCGGACGCCCATGGGTGTGTCGATTTTGAAGCTTCAACAAAGTGGAGAGGCAGAGAACATCGCCAACAAGTTTCTGGATTGATCCTTTGCTTAGCCCAGCGGACGATGACGACGCAGGGCCTCTTCCAGCAGATAAGCGGCCAAATTTCCACAACTGCGCCCCTCGGCGAGAGCATGCCGCTTGAGGTCATCCATCACCCCCCGAGGCAGGGTGACATTGATGCGCTCCGAACCAGCCGCATCCGCCACCGCAGCCGTGCTTGGGGCCATGGCCTGACCCTCGATCCGCTGCTGCAACTCCTGAACCAGGTCTTGAAGGAGTGACACGATAACGTGAACATATTCACTCAATAAAAGCACAATATCGTGCGAAACAGGATTGCGTAATCTTGAGCACCCTTTTGAGGCGCCATGCGTTCCCTGCCGCTGAAGCTTGCTCCCGGCAGTGATCTGCGCCTCAGCCTTGAAGAGCTGGCCCAGCGGGACGGCATCAGCGGCTTTGTTCTCGGCGTGGTCGGCAACCTCACCAAGGCGTCGTTTCAATGCCCCGGCCAAGCCGACCCCACCGTGCTGGAGGGCGACCTCGAAGTCATCACCCTCAATGGGACCTTCTCCCCTGAGGGCGTTCATCTGCACCTGAGCCTGTCGGATGGGGCCTGCCAGGTCTGGGGAGGCCACCTGGAGCCAGGGACCATCGTGCAGAAAGGCGTCGACCTGCTCATTGGTGTGCTTGAGCAACGCGAAGGCAGCCCTGCGCCGCAATCCTCGACACCACGGCTAGAGATCGCCGTTCTTCCCGGATGCCCCTGGTGCAGCCGTGCCCTACGCATCCTGAGAACCCTGGACCTGCCGCACACCGTCACCACCGTCAACGACGACGCAGCCTTCCAGGCCGTGCAACAACGCAGTGGAATGACCACCTTCCCCCAGGTGTTCATCGACGGATCCGTGATTGGTGGCTACGACAACCTCGCCGCCATGCAAGCCGCCGGTGAACTCGACGCCCTCCGCTGAACCGCCAGAACAGCCACCCCGGGAGCAGCCGCCGTTCTGGTCTCTGAAACCCTGGTGGTGCCAGCCTTGGTCCATCGTCTCCACAGGGGTGCTCGTGGTTGGCGGGTCCTGGGGACTCCTGCATCGCCTGTGGATCAGCCTTCCCCTGGCCCTGGGCGTGTTGGCCTGGTGGCTGCTGTTTCTGGTGCTCGTCCCCGCCGCCTACCGATCCGCTGCGGAACCGCACGGATGACGTCTTCAGCCTTTCGCTGCATCGACGAGCAGCTGTTCGCACGGGTTGCCGCAGAGGCCCATCAGCATCCCCCTAAGAGGGCACACCGGAGACCGACGTGCAGGAGGCGCAGTGGCGCGACCTGCTCTCAGAATCACGCCTGGCGTGACGCTGCGCGGGAACGCTGCTTCTCCTCGAGCAGTTCTCCCTCCAGCTGTTCAATTAAACGGCTGACCAACGCCTGGAATTCCGGTTGGCAGCCACGAAACGCCGCCTTGTGACGGATCGGCTCGTTGCGCATGCGCAGATCGGTCAGCATCAGCTGAAGCGAATCAATCCGAGCGTTGGAATTCATGGACTGAGAGGACGTTCCGAAGGGAGGTTATGACGCAGCTGTTTCAAAGCTCCAGCTCTCGCAGCAGACGGTTCTGCGTCTCCCGACCGAGAACGGCATGGGCCGCCATGGCACCACTCGCCGCGACGGGAGGGATTCCTATGCCGGGGAAGGTGCTGGCCCCACAAAGCCAGAAATTGGCAAGGGGCGTCGACACCCCAGGGAACAACCCTGCAGCGGCTGACAGCGCAGGGCCATAACTGCCTTGATGCACATTGAGGAAATGGCTGTGGGTCAGCGGCGTTCCCTCCATGATCAACTCGCAGCGGTCGCGAATGTCGGGGATACGTCGTTCCAGCACGCGCCAGAACACAGCGCATCGCTCCTGTTTCATCCGCTGATACGCCTCACTGTCGCGCTCCAGATCAGCCCAGAGCTCCCACGGCTCGCTGGCCGGGGTGTAGGCATGCAGCACATGGCGACCCGGCGGAGCCATGGAAGGATCCAACACCGACGGGATGGACAACACCACGGCATTGCGTTCGGCGTCGATCCCACGCTCCCAGTCATCAACCCAGACGGTGTGGATCGGCAGATCCTCCAGCCCCGTGGCATCAAAGCCCAAATGCAGATGTAGAAAGCCATTGCAGGCCGGCGTCGCCTGGCGTTGACGCTGCCACTTCGGCGCGACGGAGTCCGGCAGCAGCGCAAGGGTGGACCAGATATCGGCATTGCAGATCACCTGCCGCGCCGCGATCGACGTTCCATCCGCCAGCGTCGCACCCACGACGCGATCCCCCTCCACCTGCAGCTGTTGCACAGCCACACCCGTGTGCAAGTTGCCCCCATGGGCCTTCAATCCACCCACCAAGGCCTCAACCACCGCAGCACTTCCACCAACGGGGTAGTCGAGATGGGCCTCCGGTTCGAACCACTCGCCGAACAGCGTGGCCATGGCAGCCGCATTGGTGTCTCCCATCGGCATGCCACTGATCAGGAAGGAGAGGAGATCCACCCAATGGCGCAGGAAGGGATCGGTGAGGTGACGATCGACCAGGGGGCCGAAGGAACCGGAGAGATGACGCATCGCCGTGAGGTGCGGCAACAAGCGCCCGCCGCGCTTCAACAATTGCGCCATGCCATCCACCCCAGGTCGCAGAGCAAGCAGGGGCAGGGCATCTGCGGCGGCAGCAATCGGCCGAAGGGCTTCGACAAAACGCCGCCATTCCGCGGCCACCTCGGGACCGCGCAGGCCGCGAACCACAGCCTCAAAATCGTCATGCCCCACGGCGATGCGCAGATCACCTTCCGGCAACAGCACATCCCAGGTTCGATAAGGGATCACCTCCAAGGTCTGGCCTAAAGCGCGCAGCACCTGAGCCAATGGATTACTGCTGGGCCAGCGACCCAGACCACTCCAGAGGGATGGACCGGATTCAAAGTGATAACCCTGGCGTTGAAACCCATGGGCGGCCCCACCCGGTTGGTGATGGGACTCAAGCACCAGCACGTCGCGACCAGCGCGGGCACAGAGGCCAGCGGCACATAATCCGCCGATGCCGCTACCGATCACAAGGATGTCGACGTCTCTTTTGAGCATCCATGAAGCACGCGCGTCATCATTGTGGTCATTGGCGCAAGACGATGCGCAATCGACTACTGCTTCCCGTGCTGATCCTGACGGTGGCCTGGGGTCAGGAGCTGATCGACCAGCTGATCTTTGCGGGGCAGTGGAATCTGCCAATGGGACCGGATCAACCCTGGTGGGGGGTCCTGACCTCCCCCATCAGTCACGCTGGTTTTGGACATCTCATCTCCAACAGCCTGGCCTTTCTGCCCCTGAGCTGGCTGGTCCTCAGCAGGGGAATACGCGATTACCTGAGCGTCTGGCTTTCCGTGCTGGTGATCAACATTCCGGTCGCCCTGTTCTGGCCCACACGGAGTCATGGTCTCTCCGGGGTGGTCTATGGGCTCCTGGGCTACCTGCTGCTGATCGGCTGGCTTGAACGTCGCATCCTGTCCATCGTCCTGGGGCTTGTGGCGTTTTGGCTCTACGGCTCAGCCCTGATCGCCTTGATCCCAGGCGTTTCAGCCGCCGGCGTGAGCTGGATCGGCCACAGTGCAGGCTTCATCAGCGGATTGGTGGCCGCTCTAGCGGTGTATCGCGAGCCCTCTGCCGATTGAGGTCAGGGGTGAGACAAGACAGCATCGAGAAACGCCAGGGGGCGATGCATGGTGGCGGAATAACCCAGCAGACTTTGATCGCGATGGCTGTAAATCACGCTGTCGTCAGCATCAAGCAGCACCGTGGCACCGCGCTGGGTGATGTAGTCATCGCAAGGCACATAGGTACGCCAGTGCCGGAGCACTTCGTTCATGTTGCGCAGACGCTTGGTCGCAAGCTCAAAAGGTCGCTGAAAGCCATCACCACCGGCCCGGCGGAACAGACCTCCACGAAAGCGGGGCAGAGGAAACGCCTCGATCCACTCCTCGTCATCGAAGATCTGGGCAGCTGAGCGATCACCGGTGTAACCACGCAGCACCTCACGCAGGGTGCCTGGAGATCCCACACCGGCACACATCAGCAGAAAACCAGGCCATGGCCCGCCAGGCAGATGCAGCCCGGACTCCAAGCCAAGGGAGTGATGCAACACCGGTGAAGAATCCACGATCAGCTGCGGCAGGGGAAACGCCGTGAAGGCAGCGAAGCGCTCAGCGCCAGCAGCGTTGCCAATGCCGAACAACTGAACCTTGACCCCGGCCGCCGCCAACTGGGGAAGCCTCGGCACCAACGCCTGGGCATATTCGATCGAGTCGAAGTCACCCAGCTGGCCGAGCACAACAACAAGACGCTTGCTGACGCCTTCCATGCCTGGGATTTCAGCGAGACGATCAAGCAGTGGCTGAACTGGAATCATTGCCAAGTTGACAACCCGGTTGACAAAAAGGGCTGTTATCAACGGCAGCGTGGCAAACATCGGCATCCAGCCGGGTGGTGGCCAACTCCACGTCCAGGCGGTCCAGCACCATTGCCCCCAGCAGTCGCTTGCTGTTCCAGGCCAGGTGGGCCAGCAGCAGGCGCACCGTGGTGGCCGCCACTTCGGGATCACCGGTGGCCAGGCCATCAAGCCATGGACGCACCAGCCCTTCCAAATCCGCCAGACATTAAAGGCACATCATCTTGACGATGGTCATGGCGGTTGCAGGCATGGGGATGTGATGGCAACGCTTCAGTTTGGCGACGGTGCTGAGCAGACTCAATCAATGCCGAATAAGGAGCGCGCAATCAATACCCCGCCGGAGACCCGGGCGGTGAGGGTTGGCGAGTGAGTCCTGAAAAGCAGCTGCTTTGTCAGTTCAAACCTGATTCTGGGGCGTAGCTTCAGGGATCATTGTTGACCATGAAACGCTTCTCCTTATTTTGAGAGTGTGAATCATCTTTCTGGAGCCCCATGAAGCAAGTCGCATTGACTTTTCTTGTGCTCTTGGCGTTGCCTTTAAGTCCGCTAGAAATCCGAGCTGATGACGGTCATGGGGCCGAGAAACTTGGAGTCACGATTAAAGAATTAGTGAATTCAACAAAAGAATGGGACGGACAATTTCTTCCTTCTTACCCAGCTGGCCCACCGGAAATCAAAGTATTGAGCATCAAGATCCCTGCAGGTGTGACACTGCCATGGCACTTTCACCCCGTGATCAATGCGGCAGTCATCCTCAAAGGCCGGTTAGAGCTTTATTCGAAGGATGGGATGACGAAGGCTTTTGGACCAGGTGAGGCTCTGATCGAAGTTGTCAATACCGTCCACGCAGGGAAGGCTGTGGGATCTGAAGATGTCGACCTAGTTGTGTTTTATGCAGGTAGCCAAGGGCAGCCGACAACCGTTTTGTCCAAATGACATTCATGCATTGAAGGCACCGACGCGCCCACCCATACCGCAAACCCGCAGGCGAATGTTTTGGCCTAACGCCATTGAGGCGTGGGAGAAGATGCTCAAAACAGGCTGGCGACGGTGCTCACCGTCAGCGAGGTAAGGACACATGTATTCCTTCATTAGCAGCCCACTTCAGACGGCGGTCGCTGCAGTTGTCTCGATGGGCTTAGCGCAAGCTCTTCATTTGCCAGACCCTTATTGGGCACCTATCTCCGCAATCGTCTGCTCTTTAGATGCTTTTGAAGGCGCCACAGCCACGGCGCGTCGTCGCCTTTTAGGGACTCTTCTTGGCGTTCTTCTGGCAGCACTTCAAATCAGTTTTACGGCATACAACCTCATCAATTACGGACTAGCTATCGCTTTGCTGGGGTTGCTATGTCGTGCTGCAAGGCTGCACCCAAGCGCACTACGATTTGGCGCCATCGCATTGACGGTGGTCGTGAGCGAACCAAACAAATCTGAGGTTTGGTTCACAGCTGGAGCAAGGTTTGTCGATGTTGCCCTTGGCATAGGGGTTGCTCTCTTGGTGGTTAAAGCCTGGCCCAAAGGCAGCAAACAAGATCAATGAACAAAAAGACGGGTCATCACAGCCATCATGCGCAGATGATCAAGTAACCACTAAGAACAGCAATTGGAACAGTTATGGCCATGGTATTAGCCCAGACCTATTGCTCGTTCAAGTCACCCGTATTGCTCTATTCCTACTGGGGGAACTGGTGGCAGCACTACGCTCCAATTCCCCTGATGCCTTCAAGTGTTGGCTGTCTGGTGGGGTGCAAGAACGAGGGGAGCCATTAGTTGAGGAGTTGCTGCTGGACTGGCTTGACCCATTCCTGACGGTGGAAGAGCAGGACAGGCTGTTGGATTGGCACGTGGGGGTGAACCTCTAAACCTTGCTATTGCAATGGCTCTAGCGCTGTGTGAGCAAGATCACAGCAGCCATTGAGGCAGGTCAATGAAGCGGAAGGCGATCACGGCAATGGTGTGTGTGTCGGAGGGAAGACCTCCGCATCTAACTCACACAAAACACAAAACCATGGCTCAATCAATTGCACTCATCAACGAGATCACAGATCAGGAACTAGACCTCATCACACTTACCACGATCAGCGGTGGCGGAAAAGAAGCCAAGACAAAAATTGGCAAGTGGGTCGAAAAAACCTTTGGAAATGGCGACGGAGAGCATGAGTTGAGCGACTATGCCGATGAAGGCGTCAAACTCCTCAAGTTCTTAGCGGGGAGTGCTGGCGTTCACCAAGAACCTGGAACTGAAGACCCTGGCCCAGGCGTTTTGCACTAAAGCAACCGTGCCAAGCAAAGCCCCGCCGCGAGCGGGGTTTTTTATTGCCTACCCAGATTGGGGATAAAGCCCAATGAATAAATCACTCGAAGGCATTGACCAAATGAGATACAGCAATGTCGCTGCACTTATCACTATCAGTGCAGCCATCAAAAGGAAGGACGTCTGATTTTGCTATGCATACAAAAGAAAACTGATAACAAGCAAAAACTAACATCAAAGACAAAACTCCATCAAATAAGTCCAATGCTAGCGAATAGACCTTTGCTCAGAATCATTAACAGGCAAATTGAGGTTCCAGCCACCAAACTAAAATTAACCAATTGGAAAATTGCCGGGCTTTGCAGCGATTCCAACTGTGCCGTCGGCTTTTGATCTTGACGAGATCCCTCCCAATAGGCGAAGACCAAACCCTTCTTGGCCACAAGCTTGTCACGAGTATTTAGCGAGCCGTAGCCAAACTCACTAATCATTTGCGATTGCTGCTTGATTTTTTTACTCTCGGCCATAAAAACAGACTGTATCCAATTACTATGCGCGCGAATACCAATCGCAATCCAAAAGATTGCCGGAATGCATACAAGGAGGTTCAGATAGTCCATTGGAGTAAAAGCATATTCTGCCCATTGCTTTCTTGAGCGGCTATTACTTTGATCGCAGTCACGCTGATATATCTTCCATTCCTGTGATGATTTTTAGCGAAGACGGCCAAAAATGGATGCAATATGCACATAAATTTGCTACGCAGAAAGGGCGCCTTGGCTAACCTTATGCGAAACATCCAGAAAAATGCCTCGAAAAGAACCACATAAAAACTAAACTCAACCAACCTTTATTGATTATTACTTACTGCTTACTCATAGTCCATTGAACTACCCGGTAGTAATTTCATTGACAATCGCGGCTTTAGACTGGCATTGAATTTCCTATTGTGATTCCGGGCTTCTTTTAATTGGAGCAGAAGCCTATTTCTTCATTGCAGCTGACTGCTCGGCCGAAGCAGATTGTTCTTTCACACTTGCGGACGGCTTCTGTTGCCCCTCTGAAGTCTCGCTCTTTGTTGCAGATATTTTTTTATCAGATACAGATTTTTCTTGTTTGACTGCTTTTTCTTGTTTGGCTGCTGGCTTCTTTTTTGGTTTCAGCTTGCTTGCATCCAGAGCGCTTTCACCAAAAGATTTATAACCCAGCAAGACCAGTCCGCCGACAACAGGGATCGAAGCAATACCACCCATGGCAATTTCAAATCCACTTAGAGCCATCTTTCATTTAAGCAAATACAATTGCAATTCTGCACGATAAAAGCATTTCAGGATTTCAAAACGCACTATACACAAGTATCAAATGGTCAAAGTTTCGACTCTTTTTTACATGGCAAATGTTTTGAACCTTCATTTTACTGTCACTTATTGTCTTGCCTCTTATTCTTTAGATGTAATTCTTACATTAAAGAATTTCCAGGTTAATTGGCCTCCCTTTCTTCCAGGGCTCGTTTACGATTCAATTTATCAAGCCAGAACTCCCGAGTTGACGCTATATCAGGTCGCTTACCTGAGCGTCGATCAGATCTATCGGCAGAATTAGCATCTGAAATAATCGGGAAGTGCTACCGCCAGATTTTTTTTCATGCAATGTCTTTTGATCGCGATCCTTTTCTAGAATCTCAATTTAAGTCTGGCAGCATCACAGTAAGGGATTTCGTAAGGGGCTTGCTCCTCTCAGAGCGTTTTTACAATGGATATGTTGCATGCAACAATAACGAGAGAATTGTCGAGCAGGTTGTAGGGCGGGTTTTGGGCCGTCCTGTTTATGGCTCAGACGAAAAGAGGTCTTGGTCTATTGTTATTGCTGAGCAAGGATTTTCAGGATTTGTTGATGCTGTTCTTGCCTCTCCTGAGTATTTTGAGAGATTTGGAAATGATGAGATACCTGAACAAGTTAATCGAACCTTGCCAGGCCGTCCTCAGGGTGAGATGCCCATCTATCAGCGCCTGCCCCGCTATGGAGAGAGTTGGCGCGAGCGCTTGATTCGTGATGGGTTGATGTTGTCTATAGATGCTTTCAATAAAATTAGTCGTCCAATGACGGTATCCCGTCTGATTTACGAAAAGCCAAAGGGTCGTCTTCTCAAGCTTTGGCTTCTTTTCTTAATTGTTGGTGGCGCTGGAAGCCTTTACTTGGTGCTTTTAATCTTCAGCCAGATGTTTACGATTCGCTGAAATTTTCATGGAAGCTTGGTACAGATGTACATAGAAAGAAATCTGGTTGATGCAGCTTTTTCATCACATCCTGGGCAGCTTCGTACGGGATCCGAACCATCTTTAGGCGGAGGACTTCGCGACAAAGCAGTTTGGGTTGAGGAAGTTGACTGCATTGGCTGCCGTTATTGCGCACATGTAGCGTCCAATACTTTTGTGATGGTTCCAGAAACAGGTCGCTGTCGTGCGATTCGCCAAGACGGTGATTCAATTGATCGAATCCAGGAAGCGATTGACACCTGTCCTGTCGATTGCATTCATTGGGTCGATTTTGAAGACCTCAACTGAAGAGCTGATGTTTATTTCAACGCTCAATGCTTCCGGTTACGACTGCCGGTAGCTGGTCGGTAAAGGTTGGCTAGTAAACCCAAATACTTAAAACAGGCTGGCGGAGTTGCTCAGCACCAGTGAGAAACGCTGATCTGACTCCTCCCCTTCAAAAGAGGAGCCAGGCTGTGCATGCGGTGTCGGCGTGGGAAAGATCGCTGACACTCAGCGCCCAATGACCATGCAGGGGCCAATGGATGGAGGTGTGGACCCTCCAACAACACCATCACCCGGCTATCGGTTCAATGCTGTTCCGATGAGGCGAAAGCAGCGACCATATGAGCCGCAGCCATGTTGTGGCTTAACTCGCCTTCAGTGAATCATGCTGGTCGGACCCCCAGACCTCTCATTGGCAAGGCGTCAGATTGGGCGGAAGGGTTCCATAAGACCTTGCCTTGCACACGCCCTGAGAGAATCAAAATAAAGGGAGAAAGCAGGTGGGCAAAAAGTCTGGCTTCACCAGTGCAGAGATCGAGGAGATCAAGCGTCTGTATCTGAAGGAAGGTCGATCGATTCTCCAGATCCCCAAGATCCTTGGCAAAGGCAGCGAAAACTCAGTGCGCAACGCACTGCATAAGGCACGAATCAAAAATGCACCCGAAGAACGTATCAAGCTTGATCGGTTCAAGCCAGAGCAAATCTATGGAGAGATCACCCTCTTAAAACGACTCACAAAATCAAAAAAGCTGAGATTTCACGCAAGATGCACATGTGGTTATGAATTTGATGTTGACCCTTTTCGGCTAACATTGCCAGAGCATCACAAAGACAGAATTTCTGCATGCCAACGGTGCAGCAAAGAGAAATAATCTCCAATACCTCGCGCTTTTCACGACAACTGAGACGACAGTCGATAACAAGCAATAAACCCTTTTCCCTGTCAGGCCAAGGCCAGACGACGGCGCCTGTATCAAGCCGAAACCATTTTAACAATGGCTAAAGAACGAGGTATCCTGTGGAACCTTGCGGGCCTTCAGCGACGATGTAGAACTTGAAAACATTTTTATTCACTCCCTACTAAGCCATGGAACTCACCTTCTTGGGCAACAAATATGCAAAGTCAGAGAAAGCAACTACCAGGCCAACAATCCAACTCAAATACATGGGTAAATCCTATCGGGCGGATCAAGTCAATTCGGTTCGCAATTCCGTTGTTCTGACTTATCGCGGCGTCTCCTATTCCAAGGCCTGAACAGGCTCAGGTTCCACCCCTGCCCTGTCGCCGCCGGCCTCAGCCCTGATGGGGCAGCAGAAACTACGGCAAGAAGATCAAGCATCAGCAAAAATGGCGGGATGAGATTTCTGATCACAGCCCTTGTCGCGTCATGGGCATTGGTCTTGCCGGTGCGGAGTGCGGAACCGATTCCCCTCGTGGTGGTTCCCTTTGACGCAGCATGGGGATCGCGACGTCTTCCCGTGCAGCCAGCAGCGCTTCTGCCCCCACCGCCAGTCCCCGAAGCGAAGCAGGACACGGAATCCAAAACTGAACCGAGACATCAGGGTCAGCGCTGGTGCCGTGGCCGTTGCTAATGCCACCACCGCTGTCGCTCAAACGCGTTTTGTGTAAACCGAAGACATCACTTCTGACTCCCGTCATGCGACACACGGCTCTGTTGATGGCCGTAATCCTTTGGGGCTCCAGGGCTCTCGCAGGCGGGAATCGGGCCACAGCCCAGGGCCCCTCAGAGCAGTTCGCCACCGCAGAGGCCATGCGCGTGGTCCCAAAAGGGGCAACGATCACCGACACAACCTGCAAAAGCATTGATGTGGGATTCAGCAGCCGCTATCAGTGCACCATCACTTACAGCCCCTGAGCAGATCAATGAAAGGCTTGCTTGCTCCGTGTTGGGCCTTGCTGCTGCTTGGAGTACCGGCCGCGGGACGCGCCGCATTCGATGAGTGCCAGCTGATGGATCAGGTGCTGAATCGCCTGGGCAACGCCATGGCAATCAATCGAGCGATCATCGCTGAGAGCAGTGACAGCAAAGCTGTTGCTGTGGCGAGCGAAGCTCTTGCCCAGCAGAACGAGAGCTATCGACGCACAAAGCGCCAGCGCTCCAAAGCTGGCTGCGAAGGCTGGGAACGGGACTAACTGATGCCAGGCAAGCTGGTGGAACGATGATTGAGAGACCTTGGCCGTCACCGTCTGCCAGAACTGCGGAAGCCGTCGGTTTCGTGCCGATCGATCCATGGCCGGACGGCTGGTCTGTCAGAACTGCGGTCTTGCGGCAGGGAGCCGAGCCACGCGCCCAACGCCGCTGAGCAATCGGCGCAGCAACAGAAAGTTCTGGCTGGTCATCCTGCTGCTGGGGATCATCGTGCTTGTGGTGATCACGTCATGAGCAACTGAACAACCTCGGCCGTGTTTGCAGAGAGGGGCTCTGACGCCAGCTGTTCGATGGCCTGACGCATCACCTTCTGGCGGTCGGATCCGTAACTGTTGCAGCGGCTGAACACCTTGGCCATCCGTGAAGCTGTGATCGGATTCCGGGAATCAACCGCTGCGATTTGCTCAGCCATGAACCGATAGCCACTGCCATCGGTGGCATGAAATGCCTGCACATTGGCCGTGAATCCGCCCAGGACGGCGCGCAAGGAATTGGGAGCGAGCGGATCGAAGCGTGGGTGCTCCAAAAGCTGCTGAACCCGCTCCAGAGCATTCGACCTGGGGGCCGACGCTTCCATCGCAAACCAAGCGTCAAGGATCACGGGTTTGTCCTTCCAACGGTCGTAAAACAAGGCCATCGCCTGCTCACGCTCAGCACTGTCGAACGGAAGCAACGCGCGCAGTGCTCCCCGCGCAAGGGTCATCGAAGGCCCGGAGACCGCCGCTAGTGCCTCAGCCTGAACCATTGCGTCCCCAGCAGCTGCAAGCCAGCGCCAAGCCAAAGCCGTCAGTGCACGGCCGCCCTGACCGGCTGGCCAAGCCATGGCCCAGTCAGCCCGCGCCAAGTCCAGGAGTCGTCGCAGGGACGACTGCAATCGAACACCCATCTCCTGGGTCCACTCCCGGAACGCCTGATCCAGCGAAAGGGGGTCCACTGGCGATTGCAATGCCTCCAGTTCCGCCATTCCAGGAAGTGCAAGCAGCGCCGCCAGGTCCATGCCATCACCATCGTCGTAAGCGGAGATCCTCTGATCCAGAGCCTGAATCAGAGCCTCCTCCACGGCACGTTTCGGCTGGTTTTCAGCCCGTGCCAGAAGCACCTGACGTGCCAAACGCTGAGCCGCATCCCAACGGCAGAAGGGGTCATCATCGGAAGACAACAGCTGCAGACACTCCTCCAGCGACTGGTCCAACCGCACATGGACCGGCGCCGAGAACCGCCGCAGCACGGATAGGGCAGGGGCGTTGTCACCGGGCTGGCCCTGCAAGGTGATGCTGGCTCGCTCACCCTCCATCACGAGCAGCTCTTCCTCACCAACACGGCCCTGATCTCCGACCAGCGCGATGGCGATCGGCAACACAAGCGGCAGTTTTTCAGCTTGTCCCGGCGTGGGGGGCGTCGTCTGGTGCAAGTCGACGGTCAACTGGCCAAGTGAGGAATTCCAGTGCCGTTCAACCCTGAGTTCCGGTGTTCCAGCCTGGTGATACCAGCGCTGAAACCGCTCCAGATCAAATCCCAGGGGTTCTCCCTGGCTGGTCGCCCCATCGGCGATTGCCTGAACAAAGTCCTCCGTTGTGGCGGCCGTGCCATCAAAACGTTCCACGTAAACCTCCATTCCCTTCATGAAACGCTCAGGCCCAAGCAAGGTGCGCAGCATGCGGATCAGTTCCGCGCCCTTTTCGTAAATGGTTGTTGTGTAGAAGTTATCGATCGCCTGGTATTCCGATGGCTTCACGGGATGAGCTGTGGGGCCTGCATCCTCTCGAAATTGGGTATTACGCAACATGGCAACATCCTCAATGCGCTTAACCGCTTCAGAATGCAGATCTGCAGTAAAACATTGATCACGAAAAACCGTTAGACCTTCTTTAAGCGAGAGCTGAAACCAATCCCTGCATGTAATGCGATTCCCACTCCAATTATGAAAATATTCGTGCGCAATGACGCTTTCGATTCTTTCGAGCTCGGCATCGGTTGCAGTCACCGCATCGGCGAGAACAAGCTTTGAATTGAAGATATTCAGACTCTTATTTTCCATTGCGCCCATGTTGAAGTGACGCACCGCGACGATGTTGTACTCATCAAGGTCGTATTCGAGGTTATAAACAGATTCATCCCATGCCATGGATCGCTTCAGCGACGCCATGGCATGGGCCGTGAAGGGTTCATCACCCTCCTCAACATGCAATCTCAGGGTGACCTGCCGGCCCGACGTCGTTGTGTACTGATCACGAATCTCCCTCAGGTCTCCGGCCACCAGGGCGAACAGGTAAGAGGGTTTGGGGTAAGGATCGTCCCAGGTCACAGCATGACGATCAGCGCCAACGCGCTCGGTCTCTATTGCATTGCCATTGCTGAGCAGCACAGGACAAAGGCTGCAGCTGGCCTCAATCCGCACCCTCCAACGACTGAGCACATCCGGACGATCAGGATGCAGGCTGATGCGTCGAAATCCTTCGGCCTCGCACTGAGTGCTTAGGAGACCACCGCTGGCATACAACCCCTCGAGAGAGCTATTGGAGTAAGGATCCAGACGGCAGCAGGTCTCCAGCACAAACGGCTGGGTCGGAACATCTGCGATGGTCAGAAGTCCGTCAGCAAAGCTGTAATCCTCAGGCTTCAAAGGCGTCTGGTCGATCGCGAGGGATTCGATGGCCAGATCGACGCCGCACAACACGAGGGGCTCACTGGAACGACGCGGTTGAAGGCTGAGCCTGGAGTTAACAACGACATGGTCGCTCTGAATGTTCACATCCAGGGCAATGTCGGGAAGATCAAAGGCCCATGGCGTGTAGTCCGCTAAACGAATCGAAGCAGCTGCAGTCATGGGCTAACGACGCAAGGACACATCAATCCTGACGGAAAGAACCCACAACTGAGGGCCTTCAGCCAAAAGCTGAACCTTCAGACCACCAGGTATAGAACTAAATATTATCGATCAATCCCAAGATCGGAATCTTTCATAGCTTAGAAAATCGAGATATTTGTCACTACAAGAGCGGGAGAAGAGCTCTTCCTATTTCTTGGCGGGCTTCAAGGACGCGGCTGCTTTCTCAAAGCGTGCTTTCTCTGCGGCAGGAACTGATTTAGGACAGAACTTCAAAGCGCCGCCTACGACCATAAAGCCAGCATTGTTAAGGAACTGCTTCTCAGGCAAAGGAGTCTTGGAGCCGGGAAGCAAACCACCATGCTTGCCGTAGATCACATGCAACTGAGCGGCAAGAGCAACCGCAAGAGACTTGCTGAAATCGATCTTCTGGGCCCTCGCCTCACAGAAGGTGGCGATCGACATCACCCCATACGTATTGACTTCCATGGCCGTAGCAGGGGTGGGCTTGGCCTTTGACGCCTGAGCCTGAGACGTGGCGGGAAACAGCAACGGAGCTGCCATCAACAGGGCAGCGGTGGCTAACGAACGACGAATCACCTTGGTTCTCGGACGGCTCACTTTTTTGCAACTTACCGCCCAAGCAAAGGCTTCACGAGGGTTGGGCGCGGTTGTTGAACTGGGACAACAGCAGAACGGAATACCCCTATTCGTCCTCGATCGGCGGCAGGGAATCGGAAAGTCGAATCTCGTGATGGTGCTCAACGATGGAGAGATCACCGTTCTCCCAGCTGTAAATGGCGCGATAGCGGTAGCGGTCCTGATCCACAAGCCGAATGTGCTCAAGGATGTCCCATTGCTGATAGTGGGATTCGAGGATGGTTTCGTGCTCATCCACTTGCCGGATCCTGGTTCTCACAGGGTCTCCAGTGAGATAACCACGACTTCGTTGGAGCTGATGGCCCCAAAGCGTGGCCTCCATCACCCCATTGCGCTCAAACCAAGGCTTCCGTGCAAAAAATTCGTCGGAATGCTGGTCCTCCTGGTCGGACCACCAGCTAAATCTGTACCGACTCTCGCCGGCCTCGGGGTGGGCGAAGGCCTCCATCTTGAGGTTCATATCCAAATGCAGCACCTGGTCGTCACTGAAGGTGTACTGCCGTCTGGAACGCCAGACCCCCAAATTGCGGTTGAACCAGCGACGCAGGCTGCTGTCGACCTGAATCGTCGGCTGGACAGCCACTCCAGCGGGAGCGGTCAGAGGAACACGGTTTTGCGCGGAAAAAAGCGACATGGACCGCGTCGATGACGCCATGGAGTGTTCTCCATCGTCTTAGCTCTGATGGCGGTTCAGTCAAAAACCCATAAGGTAAGCATCGGTTTTTGTGGTCTTGAGTCCGCGTGGTGAAGGACGGTCCCAAGACCCATCAGCCGTTGAAGCTATTGCTGGTGGCAGCGCGACACCACCTGTCTGGCCAGGATCTTCGTTCCGTGGTGCAGTTTCTGGAACGGGAAGACCTGGGCTTCGAAGTCACCCTGCAGGTCGCTGATCCCTCACACCAACCCGAACTTCTGGAACTGCATCGCCTTGTGGTGACGCCAGCCCTCATCAAACTTGCTCCAAACCCGAAACAGGTTTTTGCAGGAAGCAACATCCTTCAGCAACTCAAAGGGTGGGTACCGCGCTGGAAACAGGATGGGGTGGTAAGCGGTCTCGGCCTCAGCCTCAGACCCACGGAACTTGATGGGAGTCGGACCCAAAAGGAACTCCAACTCGAGGATCAACTCTTGGTGCTGCGTCAAGAGAACGAGACGTTGATCGATCGCGTTCATGCCCAGGAACGCTTGTTGCGCATGGTGGCCCATGAACTGCGAACACCGCTCACGGCAGCGGCGTTAGCCCTGCAAAGCCAGCGCTTGGGACAGATCGACATGGATCGCTTTCAGGATGTGATCACCCGCCGCCTGCAGGAGATGGAGGCGCTGTCAAAGGATTTGCTCGAAGTGGGAACCACCCGTTGGGAAACGCTGTTCAACCCGCAACGGCTCGACCTGGCCAGCGTTTCTGCCGAGGTCATTCTCGAGCTCGAAAAATTGTGGTTGGGCCGAAACGTCGAAATACAAACTGATATCCCCGCTGATCTTCCCAAGGTCTTTGCCGACCAGCGCCGCATGCGTCAGGTGCTGCTGAATCTCCTGGAAAATGCCCTGAAGTACACCGGAGATGGAGGGCATATCTCGCTCACCATGCTGCACCGCACCAGCCAGCGAGTGGAGGTCAGTGTTTGTGACAGTGGTCCCGGCATTCCGGAAGCGGAACAACAGCGAATTTTTCTGGATCGGGTTCGTCTACCGCAAACCTCCGACCAAACCACCGGGTACGGCGTGGGTCTGGCGGTCTGCCGCCGCATCGTCGAAGTGCACGGCGGCAAGATCTGGGTTGTCTCAGACCCTGGAGAAGGAGCCTGCTTCACCTTCACGGTGCCGATCTGGCAAGGACAAGGTGTCGAATGGGGACAGGCTGTCTTGACGGAGGGTCCGACCAAGCCCTAGTGTTCACAAGTGATCAGGAGCACTGACTGCTCGCTCATCACGGCCTCGCCCCCATCGTCTAGAGGCCTAGGACACCTCCCTTTCACGGAGGCGACAGGGGTTCGAATCCCCTTGGGGGTATAGACAACATCGCGAATTCAATTCGCGATGAGTTGAGCAGCGAATTCAGCCGTTTCTTCGTTGCGCTTCCTTCACCACAGCGCTCAGATTGCTGGAAAGATCATCGCGCAGTCGCTCTTCAATCAAACCAATCGGCATGCCTAGGCAGCCTTGAACCGTCAGCTCGTAGAGCAGTGAGCTGCCATCTGGACGTTGACGGATCTGCCACGAACCTTCGAACCGCCTGAAATCACCTTTCACCATGCGGAACTGCAGCAGTCCGTCGTGGCGATACTCCGTCAACTCCAACTGAACCTGGGCTGAGAACCGAAGCCCCAGGAGCTGCTGACTGCCCACCTGCTGAAGCCGTACCGTCTGGCCTTGGCGCTGGATCAGCTCGCTGGAGCTGAGGTTGGGGATAAACCGGGACAAATTCTCGTAATCCGTCAGCACATCCCAGAGGAGCTGAACAGGCATCGAAGATTTCAGTTCCGCAGCGAGACGACGCGCACCCTGGGGCAGCCGCTCCATGGTCTGCTCAATCGCAGTCGCTGAATCGCTGGAGGTTTGAAGCCCACGTCCAAACATTGTCTGGGGGAGAACCAAAAGAGGCGCCGAAGCGAGAGACCGAACTTGGGGATCTTAAGGAGGTCGCCTGAATCACATCGAATTCTGTTCCAAAGAGCAACCTTTTTGTGTGAAATCGAAGGCCACGCCTATAGTCGCGCCACAAAAAGCAGGTAATTTCAATGCGGGTGTCCAATGCAGCGACAGAACATTGCAATGAGGTTCTGTTCACTGTTGTGGCAAGTGGTCCCCAGGTCGGCTCACAAGCGTCCGTGGTTCAGACCTACACCGTTGCTATGAACCAGTTTTCCGCACTTTTCAAGCGATTGGGAGCCAGCGGCGCCAAAATCGTTTCGGTGAATGGTGTGGAAGTAGAGCATTCAGCCGCTCCCGTTGCCGCCACCCCGGCACCTGCCAAAAAAACCGCCAAAAAACCCGCTAAGAAAGCCGTGACGTCAAGCGCCCCGAAGAAAAAGCCCCACGCCGACGTACCGGTCAACACCTACAAACCCAAAACACCGTTCATGGGAACGGTGACCGAGAACTACTCCCTGCTGAAGGACGGTGCGATCGGTCGTGTTCAGCACATCACCTTTGATCTCGCGGGTGGTGATCCTCAGCTGAAGTACATCGAAGGCCAGAGCATCGGCATCATCCCCGAGGGTGAAGACGCCAAAGGCAAACCTCACAAGCTGCGGCTGTACTCCATCGCAAGCACACGCCACGGCGACAACCTCGAGGGCAACACCGTCTCCCTGTGCGTTCGCCAGCTCGAGTACAAGAACGATGCCGGCGAACAGATCTATGGGGTCTGCTCCACTTATCTCTGCGACATCGAACCCGGCACCAAGGTGAAAATCACCGGACCGGTTGGCAAGGAGATGCTCCTGCCTGACGATGAAGAGGCCAACGTGATCATGCTGGCGACGGGCACAGGCATCGCCCCGATGCGCACCTATCTCCGCCGCATGTTCGAGCCCCGCGAACAAGACACCAACGGGTGGAAGTTCCGCGGCAAAGCCTGGCTGTTCATGGGCGCGCCCAAAACAGCCAACCTTCTCTATGACGAGGATTTCCTCCACTACGAGAAGGAGTACCCCGACAACTTCCGCTACACCAAGGCGATCAGTCGGGAAGAGCAGAACGCCAAGGGCGGCCGGATGTACATCCAGGACCGTGTTCTGGAGCACGCCGAAGAGATCTTCGCCATGATCGAAGATCCCAAGACCCACGTTTATATGTGTGGTCTTCGCGGCATGGAGCCGGGCATCGACGAAGCCATGACAGCCGCTGCTGCTGCCAAGGGCCTCGACTGGTCTGAACTTCGCCCGCAGCTGAAGAAAGCCGATCGCTGGCACGTTGAAACCTATTGATCGATCGCCTTCAGATCGTTTCCGGTCCACCCCTCGGGGTGGACTTTTTTTTTCGGTTGAAAACAAAAGCTGAGATCAACACGGAAACAAAGCAGCAAGTCCATGTCTGTTGCCACTTCCGTGCCTAAACCAGCGTCAGAAGCCTGGACGCTCCATGGTCGCCACGATGACAAACCCCCTACGGGTTGGACTGCGACAGGAGCGCGTGATCGCGCCGCAGTGTCTGGTGATTTTCGGCGCGAGCGGGGATCTGACCCACCGCAAACTGGTTCCAGCCCTTTTCGAGCTGTTCAAGCAACGGCGACTTCCCAGTGAGTTTGCCCTTCTTGGCTGTGCTCGACGGCCGTGGAGTGATGAGGAGTTCCGCGGAAAGATGGCGGAAGCGCTCGCCAGCACCATCAAGGACGACCCCCAGGCCTGGGAGCAATTTGTCAGCAAACTCTTCTACGAGCCCGTCGACCTTCAGCAACCTGAGGATGTTGTTCGGCTCGGCGGACGGCTCGAGCAGATCGATCAACAGTGCGCCACCCGCGGCAACCGCACGTTCTACCTCTCTGTGTCGCCCAAGTTCTACGGCAGTGGCTGCCGCTCACTCGCCGACGCAGGCCTGTTGAAAGATCCCAAACGCAGCCGGGTGGTGATCGAGAAGCCATTCGGTCGCGACTACGGCAGTGCCCAGGCCCTCAATCGTGTGGTCCAGACCTGTGGGCAGGAGAACCAGATCTTTCGCATCGACCATTACCTGGGCAAGGAAACCGTCCAGAACATCATGGTTCTGCGCTTTGCCAACACGATCTTCGAGCCGATCTGGAACCGCAATTACATCTCCAGTGTTCAGATCACCGCAGCTGAAACCGTCGGGGTGGAGGAGCGCGCCGGGTACTACGAATCGGCAGGTGCTCTGAGGGACATGGTGCAGAACCACCTGACACAGATGCTGGCGATCACCGCCATGGAACCTCCAGGTCGCTTTGATCCGGAAGCCATCCGCAACGAAAAAGCCAAGGTGCTCCAGTCCGCCCGACTCGCTGACGAGCTCGAGCCCTGGAACTGCTGCATCCGCGGCCAGTACGGTCCCGGTGGTTCAGCGGAATCACCCCTGGCTGGTTACCGCCATGAACCCGGTGTCGATCCCAACAGCACCACCGAGACCTACGTGGCGATGAAACTGTTCATCGACAATTGGCGCTGGCAGGGCGTTCCGTTCTATGTGCGCACCGGCAAACGCCTGGCCAAGCGCATGAGTGAAGTGGTGCTCACCTTCCGCGAGGCGCCGGTGCATCTATTTGATGCGGCCACCGGAGGTCCCACCGCCAATCAGCTCATTCTGCGCATCCAGCCGGATGAAGGAGCTGAATTCCGCTTCGAGGTGAAATCACCAGGGTCTGGGATGCGGAGTCGCCCCATCGACATGGAATTCTCCTATGACGAATCGTTCGGAGAACCCTCCGATGAAGGCTATGTGCGGCTCCTCGCTGACGCCATGCTCAGCGATCCCACCCTGTTCACCCGCAGCGATGAAGTGGAAGCCGCATGGCGTCTGTACACCCCTCTGCTGGAGCTGATTGAAGACAGCCCCTGGCAGCTGCCGGTCCATCCCTACGAATCACGCACCTGGGGGCCTGCCGCAGCGGATGCCCTACTGGCGAAAGACGGACTGCTCTGGCGACGCCCATAACTGACCTGTTTCTCAGCTCTCCACGTCCCGCTCCACTCCCTGCTGCTCCGTCACGATGTCCCCTCAGCTCACCCTCCAAACCCCGCTTGAACTGGCACCTGCGGAGGTGCCCCACTACCTCGAGCAACTCTGGTCCCCGGAGCAGCAGGGCAGCACGGGCACCGGTGCGAACACCTTCTGCCTGCTGATCTGGCAACCCGCCTGGGCCGAGCAGCAATTGATCCGGTGTGGCCGCCTGCCTGGGCCCATCACCGGACAGCAGTCCGCCCCCTTGATCGCTGCGGGTCGCCAAGCGGTGATGGATGCCGACCTCCCCCTCAGCACACCTCCCCTCGATGGGGCTGTGGTGAAGGCGATGGCTGATTTGGGGGGACAGGCCAGCGCAGAAGACCTGCGTGGGCAGTACATCGATCCGGCCCTGAGTGCACTGATGCCTCGTCGCCTGATCACCCTGGCACCAACGATTGATACGGAGCAGTCGTTGGAAACACTCGTGGCCGCCTACTGCCCGCTGCCTGAAGAAGGGGGTGGCACCACCGCGTGTGGGGACGTTGTGGTTCTGCGGGGCGGCCATGGCGCCCTCAATGAAGGACTCTCAATTCTCGAACCGCTGCTGCCTTCATCGATGCCTGCCTGGGTCTGGTGGAACGGATGCATGGATGAAGCGCCGGACCTGATGCAGCGGCTGACCAGCGCGCCCCGTCGTCTGATCATCGATACAGCGATGGGGGATCCGCATCAGTGCCTTGACCTGCTGCGCTCCCGCGTGGAGAACGGCCAGGCGGTGAACGATCTCAACTGGCTGCGATTGCGCAGCTGGCGCGAGACCCTCGCCATGGTGTTTGACCCGCCGCAACAGCGTGATGCCTTAAGCCACATCACAAGCCTGGACATCGATGTGGAAGGGCATCATCCCGCCCAAGGGCTGCTGCTTGCCGCCTGGATCGCCGATCGGCTCGGTTGGACGTTGGTCTCTTCCGCCGCGACCGACGACGGCACATCAGCCCTGTTCAAGCGTTCCGATGACACGGAGGTGCGCTTTCAACTAATGGCTGTACCGACGGGCCAGCCCAACGTGCATGCGGGACAGATGGTGGGGCTTCGACTGATTGCTGAGCCGGAGAACGGCCAAGGCGTTTGTGTGATTCTCTGCGCTGAATCAGGGGGGTGCATGCGTTTGGAAGGTGGCGGCATGGCCAACCTCGAGCTGCATGAAGAAGTTGTTCCCGTTCAGCACGACACCCCGGAAATGGATGTCGCCCGACTGCTCGGCGGCGGTCACGACAGCACCAACCCCCTCCTGGCCGCTGCTGCACCACTGGCTGCCAGGCTGCTGGGCTGAGCCGCGTCTAAGCCATGGCCGCCGTCATCGCTGCACCAGCCAGTGGCAGCGGCAAAACCCTGCTGAGCCTGGCACTGTTGAGCTGGGCGCATCAGAACGGACGACGAATCCAACCCTTCAAGGTTGGACCGGACTATCTCGATGCCCAGCTGCTGAGCCAAGCCTCCGGTCAGGCCTGTCGCAACCTCGATCTCAATTTGTGCGGGGAAGACTGGGTTCGGCGGGCATTTCACGGTTACGGCGGAGTCGCTGACCTAACCCTCGTGGAGGGAGTGATGGGCCTGTTCGACGGCATCGGCAGCAGTGAAACGGGAAGCACCGCCGACGTGGCCCGCCTGCTGGGCTTGCCGGTGGTGCTGGTGCTGGATGCCGGGGGGCAGGCCGCCTCCCTCGGCGCCCTCGTTCGCGGATTCCGCGATCACGATCCCAACCTGGCAATCGCCGGAGTGGTACTGAATAAGGTCAGCAGCCCCAGGCACCGGGAGCTCCTCGGAGAGGTACTTGACCGCATGCAGGTGCCCTTGCTGGGCTGTCTACCGCGCACCGAGGCCCTTGCACTGCCGGGCCGTCATCTCGGTTTGGCCCCTGCCCATGAGATGGAAGCTCCCGAACAACGACGCCAAGCCTGGGCCGCTCTGGCCAGCGAGCATCTGAACATGGAACGCCTGGAGCCCTTGCTTCTGGCACCCCGCCAAGGGCCGCACCCTCTGGCCGACATCCCAGCGGTGAAGGGGCAACCCCTTCCTGTGGCTCTTGCCAGTGATGCTGCCTTTCACTTCCGCTACCAGGAAACCTGTGAACTGCTGGAGCAAATGGGCATGCCCGTACTCCGTTGGAGTCCCCTTGCCGATGCGCCCATCCCTGCCGAAGCCAAGGGGCTGATCTTGCCGGGCGGCTTCCCAGAGCAGCATGCAGCCCAACTCAGCGGCTGTGAACAAAGCCTGAGGTCTCTTCGACAGTTCGTGCAGCATCGGCCTGTCTACGCCGAATGCGGTGGGATGCTCATGCTCGGACAGAGGCTTCAGGACCTCGATGGCAACGGGCACAACATGACGGGCATTCTTCCGTTCAAGGCCCAGCGTGGCCGGCTGCACGTGGGCTACCGCCGCCTGCAGGCTCGGCGGGACAGCCCTGTCGTTCAGAGCGGTCAAAAGCTCGTTGGTCACGAATTTCACCGTTGGGAGCTGCACACCAATCGGCAGCCCTCCGACCGATCAGTGCTGTGGGACATTGAGGGATGGAAAGTCCATCGACATTCGGAAGGATGGGTCGATCAGACGGTTCACGCGAGCTGGGTACACCTGCACTGGGCCAGCTCTACGACGATTTGCTCCCGATGGCGCGCCGCGCTCGAAGCCGGGGAGAAGCGATCGCCAAACGGTTTGTCAGCCGCCAGCAACACCAACGGATACAACCGTTCGTCGAACGCTGGCGCTGGGTAATCGAGGGACGCGTCCAACGGGTGGGATTCCGCGCCAGCTGCAGTCGGCGCGCCCTGGATCTCGGGATCAGCGGATGGGTTCGCAACCAAAGCGATGGCAGTGTCGAAGTGCAAGCCGAAGGCCCACCACTCGCCTTGTCTGAACTTCGGGCCTGGTGTGAGGTCGGACCTCCGGGCGCGCGAGTGCTTCGGGTGAAACCAAGCCAGCTCCCTGTCACAGGCGATGACTGGTTCGAAGTGCGGTACTGAAACGTACAAGCGAAAACATTGGGAAGGACACTGCCACGCTCAGCCCACCTAGCTACGGCTGAAGCAGGACCTTCGCGCCTGACGCATGCTCCGCTTCGGATTTGTCCTCTTGATCACAGCACTGCCCCTGCTCGGCATGGAGGCGATGAGCACGCGACGGGAGACGACGAAGCAGGTGTTCGATTCAGCGACAGAGGCCCTCGAGGCCTGTCAGAGCTGGAGGCACAGGGAAGGACAGTTTTCGGCGTTGATTCCTGCTGCTGCACCGGTGTCAGATCAGGCACGCGAAGTACACACCGACATCCGCAGCTGTGAAGCCGATTTAGACCGTGCACTGATTCTGGGGCGCCGCTACAGCGTTATGGCCAACGTTCACTACAACAAAACACTGCGGTCTCTGCACCGCCCGATCAATCGCACCTTTCCTTACCTGCTGACAGGTGGCAAAACTGACGACTAAAGAACCTGGCGTTCCTTGAGCAACTTCCTTGATACCAAAGACAAAGCCTTCTGGAGAGCCATTCTCGGCGTTGTGAGCCTAGGGGTGAGTATTGGCCTGGCCGCGTTGATCCTGCGACTCTGAGCAAGGCGCTTGTCGAACATCAACGATCGAGGTTCATAACCTGAATGAATGGCGGAACCCAGGATCTGGACGGAGCTGCTGACCTACGGGATTGGCGTGGCACTCTCGCCCATTCATATCGTTCTGATGCTGCTACTGCTGCTGGGGGAGTCGCCCCTGCGGCGTGGTGGGTTGTTTCTGGGTGGGTGGCTGCTGACCAGCGCCCTGGCAGTTATCGGGCTGCTGACTCTTGGACATGGACTACTCCTGGACATGACCCAGGGATCCGACCACCGAACAGGCCTTGATCTGATTGGCGGTGGAGCCTTAATCGCCCTGGGCGGGCGTGAACTGGTTCGAGGCGTGCTGGAAAACGGAGCAGCCCCGTCCTGGAGCAGTGCCGTGGATCGCTTTGCAGCAATGCCACTTCCCTTGCTGTTACTAATCAGCAGCGTCACAGAAGTCATCAGTCCCGACGACCTGCTGCTGTTCGCCAAGAGCGCAGCCGTGATTCTTGCCGCACAGTTCCCTTTGCGTGAAGAAATTGCCTGCAGCGCAGGGTTCAGCGCCGCGGCCAGTGCCCTACTTGTGATTCCATTTTTGGCTGTGTTAGCCGGACGTCAGCGGGTCCTGCCGCTTCTGCAAAACGGCAAAGCAGCCCTTCTCCGACGCGGGGAACTGGTGGTGGGAAGCCTGAGTTTCGGGCTAGGGGCCTATCTGGGCTGGCAGGGCATCAGTGGGCTGATGATCAGCTGATTCATTTGGGTTCTCTCGCGTTGTCGAATTCGCGCTGCCATGAGGCGCGCAGGTCAGACGACGTCTCCCCGCCGAGCAACCAGACCCCCGTGCGAGCACGGGACACAGCGACATAACAGAGCTGCTGACGAATCGAGGGATCCGCCCGGAACACATCTGGCGCCACAAAAACATCCCCGAAGCTGCTGCCTTGGCTGCGATGCACCGTGAGCACAGCTGCAGGACCAAGCGAAGCGAAAGCATCGCGAATCAAAAAGTACTGACGCCAGATCGCTCGCCCATTTTTTTTACCGGCATCACGGGCCTGCTTGCGCAGGCGGTGCATCACCGCATCAAGCTCCTGACGACCGGAACTTCCGATCGGAGGCTGCAGGCGCAGGGTGAGTTCCAGATCCCCGGCATTCACCGTCGCAGACAGCGTCTCGATCACAGGCACGGGACCGTCGGCTGACGACAGGCCGAAATCCGCCAGATCACAGGCCTCCGGCTTGATGTCACGCACAGTCACTTCGCGGTTGGAACCCAACACCATGTCGGGTTCTTCGCCGGCCTCTTCACCATCCCTTGAGGCCGGTGCCATCACCGCAGTGCGACTGATCAACACCTCACCAGGCAGCACCGGCATCTGATCCGCCATCTCCCCATGAATGGCACGGCGCGCATGGGGCACAAGACGATCCAAGGTGCGGTTCGTGTAGCAGAGGATGCGTGCAGCATCGGGGTTGTCTTGCACCGAGGCTTCACGCAAGGCACGCCGGGCCTGATCCAGCCACTCCCGTTGGATCAAGCTGCACACCTGGCCCTGCGGTGATCGAATCGGCGGCATCAGCGGCGGCATCTGGCAGGGCAAGCGACCCTCCCGGAGACCAGAGGCCAGCTGGAGCACGGGTCCTTGATGACGAACCACCTCGGTCAACGTGGCGGAACAAGACCGTTGCATCGCAAAAACGGGACTGTTCTCCTCTCCCACCGGTGGCAACTGGGCGGGGTCACCAACGAACACCAAACGGGTCTTGAACGGATGGGCGCACTGGAGGGCAATGCCCAGCAGGGTGCTGTCGACCATGGAAGCTTCGTCAATCAGCACCAAACCCAGGTTCTCCAGGGCCATGGCCGTCTGCTCTGTGGGTTCGCAGAGTTCAGCGTCAGCGGATCGCTTGAGCTTCAGCCGCAACAAACGATGGATGGTGGAGGGATACCAGGTGGGTTGGAGACCCTCCAACTCCAGCGCCTGGCGTAAAACGCCAACCGCTTTGTGGGTTGGGGCCACAACGGTCCAACACAATCCGCTGGCTTCCACCTGCCTTAACAGCCGCATCGAGAGGAAGGTCTTGCCGCTGCCGGCGAAACCACTGAGCACAAACGGCGTGCCATCAACGGGCTGATTGAGCCAGGCCGCAAAGGCATCTGCCGCCGCCTGCTGATCAGCGGTGAGCTCAGCGGCTGCGGTCACCCCAGCCCCGCTCCAAGACGGGCCACCAGATGCAGCGGTGATCCCAGATACACCAAGCCTGGCAAGGCGATGGCGGGGCCCATCAGGCTGCCCACCAGCACCTGCAGCCGACTGTGGCCCAGGCTTTCCTTAAGCGGCTTCGCATGGGGCTCCGGCCAAAGCGAATCAGGCAGGCCGTTGACCCGTTCCGCCGTCAGCCCGGCAGCGCGACGAATGCCGCTGGCGTCGTACATCACGACAAACGCCACCATCGCCGCGAGCGCGAACAGGGGGTGATCAAAACCAAGGGTCCATCCAACACACGCCGCCGTCCCTGTGACCAGGGCGGAGTGGCTGGAGGGCATGCCACCGGTTTCAATCAGCACCGCCGGACGCCAACGGCGGTGCAGCAGCAACTCAAGGAACAGTTTGGACAACTGAGCTACACCGCAGGCCATCAAGCCCCAGGTCAGCGAACTGTTGTCGAAAACCTCCTGCACAACAGCGTGGGAGGGAATGGCTTCGATCATCGGTCGCGGCTGGTGATGAAGTCGGCCAATGCGAGCAGGGGAACCGCCTTCTCGGCCCAAGGCTGGAGGGCTTCTTTCGCTTCATTGACCAACGCGTCAGCCCTGTGGCGGGATTCCTCTAACCCCAGAAGCTTGGGATAGGTGGTCTTATCGGCGATGAGATCTTTGCCGGCGGTTTTGCCCAACACCTCGCTGCTGGCGGTGATGTCGAGAATGTCGTCAATGATCTGGAACGCCAAGCCAATCCCCCTCGCGTAGACGCGTAGGGCCTTGATCAGCGCTTCATCGGCGCCGCCAATCATGGCCCCAGTAATGACACAAGCGCTCAACAGAGCTCCCGTTTTGTGGAGGTGGATGTACTCGAGGGTTTCAAGATCCACCTCCTTTCCTTCGCTTTCCAGATCCACCACCTGGCCGCCCACCAGACCTGGCGCACCGGCCACCAACGACAGTTCTCCCACCACCTTGAGCAGACGCTCAGCAGGAACATCCAGACTGCGCAGAGCCACCATTTCAAAGGCTCGGGTCAGCAGTGCATCACCCGCGAGGATGGCAACGGCTTCGCCGTACACCTTGTGATTGGTGGGACGACCACGCCTCAAGTCATCGTCATCCATGGCCGGCAGGTCGTCATGGATCAGCGACATGGTGTGGATCATTTCAAGCGCCACCGCAGTCGGCAGAGCCTGCGATGCGTCCCCCCCGGCCAACTCGCAGGCGGCGAGGCAAAGAATTGGACGCAACCGCTTTCCACCGGCAAGCAGCGAATACCGCATCGCTTCCCTTAAGGACTCCGGCCTCTCAGGACCTAGGGATCCATCAAGTGCCGTTTCCACCCGCTCTTTGGCCTTGCCGAGATAGGCCTTGAAATCAAACTCGGCGCTCATGGGTGGACCCTGGCTGGCGGGATTCTCTCAGGCCGAGTCCTTGATGCCGAGTGGGACCCAATCCATGGGGTGGGGTGTTCGCATCTCGCGTCCCTTCCCTGGCGCCGTGGTGATGGCGAGGTCATAGGAGACCGAATAGCGGGGTCCTCCCCCTTCATAGGGGAGCACCCGATGCCGAAGATCCGAAGGGAACAACAACAGCCGGTGGGGCGTCGGCGCGAAAACACCACCGGAGACGGCGGCATCGCGATAGGGAATCGCCATCACATGGCTGAAGTAATCGTCGGGAGCCTCAAATTCAAGCTCCCCACTCTCGTTCGCCGGATCTGCCAACACATAAAACACCGCACTCAACTGAGCATTGCGATGGCTGTGCAAATCAATTGTTCCGCCATCTCTGGCACAAACCACGGGCCAGGCTTTTTGGATGTGCGCCACAAGGCCGTGATCGTTCCCCAGGAGCGCATGGAGATAGTCCGACACGTGAACAGATAACTGAGCGTTCAGCCACTGGAACGCATCCATACGATGCAACTGATCCAGGCCGGCGTGGCCCAACAAATCTCCCGTGAGGTTGTTGCGATCGCTGAACTCAGGGTGCTGATACACCTGCGCGTCGAACTGCTCAAGCTGTTGCTGCATGGCTGCGGCCGTCGCGACATCCGGTTCAAGATCCGCCTGCAGAACGGGTGTTGGAAACAGCCAGTGCAGCGCCATTGAATCGATCAGGGCACGAGATCGTCCAAATCATGGTCAATGTTGTGGCGTCTGCACCACGCCACCACGGTGTTGACCAGAAGCATCGTGACCGTCATCGGTCCGACACCTCCTGGGACAGGTGAGAGCGCACCGGCGATCGACTCGATTTCATCAGCGCGAACATCACCGCATAGACCGCCTTCAGGCTTGCGGTGAATACCGACATCCACCACAGCCGCACCCGGCCGCACGTGGTCTGCCCCGATGAACTGGGGACGCCCTGCCGCCACAACCAGAATCTCAGCCTCCTGGGAGTGCGCCGCCAGATCTGCCGTGCGGGAATGGGCAATGGTGACGGTCGCGTTGGCCGCCTGGAGCATCAAGGCCATCGGTTGTCCCACAAGAATGCTTCGACCGATCACCACAGCGCGCTTGCCCGCCGGGTCGATTCCATTGCTGCGCAGCAACGCCATCACTCCTGCGGGGGTGCAGCTGCGCGGGCCCGGTTCCCCCTTAAGCAGCCGGCCGAGATTGAGCGTGTGCAGACCATCTGCATCCTTCTCGGGATCAATAGCCATCAGCAGTGGCCCCTCATCAAGGCCTCCAGGGAGCGGAAGCTGGAGCAGGATCCCATCCACCTCCGGGTTGGCATTCAGCCGTTCAATGGTCTGAAGCACGACCGCAGCAGGAGTGTCGCCGGGGAGGTGGTCGCCAAAGCTGGCCACACCAATCCGAGCACAAGCCTTTTCTTTGTTGGCGACGTAGACGGCGCTGGCCGGATCCTCTCCGACACGCAGCACCGCTAACCCTGGCGGTCGCCCCACCTCAGCCAGACGCTGTTCGATCAGGGATTGAAGACGACGCTCCACATCCCTTGCCAGCACCTTGCCATCCAAACGCAGGGCCATGGCATCTCAGTCCACTGCGTCCAGCATGCCCTCTGGAGAGAGCTAGCGTGAAGCCGCTACGGGGTCCTTTTTGGTTCGCGTTCCACGGCTGAGCAGCCTCAGGAGGAACTGGCTGCGGCTCGAGGGCCCAGGGAGCCGCCTGCTGCGCTGGACGCGCTTGCAAGCCCTCGTCGTTCTGCTGTTGTGCCTATCTGTGGCGGCCGTCTCAAGCCTGCCTTGGCTGATCAAACCAGAACTCCAGCCGGGATCGCTGGCACCATTTGACGCCATCGCACCGAAAGATGTCCTGGTTCAGGACAACACCGCCCTTGAGCAGCAGCGCGCCTCTCTGGTGGCGCGATCAGTGGTCCAGGTCATCGATCAAGACCAGAACCAACGACTTAAACAACGCCTGGAACAGCAACTGCTTCAGCTGCAGGAGATCACCAACACCGGTTCGGGAGCCCGGATCGGGCCGGTCAACCTGTCCGAGCCGGAGCAGAAGTGGCTGGAACAACGCAGCGAACAGGAGCATCTCGCCTGGGATGTCGCGGTGCGAAGCACTGCAAATCGGATGCTCAGCCAAGGACTGGTCAGCAATCTGGCCGTTGAGCAATTGCGCCGGGCTGCCGACCTTCAACTGAAGGCTGTCGCACTGAAGGAGCCGGCGTCCCGATCCCTGGCCACCAAGGTGCTGACCAGCACCCTGCGCGGGAGCAGCAACCTGCGCACCGACCCGAACCTGAGCAAACAGCTAATCGAAGAGCAGCTGACCAAACAGGCCATCCCGACGATCCAAGTGCGCAAGGGAGATCTGATCACCCGCAAAGGCGAACCGATCAGTCCCCAGGCCTACGACGTGCTCGATTATTTCGGCCGCGTGCGCCGCGAACCCCAACCTTTGATTTGGTTTCAGCGGTTCGTGGAAGCTGCTGCTGGCTGTGCAGCAATGCTGTTGGTGATGCGGCGCGAACGGCCTGGCCTTGAGGTACGCCACGCCCTGCTGGCGGTGGGACTTCTTCTCCTGGTGCAGGTCGCCAAACTCTGGTTCAAGGGAACCGTGAGCCCGCTCGCCGTTCTGGTGCCACCCACCCTGGTGCTGGCTGAAGGTCTCGGTACAGGCTGCGGTTTGGTCTGGATGGGTGTAGCCGCTCTGCTCTGGCCGGAACCCGTGCAGGGTCTGGGAGATGGTCGCCTTCTTATGGCAGCAACGGTCGCTGCAGCTGGCGCCTTGATCGCGGGCCGTCAACGCAGCCGCGGACAGCTCCTTCAACTAACGGTGCTGCTGCCGATCGGTGCCCTCGTGGGCCAATGGCTGCTGCTGCAACTACAGCCCCTCACGGGCCTGCGGCTCTGGGGAAGCCTGAATCCCAGCCTGGATGAACTAGCCACCGACACCCTGCTGCTCGGGGTGCTGCTGATGCTCAGCCTGCTGCTGATCCCCATTCTCGAGGGGTCCTTCGGACTACTCACCCGGGCGCGGCTGCTGGAACTGGCGGATCAGGAACGTCCCCTGCTGCGGCGCCTCTCCTGCGAAGCCCCTGGAACGTTTGAACACACCCTGATGATCTGCGGACTCGCGGAGGAAGGGGCGCGGGCCATCGGTGCGGACGTGGATCTGATCCGGACCGGCTCGCTGTATCACGACGTCGGCAAACTGCATGCCCCTGACTGGTTCATCGAGAACCAGAAAGACGGCCCCAATCCCCATGACGCGCTCGACGACCCCCAGGCGAGCGCGGCGGTTCTTCAAGCCCACGTGGATGAGGGGCTGAAGCTGGCGCGGCGCCACCGCCTACCCAGGCCTATCGCCGATTTCATCCCTGAACATCAGGGAACCTTGAAAATGGGGTACTTCTTTCACAAGGCCCAGGAGCGCGATGCAGCGGTTGAGGAACGCCGCTTTCGGTACAAAGGCCCCGAACCTCGCTCCAAAGAAACAGCAATTTTGATGCTGGCTGACGGATGTGAGGCAGCCCTGCGATCCCTTCCTCCAGACACCTCTGATGCGCAGGCGGTGGACACGGTGCGGCGAATCGTGGAGTCACGACAGCGGGATGGACAATTGCGCAAAAGCAGCCTCAACCGCAGCGAAGTGGAATTGGTGATCCGTGCCTTCGTACAGGTGTGGCGACGGATGCGACACCGCCGCATTCCCTATCCGATTCCAGCGCGACGTTGATCGGCTGCTCCTTCATCGGCATCCAACAATCTTGCGCTGCAGCACAACGGCAGCCGGAACCAGGGTGATCAGGTTGGCGACCAGCACAGGGCCATCCTTGACCAGCAAGCCGTACAGCGACCAAAGCGCAACGCCACTGGTGAATAGGCCATACATGCCCAACGAGATGGACTTGGTGTCACCACTGCGCAGCGTCTTGATGGCCTGCGGAAAGAAGCTGACCGTCGTCAAGCCAGCGGCCAGGTAGCCAACGAGTTCAGAACTCAGTTGCAAAGGGAACCTCCTGCGAGATCAAACGAACGCGTCGGTGGGTGAAGGGATGCCGAAAGCTCAAGGCCTGGGAATGCAGATGCAAGCGGAACGAACGAGCGGCATCCCCATAGATGGGATCACCAACGATGGGGTGTCCGAGCTCGGCCAGATGGGCCCGCAGCTGATGGGAGCGCCCCGTGAGCGGGCGCAGCCAGATCCGCGTGCCGTGGGCACAAGCAGCGCAGACTTTCCAAAGGGTTAGCGCCAGACGTCCCTCGGGATGGCGGCCGTAGCGCGGGGGTTGGCGTGACAGTCGTGCCAAGGGGCTAGCAATGCAGCCGCGGCCAAGGAGCTCCCCCTCAACATCCGCCTGGTACAGCTTGTTGATGCGACGTTCGGCAAATAGGGCACTGAGCCGCCGTAGGGCATCGGCACTCCTGGCCAGCAGCAGCACACCCGAGGTGTCGCGATCCAAGCGGTGGACCAATCGCAGACCTTGCTCCTTGCGCTGCAATCGGGTGATCACGGAGTCCTGTTGATCAGGCCCGAGGCCCGGTTGCGTCAGCAGGCCGGCGGGCTTATCGACCACCATCAGCCAAGGGTCGAGCATCAGCAGCTTCAAGGGGAGAGTCGAGTGGCGCAGTGTTTTTCAAACAAGGCCACCACCTGGGTGGGCGGCAGAGCCTGAACCAGCCGGGCTTCCGCCTCAACGTGATGCTGACTCGTGTGATACAGCTGCAACTCGTGAAAAGTATCCGGCTCAAGACGGCGGGCCTCCGCCATGTTTTTGGCCAACAGCGGCGCGGGCATCAAGTTTCCGCCGTTGCACGACTGCATCACATGGGCTGATTCGTGGGCCAGAACGATCCAAACAACCGATGGATCGTCGGGAAGGTTGTTGCCACACATCAAGAGGGCCTGCTTGCCCTCATGAAAGGCCCCCAGCAAGCCGGCAGGACAATCAGGCGCCACCAGCGCATTCACGCCCGCCCGCTGCAGCAGTCGCAGGTAACTGGCGATGCGATCCCACGTTGACGCCTGAACGGCACCTCCCGTCAGGCTCATCACCAGCAGAGCCAACAACACCCCACCGAAACCTCGACGCATGGGGCAGAGCAGCACTGAACAATCTCATTGATCCCAAAAGCGACTCAAGCTGAGTCGAAACCCACCAAAGATCTATAGATTTTCAATCACTGAGGAGGTTCTCAACGGAAGCGACCTTCTCGGAGAACGACTGCTGCCGATCGGTTCGGGTGTTGAGCTTGAGCGTTGTGTAGAGCCGTGGAGCTCCCATGCCGTGCAACTCAACGTGACAAGCGCGCACACAAGCCATGACCTCCTCCCAGGGGCCTTCGATCGCGGTGCCATTGGGACCCAGCTGATGCTGAAGGCCCGTGGCAGCAATCACGCGTTCACAGGCGGCGATGTAGGGGGAAAGACTGACGCCAACGCCGATCGGCACAACGCAGAGGTCAACACTGACCCACATCAGTCCACCATCACGCTGGATTGGCTCAAGCAACTGACCGGATAGTCGATGGTGCGCCAACTACCGCTGTCGGTTCGCACTTCAACTGCAATTCCCTGCTGTCCCATCGAACATCGAGCCCCTTGTCCAGTGCACCAATCACTGGCCTCGGCGAGGGCCAGTTCCAACGTGTCGTAAGGGGCATCGAGCACCGGATGAGGCTGACCGTCAAGGCCAACCAACCGGTAGCGGGAGCGATGTTTGGCCATCGCGATCCAATCCCGGAAGTGTCACCATCCTCCCATGTTCATGGCCCCGAATCATCCACACACTGGAGCCAGCAACATGGCGGCAACCACATGAGTGAGCAGCTGCAGCAGGCCTACAACAGCTTGATGGCCAAGGCCCCTGGGGCAGCGTTTCAGAAAGCTCGTGCCCTGTATCTCAACAAATATCCACTTCCCCAACCTGACAGCACTGTCCCGCTGCGTCTTTACGTCTGCGAGGAGCAGCTTCAAGAATCCGTTCAGCCCGCCAACGACGGCCACCCGAATCACCGTCTGGCCATTCTCCAGTCACGACCGGGGCAATTGGCCGTGGTGCACTGGCAACAGCCCGATCCCCCTGAGACGGAACAACTCCGCAGCTACCTCCAAAACACCTGGGATCTCAAAACGGACGAACTGAAGATCACGGCCCTCAGCGATCCCTGGTTCCGTGACGGCGGTCATCAGAGCCGATTTGCAGCACCCACGGGGTTGAGCTGGCAACAACAAACCCTATTAACCCTCAAGGAAGAAAAGTAAAAGCAATTCCGCAGTTCGCGCCAAGCCGCCGCAAGGCACCGCTAGCGAACAGATATACCCCTCTCAGCCAATGCTCACCAAGTACGCCGAACGCTACGTGCTGCGCTCCTGTTCAGCCGGCGGCTATCTCAGCGTCAATGCCGTGGATCAGCGCATCGAACGCCAAACGTCTCCTGACGACGCCTGGATCTTTCACACCCACGAAGGTGCCGTGAACCACGCCCGCTGGATTGGAGAAGTACACGGCGAAACACCGGACGTGGTGAAACTAGATCAATGAAAAGTGAGGCCTTGGTGGTCAGCCGTTGATGAAATTGCGTAGGCGACGCGATTCCGAGGCCTGATCCTGCTGAAGCTCCGCTGCTGTTCTGACACGATGTTCACGCTGCTGGGCCGCAAAGACATCCGCCTCGGTCAAGACGTATCCGCGCTCGGCAGCGAGTGCAAGAAACTGCTCAAGATCCATGGGCTGTGCCAAGGCCTGGGCCAGTCCAGGATCGCTGTCCCGAAGGTTCAGAAATTGATCCAGATCGTCGAGAGACATCACAGCAGCTCTTGTTGGAACATCCCATTCAAGTCAGCATCAGCCTGATTCGGGAGGTCGCATGCTGTTGAAACTGATCAGCTGCGGCAGCCTCGCTCTTGTGAGTGTTCTTGTCGTAACGCTGCTGAAGGGATTGCAACAGCAGGATCAACGCATCCATGCGCTGCAAGAACGGATCCATCAGCTGGAGCAACAAACACCAGACCATGCCCACAGCGACCTGCTCAGCCAACAGATGGGCTTGATGCAGGAACGCATGGATGCCTTTGCGGCCATGCGCACGTCCATCAACTCATCCCTTCACAGCATCCCCGCTGGCATTGGGCAGGATGAAGCGCTGCAACAGCACGAATAGCAATAGAACCGGAAGGATTGACACCACCGATCCGGCCGCAACGATCCGCCAATCCAGTGAAAAGCTGCTGGACAGCTGCTGCAGCCCCAAAGGGAGTGTGTAAAGCGATGGGTCGTCAAGAATCACCAGAGGCCAGAGAAAATCACTCCAAGTGCCGATGAAGACAAACATCGCCAGGGTGATGAGATCAGCTTTGGCAGCCGGGATCATCACGTTCCACCATTCCCCCAAGCGACTGCAACCGTCGATCCGTGCCGCCTCCTCGAGTTCCTTGGGAACGCCAAGAAAGCTTTGGCGCAGGAGATAAAGACCAAAAGCGGTGGCCGCCTGGGGGATCACCAAGGCCAGCAGGGTGTTGCGCAACCCCAACTGAACCATCAGCAGATACAGCGGAATCATCACCACCTGAAAAGGAATCAGGATCGTGGCCACCACCAAGCCCAGCACCAAGCCTCGGCCGGCGAAGCGCAACCTGGCCAAGGGGTAGGCGGCAAGGGAGCAGAACAGCAGGTTGGCCAGCACCGCCAGGCCACTCACCACGGTGCTGTTGAACAGATAGGTGGTGAGGGGATTGTCTTGAAACAGCCGGACGTAGGCATCGAAGCTCGGCTGGGCGGGCAACAACGCCGGCGGACTGCTGAAGATGTCTTCCGCCGGACCCTTGAGCGAGGTGCTCACCAACCAGAGCAACGGCGTGAGCACCAGCAGCGCAAGAAGAATCAGCAGCACCAGCTGAACAGCCCGGGCGGTGGAGGTGCGCATGGGGTCGGCTCTAGAGCGTCGGTCGGGTCTCCAGAACAACAGGATCCTTCTGCGGATGCAATGACTGGCGCTCCTCACCGGCCACCAGGCGATTAAGAGCATTCACAAAAGCCATCGCCGCTGCCACCACCACATCGGTGTCGGCAGCGTGGCCGGAATAGAGCGCACCGTTGCGTCGCAGGCGGATGGTCACATCGCCCATGGCATCGATGCCCTCGGTCACCGACTTAACCGAAAACTCGATCAATTCATTGGGCACACCCGCCAGATCGTTCAAGGCACGACAGACGGCATCCACAGGACCGGTGCCCACCGCCGAGCCTGTGGTCTCACTGCCCTCTTCATCGAGGAGCGTGACGGTGGCGGTGGGGCGCAGGCTGCTTCCGCAGCTGACCTGAACCAACTTCAACTGGAAGCGGGCTTCAGGCTGCTGCACCTGTTCGCTGACAATCGCCTCCAAATCACGGTCTGTGATCTCCCGCTTGCGATCAGCGAGTTCCTTGAAGCGAGCAAACGCCTCATCGAGATCCTCACGGGTGAGGTCGTAGCCCAGCTCCTCCAGACGGGCGCGAACGGCACTACGACCGCTGAGCTTGCCGAGAGAGATGCGGTTGTCAGACAACCCCACGGTCTTGGCATCGATGATTTCGTAGGTCAGGCGGTTCTTGAGCACGCCGTCCTGGTGAATGCCGGATTCATGGGCGAAGGCGTTCGCACCGACGATTGCCTTGTTGGGCTGAACAACCATCCCGGTGAGATTCGAGACCAGCCTGGAGGTCTTGGTCAGCTCTTCGGTGCGTACGGCCGTCAGTGGCGTAGGGCTTTCCTCATCCCGTCCGAAGAACGGGTTGTAGTAGCGACGCCGCACATGCAACGCCATCACCAACTCCTCGAGGGATGCATTGCCGGCGCGTTCGCCAATGCCATTGATCGTGCATTCGAGCTGACGGGCGCCGTTCTTGACCGCTTCGAGGAAATTCGCCACCGCCAGACCGAGATCGTTGTGGCCATGCACCGAGATCACGGCATCGGCGATGTTGGGCACGTGCTGATTGATGCCCGCGATCAGAGCACCGAACTCCGACGGCGTGGTGTAGCCAACGGTGTCGGGAATGTTGATCGTGGTGGCACCCGCAGCAATCGCCGCCTCAATCACCTCGTAGAGGAACTCCGGATCACTTCGCCCTGCGTCTTCACAGGAGAATTCAACGTCTTCCACAAGCGAGCGGGCATAGCTCACCATCTCGGGAACGATGCCCAGCACATCGGCACGGCTTTTGCGCAGTTTGTGCTCGAGGTGAATGTCGCTGGTGGCAATAAAGGTATGAATGCGGCGACGCGGCGCCGGTGCAACCGCATCGGCGCAGGCCTTGATGTCTGCCCTCGATGCCCGGGCCAGACCGCAAATAATCGGACCGTTGTCCCCACCGACCTGCTGGGCGATCCGCTGCACAGCGGCAAAATCACCGGGACTGGCGAAAGGGAATCCAGCCTCGATCACATCCACGCCGAGCCGAGCCAGCTGCTGGGCGATGGCCAGCTTCTCCTCAAGGTTGAGGCTCGCCCCCGGAGACTGCTCACCATCCCGCAGGGTGGTATCAAAAATCAGGACGCGACCGGGGTCCTTGGCCATGGAAGGGGCTCCAGCGGAGGTCTTAGTCGGAATGACTATGAGTTAACTCATCTTAGTTCAGGCATGGAGATGGAATCGGATTAAATTCAGCCACCGTTTGGGCTTGTTCGTGACCAAAGGCGCTGTCGCCCTGGTGTTGCATGCCCATCTGCCCTACGTGCGATCGGCAAAACCAGGCTCTCTGGAAGAGGACTGGTTTTTCCAGGCACTGATTGAGTGTTACCTGCCCCTGCTCGAAGCGCTGGAACAGGCCAGCGCAGACCCAGAGCAACACCCCAAACTCACCATCGGCTTATCGCCGACGCTGCTATCGCTGCTGAGTGATCAAGACCTCAAGCAGCGCTTTCCCCAGTGGCTGAACGAGAGGCTCGCGCTGCTGCCGAAGGCGGATCCTGCGCTCCGCGATGGCGCCGAGCATCTGGCGGCGGCCATCAAGCGACACAAAGCGGCATGGCAGGACTGCGATGGTGACTTGATCCAGCGTTTCGCAGCCCTGCAGCGCCAGGAGGTGGTCGATCTACTCACCTGCGGCGCAACCCATGGCTACCTCCCCCTGCTGCGCCATCACCCGGAAGCGGTGCGCGGTCAACTGCGCACCGCGGTGCGGGAACACCAGCGCCTCGTCGGGGAATCGCCTCTGGGGGTCTGGTTGCCTGAATGCGCCTATTACGAAGGGCTGGATCGCTGGATGCGCGATGCCGGGCTCCGCTATGCCGTGCTGGACGGCCATGGGCTGCTGCATGGCCGGCCCCGGCCCCGCTACGGGGTGTACGCCCCGATCTGCAGCCGTAATGGGGTGGCCTTCTTCGGGCGTGACAGTGATGCAACCCTGCCGGTTTGGTCCGCCAAGGACGGTTACCCCGGCGATCCCCACTACCGGGAGTTCCATCGCGATCTGGGCTGGGACCTGCCCATCGAAGAGCTGAAGCCACTGGGCCTCGACCAACCGCGACCCCTCGGCCTGAAGCTGCATCGGGTGACCGATCACAGTGCACCGTTGGACCGGAAACAGCCCTATGAACCGGGGGTGGCGGCTGAACGGGTGAAAGAGCATGCAGCCGATTACCTCCAGGGCCGCCGGCGGCAGCTGGATCAGCTCGACCGTGCCATGGATGTGTCCCCACTGCTGGTGGCCCCCTTCGATGCCGAACTCTTCGGCCACTGGTGGTTTGAAGGGCCAGCATTTCTGAGCCAGCTGTTTCAGCAGGCACCTCAGGAGGGGGTGAGCTTCACCCGGCTGCGCGACGTGTTGAACAGCGTTGGCCAGCTCCAGCTCTGTGACCCCTCCCCCTCAAGCTGGGGACAAGGGGGCTATCACGACTACTGGCTGAACGACAGCAACGCCTGGATCATCCCGGAGTGGGAACGGGCCAGTGCAGCAATGGTGCAGCGCTGCAGCCGCGGGGTGGGCAGCGAGCAGGCCATGCAGTGGCTGCAGCAGGCCGCGCGAGAACTGTTGCTGGCGCAGTCCTCCGACTGGAGCTTCATCCTCCGGGCCGGCACCACGACCGAACTGGCCAGAGACCGGGTTCAGCGACACCTGGGTCGCTTCTGGCAGCTGATGCAGGCGATCGACGGCAGCACCGAACTGGCAGAGGGCTGGCTCGAAGAGGTGCAGATGGATGACCGCCTGTTCCCGCTGATTCAGCCGTTGGACTGGGCCCAGGTCGGCGATTGAGCTGGGGCCGCCCCCAACACCAACCCCCGCCGCAATTCCCAGGGCGAAAGGGCAAACAAGCGCAGCATCACTCCCATCAAGCGCGGCAGCGGCAGGGTGTTGGTGAGGAAACCAAACCAGTCGTCCCGCGGCAAGGAAAAGAAGGTGGCGAAGTGGGTGCGCAACAACGCTTCGTTGAATCCCATCAACCGGCCCAGCCCGAACTGATAGAGCTGATGGCGTAGCACCAGTTCCAATGGCCAGAGCGCCTGCCATCCCCGTTGCGCCAAGGCCGCTGATCCCAGGGCGGGATTGGCAAGGGCTTCGGCAATCGCCTGGGCCAGATCAGGGCCCCGCCGCAGCAGCGATCCCACCATGTAGCCCGAAGCCGGATGCACCATGCTCGCCGCTCCACCGAAAGCCAGCACCGGCTGACTGCGATCGGGCAACGGCAGGTTCATCGGGAAGAGGCAGAACTCTTCATGGATCACCTCGGTGATCTCCACGCCCCGCTGATCCAAGCGCTGCTGCAGCCGTTGCTTGAGCACCTCGTAGGGAACACCCGGTGCCAAAGCGAGTGAGGTTTCTTCCACGAAGAACACCCCATCACCAAAATCCATCGCATAGAGAAAGGTGGGCGGTTCACGGCGCTGCGCTTCGCTGAGGTGATTGCAGCGGTAGTCCATCAACACAAAGCGACCTGGCTCGATCGGCGGTTTAGAGAAGCGCCCCACCACGCCGTAGGCCGCCTGGCCCGCCACCGGCCCCTGATCGGGGCGGCGAATGTGGGGTGTGCGGGAGCCGGAGGCATCGATCACCAAGCGCGCCGTCAACGTGGTTCCCGATGCACAGCTGACGCTGGTTGTTGGTCCACTCACCTCCACACGTTCTGCGCTGTCCTGACGCCATGTCACCCCTTGAGCCCGCGCCAGCCAGTAGTGCTGTAAGGCAGCCCGATCGAATAATCCGTAGTCAATTCCATGGCCATAGCTCTGATCCTGAGCCGTTGTGCCGCCTGCGCCGAAATAACTGACGGTGTCGTTCCAGCGGTGCTCCAGCAGCTGCTCGAGCCCCACCGCTTTGAGTTCATCGGCCCAGATGCCGTAGGTGTTTGGCCAAGGAGCGTCGACCGGTTCGGGAGCGATGCCGGCAACAGCCACTCCCCGTTGATTCAGTTCAGAAGCGATGCAAAGGGCGGCAGGACCGCCCCCCAGCACCAGCACATCCACCGGCTCAGCCAAGGTCAGCTGTCCTGCGCGTCTGATCCGGTGTCTTCCGATGCAGTGGTGTCGTCGTCAGCAGATTCGTCTTCCGCTTCTGGCGGCACCAGCACCACCTTGAGCAGCCGGTCACCTTTGTCCAGCTTCTGCAGACGAACACCCGTGGCAGCCCGCGACTGCTGGGGAATGGCATCGGCGCTGGTGCGCACGATCACCCCCTTCTCGCTGACGAGGAGCAATTCCTCACCGGCACCGAGCACGCTCAGGCCCACTAGCTGATCGGCCTCGGTGCGGAACTTCATCGCCCGCAGGCCCATGCCGGCCCGCTTCTGCAAGCGGAATTGCGTCACCGGCACCCGCTTGCCCAGACCCGAAGCCGATGCCACGAGCACCCAGGGCCCCTCGGTGGCGGCATCCTCTTCTTCCTCTGCGCTGGCGGCCACCTGATCGGCGAGTTCCACCGGAAGCACATCCATGCTCACCAGGGCATCGCCATCGCGCAGGTTCATCGACCGCACGCCGCGGGCCGTACGGCCCAGGGGCCGCAACTCCTCATCACTGAGGCGGAAGTGGATGGTCATCCCGGCTTTGGAGCCGATCAAGACGCTGTCGCCGGGCACCGCCAGGCGCACCCAGGTGAGGGCATCGCCTTCCTCCAGGTTGATGGCGATCAGACCATTGGAGCGGATGCTGCTGAAGGCCGAAAGGCGGGTGCGTTTGATGAAGCCACCTCGCGTAAGCATCAGCAGATCGGTGTCGTCGCTGAACTCCGACACCGGAATCAACGTGGTGATCGCCTCTTCCCGGGGAATCGGCAACAGCTGCACCACCGGGGTGCCCTTTGCCGTGCGGCTGCACTGGGGCACGCGGTAGGCGGGAAGCGCGTACGACACACCGCGGTCGCTGAACAGCACCAAGGTGTCGTGGTCGTTGCAGCTGATGAACAGCTTCACCGCATCCTCACCCTGGCTGCGGGTTCCGGCCTTGCCGCGGGTGCCGCGGCTGGTGGCCTCAAATTCGCTCACCGGCATCCGCTTGAGGTAACCGGTCTCAGTGAGCAGCACCACCGAACGCTCATTGGCGATCAGATCGATGTCGGAGAGCCCACCGCCGAGGTCAAGGATCTCCGTGCGACGAGGGATGGGGTAGCGCTCCTGCAGCTGACCGAGCTCGTCCTGGATGATGCCGAACACCCGCTCACGCCGGCTAAGGATGTCCTTGTAGTCGGCGATCTTGGTGACCAGATCCTCGTGTTCAAGACGGATCTTGTCGGCTTCAAGGGCGGTGAGACGACGCAGCTGCATCTGCAAAATCGCGTCGGCTTGGATGTCCGAGAGGCCATGGCGTTCCTGCAGCTGTTGGCGTGCAGTTGCCGTATCGGGAGCGGCCCGGATCAAGGCAATGATCGGGTCCAGCTGATCGAGGGCAAGCAGCAGGCCCAGCAGGATGTGGTCGCGCTCTTCGGCCTTGCGCAGCAGGTAGCGGGTGCGGCGCTCAATCGTCTCGACCCGGAAGTCGAGGAACACCTCGAGCATCTTTCGCAGGGTGAGCAGGATCGGCTCGCCGTTCACCAGCGCCAGCATGTAGGCACTGAAGTTGGCTTGCAGAGGGGTGAGCTTGAACAGGTTGTTCAGCACCACCTGCGGGTAGGCGTCACGGCGCAGTTCCACCACGATCCGCATGCCATCGCGGTCGCTTTCATCGCGGATGTCGGAAATCCCTTCGAGCTTTTTGTCGTTAACCAGCTCGGCGATGCGCTCAATCAGTGCCGCTTTGTTGGTTTGGTACGGAAGTTCCGTGATGATCACGGCATCGCGATCGGGGCGCCCCGGCACCTCAAGCGTTTCAATGTTTGCCACGCCGCGCATCGTCACCGAGCCGCGGCCACCCAGATAGGTGTCGCGGATGCCATCACGACCGAGGATTTGACCGCCGGTGGGGAAATCGGGGCCAGGGATCAGCTGGATTAACTCCTGATCGGTGATCTCCGGGTTCGCGATCAACGCGAGCAAGCCATCAATCAGCTCATTGAGGTTGTGGGGCGGAATGTTCGTCGCCATGCCCACGGCGATGCCCGCCGAACCATTCAGCAGCAGTTGCGGGATCCGGGCGGGAAGCACGGTTGGCTCCTGCTGGGAACCGTCGAAGTTGTCGGCGAAATCAACCGTCTCAGCCTCGATGTCCTCCAGCAGGCTGTCGGTGGTCAGCGCCCGCAACCGCGATTCGGTGTACCGCATGGCGGCCGGTGGATCGTTGTCCACAGAGCCGAAATTGCCATGCCCATCGATGAGGGGCATCGACATGGAGAAGTCCTGGGCCATCCGCACCAGGGCGTCGTACACAGCGGTGTCGCCGTGGGGGTGATATTTACCGAGCACCTCGCCCACCACACGGGCGCATTTGCGATATGGCCTGTCGCTGGTGAGGCCCAGCTCATACATCGCGTAAAGAATCCGTCGATGCACGGGCTTGAGACCATCGCGGGCATCGGGCAGCGCCCGGCCCACGATCACACTCATCGCATACTCCAAATAGGAGCGCGACATCTCGTTGCGTAGGTCCGTCTGAATAATCCGATCGTCGGAACCGCCAGGACCGCCGCCGACAGGCCCCACAGAATCCGTCATACGTGCATCAGACGTCCTTTAACAGTCTATCTCGGACAGTGGAAGCAACAGGAAAACTCCGGATAAAATCCCAACCGCTTTGCACTGACGTGATGGGTCCTGTCGACGAGCCTCGCCCTGAAGCCGAAACCCCAGGCAGCGACCCCACGCCAACTCCTGCTCCTACTCCCGTCAATAGTCCGGAGCCAGCACCAACACCTGAGCCCACGCCAGCACCGGCACCAACCCCCGCGCCTACGCCGGACCCTGTGATCGCGTCCACCGTCTCCATCCCTGCGCAGGACGCTTCAGATCAGGACGGCTCAGATCAAGACGGAGGTGAATGGGAGCTGCTGGTGGGCAAGGCCAAAGCCTGGGTGGAGCAGAACGATCTTGCTCAGCTCTGGACCAAAGCCCAGTTGCCGCTGCGGGTGATTGGAGGGTTGATTGCCTTCGCCCTGGTGGCGAAGGTGTACTCCGGTGTGCTCAACACCATTGACAGCCTTCCTCTGGCTCCAGGCCTTCTTGAGCTCGCCGGCCTGATCTGGTTGATGAATTTTGCTCTTCGCAACTTGATCAGGAACAGCGACCGGGACAAATTCATCACGGCCACCCGGTCAACCTGGAGCCGTATCACGGGCCGCTCGAGCTGAAGCGATCATCCCGATTGGTAGCTTGATCAGACTTCATTAAGTCGCGCGGTGGACATTCAGCTCGGACGCTCAAAGACCGTTCGCCGGGCCTACGGAATCGATGAAATCGCTCTGGTGCCTGGGGGTCGCACGGTTGACCCCGAGGTCACAAACACCCGTTGGAAACTCGGGGGCATCGAGCGGGAGATCCCCATCATCGCCAGCGCCATGGACGGCGTGGTGGATGTGGACATGGCCGTCCGTCTGTCCCAGCTCGGCTCCCTTGGCGTTCTCAATCTGGAGGGGGTGCAAACCCGATATGAAGACCCCAACCAGGTTCTGGATCGCATCGCAGCCGTCGGGAAGGACGAATTCGTCCCACTGATGCAGGAGATCTACAGCCAACCGGTTCAAGAAGTACTGATCCGCAAACGCATCCAAGACATCAAGGCCCAAGGAGGCATTGCCGCCGTGAGCGGAACCCCGGTAGCTGCTCTGCGTTTCGGCAAGGCCATCGCCGAAGCAGGAGCCGATCTGTTCTTTGTGCAGGCCACCGTGGTTTCGACGGATCACATCGGTCCTGAAGGCCAGGAGACCCTTGATCTAAAAGCCCTCTGTCGCGACATGGGCGTCCCCGTGGTGATCGGCAACTGCGTCACCTATGACGTAGCCCTGCAACTGATGCGTGCTGGTGCGGCGGGCGTGATGGTGGGAATCGGACCGGGTGCCGCCTGCACCTCCCGCGGCGTTCTCGGTGTCGGAATTCCACAGGCAACAGCGGTTTCAGACTGCGCGGCCGCCAGGGCCGACTACGAAAAGGAGAGCGGTCGCTATGTACCGATCGTTGCTGACGGTGGCATCGTGACCGGTGGTGACATCTGCAAATGCATCGCCTGCGGGGCCGACGCGGTGATGATTGGATCGCCCATTGCCCGTGCGGACGAAGCCCCCGGCCGGGGCTTCCACTGGGGGATGGCAACGCCAAGCCCAGTGCTGCCTCGTGGCACCCGCATCAATGTTGGGAGCACAGGAAGCATCGAACGCATTCTCCGCGGCCCTGCCAAGTTGGACGACGGAACCCACAACTTGTTGGGGTGTCTCAAAACATCCATGGGAACCCTTGGCGCCCGGACCATCGAAGAAATGCAGCAGGTCGAGGTGGTCGTTGCGCCTTCATTGCTGACGGAAGGGAAGGTTTACCAAAAGGCCCAGCACCTCGGGATGGGCAAATAGAGCAGAGCTAGGCTGAAGCGTGTGCGGGCTTAGGCCCACACACTCCTCACACCCCCCAGCCCGGCGCGATCGGGCTTTTACTCTTGATGGAGAGCGACTGTCACAAGTTCCCTTCTTGACAGGGAAGGGGCGTGTTTTCGCTCGAAACGGTTGCTAAATTCTCCCTAAATCTTCCTGCTCATATGTCTAGCGCCGCTGCCGTTACCGATGCTTCCTTCGAGCAGGACGTACTCCAGAGCGACGTGCCGGTTCTTGTCGACTTCTGGGCGCCCTGGTGTGGACCCTGCCGGATGGTGGCTCCGATCGTCGAGGAAATTGCCAAAGAATTTGACGGACAGATCAAAGTCTTCAAGCTCAACACTGACGAAAATCCCAACGTCGCCAGCCAGTACGGAATCCGCAGCATTCCAACCTTGATGGTGTTTAAGGGCGGCCAGAAGGTCGACACGGTTGTGGGCGCTGTTCCCAAGGCAACCCTGTCGGGCACCATCTCCAAATACCTCTGAATCTGTCTCCAGATCGGAGAGATCGGTTGAGTCTGAACCTCGGGTTGATCGATTACGGCATGGGCAATCTCCACTCAGTGGAGAAGTGCCTAGAGCGTCTTGGTGAAAGCTGCAGGCTGATCAAAGACGCTGACCAGCTCGATGGCATTGATGCTCTGATCCTTCCTGGGGTAGGGGCTTTTGATCCCGCCATGGCCAACCTCAGGGCCACAGGGCTAGTGCCCCACTTGCTGCGCTGGGGTCATGACAATCGCCCCTTGCTTGGGATCTGTCTCGGCCTGCAGCTGCTGTTCGAACACAGCGACGAAGGAAGCGATCCCGGCCTCGGTCTCCTGGCCGGAAGGGTGAAACGTCTCCCCCGTGGCAGCGGCGAACGGATCCCCCACATGGGCTGGGCCCCGTTAAGGCATCACGGCAATTGCCCACTGCTCAACAGCGAAATCCCCTCTGAATGGGTGTATTTCGTCCATAGCTACGCCGCAGTTCCCACCGATCGGAATGACTTGAAAGCCACGGCCGCCTTCGGCGATCAGGAGGTCACTGCTGTTGTCTGGAAAGGCCGGTTGGGAGCCTGTCAGTTCCATCCGGAGAAGTCGTCAGATGCCGGAGAACAAATGCTGCGACGCTGGTTGACCTGGCTGCAGCGCGGGGCCGAGCCCATCCGATGAGCGGTGGCGGGCAACTTCGGCTCAGCGGCGGTCGACGTCTGCAAAGCCCTGGAGGACGCGCCACAAGACCCACCACCTCCCGAGTCCGTGAGGCGGTGATGAACATCCTCGCGCCGCGCTTGCAAGATTGCCGCTGGCTGGATCTATGCAGCGGCAGTGGGGTGATGGGCTGCGAGGCGCTGCAACGGGGTGCACGCTGCGTGGTGGCCGTCGACCAAGACCCGCAGTGCATCCGAATCACTCGCGCCAACCTCAGCACGGTTGCAGCTGGTTGTTCACCGACGCCCGAAGTGCTCACAGAACGTCGAGAACTGATCGGATGGCTGCGCAGAGGATGGAGCAAAGACCCCTTCGACATCGTCTACTTCGACCCTCCCTACGACCAAGGCCTCTATGAACCGGGCCTTGATGCGATCGCCCAAGGGAATTGGCTTCACCAGGACTCTCTAGTGGTTTGCGAACACAGATCAAACCTGAATCCCGTACCGGGCTCAGGCTGGTCTGTTCTTGATCAGCGCCGCTACGGCATCAGCGGCGTGCTGCTGCTCAGCCCCCCAGAGCGCTGCCACCGCGGCGGTACTGGTTCCAAGCCGCCACAAACAGACCCATCAGGGTGACGGGAATCAAACCAAGAACGATGCCGCAGAGCAGAGGTTCGATCATGGTGTCGCGTCAGCAATCAGAATTGAGCAGAATTCTCTCATTGGAACTCAAGGTCTGTGGTCCAGCCGTCACGAATTGCGGCCGAATCAGCATCAGCTGATTCGGCCGATCGAGGGCGCGGCCTGATCGCCGCTCTTGTGGTCTCGGCCGCGACCGCTTGCGTCGTACTGGTGCTCTGGGTTCTTGGGAGTGCCCAGCGAGATCCCTACATCAAGGCCAGCCTTGAACTGCAAGGTGCCGTTGACCACGGCGGCCAGCTGTTCCGCATCAACTGCGCGGGCTGTCACGGTCTTGCCGGCCAAGGACTGGTCGGACCTTCTCTGCAGGGCGTCAGCAACAACGTGAAGGACCCAGCCTTGGTTCACCAGATCATCAGCGGCGACACACCACCCATGCCGAGTTTTGAGATGGAGCCGCAATCGATGGCCGACCTACTGGCCTACCTACACACACTCAGCTGAGCCGGTGCCTTGAACGCCGTCGTTGTGCTGGTCGAGCCTGCCGGCCCTCTGAACATTGGAAGCGTGGCCAGGCTCTGCGCCAATTTCGGTGTGAGCGAACTGCGGCTCGTTGCCCCCCGCTGTGACCATCTCTGCGAGCAGGCCGTGCAAATGGCTGTTCACGGGCAATCGCTGCTTGACGCCGCAGCGGTGTTTCCTGACTTACTCACAGCCATCAACGACTGCCGACGCGCCGTAGGCAGTTGCGGACGTCTGGACCACGGCGAAATTCCTCTACAAGATCCTGAACAGGCGCTTGGATGGCTGTTGGCCAGCGATGGCAGCGCATCCAGCGCAAAGGCGCCCGTGGCCCTCGTGTTCGGGAGGGAGGACCGCGGCCTTAGCAACAGTGAGCTGAGGCTCTGCCAGAAAGTTCTGTGTTTACAGAGCGGTGAGGCCTATCCCTCCCTGAATCTGTCCCATGCCGTGGCTGTGGTTCTGCATGAGTTAGCCCGACTCAACAGTGCGGAGACAGAAGCTCGCAGCATCGCCCCCCCATCACCTGACCCGGCAGCCGCAAAAGCGCTATCAGCGTTGCTGGACGATGCAACAGACCTCCTGCTGGAGGCGGGTTTTCTGTTGGAGCACACCGCCTCAGCGCGCATGGCCAAAGTGCAGGATCTGCTGCAACGCGCGACGGTGCGCGCCGAGGAAGTGGCTCTCCTGCGGGGCATGGTGCGCCAACTGCGCTGGGCCATCCGCACCGAGCGCCCCTAATCTCTGCCGCATAGTCACGGCTGAAAGGTTGACCAACAGTCGTTCTTCACGTCGCTCCGCAAGCTGGGGAGGGCCGGCTCGGCTCATCCTGCGTCTTGTGTTGATGGGAGTCGGCCTGGGACTGCTCACAGGCACGGGCCTCAGACTCCTGGCACCGCGCGTGCAGCAGCAGGAGATTCCACTGCCCAGCTGGCTGGCCGATCAAGCGGTGATCACAACGCTGCTCGGTGAAGCCGTGGAGCCCCAAACCATTAAGGAGGCCTCGAAAGACAAGAAGCTTGCGCCGGCAGCAGCGAAGGTCCTTAAGCAGGCACGATTTGCCCCAAAGCAGGAAATCAAGGCCTTGTCCCAGCGCTGGGTGGAACTGGCCAACCAACAGACCGATCTGCAGGCCAGCGCCTACATGCTCGTCCTGGACGACGGTCGCTTTGCAGCCATGCAGGCGGAGCGCCCCATGCCAGCCGCCAGTTCGATCAAGACACCGATCCTTCTGGCAGTGCTGGAACTGCTGGACCAAGGAACGCTTCAGTGGAACGAGCCCCTCACGCTGACCCAAGAGCTGGTGGGTGGAGGCGCCGGATGGATGGCCTCCCGACCGCTGGGCAGCCGCTTCCCCACCTATGAGGTCGCCACAGAAATGATCCGGGTCAGCGACAACTCCGCCACCAATCTGATGATTGCCAGGGCAGGGGGAATGGAGCAGATCAATGCCCGCTTTCAGGCGCTGGACCTCCCAGCAACCGTTGTAAACAACTGGCTGCCGGATCTCGATGGAACCAACACCACAAGTGCACGGGATCTAAGCCGTGCCATCGCTTTGGTGGATAGCGGCGAGGTCCTAGGTCCCCGAAGCCGGGATCTATTTCGCGAGGTGATGGGGACGTCAGTCACCAACACCCTTCTACCCACGGGCTTGATGCGCGGCCTGGGTGGTGCTCAGGGTGCACCCGACGACAGCCTGGCCCGCAAGGGATACCGCGTCTACAACAAAACCGGTGACATCGGACTTGCCTACGCCGATGCCGGTCTGATCGAACTGCCGGACGGCAGACGCGCTGTGGCGGGATTTCTGGTGAAAGGCCCCTTCAACGACCCCAGATCCACGGAACTGATTCGTCAGCTATCCGCCGCCATGGCACCGCATCTGAAACCCAACCCTGCCCCTCCAAAACCATGAAGCTCGCCGCTCTGTTCTCCGCCGCTTGGGTGAGTGTTGCGGCGATGCCCGTCTCTGCAGAGGTGATTGAGCGTCAGCAGAGCGTTCGCCCCTTACCGGGAGCCCTCGACAGCGTGTTGATGGTGAACGACAACAACCCCGAACTCATTCAGAACGACGGCATCCTGATTTCAACATTTCCAGATGGGGATGCAGCGTCCGTTCCCGTTGTGCTCAACGGCCGCTTTGACCTGTTCAGCCACCACGTCTATGCCGGTGATGCGGAAGGCAGTCCAACGTCGACTCTATGGCTGGCGGTTCTGGCGGCTCCCCTGGAAGACGCTCCGGTGACCCTGCAGCTGCTCTCGGGAAGCACCTCACTATCTCAAGCGACGGAACCAGGCCAAACCCAAGCTCCCTTCCTCCCTTTGCCGAGCCTGATGCAGGAGACCACCGAGGTTGTGGCCGCTGGACCTGGCAGCCGCGTCGCCGGAGATCTGTTGGCAAGTCGAAGCGCACCGGAACTCTCCAGCCGTCGCTGGACCCTTCCTCCAGGCTCACCCACACGGCTGATGCTGTTGCCCATTCCAGTCGCAGGTCTCGACCCACTGCTGAATGGTCGCAATCTGCAACTGCGGTTCCACAGCTCCGCCCCCGTGGCGATAGCCACCCTGGCTGCCCATGGAAACGATGGACAGGCTCCGAACGATCAGCACTGGCTTCAGCTGCTGAAAAGCCGACGCTTGAGCAGCAAGGAGCATCAACCAACCCCACGGGGCAGCAAAGGCAAGATCATCTATTCACGGGTGAGCGGTGTTCAGATCGGCAGCAGCTGGCGGGCGCGCTTAACCGACCCAGGGAGCAATGTTCTGGCCGCACCTAAGGCACCCATTTCATGGCCGATCAGCAGTTTGGAACGCGGAACCCTCGCCACCAAACAGGTTCAAACCGCTGAGCTCGAGAGGTTTTATCCCGGAACAGCCTGGGCCGCCCATGGGAACTACGGGGTGGAATACGACCTCACCCTGCCCCTGAAGAACACCGGTTCAGCCCCTGTGAAGCTGCAACTGTCTCTGGATTCACCCCTCAAAGGCAACAGCCAAACCTCCTTCCTGCGCTTCCGCGATGACCTCAACGGACCGGTCATGTTCCGGGGGCCCATCCAGACCACGGGTCTAGAGGATCCAGAGGGTGTTCCCCAGGGACGTCAGACGCAGCATCTTGTGTTGCGCCAGGGTCAGCAGGGATCGTCCCTGGGACAGGTGATGCTCAAACCAGGGGAAGGCAAGCAAGTGCGCGTTCGCTTGATCTATCCCGCTGATGCCACACCGCCGCAGGTCCTCACCGTGCAGCCTGTGAAACAATCCTGAGCACGCCAACAGATTTGCTCGTGACTGCACCCCGGAAGCGCAGGGTCTTCCCCTTCACTGCAGTGATCGGTCAGGAGGAGATGAAGCTGGCCCTGCTTCTCAACGTGATCGACCCACGCATCGGTGGCGTAATGATCATGGGGGACCGCGGCACGGGTAAATCCACCACGATCCGAGCTTTAGCGGATCTGCTGCCCGACATCGAGGTGGTGGCTGGTGACCCCTACAACAGTTCGTCCACCGATCCCGACCTCCAGAGCAGTGAGGTGAGCGAGCGAATGCAACAGGGGGAAACCCTGAGCACCGAGCCGCGGCAGGTGCCAATGGTGGACCTCCCTCTGGGTGCGACGGAAGACCGTCTTTGCGGCACCATCGACATCGAAAAAGCCCTGAGCGAAGGTGTTCGCGCCTTTGAGCCTGGTTTGCTGGCCAAGGCCAACCGTGGCCTCCTCTACGTGGATGAGGTGAACCTGCTCGACGATCACCTTGTCGACGTGCTGCTCGATTCGGCCGCCTCCGGCTGGAACACCGTGGAACGGGAAGGGGTGTCCGTACGCCACCCCGCTCGTTTTGTCTTGATCGGCTCCGGCAACCCGGAGGAAGGCGAGCTACGTCCCCAACTGCTCGATCGCTTCGGGATGAGCGTTGAGGTGCGCACCGTGCGCGATCCAGAGCTGCGGGTTCAGGTGGTGGACCAACGCACCGCCTTTGACGGTGATCCCGATGGCTTCAGCACAGCTGTGGAGGGAAATCAGAATGCCCTTCAGCAACGCGTGGTGGAAGCTCAGCAGCGCCTGGACCAGGTAACCATCGACGACGATCTGCGCCTGCGCATTTCCGCCGTCTGCGGTGAGCTGGATGTGGATGGCCTGCGGGGTGACATCGTCACCAACCGAGCCGCCCGGGCCCTGGCCGCCTTTGAGGGGCGCACCGAAGTCAGTGAAGAAGATGTCGCCCGCGTCGCCTCCTGCTGCCTGCGGCACCGTCTGCGTAAAGACCCCCTCGAACAGGTGGATTCCGGTGACCGTGTGGTCAAGGTGTTCTGCAAGGTGTTTGAACGAAGTGAGAGCAGCGATCGCGCTGATTTCGAACTGGCCCTCGCCGCCTGATCCCACCACAATCAGTCCATGCGCATCCTCGGCATCGACCCGGGCCTGGCCCGGGTGGGCTACGGGGTGATCGACATCGACGACGGATGCCAGCGCATGCTCGACTGCGGCATCATCCAGACCGACCCGGGTCGCTCGGATGGTGACCGAATGGTTGAAATCGCTGGTGACCTACGCCAACTCATCCGGATCTGGCGACCGGATCTGGCCGCCGTGGAGAAGTTTTTCTTCTACCGATCGAGCAACACCATCAACGTGGTTCAGGCACGCGGAGTCGTGGTCATGACGCTGGCTCGCTTCAAGATCCCGATGGTGGAATTCCCTCCCATGCAGATCAAACTCGCCGTGGCGGGTTTTGGGCATGCCGAGAAAGACGAAGTCCTGGAGGCGGTGATGCGGGAGTTGAATCTGAATGAACCACCAAGGCCGGATGATGCGGCCGATGCCCTGGCGGTCGCTCTGACAGCGTGGCTGCAGCGATGAGCGCAAAGCAGATGCTGCGCCATCACTTCAGAGAGCAGCGCCAATTGGGAGAGGTTGCCACCCGCGCCATCCAGGAAGCGGTGGTGAACCTGGTCGGCAGGTCAATCTGCGGCAACGGATATGTGGGGATCTACTGGCCCCTACCGGGTGAGGCGGATTTACGTCCGTTGCGTGATGTTCTCCATCCGCCGCTGGCCTTGCCGGTCGCCGATGGCGAAGGAGGACTCATCTATCGGAGCTGGACCCAAGAACCTCTTCAGCCGGATGGCTGCGGCATTCCTGCGCCCGCCGAGGGAGAGGCTCTTCGGCCCGATCAATTGGCGCTGCTGCTGGTGCCGGCGCTAGCGATTGACCGTGATGGAATCCGCCTGGGCTACGGCGGTGGTTACTACGACCGTCTCAGGGCGGATCCCGCCTGGGCCACCACACCAGCCTGGGTGGTGCTGCCCTCGGCCTGCATGGCGACCGAGCTGCTGCCCCGCGATCCCTGGGATCTTCCTTTTACAGGATGGATCACGGAGCAGGGTGCTGGTCGGCCGACCTGACTCACCGCATCATGGGCTCCATTGATCGCTCTTCCATGCTGCGTCTGCTGACTCCACTGGTCCTACTCAGCGCGGTTCTTCAAGGCACGGTTCTGGCTCCCGCCAAAGCCCATCAGATCGAAAGCGCTCTGAACTATCTCGATGGTGATCTGCAACTGAGCAGCAACTTTTCCAACGGGGAACCCACCCAAGGAGCCGTTGTGCGATTGCTCAATGCCGATGGCACCCCGGGGCAAGAACTGGGCCGCACCGATGCAGACGGACGCCTCAGCCTCGATCTCAGCACAGTGGTCAACGGCACCGTCGATCTTCAGGTGGACGGTGGTCCAGGCCACCGCGACTACCTGGAGCTCCCGGTTCACGATGGCGCCGTGAATCTGAACGAGGTGGTCGTGTTCCCCTTCAGCTTGGTGTTAGTGGGGCTGCTGGTTAGCGTGCGACGTCGAAACGACTGAGCCCGCCATGGCCACTAGCACTGGCAGTGATGCCCTCGACCGGATGGTGGAGCGATTGGGCGGCACTGCTGATCCCAAACGCCGCTACGAATACGTGCTCTGGCTGGCAAAAAAGCTTGCTCCTCTGCCGGCAGAAGAGCAAACCGAAGAGATCAAAGTGAAGGGGTGTGTGTCTCAGGTTTTTGTACGGGGCGCCCTGGATGACGGGGTGATGCGCTGGCGGGGAGACTCCGATGCTCTGATCACCAAGGGGCTTCTGGCCTTGTTGATCCAGGGTCTGGATGGGCTGACCCCGGCCGAGGTGCAGGCGGTGGACCCAGCCTTTATTGCTGCAACAGGCTTACAAGCGAGCCTGACGCCTTCGCGCGCCAATGGCTTCCTCAACATCCTTCTGGCCATGCAGGAACAGGCCAGGCAGTTGGAGAACTGAGGCGAAATCACGCCAATACATAGAGTCGCTCAAAATCGTTGCAACACGGATCAGGGAATGGCAGCAAAGGTCGGCGTGGGTCTCCTGGGGCTGGGCACGGTTGGCGGTGGAGTGGCTTCGATCCTCCAGAGTCCAGGAGAACGCCACCCGCTGGTCAATGAACTTGAGCTGATCCGGATTGCCGTCCGCGATCTGAGCCGGCCCCGCCCCGTGGTCTTGGACGAGAGCCTGCTCACCACCGATCCATCGGCGGTGATTCAGGACCCGGCGGTGGACGTTGTGGTGGAGGTGATCGGTGGCCTGGAACCAGCCCGCAGCCTGATCCTTCAGGCAATCGCAGCAGGCAAATCCGTGGTGACCGCCAACAAGGCCGTGATCGCACGCCACGGCCAGGAAATCGCTGAAGCCGCTGCAGCCGCCGGGGTGTACGTGCTGATCGAAGCCGCTGTCGGTGGGGGGATTCCCATCATTGAGCCGCTGAAGCAGTCCCTTGGTGGCAACCGCATCAACCGCGTCAGCGGCATCATCAATGGCACCACCAACTACATCCTCACCCGGATGGCTGAGGAGGGAGCCGCCTACGACGCGGTGCTCAAGGATGCCCAAGACCTCGGGTATGCCGAAGCCGACCCGGCAGCGGATGTGGATGGCCTCGATGCAGCCGACAAGATCGCGATCCTGGCCACCCTTGCGTTCGGCGGCAGTGTGGAGCGCGCCGCGGTTCCCACCGAAGGAATCAGTGGCCTTCAGGGTGTGGATGTGGATTACGCCAACCAGCTGGGCTATGGCGTGAAGCTGCTGGCTGTGGCTGAGCGGATGGCGGCAAGTGGCGATCCGCTGCCGCTCTCTCTGCGCGTGCAGCCGACACTCGTTCCCAAGGACCACCCTCTAGCGGGCGTCAACGGTGTGAACAACGCCATCCTTGTGGAAGGTGATCCGATCGGCCGGGTGATGTTCTACGGCCCTGGAGCGGGGGCCGGCCCGACGGCTTCCGCGGTGGTTGCCGACATTCTCAACATCGCCGGAATTCGCCAGGCCAGCGACGGCCCCGGCAAGGTGGACCCCTTACTGGCCGCGGGGAGCTGGCGGCCCTGCGCCCTGGTCGAGTCAGGCGACATTCGCCAACGCCATTACGTGCGTTTTAAGACAAAAGATGCCCCGGGAGTCATCGGCAATGTCGGCGGCTGCTTCGGCCAACGCAAAGTCTCCATCCAGTCGATCGTGCAGTTCAATGCGAGTGACGCCGGAGCCGAGATCGTTGTGATCACCCATGAAGTGAGTCAACGCCAGATGGATGAGGCTCTCGAAGCGATCCAGGCCCTCCCTGAGGTTTTAGGCCTGGCCGCTCACCTCGGCTGCCTCTAGGGAGACCAACAGAACTGGCGGATGGGTCCGGGCATACGTCAGAATGTCAAGAACTTTCACAGCCCAGGTCCGGATCCACGGATTTGTGCACGAAACGGTTCATGCAGAACCTCATCTGTTCGGTCCCGGGTCAAGGCTGCTCTCTGCAGGAGGGGATCAACCTGATGACTGTGCATCAAGGGGATTGCGTCAACCTGGACAGTGATGACAACACGTATCAGGTCATCGGCGTCGATGGCGATCACGATCGCTGCTGGGTCCGTCGCTGGCCTCTTCAAAGAAGCGAGGGTTCACCGGTGTTCGAAATCTCCATGGAGCGGATTCGCCAGGTCGGCTAACTCGCTGTTGAATAGGCCGACCAGTTGATGCCCGAGGCCCTTTGAAGCGCACCGATCGCCCCACGACACGGACGTGCGGTGGGGTGCTCATAGGGCTCGTTCTGGCCCTCGCTCAGATGGGCTGTCAAGCACCACCCCCGAGCACCCGCATCACGGTGGCATCAGCAGGACGAATCAGTTCTCTCGATCCAGCTCAAGCCAGCACCCTCAGTGCAACGCAACTGATCAGCGCCCTGGGGGATTCGCTCTACCGCCTAAAGAGTGATGGATCCCTGGAGCCACGCCTGGCGGCATCGGCTCCAGTCCTGAGTGATGGCGGACGCACCGTCACCATTCCACTGCGCACCGATGTGCGCTTCCACGATGGAACGCCGTTTAACGCCGCAGCCATGGCCTTCAGCCTGCGGCGCTTCCTCAACATTGGAACCCTCAGCTACGTGGTGGGCGATCGCATCGCATCGGTAGAGGAAGCGGACGCTCATACCTTGCGTCTACGCCTCAATCGCCCATCCACTTCACTGCGTGGGTTACTGACGTCCATCAACCTCACCCCCATTTCACCGAAGGCCTACAGCAGTCACCAGGACCGGTTTCTGCACGATCGCTTTGTTGGAACAGGCCCCTACAAGCTGACCCGCTTCAGCGAACATCAGCAAAGGCTGGAACCCTTTGCCCAGTACTGGGGGGAGGCACCACGCAACAACGGGCTGGATCTGATCACGCTGAGCAACTCCACGGCGCTGTATGGGGCTCTGCGCAGTGGCGAGGTGGATCTGCTGCTCTCCGCCTCCATCGACGAAGACCAACGCCATACCCTGCATCAACAGGCCATCGCAGGAGACCTGCACGAGTCTGTTGGCCCGGCGATGGAGATCGGCTACATCACCTTGCTGAGCAATCAGGATCCATTCCAGGACCCCAACCTGAGACGTGCCCTGGCCGTCAGTCTCAACCGAACTGAGATCAGTGAGCGGGTGAGCTACGGCCTCCGCCGTCCGCTTCGGGCGCTCGTGCCCCCCAGCCTTCCCGGCGGAGCCCTGGCCTCATGGCCGAAACACAACCCCAACCAGGCCCGCGAACTGCTCCGGGCTGCTGGCTACTGCAACGGCCGCCCCCTGCGCTTTCCGCTCACCTTCCGCTCCAATGTGCCCGCCGACAAACTGCTAGCCCTCACCTGGCAGGCCCAGGTGCAACGTGACCTCCCCGACTGCCTGGTGTTGGAGCTTGATGGCGTTGAGTCCACAACCATCTACCGCCAACTGGGGGAGGGTGCCTTCAAAGCCGTGATGCTGGATTGGCGTGGCAGCTACCCCGACCCTGAGGCGTATCTGACGCCGCTATTGAGCTGCACATCGGTGCAGGGCGACAACTGTGTCGATGGTGAAGCGGCGATCAGCGGCAGCTTCTGGAGTGCACCGGGTCTGCAGACCACTCTTCTAGAAACCGACACGCTGGTTGGTGACGCACGTCGGAACGCCCTGGATCGCGTGGAACATCTCTCGGCCAACGGTGCCGCCTACATCCCCGTCTGGCTGGATTCACCTCGAGCCTGGGCCCAACTGAACCTCAGCCCTCCAAAATTTGATGGCAGTGGTCAGTTAATGCTCTCTGAACTGGAGCGCCGATTCGAAGGAACGACAAACAACTAATGGGACGTGCCCGAGACCTAGCCCGCTACAGCGCCACCCGCCTCGCTCTGGCGCCTCTGATGTTGTGGCTGATCGCCAGCCTGGTGTTCCTGCTGCTGCGCGTCGCCCCTGGGGATCCGGTGGATGCGGTCCTCGGCAGCCGGGCACCTGCTGCCGCCAAAGCTGCCATGAGAGCTCGGCTGGGACTGGATCAGTCGTTGCTGGATCAGTACCTCACCTATCTCAACGGTTTACTCCATGGAGACCTGGGACAGGCCCTGATCAACCAGGAGCCAGTGCGGACGATCATCGGCAAAACTTTGCCCGCCAGCCTGGAGCTGAGCGTCATCGCACTGGTGATGGCCGCTGTGGTCGGGCTGAGCGTTGGCTTCAGCGGCATCGCCAGACCGGAAGGAACCCTTGATCTTGGCGGCCGCCTTTACGGACTGGGCACCTATGCACTGCCGCCCTTTTGGGTCGCCATGCTGGTGCAATTGGTGTTCGCCGTCAGCTTGGGGTGGCTGCCGGTGGGCGGGCGATTCCCACCCAGTCTTCTTCCCCCTGATGGAAGCGGCTTTTTCCTGCTTGACAGCGCGCTGCAGAGCAACTGGTCAGCCTTCCGGGGCACCGTGCGTCACTTGATCCTGCCCGCAGGAACCCTGGCACTGCTTCTCAGCGGAACCTTCACAACAGCATTGCGTCTGAACCTGCGACGCACCCTGCGCGGCGACTACGTGGAAGCGGCGCGCAGCCGTGGCCTGAGTGAGCGTCAGGTCATCCTGCGCCACGGGCTCCCAAATGCCTTGCTACCAGTGCTAACCATCGCCGGCATCACCGTGGCATCGTTGATCGGTGGAGCCCTGCTGATTGAAGTCACCTTTTCCTGGCCTGGCATCGCCCTACGCCTGCAGGAAGCCATTAACCAAAGGGACTACCCCGTCGTTCAAGGGATCGTGGTGGTGATCGCCGCCTTGGTGGTGCTGGTGAGTGTTGCCGTTGACCTGCTGGTGGCAGCCCTCGATCCGCGCGTGCGTTACTGACCCATCAGTTCCAAAGCCCGCCGACGCTCCAAGCGATGCCACCGCGTCATTGACGTCGAATCCTTGAGGTGGAGGGAATCCTGGCGGGAAGGTCCGGCGCTGAGGGAATTGAGGAAGCCGATGACTTCAAAGGCAATCACCCGTTGCACGCTGAGGGGATTCACCCCCACCAGCTCCTCACCTAGTCGAAAGAGATCGTCACCTTGCGAGGCCGACTCCTGGCCATCCACACGAATCGGCGAGAAGTGACTGGCCCCCTCAACAACAACCACCCTGCTGGCGGGATGCTGCGACAGTCCGACCATAAGAGCCACCTGCTCATCCAAAGCAGGGGTAATTAGATCGAGCGTGCCGCCGACCAGGAGCATGGGAAGTGACAACGCCTGGCTGGAGCGGTGGGGCCAGATCAAACCACCAAAGCTGTTGAGCCCCACCACCGCCCGAGGGAGCGGAAGCATCGCATTGCCTTCGAGCACACGCCCTGCAGCGAGTTCACACTGGAGCAATTCCGAGAGGTTGGTGAGGGGCAAGCCAGCCAACGCCCCTTCACAGCGCTGATCCATCCCAGGCACCACTGCCGCCCCACTGGCCAGCAGCCCTGTTAGGGCTCCCAGGGAGTGCCCTATCAGTACGACCTCCTCTCCGGGGATGTTCAAATCGCCCTGTCGTTGCGCATCCAGCACCGCCTCAAGATCAGCCAGCCGCTGCTGGAGCACCTCAGCGCCATCAAACGACTGACGGCCCTCGAGCAATGCCTGAACGGCAGTGGCATCACTGCCGGGATGTTCAAGCAACACCACAGGCCAGCCCGCCTTCATCAGCGAGCGAGCGAGCCAGTGGAAGTGATTGGGATCCCCGCCAAGGCCGGGCATGATTAAGACCCAGGTCCGATCGTCACGGGGCGACTGGGGGATCCAGCGTTCCAGTTGCAATGGACGCTGACGATGGCCGACGGACAGCGTTGACGGACGGGACCCGTCTGGCGAGGGCGAACGCTCACCTGGGGGGAGAGGCTGCAAACGCGCTTCTTCCAGGCCAAGCGAGTTCATCAGCCTGTGATGTCGCTTTAGTTCCAGCTTCCAGCGATTGGCGGCACCCACGAGCGCATCGAGATCCAGACGCAGCTGCTGGGTTGGCAAAGCCTCCAGCACATCCAATGTCGAAACGGTCTCCTGCTGTTCAAGCAGCAGTTCGAGCGTGGAAAGAACCAACGCACTGTTAATACGCCCTCCGTCTTCCACCCGAATCAATTCCCCCAGCGCATCCAGAAGGGGACCGGCTCCCCAGCTGCTGAGCATCTGACGCCCGAGGCTGCGCCGGGAGAGAACCGGAGCCTTCAGCAGACGAATCAGCCCTTCTTTGCTTTCGGGAGCGAGAAGACGCATCCAGGTGGACAGCTCCGATCGGGAGAACTGCGATGGATCACCCTCTGGTGACCGCACAAAGGCACCGAGTTCCTCAACGGAAACAGGTAAAACCACGCCATCGATCTTGACCTCCACGTGTTCTGTGGAGCGAACAGGCCACGATCCGCCCGTGCTGAGCAGCAGACTGCCCACCAAGCCCATCGCGATGCATCGTCCTGTTAAGCGTCCGCGCAGCAACGCCTGACCCTCTGCGGTGGTGGAACCAGTTTCCATCACCTCTGAGAAATGTCACCCGACTGAGGTTCCTGGCCTCCATCGGTGCAGGCGGAGTGATGTTTATGACACCACTGATCTTTCATGCGATCGATTTCTCTGCGCGTGAGGTTGGCAGTGGGCTGGCCGTCTCAGCCCTGATTGGCACAGTGGTGCGTCTTCTGAGCGGTGCACTGCTCGATCGAGGCATCCGTTGCTCGTGGCCAGTCAGGGGCACAACGCTGTTGGCGATTGCTGCGGATCTGATCTTGCTGCAGGCCGACAACTACAACAGCTACCTCGTTGGACAACTTCTTCTCGGTTGTGCAGCTGGGTTGTATTGGCCTGCGATCGAATTGGCCGTTCCCTTGAGTTGCGGAAGCTTGCCTTCAGGCAGGGGGTACGCCCTGGTGCGCAGCGCCGATGCTCTCGGCATCGGCATCGGAACGTTGATCGGAACCGCTGCCGCAACCCTGGGCACCCTGCGAACGGTATACAGCGTTGAGGCGGTGTGCATGGGAGCCGTCTTAGTGCTGATCAGCCTTCATCCGCTCCAAGACGGTCCGCCGTATCGCGACCTCAGCCGTAACAGCCCAGAACCTGGAGATCAACTGCCAACCTCCCGTCTGCCCTGGTTGCTTCCCCTGTTGCCAGTGCTGGTAATCAGTGTGGTGGCCACAGGAATCCTTGCCCTTCAGCAGAGTGCACTTCCCCTGGATTTAGTGCGCGGGGGGCTCTTGAGACCGGCCCTGAGCGAAAGCCATAGCAGTGCCCTCATCGCTCTGCAGTTGACCCTGCTGGTGAGCCTGCAGTGGCCGGTGGGTCGTTGGCTGTCGGAGCGCAGCGTTGCCTTCGGCCTAGGCCTGAGCCTTGCAGGATTCAGTGTTGGCTGCGGTTTGGTCGCTCTTTCGTCCCTTTTTGAAAGCGGAACAGCACTCGTGCTGGCAGCTCTGCTGCCGATGGCGTTCGCCCAGGCAGCGTTCCTTCCCACCGCCACAGAAGCGGTCATTGAAGAGACTCCACCGGAGCACCGGGGTTTGGCCATGGCACTGTTTTCCCAGTGCTTCGCCATAAGCGCCATCGTGGCGCCCCTCGCTGGAGGAGCCTTATTGGATCTTCAGGGCAACGGCCTCGTGCTCTGGTTGTTGATGGGAGGAGCCTGCATTGTCGTGGTACCGACCCTTCGCAGCCTGAAACCGCGGTATCGAGCGACAGCAATCAATGCCGATGGGCACCTCCCTGGGAAAAAGCAACAGCGCATTGATGCCGTGGCAGGCAGTCCAGGCAATCTTCGGTAGCGAAGGCCACCGCCTCTGATCGTGCATTAGCGAGGCGAGAATGAACGCAAGCGAAGGTCGCAGGCCACCCATCGGGCAATCGAAGGATTGAGATCAGCCATGACGGAAAAAACATCAGGCGAAGGCAACCAGCCCCGAGGGATCCAACGGCCTCAGCTGATCGTGCATGCCGGCACACACAAAACAGCCTCGACGTACATCCAAGAACGGCTGCACCGCAATCGTGATCTCCTAAAGAGCCAAGGCGTGAACCTGCAGAACCCAGAGGACTGCAAGCCCAAACCGAAAAAACTCGCGGCTGAGCTGTGCAAACAGAGGAGCAGGCGCTGGAAGGCTTTCTTCAAGCAACAACCGGAGGGATCGCATCGGCTTCTCAGTGCGGAGCAATTCGCCGTACCGCTCACCGATCCCGACTGCATCCGGCAACTTGAGGCGATGGCGGATGAAGCAGGCTATGAGCTTCACATTGTGATTTTCATCCGCAGCCAGCTCGACTACATCAACTCGCGATACATCTATTCACTGCGGCGGTTTTACCACCACCAAACCTTTGAGCAGTTTGTTGACGAAGCCTTAAAGGGAAGACTCCAGAATGAGAAAACCAAGCGAGGCAAAATCGAACGTCGTCAGGATGTCTTTGATTTCTGGAGTTATTTCCAGCCTTTACTCAAAGCGAGAGACAAAGGCCTGAAGGTGAGCTTTCTTCCGTTCCGCCAAGGGGGTCTCGATCCTTTCGAGCAGTTCATTCTTGCCATCAACCTATCGACAGCTCTGTCCTGGAAACAATGCCCCCAGCGCCACTACAACCGTAGCCCAGGAATCCGAGGTGTTTGGCTTGCCCGATTGCTCAGCCAACTTCTCAAAGAGAACAAGATTTCCCCAAAAACGATCGAAAATTCCTCTCAGATCATTCTTAGAGAAGAGCAACGAAGGTTCTGGCGCGATCCATCCTTCTGGGGATATTCACGCCAACTCTCAAAGAAAGTCACCAAATACTTCGAGGCCAACAATGAAAAATTTGCAAAAGCAGCATGGAACTGCGATTGGGAGGAGGCGTTCTCCACAACCAATCAAACAGCGCAACGCAGGCGGTCGACCTACACCCCAGGATCGATTGAAAACGAAATATACATGCATGGAATAGCCCACAAGCTGCTCAAACAAATCCGAAGAAGGATTGACAGGAAAACATATAAATCAACCCCAGGTAACATAAAAAATCATCTTCAACACATATTTAGACTTGGCTAGAATCAAGTCGCGCCAGGGTAGTTGACACAGCCAAAATTATTTTTTCAGAGCTTCATATCCAAGGCCTTCAACTCAGACCTATCCAAGCAAAAATGATTGTCGCCACCATTCATTGATGGCCAATTACCCCTCAATCTTCCATTCACATACTGAGCTTTCGTCTTGTCTTTACAATCAAAGACCTGAACCCACGATCTTGAACGCGGACCTCCCTCCACAGCCGGAGTACCAGGAACCCATGATTTCCGGGCTTCTGTAGTCGTGCATGTTTTTCCAGCAGGGCTGGGCTTCCATTGACCATTAACCCAAGTTCCACCCCCAAAAGTAGGAAGACAAGTCTTCTTTTTTGGCGATGTTTCAACGTAATATCCAGCAGTAGCAGCAACAGGCTGTTGATAATAATGCTCAACATAATTCAAGGCAACATATCGATCCGGCTGACCCTTGTGAGGCACTCGCATCGGCGGCATCTTCCAATACTGCACCACATTGTTGGACGTCCAATACTTGTAAGTCCAACCAACCACTTTGGGAAAACCAAGCTGATCTGTTCCTGGCTTTGCAACACAGACATTGTCAGCAAAACAGTTCTCCTTCAGCCCTGAATCCTTTTTTCCATCTGAACCTCCCATTCCAGCAGGAGATTGTCCGCCGTTGGATTGCACACAGCCCGCGTAGTCCTTTGCCTCCAGGCATCGATTGTGAACCTCTTGATTCACAGACTGTGCAACAAGAACCGACTGCGCCACAAGAACAGAGGCCTCATTCGAGGAGCCGCTCAGGGCAACTGCCGCCAGCAATGGAGTAGCCGCAAGCAATTCAAAGGGCATAACTCCAAACAAAGCTTGAGATAATTATATTAAAGATCTCGAGATCTGCCCGAACACGAGAAGAAACCGGAAGAATATCGCTGCAACATCTTCAGGCAATGAGAACTATCTCAATCCGAAAGACCCCATTAACGAGGCATAACCCAATCCCTAAACATTGAACAAAAATTCCATTACATCACCTTCGTCCACCACATACTCCTTTCCTTCACTGCGCAGCCAACCCTTATTGCGTGCTTCTGCCAGTGATCCAGCTTCCAAGAGCTTCTCCCAACCGATCGTCTGAGCTCGGATGAAGCCTCGCTCAAAGTCGGTGTGGATGACCCCAGCGGTTTGCGGTGCGGTCATCCCAGCCTTGAACGTCCAGGCCCGGGTTTCCTTTTCACCGGTGGTGAAGTAGGTGCGCAGACCCAGCAAGCGATAGGTGGCGCGGATCAGACTTTGCAGACCCCCTTCAGTCACCCCCAAACCTTCGAGGTAGTCGGCGCGCTCGTCGTCACCCAGTTCGACCAGCTCAGCTTCCACCTGGGCTGAAATCCGCACCGTTTCGGCCCCTTCGTTGGCCGCTAGCTCATTCACCTCGGTGCAGAAGGCATTGCCATCGGCAAGATCCTCCTCGCTCACATTGGTGGCGTAGATAATTGGCTTGGCCGTTAACAGCCCCAAGGGCTTGATCAAGGCAGCCTCCTCATCTGCCAGCTCGACACTGCGGGCCGCGCCACCGTTCTCAAGCACAGCCTGAATCCGCTCCAACGCAGCATCCTCCAGCTGTGCTTCCTTGCTGGTACGCATCTGCTTCTTCAGACGCTCCCGTCGCTTTTCGATCTGGGCCAGGTCAGACAGACCCAGCTCCAGGTTGATCACCTCCGCATCTCGGGACGGACCAACGGACCCCGAGACGTGAATGACGTCATCGTCCTCGAAACAACGGATCACGTGAACGATCGCGTCCACCTCACGAATGTTGGCCAAAAACTTGTTGCCCAGACCTTCGCCCTGGCTGGCACCTTTCACCAATCCAGCGATATCCACGAACTCCATTCGGGTCGGGATGGTGTTCTGACTCTTGCTGAGTTCGGTTAGCCGATCCAGCCGCTCATCAGGGACTGCCACGCTGCCCACATTGGGCTCGATCGTGCAGAACGGAAAATTGGCAGCCTGCGCCTGGGCATTGGCCACCAATGCGTTGAACAAGGTGGACTTGCCCACATTGGGCAATCCGACAATTCCGGCTTTGAGCATCGGCGGAATCTACCGGCCAACGGCGAGACTGTTGTGAAGTTTTGTGGGCCCATGCTGCAGTCCTTGCGCTCCCCTGCGTCCCAATCTCCTGAGGCCGAGCTTGCATCAATGGCGAAAGGAAGATCCAAGCGGCCCAAAGCAGTGATGGTTGGGCTGCTGGTGCTGGCCCTCTGCGGTGGGGGAGTCCTGCTGCGGTTCGGTCCCTGGAGCAACCGTCAGCGGGACTTGACGCCGTTCACCACCACTGCCGAGCGGGGCGTTCTCTCAGGGGTCATTACCGCCAGCGGCGAACTGCAGGCCCAGCAGAAGGTGAACGTGAGTCCGCGCAAGCAGGGGGTGCTCGATGAACTGCTTGTGGATGAAGGCGATGCGGTGGAGAAAGGCCAGGTGCTGGCGGTGATGGATCAAGCGGATCTCGAGGATCGGTTGCAAGAGAGGCAGGCTCTGCTGCGCCAGGCGGAGGCCAACTTCCAGACCAAAAAAGAGGATTTCGATCGTCGAAGCCAGCTCTATGCCAGTGGCGTGATCAGCGCTGACGACTTCAGCGACGTGCGCTTCGAGATGCTGGCCCGACAGGCGGGCCTGGCTGCAGCTCGAGAACGTCTAGAGCAATTGGAACAGGAGAGCCGTGATCAGAGAATCCGCGCACCCTTCGCCGGCACCATCACTGCGCGCTACACAGAACCTGGATCGTTTGTAACCCCCACCACCGCCGCCTCGGCAACTGCAGGTGCCACCAGCGCATCGATTGTTGAGCTGTCGCAGGGATTGGAAGTCAGCGCCCGCGTTCCGGAAAGCGACATCGGACGCATCTTGACTGGCCAGAACGCCGAGATCCGCGTTGACGCCTTCCCCGATGAACGCTTTTCCGCACGTGTGAGTGAAGTTGCCCCCCGCGCTGAGAAAGAAGACAACGTCACCTCCTTCGAAGTGAAGCTGAACTTCGTCAATCCGCCCAAAAAACTGCTGATCGGCATGACTGCCGACATCAACTTTCAAACAGGGCGCAGTGCACCGAAACTCCTTGTGCCCACCGTGGCAATCGTGACGGAGGAGGGCAAACCGGGCGTTTTGCTGGTGGATGAAAACCAGAAACCACGTTTCCAGCCGGTGGAACTGGGCAACAGCAGCGGCGACCAGACTGCGATCCTGAACGGTCTTGAGTCAGGAACACGCGTGTTCATCGATCTGCCTCCCTGGGCTGATCGCCGCGATTAATCCACCAACTTTTCAACACCGTCATGCCTGAGGCCACCGCCAAGCCCCTTCTGCTGCTTGTGGATGGCCACTCCCTGGCATTCCGCAGCTTTTATGCCTTCAGCAAGGGGGGTGAGGGTGGCCTAGCGACCAAAGACGGCAGGCCGACCAGCGTGACCTATGGCTTTCTCAAAGCCCTTTTAGACAACAGCAAATCCCTGAAGCCTGAAGGCGTCGCGATCGCCTTCGATACGGCCGAGCCCACCTTTCGCCACAAGGCCGACGCCAACTACAAGGCCCATCGGGATGTGGCACCTGAGGTGTTCTTCCAGGACCTTGAGCAGTTGCAGCAGATCCTGGAAACGCACCTGCAGCTCCCCCTCTGCATCGCACCGGGCTTCGAAGCTGACGATGTTCTGGGAACCCTGGCAAACCGAGCAGCCGAAACGGGCTGGGGCGTTCGGATCCTGTCTGGGGACCGCGACCTGTTTCAGCTTGTGGATGACAGCCGCGACATCGCGGTGCTGTACATGGGCGGAGGCCCCTACGCCAAAAGCAGTGGCCCAATGCTGATTCGTGAAGAGGGGGTGCTCGGCAAGCTCGGCGTGATGCCCGACAAGGTGGTGGATCTCAAGGCCCTGACCGGTGACAGCTCCGACAACATCCCCGGCGTGCGCGGTGTGGGCCCGAAAACGGCGATCAACCTGCTCAAGGAGAACAGCGATCTCGACGCGGTCTACGCCACCCTCGAGCAAGTGGAAGCGGAAGGGCCGAAAGCCAGTCGGGGAGCCATCAAGGGAGCACTCAAGGGAAAACTGCGCTCAGACCATGACAACGCCTATCTCTCGCGCAAGCTGGCCGAGATTCTTGTGGATGTTCCCCTCCCCAAGGAACCAAGCTTGCCGTTGTCTTCGGTGGATGCCGACGGCCTGAGGAGTTGCCTGGAAGACCTCGAGCTCAACAGCCTGCTGCGCCAGGTGGGGAGCTTTGTGGCGGCCTTTTCAGAAGGTGGTTACAGGGCCAACGCGGAGGCCGCTGCTGCCAAGACCACCCGCCCTGCCCCCTCAGAACAGCCGAGTGCCGATGCCGCGGCCAACCAGGCGACAGACGAGGAGGTGGGGCTGCCCGCCCTGAAACCCCAGCTGATCCAAACCGAAGCAGCCCTGGATGCACTGGTGCAGAGGCTGATGGCCTGCACCGACAGCACCCAGCCTGTCGCCCTCGACACGGAGACCACCGACCTCAACCCCTTTCGGGCTGAGCTGGTGGGCATCGGCATTTGCTGGGACGAGGCCCTGGACGCGCTGGCCTACATCCCGCTGGGGCACAAGAGCACCGAAGACAGCAGCCCTGAGCAGCTGGCGTTGGAAACCGTACTCACCGCCCTCGCTCCTTGGCTGGCCAGCAACACCCACCCCAAAACCCTTCAAAACGCCAAATACGACCGCTTGATCCTGCTGCGACACGGCGTTGCCCTGGAGGGTGTTGTGATCGACACGCTGCTGGCGGATTACTTACGGGATGCAGCAGCCAAACATGGCCTGGAGCTGATGGCGGAGCGGGAATTTGGCTTCCAGCCCACCTCCTTCACGGATCTGGTGGGCAAAAAACAAACCTTCGCCGATGTCCCGCTGGAGCCCGCCAGCCTGTACTGCGGCATGGACGTTCACGTCACCCGCCGTCTGGCACTGCTGCTTCACAGTCAGCTGGAGGGAATGGGTCCCCAGCTGCTGCCGCTGCTCGAACAGGTTGAGCAGCCCCTGGAACCGGTGCTGGCCCTCATGGAGTCCACCGGAATCCGGATCGATGTGTCCTACCTCCAGGGCCTCTCGGAGGAAATGGGAACCACCCTGCAGCGGTTGGAATCCGAAGCCAAAGAAGCCGCCGGCGTTGAGTTCAACCTGGCCTCACCCAAGCAGCTGGGGGAACTGCTGTTCGACACCCTGGGGCTGGATCGCAAGAAATCCCGCCGAACCAAGACCGGCTTCAGCACCGATGCCACCGTGCTGGAGAAACTCGGCAATGACCACCCCGTGGTGCCGCTGGTGCTGGAGCACCGGGTGCTCAGCAAGCTCAAGAGCACGTACATCGATGCCCTGCCCCAATTGGTGGAGGCGGAAACAGGGCGTGTCCATACCGATTTCAACCAGGCGGTGACGGCGACGGGCCGGCTGAGCAGCAGCAACCCCAACCTGCAGAACATCCCAGTGCGCACCGAGTACAGCCGGCGCATCCGCAAGGCCTTCCTGCCTCAGGAAGGTTGGACCCTGCTCAGTGCTGACTACTCCCAGATCGAGCTGCGCATTCTCACGCACCTCTCGGGCGAAGAGGTGCTGCAGGAGGCCTACCGCAACGGCGATGACGTGCACGAGCTGACCGCCAGGCTGCTGTTGGATAAAGACGAGGTCAGCCCGGATGAACGCCGCCTCGGCAAGACCATTAACTTCGGCGTGATCTATGGCATGGGGGCCCAGCGCTTTGCACGGGAAACCGGCGTCAACCAGAGCGAAGCCAAGGATTTTCTGGCCAAATACAAGCAGCGCTACCCGAAGGTGTTCGCCTTCCTGGAGCTGCAGGAACGTCTTGCCCTGAGCCGCGGCTACGTGGAAACCATCCTTGGCCGCCGGCGCCCGTTCCATTTTGACCGCAATGGTTTGGGCAGACTGCTGGGCAAGGACCCCTTGGAGATCGATCTGGATGTAGCCCGCCGCGGAGGCATGGAGGCTCAACAACTCCGGGCCGCGGCCAATGCTCCGATTCAGGGATCGAGTGCCGACATCATCAAAGTGGCGATGGTGCAGCTGCAAGCAGCCCTGCAGCGTCAGGGGCTGCCGGCCCAACTGCTGCTGCAGGTGCACGACGAACTGGTGCTCGAAGTCGCACCGGATGCCTTGAAGGCCCTCCGAGAGCTGGTGGTGAAGACCATGGAACAGGCCGTCGAGCTGACTGTGCCCTTGGTGGTGGAGACCGGCGTCGGCGCGAACTGGATGGAAGCGAAATAAACGCAACCGAACAGGCCGTAGCCTCAGCCGCAGCTTCTGAACGGCTGTGTCCTTGCGGCTCACCAACACCCTCACCCGCCGCACCGAGCCGTTCACACCGCTGACACCGGGCAAAGCGAGCATCTACTGCTGCGGCGTGACGGTCTATGACCTCTGCCACCTGGGCCATGCCCGCAGCTACATCAACTGGGATGTGCTGCGGCGGTATCTGATCTGGCGGGGCATCGAGGTGACCTTCGTTCAGAACTTCACCGACATCGACGACAAGATCCTCAAACGCGCCGATGAGGAGAACTCCACGATGACGGCCGTCAGCGAGCGGAACATCGAGTCCTTCCATCAGGACATGGATGCTCTTGGAATCCTGCGGCCTGACCGCATGCCCCGCGCCACTCAGTGCCTGGATGGGATCCGCAATCTCATCGGCGAACTGGAAGCCAAAGGTGCGGCCTACAGCGCTGAAGGGGATGTGTACTTCGCAGTGATGAAGCATGCCGGTTACGGCAAGCTCAGCGGCCGCGATTTGGGCGAACAACAGGACAATGCAGCTGGTCGCGTTGCCGATGCCGAAGAGGCCCGCAAGAAACACCCCTTCGATTTCGCGCTATGGAAAGGGGCCAAACCCGGAGAACCCAGCTTCCCCTCCCCCTGGGGTGAGGGACGCCCTGGCTGGCACATCGAATGCTCAGCCATGGTGCGGGCGGAGCTCGGAGACACAATCGACATCCACCTCGGTGGCGCCGACCTGGTGTTCCCGCACCACGAGAACGAGATAGCCCAATCCGAAGCAGCTACAGGCCAAGACCTGGCCCGGATCTGGATGCACAACGGCATGGTCAATGTCGGCGGGCAGAAGATGAGCAAATCCCTCGGCAACTTCACCACCATCCGCGCGCTGCTGGAGAGCGGGGTCTCGGCGATGACCCTGCGCCTGTTTGTACTTCAAGCGCACTACCGCAAGCCGCTTGATTTCACCGCGGATGCCTTGGATGCCGCGGCCACCGGCTGGAAGGGGCTCAACGCGGCACTGGGTCTTAGCGATCGCCATGGCGACAGCCTCGGCTGGAGCTCCGCCGCACCCTTGCAGGAGGGAGCCGTGAATGCCGATGGCGGTCCCACCGACACCGTTCTGATTGAGCTTGAGCAACGCTTCATCAGCGCCATGGATGATGACCTCAACAGCTCGGGGGGACTGGCTGTTCTGTTCGATCTGGCCAAGCCCCTCCGGGCCCTTGCCAACCGGCTGGAACGGGGCGAGGACGCCGCACTGCCTGAGCCGGAGTTGAACGCCCTCCAGGGTCGCTGGCAGCTCCTACGCCAACTGGCGGCGGTGTTGGGACTGCGCACAGAAGCAGAGGCGGCCTCGAACCTCGATGACAGCGCGATTGATGCGGCCATCGCAGACAGAAAGGCTGCCAAAGCCGCGAAGAACTACGCAGAAGCCGACAGGATCCGGGATGAGCTCGCTGCCAAGGGTGTGGAGCTGATCGACAAACCCGGCGGTGTGACGGAGTGGATCCGCTCCTGATCCCGGCAGACTGAAAAGCACACCGTCCTCTCTCCCCATGCTCTGGCTGAAAAAGCTGAATTTCATGGAAACCGCCAAGCTGGAAATGGAGCTGATGAAAGCCCTGGATGCGGGCGAAGACCTCGACGCCAAGCTCGCAACTCAGCGGCAATTGGCTGAATCCAGTGGCGATGCGGAGCAAGCCTGGAAAGCGGAGGTATGGGACAAGATGCTGCTGAGGATTCGCAAAATGGAATCCATGCTCAATCCCCCTGGTGAGCCATGAGCGCGGCACCAGCGGAGACACTGCTGAAAGCCATTCAGCTCTCGGTTTCGCCGGTGTTTCTCCTAGCTGGTATCGGGGCGATGATGAATGTGCTGTCTGGACGGTTGAGCCGCAGCGTGGATCGAGCCAGAGAGCTGAAACGTCGCTGCCAGGAGCTGGACTGCGACGAGCAGGCTGAATTCAGGGTGATTCGTCAGCGCATGCGGTTAGTGGTGCGTGCCATTGGGCTTCTCACCCTGTCAACCCTGTTGATTTCAACGGTTGTTGCCGTGATTTTTCTGACGGTTGCCCTGCAGATCAACCTTTCGATGGTTGTGGCACCGCTGTTCGTGGCCGCCATGCTGATGCTCACCTCAGCAGCGATCTGCTTTCTGCGCGAGATCACGCTCGCCTCAAAGCAGTTGGAGGCCAGCTTCGGGCCCAGCGAATCCTTCAACTAGACATCAGGTCGATCACGCTTATCACCAGACCGAAGGCAATCACGGGCGGCGAAATCCAACGCAGCATCACCAGCAGAAAGCGCTTCAACCAGAGTGGGCTGCCTGAATGGGTGAGCTCCTCCTGAAAGCGCTCCGGAAGCACCCAGCCCAGCAACAACGCCAGCAGCAACCCACCAAGAATCAGCAATAACCCCCCAAACACGGAGTCCATCCAGCCCAGAACCTCCATGGAGGTGGCCGCCGGAAGCCCGGCCACAAAGATCAAGGCCGTGGACACCCAGACGGCCCGAGCTCGACTCCAACCCAGTCGATCGATCAGACATGCCACCGGGACCTCCAGTAGGGACACAGCTGAGGTGATCGCAGCAATGAGGGCCAAGGCGAAAAAGAGCACAGCCACCACCTGGCCTGTGGAGCCAAGCGACCCCAGGCCAGTGGGCAAAGCGATAAAGATCGTGCCCAGGGTCGAGCCGCTGATCACATCCTGAAGGCCAAAACTCATCACCACGGGGAAGGTGACCATTCCGGCCAGCAATCCCACAGCGGTGTCCATCCCAACCACCGCCACGGCTTCCCGCGGCAGGTGGGCACGCCTGCTCAGATAGGCCGAGTAGGCAAGGATGCAACCGATTCCCGTCCCAATCGAGAAGAAGGCCTGCGTGAAGGCATTACGAATCGTGGTGGGGTCACGCAACTGACTGTTATCCCAGCGCAGCAGGAAGGTCCGGTAGCCCTCCGAGGCGCCCTCAAGGCCAGCGGCCCAAACCGCAAGGCCGATCAGCAGAACGAACAGCAGTGGCAGGCCCCAGCGGGACAAACGCTCGATTCCTCCGCGCACGCCGGCAGCCACCACGCCGGCAGTCGCCACCAGACTCAGAAGCTGGCCGATCAAGGCGGAACGTCCGCCACTGAGACCCGCGAAAAATGCTTCAGCTGAGGCGATATCCGCAGGAAGTCCCTGCGTCAGGGTCTGTACAAGTGTCGCCCCGGTCCAGCCCATCAGCACTGCGTAGAAGGCAAGAATTCCACTGGCAGCCAGCACGAACAGCCAGCCCATGGGCTGCCAGCGACGACCAGCCGCCGTCACCGGCGCAAGAAGAGGGCTCTGGCCGGTGCTGCGACCCAGCACCATTTCTGCCACCAGCACCGGCAGGCAGACCAAGAGCACAATCACTACATACAGGAACAGAAAGGCGCCGCCACCCCCCTGAGATGCGCGGTAGGCAAAGCCCCAGAGGTTGCCCAGCCCAACGGCACTACCCGCAGCCGCCAAGACAAAGCCCAGTCCCGATCGCCACTGTTCCTTCGCCATGCGCTCTAAACAAGCTGTCCGCCAGCTTGCCAGCGATTAACAGTCCTGGTGGGAGACTTGTCGCAACTGCCGGATCAGCGTGAAAGCCATCAGCGTGCTGGGATCCACGGGCTCCATCGGCACCCAGACCCTTCAGATCGCTGAGGAATTCCCCGATCAGTTCCGGGTTGTGGCACTCACGGCCGGCCGCAACCTGAATCTTCTGGTTCAACAAATCCAGAGGCATCGCCCTGAAGTGGTGGCCCTGGCCGATGCCGATCTGCTGCCGGATCTGCAGGAGCGGCTTAAGGATGCGGGCGTTGCAGCCAGCCATACGCCGAAGCTGGTTGGGGGCGCTGACGGCCTCAATGTCGCTGCCGCATGGGACAGCGCTGACCTCGTGGTGACGGGCATTGTTGGTTGCGCCGGATTGTTACCGACCCTGGCGGCGGTGCGAGCAGGCAAAGACCTGGCCCTGGCCAACAAGGAGACGCTGATTGCTGCCGGACCCGTGGTGTTGCCGGAGTTGAAGAAGAGCGGCAGCAGGCTGCTGCCAGCTGATTCGGAACACTCGGCCATTTTCCAGTGCCTGCAGGGAACCCCCTGGGCTGAAAACGCACGGCTTTCTACAGGAGTGCCCACACCGGGGCTGCGCCGGATTCAGCTAACGGCATCCGGCGGCGCCTTCCGCGACTGGAAGGCAGCTGACCTGGAGAAGGCAACCGTGGCCGATGCCACCAGTCATCCCAACTGGAGCATGGGCCGCAAGATCACCGTGGATTCAGCCTCCCTGATGAACAAAGGCCTGGAGGTGATCGAAGCCCACTATTTGTTCGGCCTGGATTACGACCACATTGAGATCGTGATCCATCCCCAGAGCATCATCCATTCCATGATCGAGCTGGCGGATTCGTCAGTCCTGGCCCAGCTGGGTTGGCCCGACATGAAGCTGCCGATCCTCTACTGCCTGAGCTGGCCGTCTCGCCTGGAGACGCCATGGCGCCGGCTGGATCTCACCGAAATCGGCCAGCTCACCTTCCGCGCACCTGACCCCGCCAAGTACCCCTGCATGGAACTGGCCTATGCCGCCGGTCGCGCCGGTGGCACGATGCCTGCGGTGATGAATGCCGCCAACGAAGAAGCCGTGGCGCAGTTCCTTGAGGAGAGAATTCACTTCTTGGATATCCCAACGGTGATCGAGGCAGCCTGTGAGCGGCATAAAGCCGACTTGATGACCCAGCCGCAACTGGACGATGTGCTGCGGGTGGATCAGTGGGCCCGAACCGCGGTGCGTGAACAGGTGGATCGGGGTGTGACCCGCTTGCCCGTGGGAGCTCTCGCCGCTTAAGCATGCAACGGGTCAGTCACCACCTTCTGCTCTGCGCTACCGCCAACAAGGCCAAATGCTGCGATCCTGCCCTGGGTTCACAAACCTGGAATGAACTGAAAAGCGTTGTTCGTGAGCTGGACTTAGAAAACACGCAACGCCCTGAAGGGATTGTCCTAAGGAGCAAAGTTGATTGCCTCAGGGTGTGTGAGCGTGGACCCATTCTTGTTGTTTGGCCAGACGGAATTTGGTACGCAGAAGTGTCGCCCAGCAGGATAAAAAAAATTATTCAAAAACACATTATCGACCAACAACCCGTCGAAGAATGGATCCTAAAAAAAACACCATTAGGCCCTACACATTCTTCCTTCGCAGAGCAAATATCAACTTAGCACATATAATTCTATACACTAACAAGTGTCACCATAGCTCCTGCCAGAAACAAGAAAGCGCAAGAAGAATTGATCAAATACTCCAGTTTTTGCCTGGCAACTGAGTGAGGGGACCTCCAGAGCAGTAACCAGCACCTATCACTCGACAGCACCCACAGCTGGCGAGACGAACAACTATGATGAAAACCTTAAGCGTTGATCACTTCTCGCTTGTCCTGAGGCTCTCGATTGGCATTTGCAGCAACGATCAGACCAACAAAAACGGCCTCTGAATGCACTCACAAATCAGCCGCCTATCCGACAAAAGCGGAGTTGCTGAAAACCTTGCCACCAGAGCTCTCCAAGTTGAGCCCTTTCAAGGCGTGGATGAGTTTGGTGATGTCAGTCGGACTTTCGTCCTTGGCAGTTGGCGTTGGAACGCTCATCCCACTTTCTGCCGCAGCCACACCTTTGTGGCTTCTCTATGGAGCTGTTACCGGCACCATTGCGATGGGCTGCTGGGTCATTGCCCATGAGTGCGGCCATCACGCCTTTCACCCCAATCGTCGGATCGAAGGGGGCGTGGGGTTTGCTCTCCATAGCATTCTCCTTGTGCCTTACTACAGCTGGGCCCATAGCCATGCCGTACATCACGCCCACTGCAATCACCTTGAGAAAGGAGAAACCCACGTACCGCCAAGGGCAACGTCAACATTAGGAAAAACCACAGAACAGCTGAAGCAAAACCTGCATCCAGTCATCTTCGGGATTATCTCTCTCTTCAACCATCTCGTTATCGGCTGGCAGCTCTATCTATTTTTTGGAGCAACTGGCGGGGAAGACTACGACTCTCCTACATCTCATTTTTGGAATGGCAAGCGAATCACCAACGGAAAGCGCCGCTTGTTTCCTGAAACATTCAAAAAATGGATGATCCGTTCCAATCTTGGCTTGCTGGCCATGGTTTCTTTCTTGATTGCAGCGTCGATACAATATTCCCCACTTCGAGTGCTCTGTCTGTATGGATTGCCATACATGGTAATCAACATGTGGCTGACAACATACACCTGGCTACAACACACGAATAGCGATATTCCTCATTTTTCAAATGAAACATGGTCTTGGCCGAAGGGAGCCCTTCAGACGGTTGACCGCCCTTACGGACCCATCCTGAATCTTCTGCACCACGGGATCGGATCCACTCACGTTTGTCATCACGTCAACTCATCGATTCCCCACTACAACGCTTGGCACGGAACAAATCTGTTGAGGCAAAGATTTCCCGAGCTGGTGCGATACGACCCCACCCCAATCCATAAAGCTCTTTGGAGGATTGCGACAAGATGCGGTGGAGCTGTCTATCAAAACCCCTCTGACAAAGCGTTTTACTTCTAGGTGGGTTTACCTTAATTTAGAAATACTCTCGCAAACCCACAGAAAACCAGAAAATCTAGATCCATTTCATTTAATTCGAGGCTGGGTTCTGAAGCGGAAGCAAGAACACATATATTTTTAATTTCCACCCTTATCCTTATACATCAAAGCACTCAAAAGCAAGTAAGTTTTGCAGATATAACCGATATGTCGCTCAGGATTAATAGCATCTAAGCCGACATCTCCTTAGCGATTTCGACGCAGGACCAAGCCACAAAACAGATGGTCAAATACCTCGAGCAACCATGCCAAGCCAGGCTGCCGCCAACTGATCCCCCCAGCAGCCGCCATGCCCGTGAAATCCGTTGTGCCCCCCCTTTCGGGTGAACAATGTGCTTATACCAGCCTCGGGAGGCAAACCCTCAGCCAGATCCATGGCAGCTGAAGCGGGAACCCAGGGGTCGTCGAGTGCCTGCAGCAGCAGCGTGGGCGGCATCACATCACAGTGCGACAGCAGATGCTGAAGGGGTGAGGCCTCGCGGTAGTACGCCTCCACATCCGAGAATCCCCAACGTGGAGCTGTCACGGCGCTGTCGAAGGCACGGATTGAACGTGGTGGCGTCGTCAGCAGCGTGGACTCCTCCTGGCTGCTCACCCCAAAGGGATCTGCCAAGGTTTGTCGCACCAACCGCTTGAGCAGCCAGCGTTGATAGATCCGATTGCGCGGCCGTTCGATCGAGGCACTGCAGGCCGCCAGATCAAGCGGACTGCTTGCACAAAAAAGGCCATCGAGCACACCGGGCGATGCCAGACAGGCATTGAGAAGCATCGTGCCGCCCAAGGAGATGCCTGCCCCCAGCAGCGGGCGTCCCGCCGCCAACGCTCGTGCCCGCGCAATCACCGGCAGCAGATCACTGTTGCAGCGCGCTGCGTAGGTACCACCCGCCAGATGCCGGCCGGGATCAGCACCGCGCAGATTCAGCCGCAGCACTGCAAAACCTGCAGCCTGCAAAGCCACACCCATCCGCCTTAGGCCTTCACGAGAGCTGGATCCCCCCAGCCCGTGCAGAAGCAACACCAGGCCTCTGGCTTCCCCTTCAGGCTGATCAAGCAGCGCCAACAAGGCCCCAGCAGCGGCAGCTCCACTGGGCAAGGCAGGCACAGGGATTGGAATCGGAACCCCTTGATCGTGGGGAAGATCCACCTCGCGCAGGGTGTCTCGCAGGGTTTGCAGATCGCCACCAATCCACGGCCAGCGCTGTTGAAACGAGGCAACCCCCAGCCGCTCACGCAGCTGGGGGTTATCCACGCCGCGGCCCATCACTTCTTGCCCAGACCCAGATCTTTGAGTTCCACCAAGAGGTCGCCAAGAACCTTTTTCGCATCCCCAAACAACATCGAGGTGTTAGCGAGCTCGAACAGATCGTTCTTGATGCCGGAGTAGCCGGCACTCATGCCCCGTTTGACCACGAACACCGTGCGTGCATCCTGCACATCCAGCACGGGCATGCCGTATAGCGGCGAATTGGGATCACTCTTGGCCTGGGGATTGACCACGTCATTCGCCCCCAGCACGAGCACCACATCAGTAGCAGGGAACTCGGGATTGATCTGGTCCATCTCCTGGAGCTGCTCGTAAGGCACATCCGCCTCAGCCAGGAGCACGTTCATGTGGCCGGGCATGCGACCAGCCACAGGGTGGATGGCATAGGCCACATCAATGCCGGCGCTCTCCAGCACGCGGGTCACTTCCCGCAGCGTGTGCTGCGCCTGGGCCACAGCCAAGCCATAACCAGGAACTATCACCACCCGTTCAGCAGCCTCCAGGGTGAGGGCGCATTCCTCAACGCTGCAGCTGGTGATGTTGGTGTATTCGCCACCACCACCTGTGGCAGTGGTCGCACCAAGAGCTCCACCAAACAGAACAGACACCAGAGAACGGTTCATGCCGTTGCACATGACCTGGGTGAGGATCAGGCCGGCGGCGCCGACCATGGCACCCGCCACGATCAGCAACTGGCTTCCCACCACGAAACCGGCGGCGGCCGCAGCCACACCCGAATAGCTGTTCAGCAGCGAAATCACCACGGGCATATCAGCCCCGCCGATGGGCAGCGTCACTCCGATCCCCAGCAGGCCGGAGGCCGCCATCAGAAGCCAGAGGCCCGTACCTGAATCAGCGTTGCGCAGCATCTCAATGGCACCCACGAGGGATGCCACCGCCAGCGCGATGTTGACGACATGACGGCCCTTGCTTTGCATCCAAGCAGGCGTGGAAAGCCAGCCCTGCAGCTTGGCCATGGCCACGATGGAGCCTGTGAAGGTGATCGCACCCACGAAGACAGACACAACGATGGACACCACGGCCACAGGGCCCGCCGCATCAAGGGCCACCGGATAGAGCGCAGCAGCCAATGCCACCAGCAACGAGGACATGCCTCCGCAGCCGTTGAAGAGGGCGACCGTCTCTGGCATCGAGGTCATCGGCACCCGCTGGGCGGTGATGGCTCCGAGCACACCACCCACCAGAGTGCCGGCAATGATCCAGACCCAGGCCGCGCTGCTGATGCCGGTGGTGCCGAGATAGTTGATCAGCAGACCAAGCACCGCTAGGCCCATGGCCACAGCCGCCAGCTGATTGGCACCCCGGGCTGAACGCACCTTAGAGAGCCCCTTGATGCCGAGGGCCAGCAAAAGAACCGCAACCAGCTCAATCGCGTATTTCAGAAGGTCAGACATCAGCGGTTCTCCTTGCGAGCAGGCTTGCGGCTGAACATGGCCAGCATGCGGTCGGTCACGAGGAAGCCCCCGATCACGTTGAACAGGGCAAAGCCCAGCGAGACGGAGCCGAGCAGCAACACCACGGTGTTATCGCCCGCCTTGATGATCGCGGTGAGCGCTGCCAGAACGGTGATGCCCGAGATGGCATTAGCACCACTCATCAACGGAGTGTGAAGGGTGGGGGGGACCTTGCCGATCAGCTCCAGCCCAAGCAGGCTGCCAAGCAGGAGAACCCAAAGGAATTCAACAAACATCAGTTGGCACCTGGGGTAAGGACGTCGCCACGACGGATGGTGCCGTCCTGGGCGATCAAACAGCCGGCGATCAGTTCATCCTCGGGATCGAGGTTGAGGACACCGTCCTTCATGGTGGGCTCCAACAGAGCCAAGAGATTGCGGGCGTAGAGCGCACTGGCGTGATTGGGAACGCTGCAGGGCAGATCATTGCCGCCAATCAGCTTCACACCCTTACGGTCCACGGTCTGACCAGGCACGGTGTCGGCGCAGTTACCGCCCTGGGCCACCGCCAGGTCAACCACCACAGCGCCTGGACGCATCCGATCGAGCATGTCTTCACTGATCAGGCGCGGAGCACGGCGACCGGGCACCTGGGCGGTACAGATGGCCACATCGGCCTCAGCCAGTTGATCAGACAGCTGCTGTCGCTGAGCAGCCAGGAATGCATCGGAGGCCTGTTTGGCATAACCGCCGGATTCAGACGGCTTGTCTTCCAACTCAGGTGGCTCAATGAAACGGGCGCCGAGCGATTCAACCTGCTCTTTGACCGCCGGCCTGATGTCACTGACGTAAACGACTGCACCGAGGCGGCGGGCTGTGGCGACCGCTTGAAGGCCCGCCACACCAGCTCCAAGAATCACAACCTTTGCAGGTTGAACGGTGCCCGCTGCCGTCATCAGCATCGGGAAGTAACGATCCAGAGCAGCGGAAGCCAGCAACACCGACTTGTAGCCAGCGATGTTGGCCTGGGAGGACAAAGCATCCGCAGACTGAGCCCGGCTGATCCGCGGCAGCAGTTCGAGCGCCATGGCAGAGAGACCGCCGCGCTGAAGGCCTGCCGTTAGGTCTTCGTTGGCGTAGGGGGAGAGCAGACCAACCACCAACGCTCCCTGGCGAAGGCGGGCTAGGCCGGCTTCGCTCGGCGATTGAACACAGAGCAGAACATCCGCCTGACTCCAGGCCGATGCATCTCCGGCATGGATCAAATCCGCACCCTGCTGGGCATAAGCCTCATCGAGGTAGCCGGAGGCTGTACCGGCTCCGCGTTCGACTGCCACATTGCAGCCCAACGAAATGAATTTTTTGACCGTGTCGGGCGTTGCCGCAACCCGGGTTTCTTCCGGTGTCGACTCCACCGGTATCAGAAGTCTGGGCAAGGGGAACACAACCACCGACCCAAGTGAGGTTACTTACGGGGTCACCCTCTCGCCATCAGGAAGCTTCCTGAAGAAAGCCCCCCTCTTCTGTTGCTCTTGCTACGTGAAGTGCATCCTCTGTGCTCCTCATGGGTCTCAGCGCAATCGAGTGTCCCGACGGCCTCTGTCACAGCCACCACGGCGGCCACGCCGTTGAACGGGAAACCATGCAGTCCACCCTCCAGTTGCACGGCAAGGACTGGTGTGAACGGCTGGCGGAGCGGATCTATGAAATCTCCGTCGACACCTTCTCCCAAAGCGTGATGCCCAGCCTGCACACGGCCGGCTGGCAGCGGCGGCACCTCGACTGGGAATTCAAGTTGAATGACGGCGAATGCGAGCCCGATCGAACCCTGGTTGACGGGATGATCAACGCCACGGAAAGCTTTCTGCGCAGCAGCGAAGTGCACCGCCTGTTCATCCAGGAACTCGTGCAGGGCACATTTGCAGAAGCGGAGAACGATGACCTGCGCATCCAGGCGGTCCGCACGCTTGTGGAAACCGAAATCGTGGCGATGCTTGAGGAACGCCGGGAAGAGCTGCTGGATCGGCTTGCTGAGCAGATGCTGAACTCAGCGAAGGGGGATTTCAAGGCCGCTCGCTCCGCCTCAGAAGAGGCCTTAATGGAAGTGGAACACTTGGTGGTTAACCACGCTGAAGCGCTCTGAAGCAAGGCTCTGGCGCCAAAACGTGCTGCCGAATCAAACGATCGGCAGCACTTCCTGTTCAAGTCCAAGGGCCCAGCTCAGCTCTCCGCGGCGATGCAGAACGCGCGCTCGAAGAATCAATGGGTCGATGTCGCAATCGAGTTCCCAACAGCCATCCAGTTGATCGCGATGCTGATCGAGAGGGCTGCTGAAGAAGGAGCGTTGGGCCATGGCGATGGGCGGGACCCGATCCCGATGGAGCTGATGGCCGGACGGTAGAGATGCCACGGCGCAAAAGAATGGTTAAAAAGACTCATCTTCCCGGGGGGGCGATATCTCAGCCGTCAGCTTCAACCTCCCGTCCAAGGTCAACACCGATCAGGACCCAGTACCTGTCCAACCAAGACAATGGCAGCAACAGCTGATCCAACTCCTGCGACGCAGGCTTGAGCTTCAGGGCAGCAGCCGCGACCTTCTTGTGTTTGCAGGCCCAGGAGCGGGGAAAACACTGGGTGCCCTGCTGGGATTCCGCGCGATGCGGGATCTAGGCCGGCTGAACCATTTCGTGGTCTTCTGCCACCGCACCTCAATCCTGAATCAATGGAAATCAGCCGCTGCTCGTCTCGGCTTGCGGCTGGAGGAGTGGCCCTGCACGCCGGAACAGAGCCTTAGAGCAGACGGTCTTTTGGTGACATATCAGGGTGCGGGTCGTCAACGCGACGCGCTGCGAGCACGTCTTGAGGAATGGGGCACAAGCGCCTGCATGGCGATCGCCGATGAGGCACACCATCTCGGCGTCAATCCCGACGAACCGGACGCAACAGCCTGGGGGCAGACCTTTCTGGAGCTGACCAACACCGTCAGCCTGCGTCTGGGACTCACAGGAACCCCCTTTCGTGCCGACAACCTGAGGTTCTGCGCCGCCCGTCGAATCCGGGTTCAACTGGACGACGGTGGCTGGGTCGAGCAGATCCGTCCGGATCTCTGCGTGGAACCAAGGGACCTGATCGCGGCAGGGGATGTCCGCCCCCTGGAGTTCCGCTTTCAAGACGGCTGGGTAGAACACAGCCGCGAGGGACTACCCGATCGCGACGTTTCCCCCCTTTCGTCCGAACAGCGGGAAAGCTGGCGTGCTCGCAACCTGCGTCGCGCCATACGCCTAGCCGACAGCAGCAGCATTGGCCAGCAGGTGCTGCTGAGAGCGCAGCAGAAACTGAATCAACTTCAGGAGCGTCAGCCACAGTCAGCTGGCCTTGTCATCGCCCGCGACATCAATCACGCCGAGGCCATCAGCCGGGTGTTGATTGAAGACGGCAACCGGGTGGAGCTGATTCATTCCCAGAGCCCCCAAGCGACGGAACGCTTGAACGCCTTCCAAAGCGGGAGTGCCGATTGGCTTGTGAGCATTGACATGTGCGCGGAAGGCTTTGATGCACCACGCCTAAGGGTGGTTGCCTATCTGACCACCGTTGTGACCCGCAGCCGTTTTGTGCAGGGCATCACCCGGGCCGTGCGGATGACACCAGAGCTAGCCGCCTGCGAAGCCATCCCCCGAGAAGCCTCCTTCATCTTCGCTCCGGCAGACCCACTGCTCATGGACTACGCACGGTCATGGTCGGTGGCAGAGCCTTACGTTCTGCGCCCTCAGGGCCAGGACTCCCAGGATGACCTGCAGGGTGTTGGGCCATGGCGCGGCCCCAGCCTTCCCCTCGAAGCGGTTGAAGATGGAGCCGGTGCGGTGATCCGCCTGAAAACACCCGAATTGCCCACTTTTTTGCAGCGCTGAACACAGCTTTGGTCAGAGAAAAATGCGAACTTGTGCGAATGGATGGGCCGAATGGGACCCCCGATCCGTCAACCTGATCAACATCGAGGAGTCAGTTATGGATGCCGCAATGGAACGCCGGGTCATCGTTGCAAGCGGCTGGGCATCCACGCGCATCGCTGTCCTGGACAAGGAAGAGCGCTATGAAGACAGTTATGCCATCACCCAAGAATTCTGCGAGTGGATCACTTGCATAGGAGAAAACATAGAGATGCTTGAGGCCAATGTTTTGGCCGTTCCGCGCAATCCAAGCAAGCGTCGGCCGATTCACGACCCAACGTCCAACGATTCCCAGGTTGAAATCTAAAAACAACCTTAAATTCCCCCAAGCCTGATACATCTTTTTTCGGGTTACAACCCACCACTGGCTCAAGCAGGGCTTTAGATTTAACTCATAGTCAGTTCGCTTTAGCGGTGGTTCAAGGCGGTTCGGATCACATCGAAAATCTGGTTGTCGTCGGTTCAGGCCCAGCCGGTTATACGGCGGCCATCTATGCAGCACGCGCCAACCTGCAACCGCTGCTGATCACCGGCTTTCAACGCGGGGGTATCCCCGGCGGACAGTTGATGACCACGACTCATGTCGAGAATTTTCCCGGTTTTCCGGATGGTGTTCTCGGTCCTGACCTGATGGATCTGATGAAGTCCCAGGCTGTTCGTTGGGGCACCCACCTGCTGGAAGCCGATGCCGACAGCATTGATCTGACGTCGAAGCCCTATCGCATTGAAGTCGACGGTCAGACCATCCACACCCATGCCCTGGTGATCGCCACCGGAGCCAGTGCAAACCGTCTCAAACTTCCGTCAGAGAGTGCCTTTTGGAGCAAGGGCATCAGCGCCTGCGCGATCTGTGACGGGGCCACGCCGCAGTTCCGCAACGAGGAGCTTGCCGTGGTCGGCGGCGGAGATTCCGCCTGCGAGGAAGCGGTGTACCTCACCAAATACGGAAGCCACGTCCATTTGGTGGTGCGCTCGGACAAACTCCGTGCCAGCGCAGCCATGGCTGATCGGGTCTTGGCCAATGACGCCATCACCGTGCACTGGAACAGCGAGATCGTTGACGTCAGCGGAGATGACTGGATGCAGTCGATGACCCTGCGGGATCGCAATGAAGGCAGTTCTCAGAGCCTTGCTGTCAAAGGGCTCTTCTATGCCATTGGCCACACCCCCAACACTGATCTGCTTCAGGGGCAACTTGATCTCGATGAGAAGGGTTATCTGAAAACGGAAGTGGGGCGTCCGGAAACGTCCTTGGAGGGCGTCTTCGCTGCCGGCGATGTGGCTGATGCTGAATGGCGTCAGGGCATCACCGCAGCCGGAAGTGGCTGCAAAGCAGCCTTGGCAGCAGAGCGCTGGCTAAGCCATCACAACCTGGCAACCCGGGTGCAACGCCAAGACGTGGAGCCAGCGGTGGCGGAACGTCCGGTCAACGTGGAGGTCACCACAGAAGCGACCTACGACCCTCAAGGTCTATGGCAGAAGGGAAGCTTTGCCCTGCGCAAGCTTTATCACGACAGCACGAAGCCTCTGCTTGTGATCTATACCTCACCAAGCTGCGGCCCTTGCCACGTGCTGAAGCCTCAGCTGCGACGGGTGATTGAAGAGCTGAATGGATCTGCCCAGGCTGTTGTCATCGACATCGAAGCTGATCAGCAGATCGCTGAACAGGCAGGGGTCAATGGCACACCCACAGTTCAGCTGTTCCACCAGAAAGCGATGGTGAAGCAATGGCGCGGCGTCAAGCAGCGCAGCGAATTCAAGGCTGCGATTGAATCCTGCCTTCAGGCTGCCGCCTGAGGGCAGCGGACATCAACGACGGCGAGGTCCACCGGGGCGGTTTCCACCGGGACGACCACCAGGAGCACCCGCATTGCGTTCCCGATAAGTGATGCGGCCACGGGTGAGGTCATAGGGGCTGATTTCCACCAGAACCTTGTCACCGGCGAGCAATTTGATTCGAAACTTGGTGAGCTTTCCAGCCGCTCTGCAAAGGCATTGGTGGCCTGCAGGCTGCTCGAGGGTGACCAGATAGAACCCGTTGCCCTGTTCCTTCTCGATCACGCCCGAGGTTTCGATCATGCGTCGGTAGCCAATTCTGTCTTGCTGGTATCAGTTTAGAAGGCCACTTGCGCCCCGCCGAGAGAACAGAGCCCTTAGGCTCCAACGCCGACCCCTCTCCCCCTGCCGTGATTCTTCCCCCGTTGAGCATGGATCTCGGTCTGCTGCTGATCTCCGTCGGCGTGGTCAACCTGTGGAGGATGCGAGAGAACGCGAGCTGACTTGACGACGCTGCTGCTGAACAAACCCTTTGGGGTCTTGAGTCAATTCACGCCGGAGGAAGGGAGCCGTTGGGGGTGCTTGAGCGACTTTGTTGACGTGCCCCAGGTCTACGCCGCTGGGCGTCTTGACGCCGACAGCGAGGGGCTGCTGATCCTCACCAGCAACGGTCGCCTGCAACAGCGCCTCACCAACCCACGCTTTGGCCATTGGCGCAGCTACTGGGCGCAAGTCGAAGGCACGCCCACCATCGAACAGCTGCAACAGCTTCGGGATGGTGTTGTCATTCAAGGCCGTCGCACCCTGCCGGCGAAAGCACAGTGGCTTCAAGGGCTCGACCAACCGCAACTCCCCGATAGAAGGCCTCCCATTCGTTATCGCGCCAAGATCCCCACCAGCTGGCTACAGCTGTCACTTACCGAAGGACGCAACCGGCAAGTGCGACGCATGACTGCGGCCGTCGGACTACCGACATTGCGTTTGGTGCGCTGCTGCATTGACTTGATGGACAATGGACCACCGCTGGACCTGAAAGAACTTCAAGCCGGAGACTGGCGTGCAGTGACAGGTGCTGAACAGGAGCGGCTCAACAAGCTCATCAGCAGCAAGCCGATCTCTTCTGGCCCTTGTCGGGGAGGGAACCGACGAGGGTGACCGCGCGAAACGCAATGCCCTCCACCTCGCGCCAGGGCTTTTCGCTGCGCTCTGCATAGCGAACCTGCTCAAAACCAAGGGCCTCGAAGGCTTCCAAGAAATCCTGCTCCTGCCAGGCGCCACTGATACACCCACTCCAAAGATCAGGGTCCTGCTGCAAACGCAGGGGCACAACCTGATCGCAGACGATGTCGCTAATGGCAACCCGTCCGCCGGGAGCAAGAACCCGGCGAATGTTGGCCAGAAGCCTGTAGCGGGAGGATGGATTCACCAGATTGAGCACACAGTTGCTCAGCACAACATCCATCGAGGCATCGGCAATCAGGGGCTCTCCCCCGGCAGCAGGCGCATCAAGGGCTTCGATGGCTCCATCAACAAAACGGACGTTGTCGAACCCCACTGCTGACGCCACGACCGGGATCGCCGACCGCGACAGGACAAGCATGTCGTCATTGCGATCCACACCGGTGACGCTGCCGGACTTGCCGACAATTTGGCTGCAGATGAAGGCGTTTTTACCGCTGCCGCTGCCAAGGTCGAGCACACGATCACCCTGCTTCACCCACCGGGTGGGATCACCGCAGCCGTAATCACGCTCGACAACAGCATCGGGAATCACTCTCAGCAGGGCAGGGTCGAAGCCAACCGGGGTGCACAAGCAGGCTTCCTGCTCGTGTGCAGCGGCTCCGTAACGGGCTTCAACAGCCTGTGTTTGATCCAGAGACTGGGGCTGAGAGGGAGGACAACACGACTCAGCCATCAGCCAATGGCCTCCTGCAGCTCACGCACCACATTCCACTGGCCGTACCAGTAGTTGGCCTCGGCGCGACGGTCCGGATCCGCCACACCATCAACCGCATCGGGCCCCACCGACTTCCACAACTCATGACCGCAAACACGGTTGAGACCCTGTTCTGCTTCATCCGACAACAATTGCAGACGCCGCTGCAGATTTTTGAGCTGAGCGACAGCCATCAGAAAAGGATCAATTAAGGCGATAGTACAAAAGAACCAAGGAGTATCAAGGTTCAGAAGGGGAGCTTTTTCTTCGCGTCCTTGTCGAGATCCGCTTCCATCTCACGCAAACGCTTCAAGATCGTGTCGTAGTACTCACTGATGTAACTCTCCATCTCGGTGGTTTCGGATTCGTCGAGACCAAACGCTGCGTAGCTGGTTTGCATCGGAGCGTCGAGGGTCTGACCGCTACCGGTGACCTCTGCAAATGCAAGCCGCTCCGCCACGTTGACGGCAGGCTCAAAGAAGGAGGCCACACCCTGCATCAGGTTGATCAAGAAGGGCTGAACCCGAAACACCCTGGCCGTCTTGCCACTGCAGCGTTCGCACAGCTGCACCAGTTCACCGGTATTCCAGGGCTTAGGCCCGACGACCGGGTAGGTACTGCGAACGGTCTCCGGCCGCTCGAGAGCCGCAACAGCGAATCGAGCCATGTCCTGGGTGTTCATGTAGGCAATGGCCGTAGGGCTGCCACTGACCCAAACGGTTTGGCTCTCCAAAACAGGGATGGCGAACTGGCTGATCACCCCCTGCATGAACGCAGCACCCTGCAGGATCGTGTAATCCAGATCCGATGACTCCAGCAGCTTCTCCGTGCAGGCCTTGATGTCCATCAATGGAACATCGCGATGTTGATGGGCTCCCAGCAAGGAGAGAAAGACAAAACGCTTGACACCAGCCCTTTCGCAGGCACGAAGCAGATTGAGCTTTCCGTCCCAATCCGTCACGTAGATGCTGCGTGGATCGTTGGGCCGACTTGTGGACGCATCGATAACGGCATCGACGCCTTCAAGGGCGTAATCCAGGCTGTCTGGTTCGAGCAGGTCGCCACGGGTCAACTCACAACCCCATTCCTGAAGAAAAGCAGCTTTGCGGGGCGCCCGCACCATGCAACGCACCTGGTGGCCGGCATCGATGGCACGACGGGCGATCTGTCGTCCCAGGGTGCCCGTGCCACCCACCACAAGCACTTGCATCGGCGCCTTCCTCGCGAAGAGGGGAGCCTAATGGCCCCCGCTTCAAAGCGACTGCTTCAGTCGTCGCCCTGCAGTTTCAGCAGCAGAGCACCACCAGCGAGGCCGATGGGAATCAACACCCAGAAGATCGCAGCAGTTCCAAAAATCTCAGCAGCCATGGTCTGGGCAAAGCGATCGCACGCCCATTTAAATCCCTTCCCCCCGCAGGCTGGTGCAGATCTGTAACAGCTGCGGCAATTCCGCATCGGTTCGAACCTGTGCTGGCATGACTCCACTGGCACTTGCGCGGTAGCCCTCGGCATGGAGCGCCTGCACCAGTCGAGCGAGGGCTGGCGGCCCACCGCCTCCCAATCGCGAGGCCAGCTCATCTGTAGGCCAGACCGTGGGGCAATCCCCCGGATCCGCCTGCAGGCGCCATAACAAGCGCAGGGTGACAGGGCTGATCTGCTGAAGACCAAGGTCTTGGGCATCGGCAATGAGCTGCTGCAAAAGAGGCTCTTCCTGCAGAGGACCAATCCACAAAGGGCCACTGATGCTCCACCTCCCCTGACCGTCCACGCAATGACAAGCAGGCCAGCCGCTGAGCTTCAGCAGAGGCTGCACCCGTTGAGCACCGCATCGTTCACAACGCGCCACCAGCCCAAGCTTCTTCTCATCGCCCGCTGGGATCTGACGCAGCAAGCGCAGGGCGAGGCGAAAGGTGCGCCCTTCACTGAAGCTGAACAGGGGCTGCACACCGTGGCCCAGAAGCCAGGCCTGCCGGGCCACCAGGCCGATCTGCTGCCGCAGGGCCATTTCCCAGCTAGCGGGATGCACGCGGGCTGCGGCTCCAAGGCTTCGAATCGCACCAACACGGTCATGACCGGTGGGGGAACGGCCATCCGTCGATGCCAGAAACAACAGGCCGTCGAAGCGCAAAGCCTGAAGGACCGGCTGAATCAAGCTCCCCGAAGCCCCAAAGGCATCGAGGTCGATGAAATCGAACCGCTGCCGCTGAAGGATCGACCGATAAAGCAACAAATCTGCCGCCTCCGCGCTGAGCCGCGTTGAGCACCCCAATGCCTGCACATTGGACTGGATCAGCGGCAGCCGATCCGGATCACCATCGTTGATCCAGAGCTCTGTCTCAGCGGCATCGCTGCCCAACGCCTCCAGGCCCCAGCGCAGCGCCCTGACCCCGCAACCGGCCATCAGATCAAGCCAACGGAGTGGTTGCGTTGCGCTTGCCTTCTGGTGGCGGGCCAGCAACACCGACAGATCGCGTGCCGGGCGTGACTCAGGCCTGAAAAACCCTGGGCCAAGGCTGAACTCAGCCAGACCTTCGCGATAGTGATGATCGGTTGAGGTCAGAAGGGTGCCGTCTGCTGCCATCCAGACTGCCGAGTGGGGCGTTCCAAGCACCTGGTGCTGGAGAGGCTGGCCCTGCCACTGGCGCGTCAGCGGCCCTGAAGCGGGACCCACTCTGCTGCTGTTGCACGGTTTCGGCGCCGCCAGCGGACACTGGCGCCACTTTGCGCCGCGATTGGCTGATCATGGCTGGCGGGTCTACAGCCTGGATCTGCTGGGTTTCGGCCAATCCGCCCAGCCGGCGCGGCCAATGGACAACCGGCTCTGGGCGCAGCAGGTCTGCGCGTTCCTCGATCAAGTGGTTCAAGGACCAGCGGTGGTGATCGGCAACTCCTTGGGGGGCCTGACTGCGCTCACCGCAGCGGTGCTGCGGCCCGACAGGGTGCAAGCGGTAGTTGCAGCTCCGCTACCGGACCCCGCCCTGATCCAACCGCTACCGAAACGTCGCTCGCCCTGGCGACGGCGCTGGCAGCGGCGCCTGCTTTGGCTGGTTCTGCACCTTCTGCCTCTTGAACTTGTGGTGCCCTTGATCGCGCGCACAGGTTTGCTCAAAGCCGGGCTACAGGGGGCCTACTGGAGTTCGATCCAATCCGATCAAGAACTGCTTCAGCTGGTTGCCCGTCCTGCCCGAAGGCGCACGGCAGCTCAGGCCCTCCGGGGCATGAGCCTGGGCATGTCGAAGCGCCCCAGAGGAGCCACTGCCCCCGCACTGCTCGAGCAGCTCCAATCCCCCATGCTTCTGATCTGGGGACGTCAGGATCGATTTGTGCCCCTGGCGATCGGGGAATCCCTGGCAGCCACGCATCCACAACTCGTACTGCGCGTGCTGGATCGCTGCGGTCACTGCCCCCATGACGAAGCGCCCGATCGCTTCCTTTCTGTGTTGTTGCCCTGGCTGGACCGTAACTTGGGAGGACCAGACCGGCAGGGGACGACCAGCGGAGATGAAACACACCCTCTCGGTGGTGGTTGAGGACGAATCCGGAGCACTCAGCCGGATCGCAGGACTCTTCGCCCGACGCGGTTTCAATATCGACAGCCTGGCAGTCGGTCCAGCGGAGGCGGAAGGTCAGTCTCGACTGACCATGGTTGTTGAAGGCGATGACCAGACGCTCCAGCAGATGAGCAAACAGCTGGACAAACTGGTGAATGTGCTTCAGGTGTTGGACCTCACCCAGCGCCCCGCTGTGGAACGGGAGTTGATGCTGCTGAAAGTCTCAGCACCGGCAGCATCCCGGAGCGCTGTTTTCGAACTCGTTCAGGTCTTCAGGGCCAAGGTCGTGGATGTGGCCGATGAGGCCATGACCCTGGAAGTGGTGGGAGATCCCGGGAAACTGGTAGCCCTGGAACGGTTAATGGCTCCCTTCGGAATTCTCGAAATTGCCCGCACCGGCAAGGTGGCGCTCGAGCGGGCTTCAGGGGTGAACACAGAAATGCTGAAGGTGTCCCCGAGCCAGAGCCGGGTCCCGGCCTGAGTTCACTCCTTTAGCGCTGCCTTAGTAATGCGATCTCCCTGCTGAATCGCATCCACCACATCCATGCCGTCCACGACACGGCCGAAGACGGCGTAACGACCATCCAGTTCCGGCAAGGGGCGCAAAGCGACATAAAACTGTGCACTAGCGGAATCCGGCGCCTGGGAACGGGCCATGGCCACGGCCCCCCGTTCATGGGTCAGCTCCAGACCATCCAGGTCAGCGGGATTGGTGCTGACCCTGCTGTATCGGGGCTGCGTCTCCGATCGAAACTTGATTTCGAGGGGGATCATCCGAGCTTGACCATTGGCGGGGTCAACAAAGCTGCCCGTTCCGAGCTGCCCCAAGGGAACGGATCGATCGCTGGATTGCGGATCCCCCCCTTGCACAACAAAGGGAACAGGCTCGCGAACAACACGATGAAACATCGTTCCGTCGTAGGTGCCGCGCCTCACCAGATCAACAAAATTTCCGGAGGTGAGCGGTGCAGCATCTCCGTTCACTTCAATCGTGAACTCGCCCTGGCTCGTCTGCATGGTGATGGTGGCCAGCCCCTGCAGACAGGCCGCCTGAGCATCAGCGCAGCCCGTCACGACGGAGGCACGCGGAGAGGGACTGCAACTCACCAGCAGAGGGATGAGAAACAGCAGCGTCCACAAACGAAAATGACGCATCGGATCAGAGCCCCTCGAGATTGACGCCAAGGAAGCGGGCCAACTCAGCACCGTCCTGCTCCAACTGCGCCAGAGGCAGCGGTTCGCCGACACGGGTAAGTGGCATGTCACGCCTTCCCTGAATTCTCAGGGCAACACGACGTCGAGCATTAAAGCCATCACGCACCTCGACTTTCACGGCCTTCACGTCCTTGAGAGGGATCTCCACCAGAACGGGCTTGCGGAAACCGCGACGGCTAATCGTCACCACACCGGCGTCCTTATCGAACCGGTTACTGCCACCGCCGACATTCACACCGATGACGTACCAGAGATAGGTGGCCAGCAACGCCGCAGCGAGGCTGTACAACCCCATGACCAGCCCCTGCGGCACAAACACCAAAGCAGCTGGATGGCCCAGAGGCAAGAGATCACGACCGAGATAACTCGACAGCGAAGCCAGAAGGAAGCCCACTCCGCCAATGGTGACGGCAGATGCCACCAGATAATTCGAGAGACGACGGGAGCCGAGCACGGTTTGCTCGAGCACTGCTGCGGACATGACCCAGCCAGAACGAAGCGCCATTGTGACCGCAGAAAGGCCCATGCGTCGAAATAGGAAAAAATCCCTAAGAAACAAAGCGATACGAGGGGTTTCAGCTCAGTGAATTCAGCCCCGCAGGACGCTTGAAGATTGTTAAGGTCGCGGCGTATCCCACAGCCTGCGGCTTTCCGCACCGTTCACCTCTCATGACGATCGCTGTAGGACGCGCGCCACAGCGGGGATGGTTCGACGTCCTCGATGACTGGCTCAAGCGCGACCGCTTCGTATTCATTGGCTGGTCTGGCATCCTTCTCCTTCCAACGGCCTACTTGGCCATTGGTGGCTGGCTGACCGGCACCACTTTCGTGACCTCCTGGTACACCCACGGCATTGCCTCCTCGTACCTGGAAGGTTGCAACTTCCTTACCGCTGCTGTGTCCACCCCCGCTGATGCGATGGGTCACAGCTTGCTTCTTCTCTGGGGCCCTGAAGCCCAAGGTGATTTTGTTCGCTGGTGTCAGCTCGGTGGTCTTTGGGCCTTCGTTGCCCTGCACGGCGCCTTCGCTTTGATCGGCTTCATGCTTCGCCAGTTCGAGATTGCTCGTCTGGTTGGCATCCGCCCTTACAACGCCATCGCCTTCTCCGGTCCGATTGCGGTGTTCGTCAGTGTCTTCCTGATGTATCCCCTCGGCCAGAGCAGCTGGTTCTTCGCGCCCTCCTTCGGTGTGGCAGCGATCTTCCGCTTCCTCCTCTTCCTCCAGGGCTTCCATAACTGGACCCTGAACCCCTTCCACATGATGGGCGTCGCCGGCATCCTCGGCGGTGCACTGCTCTGCGCCATTCACGGCGCCACCGTGGAAAACACCCTGTTTGAGGACGGCGAGCAGGCCAACACCTTCAAGGCGTTTGAGCCCACTCAGGAAGAAGAGACCTATTCCATGGTCACCGCCAACCGCTTCTGGAGCCAGATCTTCGGTATCGCCTTCTCCAACAAGCGCTGGCTGCACTTCTTCATGCTGTTCGTGCCTGTGATGGGCCTGTGGACCAGCTCCATCGGCATCATCGGCTTGGCCCTCAACCTGCGTGCCTATGACTTCGTGTCACAGGAAATCCGTGCTGCAGAAGATCCCGAATTTGAGACCTTCTACACCAAGAACATCCTTCTGAATGAAGGTCTGCGTGCCTGGATGGCACCGGCTGACCAGCCGCACGAAAACTTCGTCTTCCCTGAAGAGGTTCTGCCCCGTGGTAACGCTCTCTAATCCCGGTCTTGGCGCCACTGGCGGCAAAGACCTCTCCTCCACCGGGTATGCCTGGTGGTCTGGCAACGCCCGTCTGATCAACCTGTCAGGCCGTCTGCTTGGTGCCCATGTGGCCCACGCTGGTCTGATGGTGTTCTGGGCCGGCGCAATGATGCTGTTCGAGGTGAGTCACTTCACCTTCGACAAGCCCATGTATGAGCAGGGCTTCATCTGCATGCCCCACGTCGCCACCCTTGGCTATGGCGTGGGACCCGGCGGTGAGGTCACTGATCTCTTCCCCTTCTTCGTGGTCGGTGTTCTGCACCTGATCAGCTCCGCCGTGCTCGGTCTCGGCGGCCTCTATCACGCCCTGCGTGGTCCGGAGATTCTGGAGAACTACTCCTCCTTCTTCTCCCAGGACTGGCGTGACAAGAACCAGATGACCAACATCATTGGTTATCACCTGATCCTTCTGGGCGTCGGCTGCCTGCTGCTGGTCTTCAAGGCCATGTTCTTCGGCGGCGTCTACGACACTTGGGCCCCCGGCGGCGGTGACGTGCGCCTGATCACCAACCCGACTCTCGATCCGGGTGTGATCTTCGGCTACCTGTTCCGCGCCCCCTTCGGTGGCGAAGGCTGGATCATCGGTGTGAACTCCATGGAGGACATCATCGGTGGACACATCTGGCTCGGCCTGACTCTGATCTTCGGTGGTATCTGGCACGCCATCACCAAGCCCTTCGGTTGGGTGCGTCGCGCCTTCATCTGGAATGGTGAGGCCTACCTGAGCTACAGCCTCGGCGCGTTGAGCTTCATGAGCTTCATCGCCTCGGCTTACATCTGGTTCAACAACACCGCCTATCCCTCCGAGTTCTGGGGCCCCACAAACGCTGAGGCTTCCCAAGCTCAGAGTTTCACCTTCCTGGTGCGTGACCAGCGCCTCGGCGCCAACATCGGTTCCGCCATGGGCCCCACCGGCCTTGGTAAGTATCTGATGCGCTCACCAACGGGTGAAATCATCTTCGGTGGTGAAACCATGCGCTTCTGGGACTTCCGTGGTCCCTGGCTGGAGCCCCTGCGTGGCCCCAACGGTCTCAGCCTCGACAAGCTGCAGAACGACATTCAGCCCTGGCAGGTCCGCCGTGCCGCTGAATACATGACGCACGCCCCGAACGCCTCCCTGAACTCCGTGGGCGGCATCATCACCGAGCCCAACTCGGTGAACTATGTGAACCTCCGCCAGTGGCTGGGTGCAGCGCAGTTCGTGCTCGCCTTCTTCTTCCTGGTTGGTCACCTCTGGCACGCAGGCCGCGCTCGCGCTGCTGCTGCTGGCTTCGAGAAAGGCATCGACCGCAAGGCTGAGCCTGTGCTGGGCATGCCCGATCTCGACTGATCCACCGGTTCAATCCAAACGATCGTCAATTAACCCCCGCCTCACGGTGGGGGTTTTTTATTGGGCGGGGGGAGGCGATTTCTTAGCCTGTTCGGATCGACGGATCGTCCGTGAACACAGGTCTGAACACCCGCGTGATCCACCACGGCGACAGCTACGCGGACGACACCGGCACGGTGATGCCGCCAATCTTTCCCACCAGCACCTTCGCCCATGGCAACCCCGGTGGGTTTGATTACACCCGTTCCGGCAACCCCAACTTCCGCATCCTCGATGGGGTGCTCGCCTCGGTCGAGGGCTGCGCTCACGCCACCGTCTTCGCCTCCGGCGTCAGCGCTATTACCGCTGTGGTCTCCCAGCTAAAACAGAGCGATCTGGTGCTGTGCGAAGAGAACCTCTACGGCTGCACCGTGCGTCTGTTCGAACAGGTCTTCGCCAAGTTCGGGCTGAAAACCGCATGGGTGGACTTCACCCAGCCGGAAGCGCTGGAGGAGATCCAATCCCGCAAGCCCGCAATGGTGTGGCTAGAGAGTCCCACCAACCCGCTGCTCAAGGTGATCGACCTGGAGGCGGTCTGCGCCATCACCCAAACCCTTGGGATCCCCGTGGTGGTGGACAACACCTTTGCCACCGCCCTCGTTCAGCGCCCGCTGGATCTGGGCGCCACCCTCTCGCTCACCAGCACCACCAAATACATCAACGGCCACTCCGATGCCCTCGGCGGAGCCGTGTGCACCAACGATCCTGACTGGCACCAGAAGATGGTCTTCTCCCAAAAGGCATTGGGACTGCAACCCTCCCCCTTCGACTGCTGGCTGATCACCCGCGGCATCAAGACCCTGCCGCTGCGGCTCAAGCAGCAGATGGCCAATGCCGCTGCTCTCGCCGATCAACTGGCCCAGCACCCAGCGGTGAACTGGGTGCGCTACCCCCACCGCAGTGATCACCCTCAACATCAGGTGGCGACCCGTCAGATGACAGCCGGCGGCGCAATCGTCACCGCGAGCTTCAATGCCAGCCAGGAGCAGACCTATGCCCTCTGCAAGCAGCTGCGCTGGTTCACGATGGCCGAGAGCCTTGGAGGCATCGAGAGCCTGATCTGTCACCCCGCCACCATGACCCACGCCGCCGTGTCGGCTGAGATGAAAGCAAAGCTGGGAATCGACGACGGACTGGTGCGCTTCTCGGTGGGCTGTGAAGACCTCGCCGATCTGCAGGCTGACCTTCAACAGGCCCTGGAGCTGCTGGCGTGAGTCCCCGCAACCTGCTCAACGATCCGGCCTGGCAGGGCTGCGATCTTGGCCATCCTCTGCCGGACTCACCCCATGCGGTGTCCGTCGCGCTGCCGCGCTGGCGTGATGTTGTTGCCTACGAAGAGAATGATCCGGCCTGCCGCGATGCACTGAAGACCATCTATCCCCGCTTCGGGCTGCATCCACTGATCCGACAACTCACTCAACCGTCCGAGATTGCGGGCAGCACGGTCTGGCCCTACCCCACGGCTGCAGCAGCTCAGGCGGCCCTGGCCCACTGCCGCCGCAAGGCACCAGACAGCCGTTCTGAGTTGATTGCTATCGCGAGCGTCTCCTGCCTGCGCAGCGATGCATCGGCCACTCCCCACGCCAAAGCGTTCTGGCAGCACACCGGCCTTGGGCTCTCGTCCCGCCAGGCCGCGATCGCCCTGGATCAGGAAGCGCCTCCCACAAGCGAAGACGGCGAAGCCGCACGGCGTGCCATTCGACAACGCCTAGCCGACATCCACGACGTGGGGCCTGACCACATCAGCCTTCATCCCTCCGGCATGGCGGGGCTCCATGCAGCCCTCACTGCGGTGCAAAACCTGCGGCCAGGACGCAGCACACTGCAACTGGGCTTTCCTTACGTGGATGTGTTGAAGCAACCGCGGGTGGTCTTCCACGGCGGAGACCTGCTTCAACCGCAAGACATGGCGGACGTTGAAGCAGCGCTAGATCAACTGGAGCCTGCCGCCGTGATTGTGGAGCTTCCCAGCAACCCGCTCCTGCGCTGTGTTGATCTGCCTGCCGTATCGGCCTTGGCCCGCGTCCGCGGCATCCCTGTGATCGCCGACGACACGATTGGCACCGGAATCAACCTCAATGCCTTGCCCTATGCGGATCTGATCTTCACCTCCTTGACCAAAAGCTTTGCTGGGCGTGGTGATGTGATGGCTGGCAGCTTGTTGGTGTGTCCCCAGTCACCCTGGGCCAGGACATTGCTCACCGCCTGCACGACGGTGGCTGGGCTCGGCGATGCCGATGCCATTGCCTTGGAGGAAGCCAGCCGAGATGTAAAGGAACGGGCACCAAAGCTGGATGCCCACGCGCTCCTTCTCGCCGAACGGCTGAAAACCCATCCAGCCGTCGAACGGGTGCTTCATCCCAAAGACTGCCCCAATTTTCGAGCTCTGATGCGCAGCGGAGCGGGCTATGGCTGCCTGCTCTCGTTCGAACTGAAGCAAGGTCGTCAGCAGGCACAGGTGGTGTACGACGCTCTAAGCGTCAGTAAAGGGCCCAGTCTTGGCACCAATTTCACCTTGGCTTGCCCCTACACCCAGCTTGCCCACTACGACGAACTGGCCTGGGCCGAGCGCTGTGGCGTCGCCGCTGATTTACTCAGGGTGTCGGTGGGTTTAGAAGACCCTGACGAACTTTGGATGCGCTTTCAGCGAGCCTTGGATAGCTAAGAGTCCGGTGAGACTCTGAAAAAGCCCTTAACAACGGAGGGGGGAGCCGCTCAACATCATTAGTTTGTTTTCTTCGGGCCCCTCCTACAGCAGCAGCTCAATGTCCCGCATTTACGACGACAACAGCCAGGCCATCGGCAACACCCCGCTGGTGAAGCTGAACAACGTCACCAAAAATTGCAAGGCCACCGTGCTGGCCAAAATCGAGGGGCGCAACCCCGCGTACAGCGTCAAGTGCCGGATCGGCGCCAACATGATTTGGGACGCTGAAAAAAGCGGAAAGCTCACCAAAGGCAAGGTGATTGTTGAACCCACCTCCGGCAACACCGGCATCGCTCTGGCCTTCACTGCGGCTGCCCGGGGTTACAAGCTGATTCTGACGATGCCTGAATCGATGTCGATCGAGCGTCGTCGGGTCATGGCGGTTCTCGGCGCCGAACTGATCCTCACGGAAGCCGCCAAGGGCATGCCTGGCGCCATCGCCAAGGCCAAAGAAATCGCCGATAGCGACCCGGCCAAATACTTCATGCCTGGTCAATTCGACAATCCCGCCAACCCTGAAATCCACTTCAAGACCACTGGTCCGGAGATCTGGAACGATTGCGATGGCGCCATCGATGTGCTGGTGGCAGGCGTCGGCACGGGCGGCACAATCACCGGCGTCTCCCGCTACATCAAAAATGAAGCCGGAAAAGCCATCGAAGCTGTGGCCGTCGAACCGACCAACAGCCCGGTGATCACCCAGACCATGAACGGTGAGGACATCAAGCCCGGTCCCCACAAGATTCAAGGCATCGGCGCCGGCTTCATCCCCAAAAACCTCGATCTTTCCGTGGTCGACAAGGTGGAGCAGGTGACCAACGAGGAATCCGTCGCGATGGCCCTGCGCTTGGCCCAAGAGGAAGGGCTGCTAGTCGGCATCTCCTGCGGTGCTGCCGCCGCTGCGGCGATTCGTCTGGCCGAGAAAGATGAGTATGCCGGCAAAACCATCGTGGTGGTGCTGCCTGACCTGGCTGAGCGTTACCTCTCGTCTGTGATGTTCGCTGAGGTGCCGACCGGCATCATCGAGCAACCGGTGGCTGTCTGAGTTCACTCCGCACCACAAGCACCAGCCCCGTCAAGGACGGGGCTTTTTTATTGCGTTGCCAAGCCAGTGGGCGCCGCATGGGGCTGCACCGCCGCAGCATCAATCCACATGGCATCGCCATAGGAGAAAAAGCGATAGTTCCTCTCAATCGCTTCCGCATACAGCTTCAACAAGGTTTCCCGGCCGATGAGGGCACTCACCAACAGAAGCAAAGAGCTTTTGGGCAGATGAAAGTTGGTGAGCAAGGCTTGAATCACCTTGAACTGATAGCCGGGCTGAATCACCAGATCCACCGGCCCCGTATACGGCATCAGAACGCCGCCATGGGCCTGAGCGGCTCCCTCCAGAGCACGAACACTCGTGGTGCCCACGGCAATCACGCGACCCCGACAAGCCTGCACCGCTTTCACCACAGCGGGGCTGACATCGACCCATTCGCTGTGAAGCTCCAACGCGGTGAGATCTTCCGTTTCGACGGGACGAAAGGTGCCAAGGCCCACATGAAGGGTGATCCGAGCCAGGTCAACCCCTTTCTGCTGCAAGGCCTCCAAGAGCTCATCGCTGAAGTGCAGTCCAGCCGTCGGCGCAGCCACAGCCCCGGGACGATCGGCATAGCGAGTCTGATAACGCTGGCTGTCACTGGGATCGTGCCGTTCGATATAAGGCGGTAGAGGCACTTCGCCCACTTCATTCAGCAAACCCTCAATCGTTTCAGCATCGCTGCAATCACTTGGGAACTGAACCACCCGTCCACCGCTCGCTGGATCTTCAGCGAGCACCTTCAGACAGATCGAGGTTCCCTCAATCGTGAGGCTGTCTCCTGGCCGCATGCGCTTGGCGGGGCGCGCCAGACACAGCCAGCGTCCCTCCCCCCGCGGCTCAAGCACCAGCAATTCGGACAGCCCACCCCCGGAACGACGCACCGCCAGTCGCGCCTTCAGCACACGGGTGTCATTCACCACCAGCAGATCTCCGGGCCGCAGCTGCTCGAGCAGATCCCACACCGTGCCATGAGCTGCTGCCGTTGATGGCTCACCCTGGGGGGGAACCATCAACAACCGAGCACTGTGACGGGGCTCGACCGGTGCCTGGGCGATGCGCTCTGGCGGTAGAGGGTAGTCGTAGCTGCTGAGTTGATGGTCCCTGGGGTCAGGCACGCGGACGACCGATCAGAGCGCCAAGCTCTCCGGACGGGTCTCGATCAGTTCAGCGAGATCCTTCAGGAATGCAGCGCCATCGGCGCCGTAAATCACCCGGTGATCCGCCGTCAGGTTGACCTGCATCTGACGCTTGACGGCGATGGACCCGTCTTTGCCCGCCACCACCGTGGGCCGTGAGGCTGCAACAGCAAGGATGGCTCCCGTGCCTGGGGGAAGGATCGCGTCGAAGCGATCAACCCCGAACATGCCGAGATTGGAGAGGGTGAAGGTTCCCGTGGAATATTCCTCGGGCTGCAACTGCTTACTGCGGGAGCGCTTGACCAGATCGCCCCACTGACGCGACATCTCATAGAGGTCGGTGCGATCAGCGTTGCGCAGCACAGGTGTAATCAAGCCACCATCTTCCATCGCGACAGCCACGGCGACGTTGACCTCAGCGGGATAGGCCATGCCAGCCGCGGTCGTGGCGGCATTCACCTGAGGGTGACGCGCCAAGGTGACGGCCACCGCCTTGGCAAGCAACGCCGTCATCGTGACGCCCTTCGGCTTCACCTGTTTGTAAAAGGCATCCAGCTTGTCGGTGGTGATGGCGTAGCCGACGCGGAAGCAGGGAACCGCCAGGCTCGCCTCCATGTTTTTGTTCACCGCACCCTGCATGGTGTTGAAGGCCACGGTCTCGCCGGGCCGACCAAAGCTGTTTCCAGCGGGCGCAGCAGGGGCCGAGGATGCAGCCGCAGGCTGACCCGTAGCCGCAGGAGCGGAACCCTCCGCCACACGGGGGACAGAGATGGGCTGTCCAGAGGCTTGTTCAACGTCTTCGGCCTGAATCCGGCCATGGGGCCCGCTGCCACGCACCGTGGCCAAATCCACACCCATCTGGGACGCGAGCTTTTTGGCCCGGGGGCTCGCCACGATGCGGCCATCGTTCACAACCGGCGCCGACGGAGCAGGGGCGGCGATAGGTGCTGGAGCTGGAGCTGGAGCAGGCGCAGGAGTCGGAGCTGAAGCCTGAACCGCAGCTGGTGTGGGAGCCGGTGCAGGGGCTGGTGCAGCCGCAGGGGCGCTGGGAGCCTTGGCCTGCGCGTCAGCAATCTCGGCTTCGGTTTCGACAATCAGACCGATGGTTTCGCCCACCGGTGCCGTGCTGCCGGCAGGCATCAAGACGGCGGCGAGATAACCGTCCTGAAACGACTCAACGTCCATATCTGCTTTGTCGGACTCAACGACAAGGACAGACTCACCCCGAGCCACCTTGTCGCCGGGCTGTTTCAGCCATTCCACGATCTTCCCCTCCGTCATGGTGGAGCTGAGGGCAGGCATGAAGATGTCCGTGGTTGCCAAAACCGTCTCCGAAGGGGCAGATCAGGGGAGTTTACGAGTCAGCAGAAGGAAGCCGATCAGGCCTCCTCGATCGACTGAACAACGCCGTCCTTCACAACGATGGCCACCTGCATCTTCTGAACCAGGTTGTCGCCGACCTTGAGCTCACATGTGCTCTCCAGCTGCCCCTGCTCAACGATCTGATCCATGTCCAGTTCACGGACCTGGGCCTGCTGCTGAAGCAAGTTGCGCTTCTGCTCCTCCAGTTCGGCACGCTTGGCCGCCACCTGCTGTTGAATCTGCGCAACCTGATCCTGCACACGGGGATCCAGCGGATTGGCGCTCTGACGACGCACCTGATCCACGACGTCCTGACCCTCCTGTTCCAACTGCGCCAGCTGCTGGTCAGCAGTCGCAATACCGCTGCTGAGCTCGCGCTCTGCTTCCTCTTTCCAGGTGGGCGTCACCACGGCTCGGACGGTGATCGGACGCTTGATCGTCAAGGAGGTGCCGTCGGACATGGATTCTTGGGAGACGGCCAAAGCGTGTCAGCACTTCCGCGTGTGGTCAATCACCGGTAAACCGACCGCCTCACAAGCGTCTTAAGCCGCGTTCAACGTCCGTAGAGAGCATCGATCAAGTGCTGATCGCGGCTGGTGATGCGATCACGACGCTGCTTCAGGGTCTGGGTCAAAAGTCCGTTCTCGATGCTGAAGAGACTCACCAGCACCACCCCGGTCAAGCGCTCATCTCCCCGAGATCCAGCCCTCTGCTTCAGCAACCTGTTGCATTCGCGCATCAAGAGTTTGAGCAGGGCCGGTTCTCCAGGCTGGCCGCCCAGATCTTGAGCAACGGTCACTCCGGCTTCTGCCGCCCAGGCAAGGATCGCCTCCGCACGAGGCACGATCAAAGCACCGAGCTGGCGTTCGTCCTGACCCACCAACATCACCTGCTCGATGAGGGGGCTGGCCATCAAGGCCTCTTCCAATGGGCCTGGCTCGATGTTCTCGCCACTGCTCAACACGATGGTGTCCTTGGCCCTACCGGTGAGTGCCACGGAACCATCCGGCAGGAGCATGCCCAGATCACCGGTGTCGAACCAACCCTCTGCATCAAGAACTTTGGCGCTGGCCTCAGGCTTCCCGAGATAACCCGCCATCACCTGGGGACCCCGCACCATTACCCGACCCCGTTGCCGGAAGCCCAAAGGCTGACCGTTGTCGGGATCCACAATTCGGAATTCGGTCTGTGGCATGGGTAGCCCCGAACTGCCACGAATGTTGCGCCAAGGCCTCCTACAACTCACCACAGGGCTGGTTTCCGTAAGGCCGTAACCCACCAACAGTTCAATCCCCACGGCTTCAAAGAACGCATCGATGTGAGGAGCGATGGCACCGCCACCGCTGATCGGATAGGCAAGCTGACCACCACTGAGCTGCCGCCGCAGCTTGGGCCAGATCAGGGCCGAAGCCAGAGCATGCATGGGCCAGCGCAGCGCAGCAGAACCGAAGGCACGCAACCGTCCGGAGGCTGAAACCGGATCGAGCAGGAGGTTGCGAGCCGTTCGCATGGCGTTGCGCTGGGCAGCACTATTGGCCAACGCCGCCCGAAGCAAGCGCTGTCGAGACGGAGGGAAGGTCTTGAGCACATCCTCAAATCCGGCTTGAACTGCCTCCCACAGCCGGGGGACGGTGGCCATCGCAATCGGCCGGACCCGCGGCAGATCCTTCTTCAGTTGCTTGATGGTTGTGTAGGTCTGCGTACAACCGCAGGAGAGAAAGTAATAGCTGGCGCTGCGCTCGTAGGCATGCCAGATGGGCAGCACACTCAGCACCGGAGCACCGGGCTCGGGATAGGCCACGCAAGCCAGTGAGCTCATCTGATGCAGCAGGTTGGCGTGGGTCAATGGGACCCCCTTGGGCTGCCCGGTCGTCCCGGAGGTATACAAAACAGTTGCGACGGCCTCTCGCCCCCCAGCCGGGCGAACGGGATCACATCCAGCACCCGACGACAGGAACATTTCCCAGCCGATAGTCCCCTCGGCTGGCTCCCCTTCCAGCTGAAGCACAAAGCGCAACAGAGCCCGTTGTTCTGGGGGAAGGTCCAGACGACGCCACACGTCTGCGTTCTGAACAACCAGGGCTGTCGCCTGGCAATCCAGAAGGATGTAACGCAGCTCCTCCACTGGGGCAGAGGCACCGCGCACAGCATCAGCGGCGCCGGCACGCATCAAGCCTTGATCGGCCACAAGCCAGCGGGGGCTGTTCTCAGCAAAGAGAGCCACCACATCCCCTTCCTTGACGCCATGGCGCCGAAATGCAGCGGCGGCGGTGGCGATGCGCTCAGCCAGTTCGCCGAAATTAAAGCTTTCGGGATGAGCCGCATGGGGCGCATCCACGGCAGCAATGACCCCATAGCGGTCAGCGAGCCAGGGCCAAACCGCATCAACCCTTGGCAACGTCTGAACATGGGCGTGACGTTGCAGAGCATCCATCTCGCGGGCTATCGGGCTCCAGCTGGCCGTCATCCGATGCAGGGGTTCAAACAGCTCAGGTCTATCTCGCTTCGTCCTCCCAGACCAGACCGAAGCGATGGGCCAGTGCCTGCCGCAGCAGCGGCTGCACCTCAGCCATCGTTAGTCCCGGCAACCAGTCCGCCAGCCTTCCCACAGCACGACCGGTGAGACCACAGGGGGTGACCTGCTCAAACCCCTGCATCGCGCAATCCACGTTTAGGGCCAGGCCGTGCTGGGTGATCCAGCGGCGACAGCCAACACCGATGGCGGCGACTTTGCGGTTGTCTAACCAGAGGCCTGTCAATCCCGGCAAACGCTGACCCTCCAAGCCCAACTCCGACAGAACATCCAGCACGACCTGCTCCAGCTGACGCAAATACCAGTGCAAGTCGGGAGTGCGCCGCCGAAGGTCCAATACCGGATAGGCCACCAACTGACCGGGAAGGTGATGGGTGACCTCACCGCCCCGATCAATCCGGTAAAGGGGTGCGGGTGGATCGACAGGGTCAAAATGCAGGTGCTCCTCACTCGCGCCGCGGCCGAGGGTGTAGCAGGGCTCATGCTGAAGAATCCAGACCGCCTCGGGCGCCAACGAGTCAGCCAAAAGGCTGCTCTGCCAGCGCTGTTGCGCTGACCAAGCCGCATCGAACCGAACCGGATGATCGGGCTCGAAAAGAAATGCACGCTGGGGGTGGGCCGAATCGTGCGCCGTATCTAGCTTGCCGATGACAACCGGCACAGGAGCGAGGCATGAAGTTGCTGATCCATGGTCGCAACCTCGAGATCACGCCTGCATTGCGGGACTACACCCAAACCAAACTGGAGCGGGCAACAGCGCACTTCGATGGTGCTGTGCGGGAAGCGGACGTCCATCTCTCGGTAGCCCGCAACCCCCGCGTCCCGCAGCAGACTGCCGAAGTGACGGTCTTCGCCAACGGGACCGTAATCCGGGCCCAGGAACGCAGTGAAAACCTCTACGCCAGCATCGATCTGGCCGCTGGCAAACTCGCCCGCCAGCTGCGCCGCTGGAAGGAACGCCACAGCGATCACCACCACAGCCATGGCCACAGCGCCAGCCACACCCCCAGCACGGATGTCGTCAACGACGACATCCCGGTTGAGGAATCCCTGTTGCAGGGGCGACAGGCGGAACTGCCGGATCCGGGTGTCCGACGGAAATATTTCGCCATGCCACCGATGAGCCTGGACGACGCTCGTCGCCAGTTGGATCTCATCGACCACGACTTCTATCTCTTCCGCGAGAAGGACAGTGACCAACTGCAGGTGATCTATCGACGCAACCATGGAGGATATGGCGTGATTCAGGCTCGTGACTGACCGCTTGGCCCGCCATGGCTGATCCAGCCCAAGAGCTCCCCGACCTACCGCCAAGGCTTGATCAGGCGATCCTGGACCCGTTGCTGCCCCGAGACCAACTCCAAGCCCTTTCTGACTCCGGGGTGCAGGAGGGCGTGCGTGCCATCTGCACCACTCCGCGGCAGTTGCCGCTGCTGCGTGAGCGACTCGGGGGCACCGACTCGGGCCCTCGCCTGGTGGCCGCCATTGGCTTCCCGTTCGGTGCTATTCCAGCCAATCTCAAGCTGGCGGAAGCGGAGTGGTGCGCCGCCCATGGCGCCCAGGAGCTCGATGTCGTTCCAGACTTCCTTGCCTTGGCAAACGGCGATTCAGGAGCATTTGCCGAAGAGCTCTCGGCTCTCTGCGACCTGGGGCTTCCTGTGCGGACCATCCTCGACATGGCACGTCTTGAAACGGAACAACTGGAGCTGGCCGTGGAGGCCGCCATTGATGCAGGCGCTGCTGGTCTACAGACCGGAAACGGCTTTGGTCCGGCGTGTCATCCCGATCAGATCCGTCAGTTGAAGCAACTGAGCCGCAAACGCTGCGCGATCAAAGCAGCCGGTGGTATTCACAGCCTGAGCCATGTGGGTGAACTGTTGTTGGCGGGGGCCGATCTACTGGGCACCAGCAGCGCCCCTGCTCTGCTTCAGGCCCAACGCCGCCCCGCTGCCTAAATGGCAGAACGACGCCTCACAGGACTCGCCCTCAAGGTGGGACCCCTGGGCGAGCATGACCGCCTGCTGAGCCTGCTCAGTGATGGGGAAGGTGTCAGCCGCTTCGCCGTTCCCGGAGCGCGCCGGCCCAAGAGCAGTCTCGCTGCCGCGGCACCCCTCACCCTTTTGGAACTCCAAGTAGGAGGACGCAGTGGCCTGGCACGAGTGCGTCAACTGCGGGTTCTGCGCAGTTTCTCCGGTCTCGGACAACAGCTTGAAACCCTGGCTGCGGCGCAGGCTCTGTGTGATTTATGCCTTCAGCTGGCGGCGCAGGACCCCGTGGAAGGCTTGCTCGCCACGATGCAACTGCACCTGGAACGTCTCGAGAGCCACCGAGCCGAGCCTGAGCTGGTGCTGGCCGGCACGGTCCAGGCCTGCATCCATCTGCTCACCCTGGGCGGTTATGGATTGCCACTGCAAACCTGCTGCATAACGGGCAATCCCCTGGAACCACCACTGGGTCAGTGGGACTGGCGCTGCAGCCTGCTACCGCAGGACGGCTTTGCCATCGACGAGCAGCCTGGGGCGGCTATCCAGCTGAATCCCTCCGAACTAGCGCTGCTGCAGCGGCTGACCCGTGCCGATCTGCCCCGACGCCGTGACGGCAACCTGATGGGTCCACCGGCCGTGTGGCGTCGCCTGCTGAGCGTGGTCGACATCTGGAGCCGGACGCATCTCAACCGCCCGAGCAAAGCCCTGGCGATGCTGCGGGAGACGCTGCTGGCAGGTGCGTGAGCCATCATGGCCGCGATGCAGTTACCCCTTGAGCGGACCCAGCCTGTCCACCCCTGAACCCGCTCTGCCCACCGGCAGCAATCCCGAAGGGAAACGCGGGTTGGAAGCCGTGCTTCGACTGAACGATTTCCGCAAGCTGTGGCTGGGCCAGATCTTTTCCCAACTTGCGGACAAGTTCTACATCGTGTTGATGGTCTTTCTGATCGATCAACACCTGCTGCTGAAGGGGCAGGGCAATGGCGTGCTGGTGGAGATGGCGTCGGATTACGGCCTGGACATCAGCACACGCACTCAGGTGATCACCCTGCTTGCCACAGGCATCTTTGTTGCCAACACCATCCCCGCCATGGTGCTTGGGACAGTGGCTGGGGTCTGGGCTGACCGCTGGCCCAAGCGTCGGGTGATGGTGGCCAGCAATGCCCTGAGAGCCCTTCTCGTGGTGTTCGCACCGATCTGTCTCCTCTCAGGCCCGGTTTGGCTCGGGCTTCCCTGGGGCTACTGGGGGCTGGTGGGAATGACCTTCCTTGAGTCGATCCTGACCCAGTTTTTCGCCCCCTCTGAACAGGCCACCATTCCCGTTGTGGTGCCTGGGGAACACCTCTTGGCCGCCAACTCCCTCTATCAAGCCACCAGCATGGGAGCCACGATCCTGGGCTTCGCCCTGGGGGAACCAATTCTTCGAACGCTGCACAGCAGCCTGGCGTCCCTCGGCATCGATGGCGGCGAGTTTCTGTTGCTTCCTCTTTGTTACGGCCTCGCTGCCCTCAGCCTGTCGCGCCTGAAACTTCAAGAAGCCCCCAAGCCCCCCTCCAACACCTCGGTTTGGACAGAGATCGGTGAAGGGCTGCAGGTGCTGCGACGGGTTCCCTCCGTACGGGGCGCCATGATTCATCTGGTGCTGCTCTACAGCCTGTTGGCGGCGCTCTACGTGCTCGCGCTTCAGCTCGCTGCCCTGATCGACAACCTGGGCCCCTCGGGGTTTGGCGCACTCCTGGCCATGAGTGGGCTGGGAATGGCGATCGGAGCCGTCGTGATCGCCCAACTGGGACATCGGTTCAGCCGACGTCGACTCACAGCCACAGGCCTGGGAACCATTACCTGGACGTTGGTGCTGCTCAGCCAACTTCAGGGCTCCCTGATCTTCACCCTGAGCCTCTGCGGCATTCTCGGAATTGGAGCAGCTCTAGTAGCGATTCCCGCTCAGACCACCATTCAGGAGGAAACCCCCGAAACAGAGCGGGGAAGAGTGTTCGGACTCCAGAACAACTTGATCAACATTGCCCTGAGTCTGCCGCTCGTTCTGGCAGGGACCCTGGTGAGCAGCATTGGCCTGCAACCAGTGCTGTGGCTGCTGGCTGGATTGGCACTGGTTGCGGCTTTGATCGAACGACCGTGGCAACGCTGCTAACTTGCCGGTTCGCATGAAGAGGCCTAACCCGCTTGGCGCAGATTGCCTGGCTCGGCAAGAAGTCTCCCTTCTGCGGGAATGTGTCCTACGGGATCAGCACCACCGAAGCGCTGCGGCGTCGCGGGCATCAGGTGCACTTCATCCATTTCGACAACCCGCGCAGCCCTGAGCGTGACAACACGTCACTGCTGGCCAACGACCCTGACGTCAGCCTGCCCTATCTGGTCAAATCGCAGGTTTACACGATTCCCTCCCCTGGAGCACAAAGGGAGCTGAGGGAATCACTCGAACGGCTGCAGCCTGACCTGGTTCACGCCAGCCTCACCCTTTCGCCTCTGGATTTCCGTCTGCCGGAGCTCTGTCAGCAGCTAGGCGTCCCCCTCGTCGCCACCTTTCATCCCCCCTTTGATGCGGGCCTACGCAATCTGACGGCGGGAACCCAACAGCTCACCTACCAGCTGTATGCACCGGCTCTGGCCCGCTACGACAGGGTCATCGTGTTCTCGCAGCTTCAGGCGGATTTCCTGGAGCGCCTCGGCGTTCCAGGAAATCGTCTGACAGTGATCCCGAATGGTGTTGACACCGACCGCTGGTGCCCAACAGCCCCAGGGACCCTTTCGCTGATGCATCAACAGGTTCGGCAGCGGCTGGGCCGAGAACGAATCGTGCTTTATATGGGACGATTGGCGACGGAGAAGAACGTCGAGGCCCTGCTGCGAGCCTGGCGTCTTGTCTCCCCAGAGGGGTGTCGACTGGTGATCGTTGGCGACGGACCGCTTCGCAACAGCTTGATGAACCAGTTCAACGACGACCGGATTCTCTGGTGGGGCCATGAGCCGGACCAGGACACCCGGGTGGCCCTGCTCCAGTGCGCTGAGGTCTTCATCCTTCCGAGCCTTGTCGAAGGCCTGTCGCTGGCCCTGCTAGAGGCGATGGCCACCGGAACAGCCTGCGTTGCCACCGATGCTGGTGCCGATGGCGAGGTCTTGGAGCAAGGAGCGGGGATCGTGTTGAGCACGCAAGGAGTCACCACCCAGTTGCGCACCCTGCTCCCAGTGATCAGAGACCAGCCGGTGCTGACAGCGGAACTGGGCCGGCAAGCCCGCATCCGCGCGCTGGAGAGATACACGATTTCGCGCAACATCGATGCCCTCGAACAGCTTTATTCAGATCTGATGCTGCGCAGCAGAGTCGCCGCCTGAACTTGTCGATCAGCGCCAGTCGAGACCCGGCATCCAGCCGACAATCGCCGGAGTGACCGCGGCGTATTGGGTGTAATTCGGATGCACCGCCCTTAAACCCTCCTCCTCAAAGCGGGCTTTACCCCGCAGCACCACCGCCAAACTGAACAAGAGCAACAGATGCAGCAAGCTGCCGGTGGCCAGCACAACACCTGCTGAACAAAGCAACAGGGCCCGGTACAGAGGATGCCGACAGATGGTGTAAGCCCCAGTAGCAATCAGTTGATTCGACAGCTTGGGCGCCGGCAGCGGCGAGAGGCTGGCCCCAAGAGAACGAAGGGCCTCGATGACCCGAAACAGACCCAAAGCCAGGAACAGCAAGCCAAGCCCAAACAAGGGCAAGGGCCAGATCAGCAGACCGAAGCTGGCCGGGGAAGGCCAGACAGGGAGCAGATGGGCCGTGATCAGCAGCAGCTGAGCCAGAAGCCACCACTCACCGCGGCGGTTGTCCAACCAGCCACCCCAACTGAAGCCCCAATCCGAGAACATTCACTCACTCACCACCAATGTTCGGACGTTACGGCGCTGCACAAGGCCCGCCAGGGCCTGCATGTCCTCCCAGCGAATCAACCCCACACAGCCCAGCGTGCCGCTGTTGGCATTGCGGTTGGCGCTGGGATCGAGATGAATGCCCAAATGTCCTCGCCCTGTTGGAAACTCCGGTTCAATCCCGATCCAGATCGGCCCGAGCTCGCTCGGATCAGCGGGACCCAGGGCTTCCACCGGCCCGAGGCTGTAACGACCGGCAGGAAGCGGCGCACGGGTGCCGGACCGATGACGATCGGCGTTCTGACGGTGGGCTCGACCGCTGACGGCATCAAAGTGCTGCACAGGCTCGCCAGGGGTTTCAAGACGAAGACTCCAGATGGGATCTCGAGTGTGTGTGAGCGATCGCATGGTGCGGTTCAGCACCAGAACCGACTCACCAGTGGATGGGGGAGTGGATGGGGAAGTGGATGCAGAGGCCAGATCCATCTCAGCCGCAGAACATGGCACCGATAACAGCGCCAGCAGATTCAAGGCGAGACAAGATCGAACGACCACAGCAGCCAGGCAAGGAGGCCGGAACCCTATGGGCGGTTTTTATTCGCTGAGGAAATAAAAGCCAGCCGTCTCACCGTCCCCTTCTGAGACCCGCCACGAGAAGAGCTCAGAGTTCGTTTCCAGCGAGCTGCAGCGCTTCAGCCTCCCTCTTGGGATCCAAGGCACAGCTGTCATCAAGCAAGAGCTGAAGGCGTGGGCTCACGGCCTCCACCAGGGGGTTGGTCAGCACACCCCGGCTGATGCCCAGCTCCTCCAGCGTGTTGACCAGCGCTTGGTTGGCTTGGCTGCGTCGAAGACGTCCCTTCTCCACGAGGCAATCGCTGCTGGCCTTGGCCATGGCGGCATAACTTCGAATTCTGCGGGCCAGCACCACCACGGCGACCCGCCGTTGAACCTCTGGTGCCAGGGGAGCATCCTCTGCGGCATCAGCCATCACTCCGGCGACAGCCATCACTGACGCCAGGGGCAGACCCAAGAGCAGCCCAGCGAGAGATCGGGGGAAGTGCATCAACCTGCCTGGAAAGCTCACTCAGTCAAGCCTGGGAAAACGCTGGGCGATGGTGCTGCCGCTGTACTGAGCCACCCATCCCTCAGGATTATTGAACCAACGCACGGCACAGAACCGGGGGCGCTGGCCCATATCAAACCAATGACGGGTCCCTGCCGGAACACGAATCAGGTCGCCCTGTTCACAGAGCACGCTGAGCACCTCAGAACCGATGTGCAACACAAACAAGCCGCACCCTTCCACAAAAAAGCGCACCTCGTCTTCAGCATGGGTGTGCTCCTCAAGAAACTTGCAACGCAGAGTCTCGCGATCGGGGTGATCCGGGGTCATCCGAATCGCATCGACCGTGGCGTAGCCGCCATCGCGCTGAACCCGGGCAATGGCTGCGGCATAAACCTCAAGGATGGAGGCTTGATCAGCACCCTCAGGAAGGGGCTGATCGGCGGGCCATTGCTCAAAACCGATGCCCCGGCGCTGAAGTTCCGCCTGAATCACCGCTGGATCACCGCTCTCCAGCTCGGGTAGAAGCCCATTCGGGTCATTTTGTGCTGTTTCGTCTGGAAAGATGCTGAGACGACTCATCGTCTGGACCCCGGGCGCATCGACTGCTGACCATCATCGATCCCACCATGACTGGGGGTCTCACGCTGGTGGGAGTCGGCCCGGGCGATCCATCTCTGCTGACCCTCGCCGCCGTTGAGGCCATCCGCCAAGCGCAGGTGGTGGCCTACCCGGTCGGACGACCGGGAGCCGACAGCATGGCCGCCCGCATCGCCACCGATTGGATCCGCAGCGACCATCAGTGCCTGCCGCTGTTATTCCCGATGGTGGAGGCCGCCGAGCCACGTCGAGCCGCCTGGGAGACGGCGGCGCAACAGCTGCAAAACATCGTCCGTTCTGGCCAGCGAGTTGCGCTGCTGTGTGAAGGCGATGCGTCTCTGTTTGCGAGCTGCAGCTATGTCCTGCTGGCCATTCTCCAGGAGTGGCCCAACTGTCCCGTCACGGTGATTCCCGGTATCACCTCGTGCTCCGCCGCGGCCGCTGCCGGCCTCTGGCCCCTCGCCCTGCAGCAGGATCAATTGCTGGTGCGCCCCTGCCCCGACACCCCTGAAGAGCTGGGGGTGGTTCTGGACACCGCCGCCACCACAGGGCAGGTGCTCGCCCTGCTGAAACTGGGGCGACGCTGGAGTTGGGTGCAACCCCTGCTGAAGCAACGCTCGCTGCTGGATCAAGCACTGTTCGCCGAGCGAGTCGGTTGGCCGGAACAACGCATCTGTTCAGCGGATGCCGTTGATGCCGAACCACGCCCCTACTTCTCACTACTGCTCATTCGTCAGGGATGGCCTGATGTGTTGCCCTAAGCCAGCTCCCGACTGCGTTCCGCGGCTGCGATGACAGCTTCGATCAAGGCGGAGCGCAGACCGATACGTTCCAAGGCACGAACGCCAGCAATCGTCGTTCCCGCCGGTGAAGTGACCATGTCCTTGAGCTGGGCAGGGTGCAAATCGCGACGATCCAGCAGTTCAGCCGTTCCAGCCAGGGTTCGGTGGCTCAGCCGCAACGCCAGATCCCTTGGCAGACCGGCAGCCACCGCTCCATCAGCCATGGCCTCAGCCACCAAAGCCACAAAGGCTGGACCCGAGGAAGTCAACGCCAAGAAGGCATCAAGCTTGGCTTCAGCCAGCTCAAGCACTTCGCCCACATCGGCGAATAGCTGCTGCACCTGATCCCGTTGCGCTGGAGCGATCCCTTCACCCCAGGCCAAAGCCGTCAAACCGGCTCCCACCAGCGCAGGGGTATTGGGCACCGCCCTCACACAGCAGTGGCCAGGAAACAGATGCTGCAAGCGAGCCAGAGACACTCCCGCCAAAACAGAAATGAGCAGCGGCCGATCCGTGACGGGTGGAGCTGCTGCAGCAACGGAATCCAATTGCTGCGGCTTCACCGCAAGCAACTGGACCGGTGCGGTCCAAACCTTGGGAGCTGAAGGATCGTCAGCAGAAACCAGTCCGATGCCAGCCGGCAACTCCAAGCGGCGTTGCTCCAAGGAGCCGCTCCCCCCAACAACGGCCAACAGCTGGTGAGCCGGAATCCGACCACTCTCCAGAAGTGGAAGCACAAGGGCCTGAGCCATGCGGCCCAGACCGATTACACCGAAAGCTGGCTGCACAGGAGAATTCAGAGAGCGGCGGCTCCCCAAGCGGGCGAAGGAGCGCTGGAGGATTCCCCAGCATCTGCCACATCGGCCTCACGGCTCACAACCGTGGGGGCCGAGGCCTCGTCCTGGCCCGTGTTGGTGACGGTGACGCAACTTGGGGCGAACAGGAAGATGCTCTCTCCGACGCGCTCCTGATGACCATCAATCGCGAAGGTGCCACCAGCAACGAAGTCAACGGCACGCTGCGCCTGGTCGGGCTCCATCATCGTGAGGTTGAGAATGACCGTCTTGCGTTCTCGCAGGGCCTGGATGGCCCGAGGCATTTCATCGAAACTGCGAGGTTCCATCACATTCACCTCAGCAGACGCAGTGCTGATGCCCGGCATCCCGATCACATTGGATCCAGGCAGGTCACTACCGAGATCAAATGGGTTGGTATCACCAATGGTTGCCAGTGCACCACCATCAGCCTGCATGGCGCGCTGGTCCTGGTCGTCTTGCTCATCTTCGTAAGCGAAATCATCCAATTCGCCATCGAGATAGTCATCGCCAGCGACGACAGCACGGAGACGGGAGATCAGCGACACCTTGGGATTCCTCTCGGTCTGAATGTGGTTCGAAAACCATGTCCCTGGATACCGTTTTCGCCGGTGCGGGGCAAGTCAATTAGCAGAGTCTGTTGACACCAATCTCGGGCCGAACAGTGCCGAGCCAACCCTGAGCCAGGTGCTGCCCGCCTCCGCAGCCTCTTTCCAGTCGCTACTCATCCCCATCGAACACTCCGCCAAGTCGAACCGATCCGCCAGGGAACGGCAGTCGGAAAACAACTCTTTGCGCTGCTTCGCGGCCATGTCGAATGGCGCCATGGTCATCAGGCCCGAGATCCGCAACCCCGGCAGAGCTTGCAGGTCTGACCAGATAGCGCAGAGTTCATCGGCAGACAGCCCCCCTTTACTGGGATCTGGGCGCAGTTTGACCTGAAGCATCACATCGGGCTGCCGGGCCTCCTCCACAGCAATGCGCGACACCCGTTCAGCGAGCAGCAAAGAATCGACGGAGTGGATGAAATCGAAGGCCTTCACCACGGGCCGCACTTTGTTGCTCTGGAGGCGGCCGATGAAATGCCAGCGCAGCTGCAGATCGATCAGCTCCTTCTGCTTAGGCAGCGCCTCCTGAACACGACTTTCCCCGAAATCAAACTGACCGAGCTCTGCCACGGAACGGACGGCCGATGCCGGGTGGCCCTTGCTAACCGCCAGAAGCCTGGCGGAGGAGGGGCGGTCAACTTGGAGCGCCTGCCAACGCGCAGCGAATGAATCCGTCAAGAGTTCAGATGAACGTCTGATCGAATAGCTGAGTCCAGGAGTTCAGGTCCTCTGACCGGTCCCGCCGGCACCGGCCCAGATGCACCTCAGCGTGGTGACGTGCGTCGCCGTAGGGGATCACTTCGAACTGGGCGCCACGGGGCTGCAAGGTGACCAGGAAGAACATTCTCTGGGCATACAACGTGGCGTAAACGTCACGCCCCTCACCAGCCGGAGCTACCCGATAGAGCATCCCGAAGGTGGGGTGATTCAGATATCGCTCGGACGCCATGCCGTGATCAGCCTTGATCAGAGGTCATAGAGCACCGTACTGACCCCTGAGCCCGATCACCAACAAGAGCAATGTCATCGCCAGGCCATTCAGCAGGTGAGCAGGACGTTCAGGAGGCATGCGGAAATACGAAGGGCCAAGAATCCGACCCCCACGGGCCACCAGTGCATCCGCTCCCTGCTCAGCTCTTAGAAGGATGTTGGCCAACAGCCTCTCTCCCACGGCCAGCACCAAGCCGAAGCCGGCCTTGAAACCCAGCTGGCGCAGATTGACGGCACGACTGGCAAGAGATCGCAGCAGATTCTGGAGCTCTTCCTGAACGAGAGGCAGAAAACGAAGGGCCAACAACAGTTGAAACCCCAGCCGCTCCACAGGACACCCCAGCCACTTCAAAGGAGTCAGACACCAACTGAGAGCCCAGACCAGATCCTCCGGAGGGGTTGTGATCAACATCAAATTGACGCTGTGAATCACCGTGAAGATCAAGGTCGACGTCCGCAGCCCCAGCACTGCAGAGGCGCGGTCCACCACCAGAGGACCCAGCTTGAGACCACCCAACTGCAGGGGGCCTAGGCGCAGCAGATCCCAGGAGGGTCCTTCCGTCTCGAGCCCAGGAAGCTCGGCCGGATTACGAAGGGGGAAAGCCGCAGGGGGATCAACAGCAGGCAACAGCATCGACAACAGGCCCACCACAAGCGCCAACGCCGTCAGCAGAAGAACAGACCGCCACCACAGCGACCGGGCCAGACCACTGGCCAGGGTGATCACCACCAGAGCAACCACAAGAGCGACGCGCCACAAGGGGCCGGCCAAAACAGGTGTGAGCAGAAAGACGAGGGACCAGGCCAGCTTCAGTCGAGGGTCCAACCGCCTGAGCCAACCACTGGAGCCATCGACGTATTGGCCCATCGGGACCTGACGTAACCAGTCCATGACTCAGCCTTTACGGCTCTGTTGACGGGCCAGATCGCGTTCAGCGTCGCGCTGTTGCTTGCCGCGCCAGAACAGACGCAACGGACTTCCATCGAAGCCGAGGCCCTCGCGGATCTGGCGCTCGACATAGCGCCGATAGGTCTCCCCGAAAAGTTTGGGGTCGTTGACGAACAGGGTGAAGCTGGGGGGTCGACTTGCGACCTGCGTGCCGTAATACAACTTTCCTTGACGCCCCCCTCGGGTGGTGGGCGGACTACGCCAGCTGAGTGCTTCCTTCAGCACCTCATTCACAACGGAGGTGCTAACACGGCGACGATGCTGTTCAACCGCCAAGGCGGCCAGAGCGAAGATGCTGTCCACCCGTTGGCCGGTGAGTGCCGATGTGAACAACATCGGAGCCCAATCGAGGAAGTACAGCTTGGAGCGCAGCTCTTTTTCCATCGCCGTCATGGTGTGGCTGTCCTTCTCGACGGCGTCCCATTTGTTGACAACCACCACACAGGCTCGTCCGTCCTCTTCAATGCGGCCCGCCAGGCGCTGATCCTGCTCGGTCACGCCATCCATGGCATCAATCACCAGCACGCAGACATCGCTGCGTTCGATCGCCTTGAAACTTCGGTTGATCCCGAAAAACTCCGGCCCGTAATTCACACTGCGCCGCCGGCGGATGCCCGCTGTGTCCACCAGACGCCAGGGGCGTTGCTCCCGGATGATGCTGGTGTCGATCGTGTCGCGCGTGGTGCCGCGAATCGGACTGACGATGGCCCTCTGCTCTCCACAGATGGCATTGAGAAGACTGGATTTCCCGACATTCGGCCGGCCGATGATGGCCATCTGAATCGGTTCCTCCTCCTCCCCCTCTTGATCCTTCGGCGGGAGAAACGTGAGCACCTGATCAAGGAGTTCACCGGTTCCGGCCCCGTGGATGGCCGAAATCGGATGGGGCTCACCAAGCCCAAGACTCCAAAATTCGCCGGCCATGGCCAGGCCCTGTTCAGGCGACTCACACTTGTTCACCGCGAGAAGCGTGGGACAGCGATGACTGCGCAGAAATTCAGCGATGGATTCGTCAGCGGCCGTTAGTCCCTGCTGACCATCCACGATCACCAAGGCCACACTGGCTTCCTCGAGAGCAAGAGCCGCCTGCTCCCGGATCTCAGGCAGAAATTCACTGTCGTCATCAAACACCAGTCCGCCGGTGTCGACGACCTTGAATTCCCGATCACCCCAATAGCCGTCCTGATAGGTGCGATCACGCGTCACGCCGGGCTCATCGTGAACGATGGCTTCTCGGCTGCGGCACAGCCGGTTCACAAGGGTCGACTTACCGACATTGGGGCGTCCGATGATTGCGACGACGGGACGCGCCAAGGGTCTGTTCAGGCCAATCATTCACCCTACAGAGACGCCTTTAGTGCCGATGAGCCTGGTGCCCATCGCGAGCAAAACCGAAATTCTTTCCGGGCGAGACAAATGAGTCTCAGCTGAGACAGCTAGGGCGGGTGAAGTGTGTTCCCTCGCCATGCTCGAGCTCGTCGCCAGCCTTGTGGTCGACCTCTCCGACCAGCGCCTGACGGTTTACAACAGCCAACAGGAAGTCGTCCGCGTGATCCCCGTCAGCACCGGCAAGGCTTCAACGCCAACACCGACCTTCAACAGCAAGGTCTTCACGAAGTACCGCTCCACCACGATGTACGGACGCACCTACACCGTTCCGGGCGTGCCTTACACGATGTGCGTCAGTGCCAACGAGGCCATCTGCCTCCATGCAGCGCCCTGGCAGGAGAACGCCGGGCAACCCTTCGGCGTCCCCCGCAGCCATGGCTGTGTGCGCATGCCCATGACCCACGCCCGCTGGTTGTTCCACAACACGCCGAAGGGCACGCCGATCACCATTCAGGCCTGAATCACCCCACCGGCAGATCGCCGGGGTGCCCCTGCACCGGATCGGCTGGAGCCGGAAGCTCTGGCCCTAAAGGCCCCTGTTCCGGCAGGAGCTCCCCTTGCTGTGCCAGCCAGGCCAAGAGCCAGTTCACCGCCGTGGCACGACGGGTCCGTCGGGGGAAAAGCTCACCGATCCGGTAGCCCGCAAAGTTGAGCTGCTGCTTCAGCAGCTGCTTGTATTCCTTGGGAATCGATCGGGTCAAACGAACCGATGCCGGCCGCTCGGCGATCAACTCGGGAGCCAAGGGGAAGGCATCCGCCCAATCCGTTGGCGTGTCTGGACCGGCGCACCATTGGAGTTCATTGGGCCGGTATCCCAAGCGTTCCCAAACCCTTTCGCAGACAAAGCGATCACTGCAGCGGTCCTCCAGGATCTGCAAGAGCAACGAACGACTCAGCGGCCAGGGCATGTCGATTGCGTTGTGCAGCATGGACCCATGATTGCTTCATCCCCCCTGCAGCTTCCCGGCAATGGAATCGCACGTCAGCTGCGGTGCCGTGTTCTGCAATCGCCGCTTGCGGGGGTGAGCGACCGGGTGTTTCGTGGCTTGGTTCGACGATGGGCTCCTGACGCCCTGCTCTTCACCGAAATGGTGAATGCCACCAGCCTCGAAATGGGGCATGGGCGCTGCAAGGTGGAGTCACTGGCCGACGAGTCCGGACCCATCGGCGTGCAACTGTTCGACCATCGCCCCCAGGCCATGGCCGATGCGGCACGGCGGGCCGAAGCCAGTGGAGCCTTCCTGATCGACATCAACATGGGATGTCCCGTTCGGAAGATCGCTCGCAAGGGGGGTGGTTCCGGATTGATCCGTGATCCCGAACTGGCGATCCGGATCGTGGAAGCGGTGGCGGATGCCGTGGCATTGCCCGTCACCGTGAAGACGCGCCTGGGATGGTGCGGAGGTGATGCTGATCCCGTGCGGTGGTGCCAGCAACTGGAACGTGGAGGAGCTCAACTGCTCACGCTGCATGGACGCACCCGCGAACAGGGCTTCAAAGGCCCTGCCGACTGGAGCGCCATCACCCAGGTCCGTGAGGCCCTCACGATCCCCCTGATCGCAAATGGCGACATCAACACTCCCGAGGATGCGCTGCGCTGCCTGAATCAAACCGGCGCAGCCGGCGTGATGGTGGGCCGAGGGACCATGGGGTCCCCCTGGCTGGTGGGACAGATCGATGCCGCGCTGACCGGTCGTGCCATCCCCTCTACGCCCAACCCGACGGCACGGCTTGCGCTGGCTCGGGATCAATTGGACGATCTTGTGAAGGATCGCGGCGACCATGGGCTGTTGATCGCGAGAAAACATATGGGCTGGACCTGCACGGGCTTCCCCGGGGCATCGCGACTGCGTCATGACCTGATGCGGGCCCCCACACCCGCCCAGGCCAGGGACCTGCTCAATCAGCAGATCGACGCCCTTGCCGCGTCCGCTTGACTGGACGCTCCGACGGTCAGGGCGTGGCGCCTTCAAGCGGCAAGGACAACACGCTTGATGCCAATGCCTGGGAGCGCTGGCGGTCTGGCCTCGCCAACGCCGAAGAGATCGAGCGTTGGCAGCAACAGCTCCACCAGCAGCTGCCCCAGCTCCCGCAAGAGCTGCTGGATCCGTCTCTACTGCCCATCGCCCTATTGCGCGACCCGATCCATTGGTCCCCCGAAGACAGCGGGCTGGATCCGGTCGATCTGTTGGCATCCCACAGGGATCTCACGCACGCCAACCAACTGCTTTCCAGCGGCCGCCTGCGCGACATCGCCCTCGGCCACCGCAGCCTGTTCACTGATCTGCCGCCGGTTCACCTCCAGGCCTACCGGGATGGGCTGAGACCAGGGGCATGTCAGGACGGCCTCAGCGCCCTGGAGCACCTGGGCGGCATCGGCCGTCAACGCTTCCAGCGAGGACTGCCCCTTGGCAAGGATCTCGATCGGTACCAGCCCCCCGCTCCAGACCCAGCACCAAGCGAGTTCATTCCCTCAGCGGCCTCGATGCTGGTGGTTCTCCACCAAACACAAGCGGAGGTCGAGGCCGACCACATCCAGCCAGGGCAGGGGTGGGGCCAGATCCGCCACGCCTCTCTGGAGGATCCTTCCGGTTGGATGAGCGAGCCAATCCTCGATAGCGAAACCCTGGTCAGCTTCTGCCATGCCAGTGATCAGCTGGATCCCCAGGCGGCCCTGCGCATGGCGCAGTGTGCGATGAAACACCCTGCAGCGGTCTTGCTAACCAGTGATGAAACGCTGCGCTGGAGCGACGACCCAGGGATTCCGGCGGGGAACCGCCAGAACAGAACCGCAATTACACCGTTTCGTCTGCTCTGCAGGGGATGCCTAGGCGGCCTGGTGACAATCCGCTGGTCAACGCTGCAACAACTGACGCTGCTGGCGTCCACCGGCTCGCAGCACGCCCTGCTCCTGGATCTGGCGCTGCAGGTTTGCGAACGCGGGGACGCCGTCGCCCACTGTTCAGAGGTGTTGCTGCAGCGATCGATTCGGGCGAACCCGACCGTGCCCGACGTGGCCTCGCCGGCCGACCGCCATTGCTGGCCCCCTGAGCTCAGCGCTGAGATCCTGGCGATCACCCAGCGACACAGCCCAAGCTTTCTGGTGCCCGGTGGGCAGCTCACTCCCGTTGATTCGCTGAGCGCCTGCCATCAGCTGCAACTCCGCACCGAAACCACCGTTCTGGTGTCGGTTCTGATCCCGTTTCGCGACCGGGTCGACCTCACACAAAGCTGCGTCGCCTCCCTGCGCCGCTGCGCCGGAGCTGTGGCCTATGAGCTGATCCTGATCGACAACGGCAGTGAGGAATCCGCCACCCAGGCCTGGCTGGACGAACAGGCGCAGCTCGACGACGTGTGCGTGGTGCGGGTGGACGAACCGTTCAACTATTCGCGTCTCAACAACATCGGCCGACGCCATGCCCGTGGCAGCCATTTGTTGCTGCTGAACAACGACATCGAATTCCGATCAGCTGAGGTGCTTCAGGCCCTGCTGGACCCGTTCGCGTACCGAGGCACCACTGCCGTGGGGGCGAGGCTGCACTACCCCGACGGGAGCATCCAGCATCAAGGGGTCGCCGCGATAAAGGGGGAACGGCGCTGTGTGGTTGAGCCCGGAAAACACCTGAACAGTGCCCCTGTGCTGGCCACGCTCACCCCCTTGCTGGTGCAGGAGGAGTTCACCGCAGCGACAGGGGCCTGCCTGATGCTCCGCTGCAGCGATTTCGATCGCATCCAAGGGTTCGATGAAGATCTCGCCGTTGTATTTAACGATGTGGATCTCTGCCTGCGCCTCAGGCAGAGCGGTGGTTCGGTCGCCGTGACCCCCTTTGTGGAGATCGTTCATCACGAATCGATCAGTCGCGGCAAAGACCGCGAAGGCACCGCTCTAGCCCGGCATCAAAGGGAGTCCGGTCACCTGAGGGCCAAGCACGCCAGGTTGTTCGCCGAAGGTGATCCCCTCATCAGTCAGGGCATTCACCCCCACAGCAATCGCTACCAACCCAGGGAGACAGCGCCGCGATCGAAAGGGCCGGTTGCTGATGCCGTGCTGATGCACTGGAGGAATTCAAACTTCCAGCCCAGCCGCCAACGACCAATCGTTCTGCTGGCGCATTTTTCAAGCAATAACCGGTTTCGGGACGACCTCTTCCCACTGATTGATGAGTACCGACGCTTCGCCGATGTGATCGTTGTGTCTTCGGCCAGCGGGTTGCGGTGGCACCCGAGAACGCTTCATCGGCTGCGCCAACGCTGTGCAGCCATCGTTATTCGACGCAACCAGGGGTATGACTTCGGCAGCTGGAAAACAGCACTGAACCTGCATCGGCAGGACATTGAGCAGGCAGCATTCCTGGTGCTTACCAACGACAGCTTCTGGGGACCGGTTACTCCCCTCGACGACCTATTCCAACGCCTGCATGCCAGTTCAGCGGACGTTATTGGGCTGACGGACGATCTGATGTACGAACCCCATCTGTCGTCAGCCTTCACTGCTTACAAACCCAAGGCACTGCAGTGCCCAGCCTTTGGCCGTTTCTGGGAGACGTTGCAGATCTGGCCCCGCAAACGTGACCTGGTCAAACATTGCGAAGTCGGCCTGCCGGTGCAGCTACAGGCAGCGGGGCTGAGGCTCGAGAGCCTCTACACCCACAACGCCAACGGCAATGTTCTGCACTACGACTGGAAGCGCTTGATTGAGCAACGCGCCTTCCCCTTCCTCAAGGTGAGCCTTCTGCGGGACAACCCGACGCGACAACCCGTCGACACCTGGCCCGATGTGATCGGCCAACGCAACCCTCAGCTGGCGGCCAGCATCCAACGACAACTGTGGCCCAAACCAGGATTGCAGCGGCTGCTGGAACGGCTTCGCCGTCGAGGGAACGGAAGTGATTGCAAGGGGTCTCGTGCTGTAATGGCGCCGACTTCACGCCGGTGAGCCAGCTGATGAGCACCGCATCCAAGCGACGGGGAATCATCCTGGCTGGCGGAAGTGGCTCGCGGCTGCATCCGATCACCCAGGCCGTCAGCAAACAGCTGTTGCCGGTTTACGACAAGCCGATGATTTATTACCCGCTCAGCACCTTGATGCTGGCGGGGATTCGCGAGGTGCTGATCATCACCACCCCCCACGACAGGGAGTCTTTCCAGCGCTTGCTCGGCGATGGCAGCCGCTGGGGCATGACGATCGAGTACGCCGTGCAACCAAGCCCGGACGGATTGGCCCAGGCGTTTCTGATTGGTGCCGACTTCCTGGCGGGCCACCCCGCTGCTCTGGTGTTAGGGGACAACCTCTTCCATGGAAACGATCTGGTGCCACAGCTGGTAAACAGCAACGCGCAAGCCCAAGGGGCGACGGTCTTTGCCTACCCCGTCAGAGATCCAGAGCGTTATGGCGTGGCCGAGTTCGATGCCGATGGCCGCGTGCTGAGCCTGGAGGAAAAACCTCAACAGCCCAAGAGCCGCTACGCCGTAACGGGGTTGTACTTCTACGACGACACCGTGGTGGAACGAGCCCGCCAGGTGAAGCCTTCCGCGCGCGGCGAGCTGGAGATCACCGATCTCAATCAGATGTATCTGGACGAAGAGCTGCTGCGGGTGGAGCTTATGGGCCGTGGCATGGCCTGGCTCGACACCGGCACCTGCGACTCCCTCAACGATGCAGGCAGCTACATCCGCACCCTGGAAAACCGTCAGGGGCTCAAGGTGGGGTGCCCGGAGGAGGTGGCCTGGCGCCAGGGCTGGATCACAGCGGAACAGCTGAATCAGCTGGCTCAGCCCTTGAAGAAGAGTGGATATGGCTCATATCTGCTCCAGATACTTGAGGAGAATTTGAGCGATCACACTGCTCTGAAGTCCAGCCTGGAGGTGAACCATGCAGTTTGAAGAACTCAAAACCACCAATGGCCAGACTGTGGAGGGACCACTACTAATGACTCCCAGATGCTTCGGTGATGACCGTGGCTGGTTCTTCGAAAGCTGGAACCGACGCTCATTCGATGAGGCTGTTGGCGAAACAGTGGTTTTCTCGCAAGACAATCACTCCCGCTCGATCCAGGGAGTGCTTAGGGGGCTGCACTACCAGCTCACACCGGAACCCCAAGCCAAGGTTGTACGAGCCACTGTTGGAACGATCTACGACGTAGCCGTCGACATCCGGCGCAACTCGCCCACCTACGGCGCTTGGGTGGGTGCCGAACTGAGTGCCGAAAACAAATGCCAACTTTGGATTCCCGAAGGCTTCGCCCACGGCTTTCTCACCCTCAGCAGCATTGCTGAAGTGCAGTACAAGGCAAGGGGTTTCTGGAACAAAGCTTGTGAACGGGCCATCGTCTGGAACGACGCGGATCTGGCCATTGCCTGGCCGATCGATCGCCTGGAGGGCGGAGAGGTGAGCCTCTCTGGCAAAGATGCCGAAGCGCCGGGGTTCAAAGCCGCTGAAACCGCGGGAGACGTTTTCCCATGAAGGTTCTGCTCACCGGAGCTGGCGGACAGCTTGGCCAGGCCCTGATCGCCTCCGTGCCCAATGGACTCGAGCTGGTGGCCACCAGCCGTCAGGATCTCGACCTGGCTGACCCTGAAGCCTGCCGTACGGCCGTTGAGCAGTATCAGCCTGACTGGGTGCTTAATGCAGGTGCATACACGGCCGTGGACAAAGCCGAATCGGAATCCGACCTGGCCCATGCCGTGAATGCCGGGGCACCGGAAGCCTTCGCCCGCGCTCTGGATCAACAGGGGGGCCGCCTGCTTCAGATCAGCACCGACTTTGTCTTCAATGGAACCCAAGGAAGGCCCTATCAACCCATGCAGGCCCGCGACCCTCTCGGGGTTTACGGCGCCAGCAAAGCAGCCGGAGAAGCAGCGGTGCAAAGCGTTTTCGGAACGAGCGGACGGGGCTTGATCCTCCGCACCAGCTGGGTGATCGGGCCCGTTGGCAAGAACTTCGCCCTCACCATGCTGCGCCTTCACCGCGAGCGGGATCAACTGGGTGTCGTGGCCGATCAGGTGGGCTGTCCCACCAGCACCCTGACCCTGGCTCAGGCCTGTTGGAGAACCCTCCAGATCGCTGGAGAGAGCCAGCTACCGGCTGTCATGCACTGGAGTGATGCCGGCGCTGCCAGCTGGTACGACGTTGCGGTAGCGGTGGGCCGGATCGGAGCTGAGTTAGGGCTGATCGACACGCCCGCAGAGGTTCAACCGATCACAACAGCGGACTATCCCACCCCAGCAGAGCGTCCGGCCTATTCGCTTCTGGACAGCACGAGCACCAGAGCAGCCCTGCAACTCAGCGGACAGCACTGGCAGCTCGCCCTCAGGGATGTATTGCAGCAGGCCAGAACCCCATGAAGCTCCACTGAGTTCAACGTCCCCCCTTTCCTCACAACGCCCCCACCCACTCCCTGACCAATGGTTTCGTCCATGCCTTCCGCCGCTGACCTGCTGGGAGATCGCCGCAGAGTTCTGGTGACGGGAGGTGCCGGCTTCATCGGAGGCGCCGTGGTCCGCAGGCTCCTGAGGGAGAGCACGGTGACAGTTTTCAATCTCGACAAGATGGGCTACGCCAGCGACCTGGCATCGATTGAGGAGGTGCTCAGCGAGCTGGGCGACGCGGCGAAAGATCGGCACAGACTTCAACAGGTGGATCTGACCGATGCAGTTGCTGTTGAGGCTGCGGTGCGAGAGGCCGACCCGGATTTGGTGATGCACCTGGCAGCCGAAAGCCATGTGGATCGCTCGATCTCAGGACCTGGCGTGTTCATTGAGAGCAATGTCACCGGGACCTACAACCTGCTGCAGGCAGTGCGGGGGCACTACGAAGGATTGAGTGGAGAACGACGGGAGGCCTTCCGGATGCACCACATCAGCACAGACGAGGTCTTCGGCTCACTTGGCGCTGAGGGACGCTTCTCAGAAACAACGCCCTACGACCCCCGCAGCCCCTACTCCGCCAGCAAGGCGGCGAGCGATCACCTGGTTCAGGCCTGGCACCACACGTTCGGCCTGCCCGTGGTGCTCACCAACTGCTCGAACAACTACGGCCCCTGGCAGTTCCCAGAAAAGCTCATTCCTGTGGTCACCTTGAAGGCGGCCGGAGGAGAGTCGATTCCTCTCTATGGGGATGGACTGAATGTGCGGGATTGGTTGTACGTGGAAGACCACGTGGACGCGCTACTTCTGGCCGCCTGCAAGGGTGAATCTGGCCGCAGTTACTGCGTGGGTGGTCACGGTGAACGCACCAACAAAGAAGTCGTTCACGCCATCTGCCAGCAGTTGGATCAGAGCTGCCCAGCATCAGCTCCCCATGCAGATTTAATTACGCCGGTGACCGACCGACCTGGCCACGACCGCCGCTACGCGATTGACCCAGGCCGCATCAGTTCGGAACTTGGCTGGAGCGCACGCCATAATGTTGAGCAAGGGTTAGCGGAGACAGTGAATTGGTACTTGTCTCATCAGGATTGGTGCAACAAAGTGCGAGAGCGAGCCGGATATGACGGCAGCAGATTAGGAATGAAACCAATTCAAAAAAAAGCAAGCGAATGATAAGTTGCGACCTGCTTTTTTTAAACATGACAGATGAGCGGCATGCCTAAAAAACGTCATCCGCTTTCTGCTATTTCGCAAACGGCCCGAGAACTGTTGAAGCGATCTGCTTCTGCGGCGGGAAGGCAGAAAATGCTTCCCAAGGCGCTGCGAAAGCAACTCAGTCGCCTGGGAGGAGCCAGACGGCCAAGTCCGCCCAACAACAGGCGCAAAAAAATTACTCCTGAACTGCAGGAGTACATCAAAGACCTACAAAGCAAAGAAATAAACAAAAAAATAATTCGTGACTTTCGCGAATTAGCCCATTATGCATACGTCTTTGACATTGAACACTATAAAACTCAATTAGAGATTGAAGAAGCAGAAGGGCTTCAAAGCATCGGCGACGTGATTCTTCATTACTGCAGCCTAGGAAGCCTGGAGGGCATCGACCCGAGCAATTTATTCGACACAGAAAATTATTGCAGCAAATATCCCGACGTCAAAGAGAGTGGACTCAACCCGATGGTTCACTGCTTCAAGTTTGGGATGAACGAACGCCGCTATTCGATGGATAACATCCATTTCATGCGGAAGATGGCTGATATCAAAAAGCCTGAACCAAGCGCTCTAAACACGGCCATAGAAGATCTAAAGACTAAAAAAGTTGGCGTTTTCCTACATATCTTTTACCCCGAACTAGGCGAAGAAATTGCCACCCGCCTAAAGAACATCCCGTGCAGCATCGATATCTTCATTTCCACAAAGGAAGATTCTGTCCAGTCGCTGCAAAATATTTTTGACCGGATCGACAATGCCCAGAAAGTAGAAGTCAGACATTTCAGCAATATCGGACGAGACGTCGCTCCGTTCATCGTTGGCTTCAAGGATCAAATCCTCAACTACGACCTCATCCTTAAGCTCCACTCCAAAAAAAGCCCTCACAGCAATGCACTCAGCGGCTGGTTCCTTCACTGCTTGGACAACCTGATTGGCAGCGAAGTGATTACAGCCACCAATCTCAAAGCTCTTCAATCACCAGATACAGGCATTGTCTATCCGGTTGAGAACTACGCTCTCAGCCTCGGAATCAAACACGATTCCTGCTGGGGCCATGAAGATGGCAACTACACAAAGGCCAATCCATTCCTAAAACGCTTCAATCTCGACCACATCACACGAGACAGCCAGTTCCGCTTCCCCACTGGGACAATGTTCTGGTGCAAGCCTGAGCTCCTCAAACCTATCCTTGACTGGGATCTCGGCTGGAATGACTTTGATGAAGAAGGTGGGCAGATCGACGGGACCATCGCCCACAGCATCGAACGCCTCATCGGTCTTTCGACCACTGAAATATTCAATCAGACACTGCAAACAACGTACTGCGGATACTTCCTTTCGAAGCAACATCAAACAGACAAGTACATCATTGAAGGCAGAAATAAGCTAAAAATCCAGGGCTTTGAAAAGGTGATTCAATTCAAACCCCAGCAACTCGATCCGAACTGGTCACTAAAAAACAATATCAACTCCAAATCTCTACAAATCCATTGGGTTATCCCGAATTTCACACCTGGCCTCGGTGGCCACATGACCATTTTTAGAACCATTGATTACCTAGAGCGATGTGGTCACCAATGCACAATCTGGGTTCATTCCGAACTCAAAGGGAATGACAAGCCAAGTCGACTCAGCAGTCTGCATAAACGTGTTATCGATCAATCCTTCATTTCACTGCAGACAGATCAGGTCTACATGCTGGGGAACAACCAGGAAGACCTTGATCAAGTGAGCGGCGACATTGTCATCGCCACAGATCGCATGAGCACCTATCCCGTGCTTGGCATGAAAAAATTTCAGAAGAGATTTTATTTTGTTCAGGATTATGAGCCCTATTTTTTCGCGCGCGGAAGCTCCAGCATCCTCACCGAACAATCGTATGCATCTGAAAATAACTTTTCCTGCATTTGTGCCAGCCCTTGGCTTAAGCAGAAGATGGAAAGCTTTGGCAATTCAGCCATCTCTTTCCCACTAGCAGTCGACCATAGTGTTTACCACCCCAACAACGGTCAGAAACGCAGCAGTCATGCCATTGCCTTCTATGTGAGACGCAGCACGCCAAGACGGCTCTATGAACTGGGGCTGCTTGCTTTAAGAGCTTTGTTTGATCTGGGCGACGACTTCGAGATCATCACCTTCGGCGAAAAAGATCTACCCGATCTTGGAATTCCTGTGAAAGTGAGGCACGCAGGGATTCTTGAGGCCCATGACTTAGCGAACCTGTATCGCCAATGCACGGTTGGATTCGTGCTTTCGGGAACCAATTACTCCTTGGTTCCCAATGAAATGATGGCCTGTGGGCTGCCTGTGGTTGATATTGATGCCGAACACACGCGAGTCTCCTATCAACCGGAAACAGCGGTATTGGCCGAAGCGACGCCAGTGGGCCTGGCCTCAGCATTAAGCCGCTTGTTGAATGATGCGTTGTTCAGGGAAAGCATCGCCAAAGCTGGACTCGCCGCCACCGAACACCTCAACTGGGATAACTCCAACAAACTGATTGAGGCTTTCATTCAGGAGTCGCTTCTTCCATGTGAGTCATCAACCTCGCAACATGCTCAGGCATCGACTCCTTTGGTGACGGTAGTAATCCCCGTTTACAACGGGGGCACGATGCTCAAAGCCGTCGTTGAGTCCTGTCTTGCGCAGGATCTCGATCAGGCATTTGAAGTGTTGTTGATCGATAGTGCGTCCAGCGATGGATGCCTGGAGACACTGCCACAGGACGAACGACTCCGACTCCACAGGATTCGCAAGGAGGATTTCGGCCATGGGCGCACCCGCAACCTGGGAGTGGAGCTTGCCCGAGGAGAGTACGTCGCTTTCATTACGCAGGACGCCATACCAGCGAATCGTATGTGGCTCATGAACCTGATCGCCCCACTGCAAAGCGATCCAAGTGTCGCCGGGGTCTTCGGCTGCCATATCGCCCATACCGATCATGGAGAACTCACCGCCCATGACCTTGACCAACACTTCAATCGTTGGATATTTAGAAGCCATCGCCAACCGATCGAGCTCGATGCTGATCGACAGACCTCCAACGGCGTTGTCTCAACCCATGAACGCTTTTACTCCGACAACAATTCCTGCTTAAGGAAATCTATTTGGAAAACTGTTCCACTTCCCGATGTCGTATATGGCGAAGATCAATTGTGGGCACGCGAAATTCTTAGAAAGGGTTATAAAAAAGCCTATGCCTCAACAGCAGTGGTTCGCCATTCCCATGAATATGGCTTCCGGGAAACAGTCGTACGCGCCAACACGGAATGGCATTTCTATGACCAAATGCTTGGAGAAAGATTGCCTGCGACCAAACAACAGGTTCTACAAATGGTTGAACGATCTTGTACAAACGATCGCGCAGCCCAGAAGTTGTACCCAAACATCAGTGAGAACGAACTTGTACGACGCCGACGGCTTCATTTTGCCAGGGCCTGTGGCTATTATTTAGCTGGCAAAGGACACGGTTCAATACGGCCTTGAATGAATTAATCGTGTGTGAACTAGATATCAGCTCTTCCGCATTGCGTTGAGCAGGAAGCCACCAACGCCCCAAGCCACAATAATAATCCCGACAGATGCAAGAAACGCCTGCCACCGCCAGTTGTGATCCGGTTTAACAGGCAATTGGGGTTGACTGAGAACAACCACAAATTTCAGCTGACGTTGACTCTCGCGACGACTATTATCTGAAGCAAGGCGAGCTGATTGCAAGGTTTGAGTCGCAAACTCAACATCAGAAATCAAACCAGCTTCTTCAAGTGCAAGAGTATTCAAATCTCGTCCATTTTTACTTACAGCACGATCTCTCTCCTCACGAATCTGAAACTCAAGTTCACTCACCTGGTCTGCAATAAACGCGACTTCCGGTGCATTGGGGTCTCTGTATTGGCGACGCAACGCGGCTTCTTGAACTTTCAAGTCAACCAGTTGAGATTCAAGCCCAGAGATATACGAACTGGCTGCTGATTGTTCAGTCAGCACACTTAGGTTTCCATGCTTTTCCTGGAAGAGCTCAAGACTTCTCTTTGCTCCCTTGAGACTAGTCTCGGCTAGTTCTACCTCCTTTCTCGCAAATTGATTCTGGTCAGCATTAATGGATTGATTTACCTCATTCACAAAGCGACGAGACTGCTTCAGCAACTCGTTGTTGAGATTTAAAGCCTGCTGGGGTGAAAATCCAGATGTCGTTAGAATAACTGAGCCACTCAAGGGCTGAGGGGCCACAGTCAATTGCTTTCTATAGAAGTTAAGCTGTGCTGGAGCAGTACTATTAGCGGGCAATCCAGTCCGAAGATCCGGAAGCTTGATGCGGTAATCCTGCTCAAGTTTTTTCCCGTCAGGGAACAATCGGGTCTTGACATCAGCCGACGCGAGATAGACCTGGAGGTACTGCCCGTCTACAAGAGAAGTCAATACCTGAGGCGCAGAGGCTGCTCCCGACAACACTGAAGCTGATGATGTCTCGAGAGGCAAGGCCTGTTGAATCACAAACTCGGAAACGGCCGTATAGCGATCCCGCCCGATTACAAAGCAATAGAAAGCCGAGGTTGCCAGAAAGACCGAGATCAGAACTCTGGGCTTCGCAATCCTGTCCAAACGCTCTCGCCAGACCGATGTTGGCTGATCGGAAACCAGGGAATTAGAAACCCGAAAGGATGATGGAATCTCCTTTTGGGGAGGAGTGGAGGAGCTGGAATGAGGGATTGATTCAGGCATAACTAAAATTAACCCAAGGCAAACGACTGGACAAGGATCAGGTGCTAATCATCATTAGCCTCCAGGAGCACTGACTCGTTGGTTCGGTAAAGAATCAAAGAGAAGCCTAGAAGAATCATAGAGCACCAAATCAGATACGATAAAGAAATATCAGGTATCGGATATTCGTTATTCATCGAGTACCTGAACAACTCAACAGCATGGAGGATTGGATTCCAAGTCACAAATGGCCGCGTGTACGAAGGGAGCTCAAAAGTCGCGAAGAATATTCCAGAAGTAAAAATAATCACTCGCTGTAAAATTCGCTTAAGAATCCTCGTAACCCATTTATTCAATCTGCCAAGAAATACAAGGCAAATACCAAAACCAAGCGCCATGAATACCGTCAACAAGTAGACGCTGATTGCCAAGCCAGGACTATCGAGCTGAAAACTCCAAGTAAAGTACCAAACGAGTCCCAGAATTCCCAGAGAGATAGTAGATATAGCCCTCATATCATTGACCAATGTAGCCAAAAGAATATCCAATGGCTGAATTCTTTTATAATAAAGAGGAGCCCTCAACTTCAAGCCGGCAAGAGCCTTTATTGCGCCTTGCCTAAACAGAAATGCAATCGAGAATCCAGTAGCAATAAAAACAACAATATTGAAGTACATGTCCGTTGAGCCACCTGCCGCAAACCTATTACTACCCCTTAAATAACTAAATCCCACACGCATGGCGATAAAGAACAGCATAATCTGCAGAGGCGTAACAATGCTCTCCCAGGCGCCAATTGAAGTCCCCGTCGATTTTCTGTTGTTATCGTAAGTAGCGATCGCAAGAACAATTGCAATCTGACGCCAAATTGCGTTAAAAAGCCTTCGCAAAAAATTCATGAAATAAAGGCCTCCTCAACCGAAACCATCATCAAATCCATCATCAGTAGATTCCAAATTAAGAAGATTTTGACCCGTCACAAGATGATCGTCATCTGATTCTGACACATCAGATGCATCAAGATATTGATCAGCCCATTCAATCGACTCTGAAAGCCCACCTGAAAAAAGAATCTGGCCTGAGGAGCCCAGAACAAGGCCCTCGGTACAAAATTCGCTTCGAAAGCGATTGTTGTTCGCAGTGGCAAAAAGCGTCTTTCCCTCAAGCTGCTTTAACAAAAGTGATCGTAGCGGCTTCGCAGGCCTAGTCATTAAAAACCTTGTATTTGATATTAAATAGCAGTCAAACGAGAAGAGAACAGATAACGCCAAAAAGAAGAAGTCTTTTTGGTCTTTCGAAAGCTCTTTGATGATTAAGCTGGGGTATATCTCCTTTCCTGACAACAGGTCCCAAAACTCATCCAAACCAACGCGAGATTTTTCAAGACAGTCGCTATAGACAGTAGAGAGAAAGTTGAGCGCGTGGGAAATCCGCAACTTGCTATCCAACCCGCCTTCCGCGCCAACAGGCCAGCCAATTACCCCATCACTAACGATTTCACCGGATACTGGAGGAACGAGGCCAGCAAGAGCGGCAGTCAACTGGTATCGCAAAAATGAACTGTTTGTAATCACAGCAATTCTCTTTGCCTGCAGAAGCTCCCAATTCCAAGGAGTCTGAAACGTAATTTGAGGGTTCGATTTATCGCAGCGAAGTGAGAGGTTCCGGAACGTCAACACCGGCGTGGCTGAACCCGTCGCATCCACCACCACAACAGCCGAAGAACGTCCCAAGAACGTGACGATACCACCGTGAAATGAAGCAGATTCAGGAGTGGCTTGCAACCCAATCAAGAGCACCTTTGATCAGTCCGGTACGACAACGCTTCTCCAAGCGATCCGTCACCAAATCCAGAGCGAGATACCCAGTGCGTCTCATCAGCGGCTGCGGCAAAAGTGCCGCGGCTCCACTCGGTGAGAGCTCAAGACTGAGATCAGCCTTTGCCATCAGGCGTTCCGGCTCTGGACGGATCCATGCCTGGCACTGGAACTGAACCAGATCCTGCAACCGGCCGAGCCCATGAATCGTGCAATGTTCAAAGACGATCGAGAGTCGATCACCATCCCAATTAGAGCGAAACATCACCTCGGGCTGCAGCTGGAAATTCAGCAGCTGATAGGGCCGAGACGCATAGAGGAAACGGCCGTTCTGCAGCCGCTCCACTCTTTTGCGATTCAACAGTGCCTTCATCGGACGGCCAGGCTGCGAGAGGTATCCCTGCAGCTGGGCCAGGGATGCATCGGGCAGCTGAAGAGCGATGCCATGGGAACGGTGAACCTGCACCGGACAACAAGGAAACGGTTGATGCGGAACGATGGCACGTCTGACGGAAGGTGATCACGGATGATCGATTCAACGCTCGATCGCGCCGAGGCCCCGATGACGCAGCCGTTCAGGATTGAAACCGACAGCCTGGGTGGCATTGAGGTGGCATCTGAGGCGCTCTGGGGGGCCCAGACCCAGCGGTCGCTTCAGAACTTCGCCATCAGCAATGAACGGATCCCCCTCGAAATCATCCAGGCCCTGGCCTGGATCAAGCGCTCCTGCGCCACGGTGAACGGCCAGCATGAGCTTCTGAGCCTTCAACAGGTGGAGCTGATCTGCACGGCGGCCGATGCCATTGCCGCCGGCCAGCACAACGATCAGTTCCCACTTCGGGTCTGGCAGACCGGAAGTGGGACCCAGACGAACATGAACATCAACGAGGTGATCAGCAATCTGGCGTCCAAGGTGTCAGGCACCGCCCTCGGCAGTCACTGTCCGGTGCATCCCAATGACCACGTCAATCGATCGCAATCCACCAATGATGTGTTTCCCGCTGCCATCCATGTCGCCGCGGCCAAGCAGCTAAGGGATGGGCTGCTGCCAGCACTCGATGCCCTGGTGCATGCCTTCGATGCCAAAGCCCAGGCCTGGATGCCGATCGTCAAGATCGGCCGCACCCACCTGCAGGATGCGGTGCCCCTGCGCCTTGGCGATGAAGTCGCCGCATGGCGGGATCAACTCAAACAATCCCAGGGCTGGCTTGAGAACTGCCTGGTCAGCCTCGGCGACCTGCCCCTTGGGGGAACCGCGGTTGGCACGGGGTTAAACACCCCCCCGGGCTTCCGCCATGCCGTCGCGGACGAGCTAAGCCGGGTCGCTGGAGTTGATGTCCGTCCTGCGGAGAATCTGTTCGCGGTCATGGCCGGCCATGACGCCCTCGTCCATGCGATGGGGCAGCTTCGCCTTCTATCCGTGGCCCTCCTGCGCATCGCCAACGACGTCCGTCTGCTCGGATGCGGCCCCAGGGCCGGTCTGGGCGAGCTGCAGCTCCCCGCCAATGAACCGGGCAGTTCGATCATGCCGGGAAAAATCAATCCCACCCAATGCGAGGCCATGGCGATGGTCTGCACCCAGGTGATCGGACTCGACGGCGCCGTAGCGGCCGCCGGCGCAGGCGGCCATCTGCAGATGAATGTCTACAAACCCTTGATCGGCTTCAACCTATTGCAGTCGATTCGGATGCTCAAGGACGCCATAACCAGCTTCCGCCTGAACCTGGTGGAGGGATTGGAGCCGGATCTGGAGCAGATTCAAAGGTTCGTCGACCGCTCCTTGATGCTGGTCACCGCTTTGACCCCCAGCATCGGTTATGAGAAGGCAAGCGCTATCGCTCAACATGCCCACCATCACGGGCTGACGCTGAAACAGGCGGCCCTGGAGCTCGGTCACATCACTGAAGCGGACTTCGATCAACAGGTGGATCCAAGCGCCATGGCCACTCCTGATGCCTGAGCTCAGGCTGCCCGCTCTGTTGCCGGGTTGAGAGCAGCGGAGGATGGAACCAGATCCTCAGCCTCGGCCACCGGGAAGCGATTGATGGCTTTCAAAGCCTGCCGGGCATGGCTGCGCAGCTGCTCGCTGATGGCCTCGCAATAGGGAACCTGGGCAAGCAGATCCACGGTGCGGCGCATGATGCGCACCACATCGCCCTCGTCTAACGACGTATTGGCAATCAAATCGCTCCAGGTTGTTCCCCTTGCCCAGGCATCCACCAAGCCCATCAACTCTGGTTCCCACCAAGCTGGTACCACCACTCCTGCGCGTTCCTGGGCCCTCAGCAGCTCGCGACGTAAGCCAGATAAATCCTGAAGGGCCTCCTCTGCCGCAGCAGGCGGCGGAAAGCCACTCCAAAGGTCAGGGCGATTGACCTCCGTGCTGATCGCCTCAAACACCGCCGCCAGGTCAGGGGGTGAGAGGTCATCGAGATGACCACTCATCAGTGCCAGCCCAAGCCACAGCTCGTTGTCGCCCCGCAACGCGGCAACGGTGCGGCCAATCTCCGTGGGATCCAGCTCGTCGAGACATCCAAACTGTTGAAGGATGTCCATCAAGGCCAGGAAGGTCTCCCAGTGACGGTTGGCCCGTTGATGCAGCACCTGCTGACGTTCAGCGATCTCGAGTTCCAGATCCTCCATGCGGCGGCGGTGCTTCTTGAGCTGCTTGCGATCCCCCCAGCGATGGGCCGGATGCTGCTCCTGCTCCTGTTCGAGATCTCGGACCAGCCGGGCTTGGGTCAACACTTCCCCGGCCAAGTCGTATTGCGGGGTGGTCATGTCGTGGCGCCGGGCCATATGGGCTACCGCCAAGGCCAAACCACCACTGGCCTGATCGCCATGACGCAATTCTCCCGAGCGGGTCAACTCTGGTAACGCCAGCCCATCCACCTGAAGACAACTGAGCTCTGCATGGATGCTCACCACGGCCTGACAGGGGAGCAGGATCCAGACGTTGTCATCGGTCAGACAGAGCAGCAGCGGAAACTGACCCGGACCCTTCACCTTCTCGACAATCACCGCTGGTGCGACGCGCCCTCGTAGCTGTGGCGACTTCAAGCTGACCAAGGTGCCGGTGCTGGCGAACTGAAGGGCCATCGTCAGCTCGTTGGCCAGCGTTTCCTCAGCCTGTTGCTGGAGAATGCGAAGCAAGCGCCGCTCTTCACGGAGCCGCCCACGCATTTTCTCGTAGTCCTCAAAGTCTTCCCAGGGGATATCGCCAGCAACTCCCTCAAGCTGGCTGAGTTGCAGCCGCAGTTGCGAGAGATTGTCTTCGTCCTCCACGAGGTCGAGCCCCGCCAGGTAACGGCCAAAACTGCGTTCCACCAGCTCCCTGGCCTTCGCCAGGTCATGGCGCTGAAGCAGGTTGAGAACCATCCCGTAGCTGGGGGTGAACTGGCTCACCAAAGGGTCGGCAGGACTCGTCGCGAGTTGTCCGGCCTCACGCACGCCCTCGAAGCGGCTCTGAACCGTCACGACGTAACCCTGGGAATCGAGACCACGCCGTCCGGCACGACCGGCCATCTGCAGAAACTCACTGCCCATCAATGGGCGATGCCCGCGTTCGGTTCGCTTGGACATCGCAGCGATCACCGTGCTGCGGGCGGGCATGTTGATGCCGGCGGCCAAGGTCTCCGTCGCGAAGACCACTTTCACCAGCCCTTGCTGAAACAGCTCCTCAATCAACTCCTTCCAGGCGGGAAGAACACCAGCGTGGTGTGCTGCGATGCCCCGTAACAGGGCGTCGGCATGGATTCCATCCCGGACAGCCTCAGGGTTGTCGTCGCTATAGGCCGTCAAGCGAGCCTTGATCCGCGCCTGCTCCTCCTTGGTGACCAGACACTGCACACCAAGATCCCGAACCGACTTGTCACATCCACGTCGACTAAAGATGAAATAGATCGCCGGGAGCATCTGCCGCTCGGCCATCTGGGCCACAACAAAACTGATTGGTGGTGGTTCCGGTTGAGGCGGTCTCTGGGAGCGTCCCTTGCGCTTTTGCCCCTTGGGCGCTCGCCAGACCTTGCAGTTGGGATGCAGTCCGGTTCCAGCATCATTCAGCAAAGGGTGCAAACCCTTGGCGCTGCAGAAACTGAACTGAAGAGGCACCGGTCGGTGATCACTCATCACCAAGGTTGTCGGACCATGAACCTTTTCGATCCAGTCGGTCAGCTGGCCTGCATTCGCCACCGTGGCGGAGAGAGCCACGAGCTGCACCGGCGGGGGGCAGTGAATGATCGACTCTTCCCAGACCGTGCCGCGCTGGGAGTCATTCATGTAGTGGCACTCATCCAGCACCACAGCTTCCACATCAGCCAGGGGATCATCGTGCTCATCCGCCTCGGCGTAGAGCATGTTGCGGAAGATCTCCGTGGTCATCACCACGATGGATGCCTCGCGATTCATGCTGAGGTCACCGGTCATCAGCCCTACGTTCTCAACGCCGAACTGAGCACGGAAATCTCTCAATTTCTGATTGGACAGGGCCTTCAGTGGTGTGGTGTAAAAGACCTTCTGGCCGTGGGCCAGGGCGCGATGGATGGCGTATTCCCCGATCAGCGTCTTGCCAGATCCTGTGGGGGCACTCACCACAACCGAGTGCCCCTGATTGAGGGCATCCATGGCCTCAAGCTGGAAATCATCCAGCGGGAATGGAAAGATTTCTGAGGGATTCAGTGCTGCACTGCGATCGACATCGGGCTCTGATGAAGGCGTGGCCGGTGTCGATTGGTTCATCGAACAATCCTAAGGAGGCCTGCTGAGCCTTCCCTTCAGCTAAGCGATAAGCCAGGCCAATGCCATCAATTAGATGTGCCGACATCCTTTGACGGAAGCGACCTGGATCGTGAAAATAACAGGGAGAATGCTTCGAGCCTTGGTGAGCCCACCGGGGCTTTTTTTATGCCATGAAACCCAGCTTCAAAAGGGTGACAGAGGCACACCGCCGGTGCCATGACAGAGGGAATGAAACGCACCCTGCTGTGACCACCACCCAGCTCAGCAAGCCGCGGCCGGCTGAAGACACCCTGATTGATGCACTGCGTGGCTGCCGCGACGTCAAGGAGCTGAAGGCCCTCGAACAGCGCCTGGCCTCCAGCACCGATGCCCCACCGCTGTTCACCTGGATCTGTGATCTGCTCGTGGCACGACGCATCTCCCGCGGGCTCGCCGCCCGTCTGCTGTTCGAACTCCACGGTGGGGGCTTGACTTAAGACGACTAACGAAGGGAAGGAGTTGGCCGCCGCCTCCAGAGGGCGGCAAGAGCGCTGCCGATCAAACAGTGAATGACAGCGGAAATGGCGCCCGGTAACGCCGTGAGGGGACTGGCGAACCCTCCACTTCGAGCGAGCACTACCGCCAATCCCGAGTTCTGCATCCCCACCTCAATGCTGATGGTGCGCTGGGCCTGCACGGTTTGGCCCATCAGCCGCGGAATCAGCCAACCCAGCAAAAACCCGCCGCCATGCAATAGGAGGCAAGCCAGGATCAACACGGGGCCCTGTTGACGCAGCACCGCTGTCTGACTGCCGACGATGCTGGAGACGATCATCACGATGGACATCACTGCCAGAGGGGGCATCACCGGCTCAATCCGCTTGGCCACACCGGGAAGACCACGCTTGAGCACGACCCCGACGGTGACGGGCAGCAGCACCACCTGAAGCACAGTCAAGAACAGAGCCCAACCGTCCACCGGCACGTACTGACTGGCGAGAACCTGCGTGAGACGTGGAGTCAGCACAACAGCAGCCAGGGTGCTGATGGTTGTCATGACCACCGAAAGCGCCACATCACCGCGGCCGATCAGTGCCACCACATTGCTGGCGGTACCCCCCGGGCAACAGCCGACAAGAATCAAACCCACTGCAAGAGGTGCGGGCAGGTGCAGGGCCGCCGCAATGGCTGCTGCAAGGGCCGGCATCACCAGGAACTGCGCCAGCACCCCGAGCAGCATGGCGCGCGGCCTGCGACCAACGCGCAGGAAGTCTGCCGGCGTCAGCCCCACGCCCATGCCCAACATGATCACGCCCAGTCCAAGGGCAATCAGTGGCCCCCTGAACCAGACAAAGAGGGGTGGATGCACCAGGGCCAGAACAGCTCCCAGCAACGTCCAAAGCGGAAAAAGCAGAGTAAAACGCTCCCAGGTCATGACGATCAGAGGACTGCGGCCATCCTTGATCAGGGCGGGTTCCAAACTGTTGTGATGCGGGACCAGGCTTCTCCCATTCACCCGGCGCGCCGCCGTCGCCTGCGGAGCTGGGACTCCGGCCGGGAACCCTGGCAACTGCGAGATCCGTCTGGAACGCGCCAACTTCTCGATCTGGCCAGCAACGACTACCTCGGCCTCAGCCGGCATCCCACTGTCGTCGCGGCGGCGATGGAAGCCATGGCCTCCGATGGGGTCGGCGCCGGTGGCTCTCGACTCATCACAGGCACCCGACCACGTCATCTGGAGCTGGAGTCGGCCCTCGCCGCCTGGTTGGATCGGAATCGGGTGCTGCTATTCCCCAGTGGATTTCAAGCCAATATCGCCGCCGTAACAGCCCTGAGTGAACGGCACACCACCGTGTTGGTGGACCGGCTGATTCACCACTCGCTGCTGGCAGGCATCCGCACGAGTGGGGCACGGCTGCAACGATTTGCCCACAACGATCTTCAGGATCTCGACCAGCGTCTGCAGCGGCTTAAGCACGCAACGACAACACCTTTGGTCGTGACCGAAAGCCTGTTCAGCATGGAAGGCACCAGTCCCGACCTGAAAGGCATGGCCGACCTGTGTGCCCACCACGGTGCACATCTGCTGGTCGACGAAGCCCATGGCCTAGGCGTGCTGGGTCCAGAAGGCCGCGGGCTTTGCCATGGACTCCGACAGCCTGTGGCTTTGGTCAGCGGCACCTTTGGGAAAGCTTTCGGCAGCGGAGGCGCTTTTCTCGCAGGGGATCACAACACGATGGAACGGCTGCTTCAGACCAGTGGAGCCTTCCGTTACACCACGGCCCTGGCGCCACCACTGGTGGCTGGGGCCCAAGCCGCCCTGAACTTGATCCAGTCCAACCCGACCTGGGGATCCGAGCTGTGCCAACGGTCTGAATTCTGGAGAACAGCACTCATGAACCAGGGCTGGCCGCGCCCCCAAGGGAGCGGACCAGTTCTCCCCTTGCTGGTCGGTGGGGACCAAGACGCGCTCGACCTTCAGCAAGAGCTGGAGCAGGCCGGTCTACTTTCGGTCGCGATCCGACCACCCACAGTGCCTGAAGGCACCGCCCGGTTGCGCCTGGTGCTGCGGCGGGACCTGCCGGAGGGCACATTGGAGCAACTGCTCGCAGCCCTCTGCGCTCGATGATGCAGATCCTGGCAATGCATGGTTGGGCAGGCCACGCCGGCGCGTGGTCCCACTGGCGAAAGCACTTCGAGCAGGGGGGGGCCATCTGGAACGTCGCCGAACGGGGCTATGGCAGTGAGAAGCCCATTCCACCGGCATGGACCACCTTCCCAACACGAAACGGCCCAACACGAAACGGCCCGGAACAAAACGTGCTGATCGCCCACTCCCTGGGGCTCCATCTGCTGCCAGCATCCGTCCTGGAGAAGGCATCGGCAGTGGTGCTGCTTGGCAGCTTCACCAGATTTGTGCCGGATGGGCGAGCAGGGCGCTCTATCGGGGCCGCTCTACAGGGAATGCAGGCAGCCCTGGGCACTGACCAGGAACTGCTGATGCTGGAACGATTCCTCGACAAAGCAGCTTCACCTCATGCCCTCAGCGCCCTGCCCCCCAACCCCCTGCTGCAGGGCCTGACGACACTGGGGCGCCAGCGTCTCCAGCAGGATCTGGACCTGCTGGCGGACTGCCGGACTCTGCCGACGGGGTGGCCAGACACCGTTCCTGTTCTGGTGGTGCAGGGCGAACGGGATGCAGTCGTGCCTGCAGAGTCAGCGCAACAGCTCATCGATGCGCTGGGGCATCAACCGCTGACCCTCCATCGCGACCCGACATGGGGTCACGCGCTGATCACGCCAAGGGTCTTCGTGGTGGTACAGCGATGGCTGGAGGGCCTGTGATTCGCTCCGACCAAGTTCTGGAGCGGTTCAGTCGCGCAGCACCGACCTACGCAACCGACGCCCTGCTGCAACGGGCAATGGCCTGGCGTCTCGCCCAACTCAGCCGACGCTGCGCGATCCCGCGCGGCCTTTGGGCTGATCTAGGCAGCGGTACCGGTCATCTCGCCGCGGCCCTGGAGGCCTTTCACCCCGGGCAGGAGGTGATACGCATCGATGGGAGTGCAGCCATGCTGAGAAGCCATCCCAGCGGGGCGCAGATCCTGCGTCATGACCTGAGCAGCGGACTGCCGGACTTGCCAGTACCACCTCAACTGCTGGCCTCCAGCTTTGTTCTTCATTGGTTGCCGGATCCGGCGCAGCAACTTCGGACCTGGGTGGATGGGCTAGCGGACCAAGGCTGGCTGGCCCTAGCGGTGCCGATTGATGGCAGTTTTCCGCAATGGCAGCAGGCCGCCCAAAAAGCCAGTCAGAACTGCACCGCCTTGACCATGCCAGTGCGGGATCAACTGATGGAGGCCCTCCCCGATGGCGTGGTGCAACTGGAACAGTGCCTGAGCTTCACCCAGCACGCCGCCAATCCGCTGAAGCTGCTGCGACCCATGAGCAACGTTGGCGCTTCGGCAACCAACGCTGGCCAACTCACCCCAGGTCAGTGGAAGGCCGTCTTCCGGGCTTGGCCCCAATCCGATCAGTCGCCACAGTTCGCCCTGACCTGGAAGATGTTGATCCTGATGGTGAAGCGATGAACAGCAGCTTCAGTCGACTGGTGGTTTGCGGAACGGACACGGACGTTGGCAAAACCGTGGTGAGTGCATGGATGGTGCAGGGACTTGAAGCCAGCTATTGGAAACCGGTACAGAGCGGTCTTGAGGGCGGTGGTGACCGGGAACGGGTGCGCCAGCTCTTGGACCTCCCTCCGGAACGGATGCTGCCCGAGGCCTATGCCTTCCAAGAGCCGGTCTCCCCCCATTGGGCCGCCGAACTGGACGCAACTGTTCTCGACCCGGCCCAACTCCAGATTCCCAACCATCGGGGGGCCCTGGTGGTGGAGACAGCTGGAGGCCTGATGGTCCCCCTCACCCGCAGCTGGCTCCAGATCGATCAACTGGTGCAGTGGCAGTTGCCGATCGTGCTGGTCGCCCGGAGTGGGCTTGGAACCCTTAATCACACCCTGCTCAGCCTGGAAGCATTGCGAAAACGCAATCTCACGGTGCTGGGACTGATCCTGAACGGCCCTCTGCATCAGGACAACCCCGGCACCCTCGAACAGTTCGGTGATGTTCCGGTGCTAGCGCAACTCCAACCGCAAGCCTCACTCTCAGCAACAGTTCTGGAGCGGCTTTGGCATGAGCAGGATCTCAGCACTAAATTTCAACAGGTGCTGAACCGAACTTCCCTGTGACTTCACGTCAAACCCTGGCGACTCTGGCTGTTTCAGCACTGTGCGTGGGCATTCTGGTGCTGTTCACCGATATCGAAGTGCAGCTCGTGCGCTGGGTGAACTGCAGCGCCATCGCCACAGAGGCAGAAAAGAACAGTGATGTGTGCCGTTGAGGGATCAGCCCAGGGATTTTGAACCCGTGGGGCAGGTACCTAACCGCATCGCTGCATGGCGTACTGCGATCCGCAGGGGCCAGCCCTGACGGAGTTCCGCCTGAATTATCTCCAGCTGGGAAGACGACCAGCCCCGCAGCTCAAGATCACTGCGGATCGATTGCCAGTCGCCCTCCGGAAGGACAAGGCGTCGAGTCATAGGGCCACGCACTGCTGCCCCCTCAGGCCTGCTTGGGACGGCAAAACGCTTGGACTGACGACGGGTGCGTGTGGCAGCCATCCAGGGCATCAGTAACAGCTCCAGATCCAATATGGCAAAAGCTACAGCTGCTGCCATGGGGCCAATACGACATCCAAATCTTTGGCCCCCCTTCACGCAGATGGCCAAGGCAGCCAGCTCTCAACGGGTGGTCTCTGGGGACGGTGCCCTGCTGATCCGCGAGGAAGGAGAGCCCCTGATCGATGCCATCAGCAGCTGGTGGGTCACCCTGCATGGCCATGCCCATCCGGAGTTGGCCAAAGCGATCGCCGATCAGGCCGCCTGCCTCGAGCAGGTGATCTTTGCCGACTTCACCCACGAGCCCGCGGAGCAACTAGCGGTGCGACTGAGCGGAATCTGCGGTCTACAACGCCTGTTTTTTTCCGACAACGGGTCAACCGCGGTGGAAGTGGCCCTCAAGATCGCTTGCCAGTGGTGGGCCAACCGGGGACAACCTCGCCATCAGATCGTCGCCTTCGACGGGGCGTACCACGGAGACACCTTCGGAGCGATGGCCGTTGGTGAACGCAACCTGTTCAGCGCGCCCTTCGAAGACAAGCTCTTTCCCGTCGCCCGTGTTCCCTGGCCAGCTACCTGGTGGGACGACGACGACGTGGAGGCCAAGGAATCGGCGGCGCTGGAGGTGCTCGAACGCGTGCTGGAGACGCCGACAGCGGCAGTAATTCTCGAGCCTCTGCTTCAGGGAGCCGGCGGAATGGCCATGGTGCGGCCTGAATTTCTGCGGCAGGTGGAAGCACGAACCCGCCAGGCAGGATCGCTGCTGATTGCCGACGAGGTGCTGACCGGCTTCGGACGCTGTGGCGACTGGTTCGCAAGCAGGCGGGCGGGCATCCGGCCAGATCTGATGGCCCTTTCCAAAGGGTTGACGGGTGGATGCCTGCCGATGGGCGTCACCATGGCCAGTGAAGAGGTGTTCGAAGCCTTCGTCGGTGAAGACCCCTGCTTGACCCTCTGGCACGGCCACAGCTTCACCGCCAATCCACTGGGATGCGCCGCGGCCAACGCCAGCCTCGACCTGCTGGAGCGCAACCCCGCTGCATTTCAACAGTTCGAAGAACGGCATCGACCGCACCTAGAGCAGCTGGCACGGCATCCGCGGGTGCAGCACCCTCGATTGACGGGGACTGTCGCCGGCTTCGATCTCGTCGTGGATGGGACCTCCGGCTACCTCAACCCGGCGGGTCCGAAATTGAAGCGACTGGCCATGGAAAACGGAGTCTTCCTGAGACCCCTGGGCCAGGTGGTCTATCTGCTGCCACCGCTCTGCATCAGCGATGCCCAGCTGGAACGGTGCTACGCGGTCATCGCGATGGCCCTTGATCAGCTCTGAGCTCTTTTGGCCTCAAGGACCCGCCTGAATCGCCGCTTCGACATCGGCTCGGGAGAGGCCGTAAGGCAGAGAACACTGCACCATCGCTTCCAGCGAACCGGGGTGCCAAATCACTTTGAGATCCTCCCGCTCAAGCAGCAGCAGGGCCCTCCATTCAGAACGCTCAAGCATCCACTGGCAGGGGTTGTCATCCATGCGAATCGCACCCATCTGATGAAGCCAGGCCTCAAGCGCCCGGAGAGAGTGCTGATTCAGCGGGGTGCTCTCCGGGGGCAGGGCGGCCATCAGTCAGCGAACGCACGGTTGTTCTTTGAGTCTGCTCATCCGCCAACCAGCTGGGTGACACCTGCCAGTCGCGCCCCTGCGCAAGAGCTACCCCCAACCCCAGCACCAGGCTGAGCAACAGAGCAATGCTCAACAACAATAAGGAAAACCATTCACCGCCAGACAGAGGTCGACGTTGACCGATGCCCTGCCAGGCATCAGGGCGGGATTGGCTCTCCAGAGGCGGTGCCGTTGGCACTGCTGGTGAGTCCAGGTTGAGGGTTGATTGACTCTGGCGCAGCAACGCGTCGTAGGACTCCTTGAGCTGCTGGAACGCAATGCTGGCCTGCTCTGGCGGCAGTTGCGTCGTGTCGGGATGCAGGGCCTTGGATTGACGTCGAAAGGCCTGACGCAGGGTTTCAGCGTCGACCCCTGGGCGCACGCCAAGCCGTTCGTGATGGCTGAGGCGGGCTTCAGACACAGGGGACGGCCGGTCCTTCATCCTAAGAAGAGTTGTTGCTCCAGCCATGGCCGCCACCGCGCCTGAACCGGCGTACTGGGACGCACTGGGATGGCAGCCATCGCAAGCGCAGCGCGACCAGCTGGTCGCCCTTCAGGGCCTGCTGCAGAGCTGGAATCAAAAGGTCAACCTCACGCGCCTGGTTGATGGTGATGATTTCTGGGTGGGTCAGGTCTTTGACAGCCTCTGGCCGCTGACGGGAGAACTGCAATCACCGGAACAGCCGTTGCACTGGATTGATGTGGGCACCGGGGGTGGATTCCCCGGGCTGGCCATCGCCATTGCCCTGCCCAATGCACGGGTGACCCTTCTGGATTCAGTTGGGCGCAAGACAGCCGCCGTTGAAGCCATGGCCAACACCCTGGGGCTGGCTGATCGAGTGCGCGTCCGCACCGAGCGGATCGAGACCACCGGTCGCGACGGCGCGTTCCGCGGCAGTTTCGATCGAGCCGTGGCCAGGGCCGTGGCGGCAGCCCCTGTGGTGGCCGAATACCTCGTGCCCCTGCTGAACACGGACGGGCAGGCCTTGCTCTATCGCGGCCAGTGGAATGACACCGATGCCGTGCCGTTCAACAAGGCCCTGCGCCTGCTGCAGGCCCGCCTGGTTGAGGTTCAGCACCGGCAGCTCCCCAACGATCGCGGCACACGCCATCTGTTGCGGGTACAACCGACCGGGCCCTGCCCCCGCAGCTACCCGAGGGCCGTGGGAACGCCGAGCCGTGAACCCCTTGGGACGTAAGCCGACCGTTCAGACGCTCGACAGTCGCATCTGGGATGCCCCTTTGAGCCTGTCCTTGAGGCTGAGCAGGATGTCGGGGATGCGCTCACGCCACGGACTCGCCTGCAGAACGGTTTGTAACTCCTGCGCACTGACCTCCCCATCAAAGGCATCGGCGTTGGCACCGGCGAACCAGTGCCCTCCCGAGCCCAGCAGCCGATAACGGGCCTTGGCATAACTCTCGAGATCCCAGGCTTCAAGCAGGTTGTACAGCCAAAGCAACACCGGCAAATTGATGTCCCCCGGCGTCGCATGCCAAGGCGGCAGCCCGACGAACCAGGTGGTCATCCAGTCACGACCCAGCGCGTCATCGGCCGCACGCCGCAGCCGCTGGTCCACCGGGGCAATCAAAGCCGTCGCATCCGGCAGCAATTGCAGCGCCTCCAGGTGAAGGTCAAGATCCTCTGGCCGTGAGGCTCCGACACTGATGGTGTGCACCCGCGGATCCTGCAAACAGAACAGATCGTTGAACACGATGGGATGCAGTGGTGCACACAGCTCCAATAGCCGTTGGGACGGCGTGTGCAGATGGCCGCCTTTGTCCGTGGGACTGATGATGAACACCCCCATGTCCTGACGGCGGGCAGCATCCAGGGCTGGACTGTTGTCCTGACGGATGTAATACCAGTGCAGGTTCACATAGTCGAAGGCACCTGAAGCGCAGGCATCAGCGATCAACGCCGTGGGTCCATGGGTTGAAAAGCCCACATAGCCGATCCGTCCATCCGCCTGCCAGCGGCGCACCACCTCCATGCATCCCCCAGGCTGAAGGGTCTGGTCGAGATGCTCCGGCAGGTTGATGCCATGGATGGCCAGCAGATCCAGGCGATCACAACCCAGCCGCTCAAAGCTGAGCTCCAGTTCCGCCTCGAACGCGGCGGGATCTGGCCGGGGAGGCACCTTGCTCTGAAGCAGACGTGAAGGGTCGGGCGTACGCGGCAGGGCCCAACCAAGCTGACGCTCGGAACTGCCGTAGTGCCGCGCCGTTTCAACGTGATGAAAGCCCAGATCCACCGCTCGCTTCAGGGTCGTTTCGACCTGGGTCTGGGAAGCGGGAGTGATTTCGTCTGGGGGAAGGTCGGTCCAGCTCTGCTGAAACCGCATTCCACCCAGAGACAACAGGGGAATCTCGAGCTCCGTGCGGCCGAATCGACGGGTGGGCAGCGCCATCAACCCTGAGGACGAGGTTGAAGATTCTGGCGAATCAGGTTCTGCTTCAGCGTTTCAAGCGACTCGAAGGGAACCCAGTGAATGCAATCAACGGGGCAGGTATCGATGGCCTCCTGGATGCATTCAGTGGAGTCACCGTCCTGTCGGATCGCTCTGGAGCGTCCTAGATGCGGCTCAACAACAAAAGTGTTGGAAGCCACGTGGGCGCAATAGCGACAGCCAATGCAGACGGCCTCGTCAACCCAGACAGCCTGGTCTCGCATATCTCCGCCGAGCAAGGGCTCGCGCCCTGTTGGTTGCTCCTGCGGCCGAGCGGGGGCTGAGAAGGCGTAAGAAGAAGGATCAGCCAGGTTTCAAGCTTCCCAGCGGGTCACCACGAGTTCAATCGAACCATCCTGTGCCTGGGTCTGTTCTGCGACCTGAAAACCTTCTTTTGAGGTGGCTGCCAAAACAGAGTTCAAGGCGTAGCGCTGGGTGAGCTTGGAAAGGAAGCGTTCCACAGGAATCTGTTGCTTCCAAAGATCTAGATCGGTCACCAGCTCGTAGGACTCAGATGCGCTGTTCCAGCGGAAGCCGATGTCGCCTCCCTCTTGCACTGCGATGGCCAGATCGGCCGTGACGGTCTGACCGCGATAGCCACGCACGGGACGTTCCCCCTGATCAGGGGCATAGCCCATATCTTCCAGGGCTTTGACCAGAGGCTCGAGCTGACGCAGTTCGGTCTTTACGGTGCTGAAATGCGACATCAGTTCGTATGAGCGGGAAGAATCTGGGACTGGACCTCAGGCTGCAGAAACGCTTCGGATGTGGACTCCTGACGTTCAACCGTTCCAAGTGCAGCTTCAACTTCTTCAGTGAGCTGCTGGCACGCCTCACCAGCAACCCCCTCGACCCGCTCTTCCACACGACCATCGGGCCGAATGGTGAAACGAATGGTCTCCTGGGGCATCGAAGCGGCGTGATTTGCGCAGCAATCTAGTGGGGGTCACCGCTGATTGTTGCCTTCCTCGTTACATAGCCCTGTTACAGGATGAATCCATCGTTGATCAACGTCTGCAGACGTTCCAGCACCAGCGGATCCTCCAGTTGTTCGAGAGCGGTTCTGGCCTCATCACGCACGGAAATCTCACCGTCGTGGAGCAGGGCACTGACCAGAGCTTCAACGATCTCGGCTTGCCGCGGTTGCACCAGCTGATCGATCAAACGGCCCAAGGCCCAAATGCAGTTGCTGCGCACCACCGCTTCGCTGTCGATGCGCAGGCTTACAAGCAGTTGCCCCGCAGCGGGGTCTGCCTTCACCGGTGAACGGCTGCCGGCCTCAGCTAACGAGCCTGGACACCACAGGCGAACAGCAGCGACATCCGTCTGCAAGGCACGGATGAGCGGATTGAGCACCGGCGCATCCGGGAAATTGCCCAGACTCCAAGCCGCGGCCTTACGGACGTAGGCATTGGCATCCATCTGCAGCAGCTGCAGCAGCGGTTCAACGGCCGGAGGCGATGGATTACGACCCAAGGCGTAGACCGCACTCATCCGCTCCACTGGACAGGAGTTCTGCAGCAGAGGCAGCAGCAAGGCGATCGCCCTGGGGTCGCGGTATTCGCAAAACACTTGCAAACCCTGCAAACGTTCTCCGTGTTTGCCCCGCAACCAGATCAGAGCCTGGTCACAGGCCCTGGCAATCTCCAGGGAGGAATCCTGATCGGTGTTGTCGAGCTGGATCGCATCAAGCGGATCCACGTCCTCTTCGGCCGCCAGCTCGCGCGCCAGAAGTTCAGGATCCACGGAAAGGTTGGAGAGCCCCTGGTCCTTCTGTTGGCTGCGATCGTCAGTCATGGATCGATGCTACGGGAGGCATTCCAGGGCTCAACCCATCGGAGCTGGAGCCAGCATGTCACCGGGGAGCCAGATCCGCGCACTCACGGCCACCAACGCCAGAACGAACAGAAGAACAATCAGAGCCGGCAGAAGGGTGGAACGAAAAAACGACACCGGAACACTGCAACCAAGGCGCCATTCTGCTCAAGACGGCACGGCATCGACACGCCGCCGCAGTTGCCAGATCGAGAGGATCAGAACCGACAGACCAATCCAGCCAGTCCACTGCTGGTGCAACAGAAACCCACCCGTCCCGAGCAAGCCGCCGAACAGCACACCGCAAGCGAGAACGAAGCGACGCAACATCGCAAGTAGGGACTCCATGGGCATGACGCCAAAGCGCTGGCGAAGACGTGCCCAACCAGGCCCCGGAGGGCGAACCGTCCGCACAAACTGCTCCAAGACAGCATCCGATTCCGGAGGCGTGGTCAGCATCACAGCCAACCAGACCACCGCTGAGAGGCCGGTGATCACCGCAATGCGAACCCCGTAATCCTCAATCCGAACCAACGGAACCACAGACGTGAACACACCCACAAAAAAGCCGCAAAGCATGGCCGACAGCTCAGCCGCTGCGTTGACCCGCCACCAGAACCAGCGCAGCACCAGGACCACACCCGGGCCTGAACCGATGGCGATCACCAGGCGGAACACCGCACCGATGCTGTCGCTGATCAGGGCTGTAATCACGCCCAGAACAAGCAGCAGAACAGTGGTGAGTTGCCCGATCAGCAACAGCTCCCGCGGAGTGGCGGAAGGACGAACAAACCGCTGATACAGATCGTGGGTGAGGTAGCTGGCACCCCAATTCACCGATGTGCTCACGGTGCTCATGAACGCCGCCACCAGCGAGATCACCACCAGGCCGAGCACCACGGGAGGCAACAGTTGCACCGCAAGGGCTGGATAGCCCAGCTCCAGATCAGCGCCGGCCGGCAACAGCACCAGAGCCGCCAGAGCAACGACGATCCAGAGCCAGCTGCGCACGAGGTAATTCACCACAAGGAACACCCACCCCGCCAACCGTGCCTGCTGCTCATCACGGGTGGCCAGCATCCGCTGGATGAACTCACCCCCCCCATCGCTGCGGCGGAAACTCCACCACTGCACAGCGATATAGGCCGTAAACATCGGGATGCTGATGCCACTGCCCTGCAACCAACTGAAGCCAGACTCATCCCAGGTCCAAGGCACCAGAGACAGCAGCTCAGGCCTCTGCAAGGCCTGCAGTTGCTCCAGAAGAGCCGTCATTCCGCCTGCTGCATGCAGGGCAGCCACGGCCACGGCCAGGGCACCCGCCAACGCCAGCACAAGCTGGACCAGATCGGTGACCACAACAGCCCAAAGGCCACCGGCAACGGTGTAGCTCATCACGAGCAGGGCCACGACCATCAACAACCAGACCGTGTCTGTGAGCCCCAGGGCAGCAGGTTGACCGGACACCAGGCCCAGGGCCTCCACCACCTTGCGAAGCGCGAGGAAGGCATAACCGATGCCGATGCAGTTGACCGGCACGGCCAGTAGGAAGGCCTTGATGCCTCGCAGCCATGCCGCCGCCGGACCACCGTAACGCAACTCGGTGAAAGCGGCATCGGTCAGCACGCCACTACGCCGCCAGAGGGGCGCAAACACAACAGCCATCGCCACATGGGCCAAACCAAAACTCCACCACTCCCAGTTCCCCGCCAAGCCGCGTGCGCCCACGAGGCCAGCGACGTACAGCGGCGTGTCGATGGAGAAGGTGGTGGCGGCCATCGATGCACCAGCGAGCCAACCGTTGAGACGACGGCCGGCCACGAAATAATCCTCTTCGCCGCTGTTGCGGCGCGAGAGCCACAACCCCAACATCAGGGTGAGGGCGAGGTAGGCACCGAGAAGCAGCCAGTCGATTGCTGTCATTCGAAGACCCTGTTCAGCAGCAGTCTGCTGATGAACACGCCATCAGCCCACCGTTCGTCCCAACGTTCAGCTCTCTGCGGAGCTCGAGGTCATCTGCTGACGCCGTAGCTGGCCGCAGGCCGCATTCTGGTCAAGCCCGCGGCTTGCCCTAAGGCTGACGGCGACACCACGTCGTTCAAGAACACGACGAAACGCCTCGATTCGCTGCGGCGTCGGCCGCTTGAACTCCTCCTCCTCAATCGGGTTGTAGGCGATGAGGTTCACATGGCTCTGGAAGCCACCAACGCGATCCGCTAGCTCTGCAGCGTGGTGGGGCTGGTCGTTGAGTTCACCGAGAAGGATGTATTCGAAACTCACCCGGCGACCGGTCACATCCAGATAGTGACGGCAATCATCAAGAAGAGCTTCATAGGGATAGGCATGGGCCGTGGGGATGAGCTCCTCGCGCAGCCTCTGGTTGGGCGCATGGAGACTCACAGCAAGGGTGAATTGGGCTCGCCCCAACCTCTGCATGGCCAGTTCCGCAAGTTGCGGCAAGGTCTTCGGAACACCAACCGTGCTGACGGTGATGCGCCGTTGGCCGATGCCGAGATCATCATTAAGGCAGCGAATCGACTCCAGAACAGCCTCACTGTTCAGAAGAGGCTCACCCATACCCATAAAAACGATGTGGGAAGGACGTCGTTCCATCGCCTCACGCACACTCAGCACCTGATCCACGATTTCGTGGGTCCGGAGCGAACGCTGCAGCCCCCCTTTTCCAGTGGCACAGAAGCGGCAGGCCATGGGACAACCCACCTGGCTGGAGACACAGACCGTGAGCCGCTGGTCGGTGGGAATGCCCACGGCTTCGATGGTCTCGCCGTCTTCTGTGGAAAGCAGCAGCTTGGTGGTGGCATCGGTTGCCACTGAACGATGCACTTCCTTCAGGCGACCGACATCAATGCCGTCCTCGAGCAGCGCGGCACGCCAGGTCTTGGGAAAGACCGTGATGTCTGCCAAGGAACGGGCACCCTTGGCATAAATCCAATCGTGGAGCTGACGGCCGCGGAAAGGTTTCTGCCCCTGAGCAACCGCCCAGTCCTGCAGCTCGGCCGCACTGCGACCCAGCAGAGCCTGGCTCACCAGATCAGCAAACCATGGCCCAGCTTGATCTCCACCGCCATCAGGGCGATGAAGCCAAGCATGGCCAAGCGTCCGTTCAGCCGCTCGGTATGGGTGTGGAACCCATACCGGGGCAGGCGTCTCGTGGGGATCTCAGTGGGCTCAAGCATGGAAGGGTCTGCGACGGTGAACAATTGAGCGGAGCTCATTCGTCAGAGAGCAGGCCTTCCTCCTGAAGACCTTCAACGGCTTCAGCATCAACCACCTGCTCTTCCTTCAGCTCATTGTCGGCGTCCGGACGGGTGAACGCGGCGAAATTGCTCGCCGAGGGGTCGATGTTGTGGCGGGTGCGGGTGGCCTCAAGGTCGGCATCGCTGGGGTCATCCAGAACAGCAGTGGCACTCGCCGCAGGAGGCATATCAACGGTGTAGTCGGGACGCAGGTTCTGCATGCGGCGGTAACCAGCGGGGTCCTCCGACAGGATATCGGGGTGGGGACCAGCCTCTTTCTGCAGCTCCTCTTCGAAACCACTGAAGCCTGTACCGGCAGGGATCAAGCGACCGATGATCACGTTCTCCTTGAGACCGCGCAGCCAGTCGCTCTTGCCTTCGATGGCGGCTTCCGTCAGGACCCGTGTCGTCTCCTGGAAGGAGGCGGCGGAGATGAAGCTGTCGGTGTTGAGCGACGCCTTGGTGATACCCAGCAGAACCGGCGTGAATTCGGCGGGAGCACCGCCCGTGATCGCCATTGCCTGGTTGGTGTCCTCCACCTGACGCAGTTCGATCAATTCACCCGGCAACAGGGTGGTGTCACCGGCATCCTCCACCCGCACCTTGCTGGTCATCTGACGCACAATCACTTCGATGTGCTTGTCGTCGATCGACACGCCCTGAGACTTGTAAACGTTCTGAACCTCAGTCACCAACCGGTGCTGCAGATTAGCGATCGCCTCCTGTGCGGCCTCCATCAGAGGCTTACGGCTGCGCAGATCCTCGAAGTAGCACTCGAGAAGCTCGTGCGGGTTGATCGGGCCATCCGTCAGCAGTTCAGCAGCTGTGACCTGCTGACCATCGCTCACCATGATGTTGCGGCCAAGCAGGATCGGATATTCAGCGATGGCATCATCGGATTCGATCACATTGACGACGAGGGAATCGTCGTCTTCACCCTGCTTGATCTCAACGGTTCCGGGTTTCTTGCAGAGAATCGCGGATTCGCGGGGGCGACGGGCCTCCAGCAATTCTTCGATTCGGGGCAGACCCTGAACGATGTCACCCGTCTTCTGCCGCTCAAACACCAGCAGGGCCAGACCATCACCCCGTTGCACCAGGTCGCCATCGCGCACGTGCAGGAGGGAGTCCGGCGACACCATGTAGGGGCGTCCCAGACGCAGGGTGACGCTGTTACCGGAAACAGCCTCGATCTCACCACAGCAGCTGGCAGTTTCCCCATCAGCGAGAGGGTCGCCGTCGACAATCCGCTGACCGACGCTCACCACCGGCTTGCCGGAGGTGCTGAGGGTGGTGGTGTCTTCGGGGCGCTCGACGATCATCCGACGCACCGGGTCGGCTTCCGTCGCTTCTGGCAACTGCGCCAGGCCAGCCTGTTTGCAAAGGATTTGAGTGGTGGCAACAACATCGCCAGCCTTGACGGAGATACCGTCCTCAACCTGCAGCTCGGTGTGGGTCGAACCGTGGCTGGAGTCAGACATGGTGTCGCGACGCACAAGGATCGACTCCAAGATCACGAGTCGCAGACGGGAAATGGTCTTGGCACGCTTGTCGGGAGCCTTCTCCACATCCACCGTCATCTGAGGGGTGGTATCGAAGGTCTCCAGAAGCAGCTGCGTCTTCAGCAGCTCCACACCCTCGACTGACTTGACCAGTTCGTTGTCCTTGAAGGCCAGACGCTGGGTGGCCTTGATTCCGAGGTGAGGGCCATTGGCCTGCTTCACATGAGACAGCTCAGGCAGCTGGGCCTCATTGGGGATGGTGTATTCCTCAACCGGACGCAGCAGCAGGCCTTTTCCTTCAGGGGTCTCGACCGTCTGCACATACTTCATGGCATCAACGGACAGCCCTTTGGCGACGTCCTCGCCTGGGTTGACCATCTGGCCATCGCCCTCGAAACGCTCCAACGCCTTGGCATCTGTGCAGAGGTGGAACTCACCACTGCGGACGATGATTTCGCGCAGGATGTCGTTCTTCTGGGTAACAGTGACGATGCCGGCGGTCTGACTGAAGATGTCTTTGACAACCTCGGTGCCGGCCTCGATCCACTGACCATCGGTGATCATCAACAGGGAAATGTCCTTGTTGATCTCGTGGGTTTCCTGGGGGATCCACAGCAGGGTGCCGCCCTTGTTGACTTCGTAGCCGTTCTTGGCGGAACGGGCCTTTTTGATCGCCAGACCGGGTGCGAACTTCACCAGGCCACCGGTGCCGGTACGGAAGCGATCATCCGCCAGTTCGGCAATGACCTCACCGGAACCGATCTTGCTGCCGGGGATGGTGTTGAGGCGATATCGGGTGCCATCCTTGGCCTCGAGATTCCAGATCTCACCGGAGTGGGTGGACTCCTCAAGCAGCTTGAAGTCCTTGAGGGTCATCGCCGTGGTGACGATCTGCACCTCGCGGGAATCACCGATGGAATCGCGCAGGCGCACTTCACCGCCATACTCACTGCGCTGGCTTGCCTCAGCCAGAACCTGACCCTCGGTGACTTGGGTCTCACCACCAACGACGGGCTGTGCGTTGGGCGGCAAGTTATAAACATCGCCCGAAAGCACCCACATCCGGCCGAGGCGCTGAGCCTTCAGGGTGATATTGCCCTGGCGGTCGGTGACTTCGCGGGGCTGAATCGCCTCCTCGTAGCGGACCTGGCCGGCCAGATCGCAGATCACATCCTTGGTGGCCTTCTCAACACTCTTCTTGACCGCACCAGCAGCGATCTGAGCCACCGTCACGTCGGCATCAATCTCGGCACCGTTATCGACGAACAGCAGGGAGCCGTTGGTGATCTCGATCTTCTGCGCCTTTCCTTTCCCGGAAGGCTTGATCGTGAGATTGAAGTCAACCTCAGCCTGTTGAGCGTTCACACCATGGGGCGTGCGGTACGGGCGCACCCGCGCCTTGCTGCCGAACTCAACGGTGCCCGCAGCTTTGGAGCGAACCACACCGGTTTCAGCCGTGGACACACCACCGGTGTGGAAGGTCCGCATGGTGAGCTGGGTTCCAGGCTCACCGATCGACTGGGCAGCGATGATGCCGACGGCTTCACCCAGATCCACCAGTTCGTTGTGGGCCAGTGCCCAGCCGTAACACTTGCGGCAGACAGAACGGTTGGCTTCGCAGGTGAGCGGCGAGCGCACACTCACCGCGTTCACCCCAGCTGCCTCAAAGGCTTTGGACAGAAGCGGATCGATTTCGGTGTCGCGCTCAGCAAGCACCTCGCCATCCGCATTCACCACCTGGGCGGCGGTCAGGCGACCCACAAGCCGGCTGCGGAACTTGCCATTCTCGGCCTCCACCACGATGTGGCGGGTGGTTCCGCAGTCGTCCTCACGGACGATCACATCCTGGGCAACGTCAACCAATCGACGGGTGAGGTAGCCGGAGTCAGCGGTACGCAGCGCTGTATCCACCAGACCCTTACGGGCGCCGTAAGAGGAGATGACGTATTCGGTAACCGTCAGACCCTCACGGAAGTTGGTGCGGATCGGAAGGTCAATAATTTCGCCCTGCGGGTTGGCCATCAGACCGCGCATGCCCACCAGCTGACGCACCTGGGACATGTTTCCCCGCGCGCCGGAGTTGGCCATCATCCACACCGAGTTGAGCGGTGCGTTCTCGTCAAAGTTCTTTTTGACGGCATCGACCAGACGCTCGTTGGTCTCGGTCCAGGTGTCGATCACCTTGGTGTGACGCTCGACCTCGGTGATTTCACCCAAGCGGTAACGCTCTTCGGTGGCCGTGATCTGTTCCTCGGCCTGGCCCAGCAGATCCTTTTTCGCCTCGGGCACCTTCAGGTCGTCGACGGAGATCGAGACGGCAGCTTGAGTGGCGTACTTAAAGCCGAGATCCTTGAGGTTGTCGGCCATGGACGAGGTCACCGCCGTGCCGTGGTTCTTGTAGGACCAGGCAACGAGCTGTTTAAGGGCCCGCTTGTCGATGACCTGGTTGCGGAACGGGGGCGGGGTCTTCGAGAGCGGACGGGATGCGCTCACAGGAGCCTCCTTGGCGGCCTTGGAGGCTTTGGAGGCTTTGCTGGATTTGGACTTGCGGGATTTCGAGGAAGAGGTCATGGCTGCGCGCAGATCAGGAAAGGGAGGAAAGGGCGTCTGTTTTGATTCAGCCGGCGGCCACCGCGTCGATGATCGTGTGATTCATCACCACGCGGCCCACGGTGGTGAGGATGTAGCGACTAATCAGGGCACCGTCTTCATCGAAACGGTCGCGGCGGAAGCTCCACTGTTCAATGCGGGTGCCGTCACTGAGTGATTCGCTCTTGATGGGTGCATCCAGCTCGTCATCGTCTTGGACCTCGCCGTTGAAGCGAACCCAAACCCAATCGTGAAGACCGACGCGAGTGTCCTCGAAGGCGTGGATGACATCCTCCAGGCCCGCAAAGGTGCAGCTGCGGTCTCCGAACTCTGGCTTGGTCGCATCGGGCTGAAGCGCCGTCAGGTAGTAAGAGCCCAACACCATGTCCTGAGACGGAGTGATGATCGGCTCGCCTGTTGCAGGCGAAAGGATGTTGTTGCTGGCCAGCATCAGCATGCGGGCTTCGGTCTGAGCCTCGATGGCCAGGGGGACGTGAACAGCCATCTGGTCGCCGTCAAAGTCAGCGTTAAAGGCTGGGCAGACCAGGGGATGGAGCTGGATGGCACGTCCATCCACCAACTTGGGTTCGAAGGCCTGAATACCGAGACGGTGCAGGGTTGGAGCCCGGTTCAACAGGATCGGGTGACCATCGATCACCTCCTGCAACACCTGCATCACTTCATCATCGGCACGCTGAATCAGCTTTTTGGCCGCCTTGATGTTGTTGACGATGTTCTGGCGGATCAGGCGGTGGATGACGAACGGCTGGAACAGCTCAATCGCCATCTCCTTTGGGAGACCGCACTGGTGCATCTTGAGCTTGGGACCCACCACGATCACGGAACGACCGGAGTAGTCGACCCGCTTACCCAACAGGTTCTGACGGAAGCGGCCCTGCTTACCTTCGATGATGTCGCTCAATGACTTGAGCGGCCGGTTGTTGGCACCCACAACGGTGCGCCCGCGACGGCCGTTGTCGATAAGAGCATCGACGGCCTCCTGCAACATCCGCTTTTCGTTGCGGACGATGATTTCGGGAGCCAGTATTTCCTGCAACCGAGCCAGGCGGTTGTTGCGGTTAATTACCCGCCGGTAGAGATCGTTGAGATCACTGGTGGCAAAGCGTCCACCATCGAGCTGCACCATCGGGCGCAGGTCAGGCGGAATCACTGGAATCACATCCAGCACCATCCACTCAGGACGGGCACTGGTAGCGATGAAGTTGTCGATCACGCGCAGACGCTTGATCAACTTGGCGCGCTTCTGGCCCTTGCTGCCATTGATCTCCTCACGCAGCTGCTCAGCAACCTCATCGAGGGTGAGATCTTCGAGTAGTTGCTTGAGAGCCTCGGCACCGATGCCCACCACCGGCTCGTTCTCGATCTCGGAGTCTTCGGCGTAGATCTCGTCTTCAATTTCCAGCCACTCGTCTTCGGTCAGCAGCTGCTTGTACTTCAGATCCTTGTGATCGCCGGGATCCAGCACCACATAGCAGTTGAAGTAGACGATCTGCTCAACATCCCGCAGGGGCATGTCCAGCAGGATGGCCACGTAGCTGGGAATCCCCTTCAGATACCAGACGTGGGAGACAGGAGCCGCCAGCTTGATAAAGCCCATGCGGTGACGACGCACGCGGCTCTCAGTGACCTCCACACCGCAGCGCTCACAAACGATGCCCCGGTGACGCACCCGCTTGTACTTACCGCAGTGGCACTCCCAGTCTTTGGAAGGGCCAAAGATCTTTTCGCAGAACAGCCCGTCCATCTCAGGCTTGAGGGTGCGGTAGTTGATGGTCTCCGGCTTGGTGACCTCACCGACAACCTGGCCGTTGGGCAGGGTGCGCTGTCCCCACTCCATCACCCGGTCGGGTGAGGCGAGGGTGATCTTGACGTAATCGAAGTGGTTCTCGGTGCGGAGATTGCTGTTGGTCATTGACGGTTATGGAAGAAGGAGCGGGGAATCGGTTCGTTCGTTGATCCGTCAGTCCTCGTCGTAATCCGCGACGCCGAGGGATTCGTAGGTGGGCCTGCTGGGGGTGCTACGACGCGGGTTCACGTCCTGCATCAGATCCACTTCCTTGCCTTCATCGGTATAGACGGCGATGTCCAGACCAAGAGACTGAAGCTCACGCATCAGCACCTTGAAGGATTCCGGCGTACCTGGACGGGGGATCGGCTTGCCCTTGACGATTGCGTTGAGGGCCTCGTTGCGGCCCTGCATGTCATCGGACTTGACCGTGAGCAGTTCCTGCAGGGTGTAAGCGGCGCCATAGGCCTCAAGTGCCCAAACTTCCATCTCACCAAGACGCTGACCGCCTTGCTGTGCCTTACCACCCAGAGGCTGCTGGGTGACCAGGGAGTAGGGGCCAGTGGAACGAGCGTGGATCTTGTCGTCCACCAGGTGGACCAGCTTGAGGAAGTGGGAATAGCCCACGGCCACGGGCTGGTCGAAGGGCAGTCCAGTGCGCCCATCACGCAGCTGGAGCTTGCCAGGATCTGCAGGGTCGTACACCCAACCCTTGCCGGGCTGCTTGGCGGCTTCCTTGAGGAAGGTCTCCACAGTCTGCTGAGACTTTTCAGCCCCATACATCTCATCGAAGGGAACGATGCGTACGCGGCAGTCCAAGTTGGACGCAGCCCAACCCATCAGCAGCTCAAACACCTGACCGACATTCATCCGGCTCGGCACACCCAGGGGGTTGAGCACGATGTCGACAGGGGTGCCGTCGGGGAGATAAGGCATGTCCTCCCGGGGAAGGATGCGGCTGATGATGCCCTTATTGCCATGGCGGCCGGCCATCTTGTCGCCGACCTGGATCTTGCGGCGCTGAGCCACATAAACCCTGACCACCATGTTGGCGCCAGGCGGCAGCTCATCACCCTGTTCACGGGTGTAGATGCGCACATCCACAACGCGGCCGCGCTCGGTGCCAGGCACGCGCAGGGAGTTATCGCGAACATCGCGAGCCTTTTCACCGAAGATCGCGCGGAGCAGCTTCTCCTCCGGCGGCTGATCGGATTCGCCCTTGGGCGTCACCTTGCCCACCAGGATGTCGCCGCTTTCGACGAAAGCACCCACGCGAATGATGCCCATCTCGTCGAGGTTGCCGAGGCTTTCCTCAGCGACGTTGGGAATCTCTCGGGTGATCTCCTCGGGACCGAGCTTGGTCTGCCGCGCTTCGATCTCGTACTTCTCGATATGCACCGAGGTGTAGAGGTCGTCGGTAACCAGACGTTCGCTGACCAGCAGCGCGTCCTCATAGTTGTAGCCCTCCCAAGGCATGTAAGCGATCAGAACGTTCTGTCCGAGGGCGATCTCACCACCTTCACAGGCCGAGCCATCCGCCATCACCTGGCCGACGATCACGGGATCGCCACATCGGACGATCGGACGCTGGTTCAGACAGGTGTCCTGGTTGGAGCGCTGGTACTTCTGCAAGAAGTGGGTGTGCTCATTACCGTCCTCGTCCTGAACAACGATGGCGTTGGCATCAACATAAGTGACGGTGCCATTCACCCGGGAGATCGGCACCATGCCGGAGTCGCGGGCCACCTGGGTCTCGAGACCGGTGCCCACCAGAGCACGCTCGGGGCGCAGCAGCGGCACAGCCTGACGCTGCATGTTGGAGCCCATCAGGGCCCGGTTGGCGTCATCGTGCTCCAGGAAGGGGATCAGGGACGTTGCCACGGAGATCACCTGAACCGGCGATAGGGCGACGTAGTCGACCTGCTCGGGGGGGACCTTCTCAAAATCCTGGCGATAACGCACAGGAATCAGATCCGCCGTGATCCGACCGTCGCCCTCGGTGGCCACGTCACCTGGGGCAACGCGCACTTCGTCTTCACGGTCCGCGGACAAATAGATCGGGTCACCTTCCTTGATGACGACACCGTTCTCCACCTTCCAGAACGGGGTTTCGATGAAGCCGTATTCGTTGACCCTGGCATGGGTCGCCAGGGAGTTGATCAGACCGGCATTGGGACCTTCCGGCGTCTCAATCGGACAGAGGCGGCCGTAGTGGGAGGGGTGAATATCGCGGACGGCAAAGCCAGCACGCTCACGGGTGAGACCTCCAGGTCCCAGGGCCGAGATACGGCGCTTGTGGGTCAGCTCAGCCAGGGGGTTGGTCTGATCCATGAACTGGCTCAGCTGGCTGGAGCCAAAGAACTCCTTGATCGCCGCCACCAGAGGCTTGGGATTCACCAACTGCGCTGGAGTCAGCGCATCGGTTTCACCGACGGTCATCCGTTCCTTGATGATCCGCTCCAGGCGGTTGAGACCTACCCGAACCTGGTTTTGCAGCAGTTCACCGACGGAACGCACCCGGCGGTTGCCGAGATGATCAATGTCATCGAGGGTGGCTCCGCCAACATCCAGCTCCAGGTTGATCAAGTAATCAAGGGTGGAAAGCACGTCCTCATGGGTGAGGGTGCGCACCGTGTCGGGGATGGTGAGGCGCAGCTTTTTGTTGATCTTGTAGCGACCAACCCTCCCGAGGTCGTAACGCTTTGGATCAAAGAAACGGGTCTGCAGCAGCTGCTGACCGCCGCTCACCGAGGGGGGTTCACCCGGACGAAGTTTCTTGTAAAGCTCGAGCAGTGCCTGGTCTTCCGAACTGATGCCCTCGTCATTAGCGGCATCGATCGACTTTTTATAGAACTCGGGATGACGCAGCTTGTCGAGCACGTCGTTGTCGGACAGCCCCATGGCACGCATGAGCACGTGCGCATTGATCTTGCGGGTCTTGTCCACACGGACGTGCAGCAAGTCGTTCTTGTCGGTCTCAAACTTCAGCCAGGCACCCCGGTTAGGGATGACGCTGGCGTTGTATGTGCGCCGACCGTTCTTGTCCATTTCATCCTTGAAATAGACACCGGGGCTCCGCACGATCTGATTCACGATCACGCGCTCAGCACCGTTGATGATGAACGTGCCTCGCTCGGTCATCAGCGGCAATTCGCCGATAAAGACCTCCTGCTCTTTGATCTCACCGGTCTCCTTATTGACCAGACGGCAGGTGACATACATCTGCGAAGCAAAGGTCGCATCGCGACGCTTCGCCTCTTCAACATCGTGGCGGGGGCGCTTTAGGCGGTACTCGCTACCAATGAAGTGCAGCTCCAGCTTGCCGGTGTAATCCGTGATCGGAGAGAAGCTTTCCAGCTCCTCAATCAGACCTTGATCCAAAAACCACTTAAAGCTGGCCCGCTGCACCTCCACCAGATCAGGGAGGTAGGTGGCGGTCTTGGCGACCTGAATCGCGCTGCTGCTCATGCGGGGACCGGCAGAGAGGACGAAGGGACTGGGCAGGACTGGGTTGGCGGCAAAAGCTCACCCGACAGGACGATTCGCCACAACAGCGGCACCGACGGTTTCCAGGAAGGAACCGACAGAGCCGCTGCTGCTGTTCAGAAATCGCGGGTCAGATCAGCTGACGACGACAAGTGCACCGGAAGGAAATGGACGCTTCAGGCACCACGCACAAGAACGAATCCCACGCATGGCCAGGCCAATACAACATCTTACATATGGAGTCGACACTCTTGGAAGAGCAGTTAAGGGAGTCCAAACAAACGTCGGGCGTTGGCGGTGCTGCTGCAAGCCACGCTCTCGAGATCCACACCCCGCAGCTCAGCCACACGCGTCGCGACAGAGGCCACAAAGGCCGGCTCATTTCGCTTGCCGCGACGAGGCACGGGAGCCAAGAAGGGGCAATCGGTTTCCACCAAAAACCGATCTTCAGGCACCTGACGGGCGCAGTCGTGGGTGGGCTCAGCTTTGGGGAAGGTCACGGTGCCACTGAAGCTGATATACATCCCGAGCTCCAGGAACTGCTGCATTTCATCGGGAGTGCCGCCCCAGCAATGCATGACCCCCACGGGACAACGACCCTCCGCCTGACGGGCCCGAAGTTCAACCAGCATCGGCTCTGCGGCATCACGGCAGTGAATGATCACTGGCAGGTTCAGCTCCACCGCCAGATCAAGCTGCGGACGCAGCACAGCAAGCTGATCCTCAAGGTTCTTCTCGCGGAAGAGATCAAGCCCGAGCTCACCGATCGCGACCACCCGGTCATCCTCCAGGGCAGCCCGACGCAGCACCGCCACCGTGTCATCAGCCCAATGTTGAGTGTCCAAAGGATGGACGCCGACGGAATACCGCATTTCGGGAAACCGATCAGCCAATGCCCGGATCGCGGGGATTTCGGAGGGCTCGACGCAGGCATGCAACAAGGCGCCGACCCCGGCCTCGCGCCAGCGTGTGGCCACCTCATCGAGGTCCTCGTCAAAATTGCGAAAGACGATGTGACAGTGACTGTCGATCAGCGTCGGGAGGGGAGACACAGCTGGGCCGAAACGCGCTTTCGGCCCATTCTGCCGGTTGAAACCGAATCAGCTGGCGGGCTCGAGCACCTTGCGCACCGCCGCACTGAGACGGGACTTCTGGTTGGCGCCATTGTTGCGGTGGAGGACACCGACCTTCACCGCCTTGTCGATCTTGCTGAAGGCGGCTCGCATCGAGCTCTGCACCGTGGTCTTGGATTCGTCGCCAGGCGTTGCGCTGTAAGCGTCACAGGCGGTGAAGCAACGCTTCATCAACGTGCGCAGGGACGACTTGTAGGTGCGATTGCGCAGACGGTTGCGCTCAGCAATCTCAATCCGCTTCTTGGCTGACTTGTTATTGGCCACTGAGGCTTCAACGTTGCGAACAATCCAGCAGCCTACTCCGTGACAGGACCGCTTCCCAGTGTTGTCGAGTCCTAACTTGACTACATATTCCACTCTTACCTTTGTCTGTGAGCCAACCGGCCGTCGCTCCCCTGCGCATCGTGCGGGATCCGGAACAGGCCCAGACAGAACTACAGCGCTTATCAAGCCGCACGGCTCAGACCCAGCAAAGCGAGGCCAGACAGCGGGTCGACGCGATTCTTGCAGCGGTGTGCGACCGCGGTGATGCGGCAATCGCAGACTTCACAGAACGATTCGATGGCTTTCGGCCTTTGCCGATGGCGGTTCCCCAGGAAGCGCTCGAACAGGCCTGGACCACGCTGCCGACCAACCTGCGTGATGCTCTGGAGCTGGCCCATCGCCGCATCACTGATTTCCACCAACGCCAACGTCCCGCCGACCTAGCGGTAACAGGCCCCCATGGCGAGCAGCTCGGCCGGCGCTGGAGACCGGTGCAGCGGGCGGGTCTTTACGTGCCCGGCGGACGCGCGGCCTACCCCAGCACGGTGCTGATGAATGCAGTACCAGCCCGTGTCGCTGGGGTGAAAGAGCTGGTGATCTGTTCCCCCGCCGGCCGGGATGGCAAGGTCAACCCTGTGGTGCTGGCAGCGGCGCACCTCGCCGGCGTGAAGACGGTGTTCCGCCTCGGGGGCGCCCAAGCCATTGCCGCCATGGCCTACGGCAGTGAAAGCGTGCCCAAAGTGGATGTGATCAGCGGCCCAGGCAACCTGTACGTCACTCTTGCGAAACAAGCGGTTTACGGCCAGGTCGCCATCGATTCCCTGGCAGGTCCAAGCGAGGTGCTGGTGATTGCCGACCACTCCGCACAGCCGGATCAGGTGGCTGCGGATCTGCTGGCGCAGGCTGAGCACGATCCTCTGGCGGCGGCGGTGCTGATCACCACCGACCATGCTCTGGCCGACGTGATCAACGCCGCGGTCGCCGAGCAGCTCACCAACCACCCCCGTCGCGAGATATGCGAAGCCGCACTGCGGGACTGGGGGCTGGTGGTGGTGTGCGACGACCTCGAGAGCTGTGCCCGCCTGAGCGACAGCTTCGCTCCGGAACATCTAGAGCTCCTGGTCGAACGTCCCGAACCTCTGGCAGATCGAATCCAGAACGCTGGAGCCATTTTCCTGGGCCCCTGGTCTCCGGAAGCCGTTGGGGATTACCTAGCAGGTCCGAACCACACCCTGCCCACCTGTGGAGCCGCGCGTTTCAGTGGAGCGCTGAGCGTTGAAACCTTCATGCGCCACACCTCACTGATCGGATTCAACCGGGCTGCTCTGGAAGCAACAGGTTCAGCTGTGCAGGAGCTGGCCACCAGTGAAGGCCTGCACAGCCACGCCGAATCGGTGCGACGGCGCCTCAGCTGAGGCGCTTCTCCAGGCTGCGGACCCCCGCCACGCCATCAGCGATCTCGCCCACCAACACCTCATCGGTGATGTTGACGAACAATCCGTTTTCCAGCACTCCTGGGATGTTGTTGATGGTCTGCTCCAGGGCCACCGGATCGGTGATGCCTCCATTGAGCTTGGCGTCCAACACCAAATTGCCCTGATCCGTGACCACGGGGCCGGCCTTGCGCTGGGCCATCCGCAGTTCAGCAGTACCCCCCAGGGCTTCCAGCTGCTGCTTCACCTGGCGCCAGGCGCCCGGAAGAACTTCGACAGGCAGCAGAAAACTGAGGTTGAGACGATCCACAAGTTTCGTGGAATCCACCACCACCACAAAACGATCGGCCCGTGCAGCTACGAGTTTTTCCTGTACATGGCAAGCACCACCGCCCTTGATCAACTGGAAGCCAGGATCGACTTCATCAGCACCGTCTATGGCCAGATCAATACGGTTGACGGCATTGAGGCTGAGCAGAGGGATGTTCAGCTCTGCGGCCAGCACCTCCCCCTGAAAAGATGTAGTTACACCCACGATGTCTTTGAGTTCGCCGCTGGCGAGCTTGGCGCCCAGGCCTTGAATCATTAGTGCGGCAGTCGACCCAGATCCCAGACCCAGCACCATGCCGTCTTTGATCTGTTCAACAGCGGCATCGGCCACTGCCTGCTTCATCTGGGTCTGAAGATCAGCCATCAGGTCTCGTCCTTTGGGCGCGACCGTAGCAAGGGTTTCAAGCCATTCCAGGCAGGGGCTCAGGTTTGACCGAGAGGGTCAACTCGCGACCCGCCCGCAGCACCTTCAAGGGCAGTGGAGCATTGATGGCAGCAGCATCCACCACTTCCAGAAGCACCTGAGGATCGGGGATGTCGCGATCATCAGCAGTGATCAAAAGATCACCGCGGCGCAGGCCCGCTTTTTCGGCCGGGCCATCGGGAAGCACGGCTTGAACTAGAGCACCGCTGCGTTCCGGCAGCTGCACAAGGGCATTGGGATCCTTGTTGTGCTCGCGCGCGATCCGGGGCGTGAGAGCGACCAATTGAAGGCCGATATAGGGATGCACCACCTCACCCTGCTGCTGCAGCTGATCGGCCACCCTGCGGGCCAGGTTGATCGGGATGGCAAAACCAAGGCCAGCCCCAGGGCCAGAACGCACCAAGGTATTAATCCCAATCACTTGGCCATCACCGTTCACCAAGGGACCGCCGGAATTACCGGGGTTGATGGCGGCGTCGGTCTGAATCAGTTCAAGCCGTTTGTCAGCAAAACCAAGACTGTTGATGTTGCGATGCAGGCTGCTGACAATTCCTAGGGTCACCGTGCGTTCCAGTCCAAATGGAGTGCCGAGGGCGATCGCCCAATCGCCCACTTGCATGGCTTCGGAGTCACCCAGGGGAGCCCGCGGCGGCAATTGATCACCCTCAAGACGCACCAGGGCCAGATCCGTCACGGCATCGGTGCCCACCACCCGGCCATCGCGTTGATCCCCGTTGGCCAGTGTGACGCTGACGGACTCCACCCGATCCACCACATGAGCGTTGGTGAGCACAAGCCCCTGGGGATCAATCACCACACCGGAGCCTTGACCACGTTCCCGCCCCGGACCCGCAGGCGGGTCCCCCAGCAGATCCCGCAGCAACGGATCGAGAAGCGTGGGATCAAACGGCTGCCGTTCAATGGTGCGCTCGGTATCGATCCGAACTACAGCCGGGGCCACCCGCTGAACGGCATCGGCTACAAAGCTGTGCTCTAGAGCCTGCACGGACGCTCCATCACCGACAAAGCAGGCCACTGCCACCAGCACTACCAACAGTTGACGCAGGGCGTACCGCAACACCAGGACCGACGAATTGACTTCTTTTTATCGGATCCAGCAGGGGAAGCGGGCGTTGGTCCCGATCGATCGCAATCTCACAACGCCCATTCCAATCGGGGGACAAGCCTAAAAAATCCAGCTAGGAATCAAGCAAACGCAGTTTTCGCATGCGTGCATTTCTGGCTCCAGCGGCAGCGCTGCTTGCCCTGGCTGGCCCAGTTGCCCTGACTCCACAAGCCTCCGCGGAAAGCACAACGCTTAAGGCGGTGATTTTTGAGGAAGTCAAGCCGCTGTATCAAAAAACCGGCACCGGCTACGAAGGCCTCGGGGTTGATGTTCTCGAACAGATCCGGATTCAGGCCAACCGCCGCAACGTGACTTACCGAGTCGCGTCTTCCGTCAATGACGGCATTGGTGCCGTCATCACCGGCAAGGCCGACATCGCCTGTGGTGTGGCCTTCACCTGGGGCCGCTCCACTCAGGTCAATTACAGCCTTCCCTTCGGCGTCGGTGGTACACGGCTGCTGATGGCCAGAGATACCACCATCGATGGAACCCCTGACTCGTTGGCAGGAGAAACCATCGGCGTGGTCAAGGACACCGCCTCCGCCAAGGTCCTGAAGAGCGTGGTGCCCGGCGCCACACTGAAAAACTTCGACACCCCCAAGGAAGCGTTGGATGCCTTTTACACGGGTGACGTTCCGATCCTCGGTGGGGGAACCCTCTGGTTGGCCGCCAACAGCCGAATCGACAAAACGGCTCTACTGCCCTTCCGCCCCTACGGCCGCTCGGGCATCAGCTGCATCATCAAGCAGGACAACGGCAAGCTGCTCTCGTCCACCAACATCGCGTTGGGACAGATGATGCAGGCCTACATGGATGGTGATGCCGGAACGCGCCGCATGATCAACCGTTGGATTGGTCCCGGCAGCGATGTGGGCCTGAGCCAAGAGTCAATCCGCTCCTTGTACGGCTTGATCCTCAGCGTCACAGCAGAAATCAACACCCCAGCGACACCGGGAATCTGACTGCTCCTCGATTGCTTTCCTTCTTTATCCATTAACAGCCATGAAGCGTTCTCTTATTGCCTTTCAAGCACTGCTGGCCTCCAGTGCCGTGCTGTGCCAAACCGCCCAAGCCAGCTCCAGCTACAGCGCGCCTGAGCAACTCAACGGTCAGGCCAAAGCCAACAGCATCGAAGCCCGAATCGAAGCGGTTCGGAACACCGACTGGGGCAGCCTGCTCAAGGATCCCGAAATCGAAGGTGAGCTTGTTGCCAAGAGCAAATGGAAAAACGGCAAGGGCAAAAAGTTCGGCAACAGCCGTGGAAAAGGCAAGTGGGGCAATGGAAAGAGCGGCAACAAGTGGGGCAATAGCCGCAACACCTGGGGCAACGGTGGATACGGAGGTGGCTGGCGCAACGGTGGCGGTGGCTGGAAGAACGGTGGCGGCGGATTCGTGAACTGGTGATTGTTTCTTCCCCAAACGTCTCTTCCAATGTCAGGCCCGACCTCAACCGGTTCGGGCCCATCGGCCTCGTGGTTGTGCAGTCGACATCGCTGTGCAACCTCGATTGTTCTTACTGCTATCTGCCCGATCGGCAGAAGAAGCGGGTTTTCGACCTCGATCTACTGCCTCTGTTGATCCAGCGGATTCTGGAAAGCCCCTATGCCGGGCCGGAGTTCGGACTTGTATGGCATGCCGGGGAACCGCTCACCCTGCCCACCAGTTGGTACGACGAGGCAACGGCGATCCTGCATCGCAGCCTCGAGCAGTTCAACGCCCAGGGGCTGGACTTCACCCAGCACGTTCAGACCAACGCAACGTTGATCAACGATGCGTGGTGCGACTGCTTCCGGCGCAACCGCATCGTGGTGGGGATCAGTGTGGATGGCCCAGAGGACATCCACGACGCCCACCGGCGCTTCCGCAATGGACGTGGCTCCCACGCCATGGCGATGAAAGGGATTGAAGCCCTGCACCGCAACGATGTGCCCTTCCACTGCATCTCGGTGGTCACCGCTGATGCCATGGAGCAACCGGAGCGGATGTATCGCTTCTTCCGGGACAACGGCATCACCGATGTGGGCTTCAACGTTGAGGAACAGGAGGGCATTCACACCAGCTCCTCGATGCAAGGCTCAGTCATGGAGGAGAAGTATCGCGACTTCCTCCGAGCTTTCTGGCGCCTTAGCGAGCAAGACGGTCATCCCGTCGTGCTGCGGGAATTCGAGCAGGTGATCAGCCTGATTCAAGGCAACGAACGGATGACCCAGAACGAACTCAATCGCCCGTTCTCGATTCTCAGCGTTGATTCGGATGGGAATTTCTCCACGTTCGACCCCGAGCTGCTGTCAGTGGCCAGCGACCGCTACGGCACCTTCAACCTCGGCAACCTGCGTGATCTGTCGTTGGTGGAGTCCACCAAAACCGATCAGTTCCGTCGCCTCCTGGCTGACATGAGCAGCGGTGTCGACACCTGCCACAAGGGCTGCGAGTACTTCGGGCTCTGTGGTGGGGGCACCGGCAGCAACAAGTTCTGGGAGCACGGCAGCCTGGCGGCCAGCGAAACCAATGCCTGTCGCTTCGGCACCCAGATTCCTGTTCAGGTTTTGCTTGAGCGGTTCGAAGAGGGTCCTCCCCTGACTCCCATCACACCCAATTGATCTGGTTCTCCATGCGGTCCATCGCTGTCCTGCCTGTCCTAGGCCTGCTGCTCATTCCGATGCAGGCCAGTGCCGCCGCACCTTTCTGACTCCGGTGGGCGGCGGCGAGCCCATTGTGAAAAAAAAGGTGGAGCGTCCCAAAGGGCTGATCGGTAAAGCCGTCGGCCGCACCAACTGGAACACCGATTTCGTGGTGGATCAGCCCTACCGCAGTTTCAAGCTGTTTTTCACCGCCGATTCCAGCGACCCCAGCAGTTATCCCATTCAGGCCTTCCTCAAATTCAGCGATGGAAGCAACAGCAAGGTGGCCGATGAACAACTGCAGCCCCCAGTGGGCACCGGCCGCATGTTTGGGCCCTTCCAGCAGGTCTCAGGCAAGAGCATCAGCCAGGTGAATTTCCGGATCGGGGCCAACACCGACCCGCAAGCCACTCGATTCAGCTACCCCATTTCCGTACAGGGCTGCCACTGATCGCACTGCGGCTCTTCAACCTTCTGCCTAGCTTCGGGCCAATTTGTGATCTTCAGCCTTGAGCAAATCCGCTGATTCACAACGATGTCAGCTCTGCCAGGTCTTCATCGAATCCTCCCCAGGACGAGCGGACATTGTGCAGTTCAGCAATGGCCCCCAGGGCAGCCGCAGCAAACTTTGGAGTCGCGTCTGTCAGTACGTGACTGATCCGGACCGTCAGCGCATCTGCATCAATCAGGATTCCGAAGGTCGCGGCACCGAACAGGCTGGTGACGCTTTCCCCGATGCACCGCCCATCGATCTGGGCAACACCTGACGGATGGCGGGCAGTCCCCTACATTGAAGGTGTGTCCGACGGGCATCTCCCTGCGGAGATCGGTCACAACTGAAATGCACGTCGGACCGACGTCCGCCCTCAGTTCGCGTTGCCTCATCCTCTGCTTCCGGATCTCGAAACGCTGGCCACCGACCTGGCCGCCCGCAAAGGCTTTGACCTTTGCGGCATCCAGCTGCTCACTCATATGAGCCCGATGACCCTGGAAGTGCAGATCCGCCACAGCAGTGGAGCGGATGTGAGCCTCGACGACTGCGCGGGTTTCAGCGGAGTGCTTGGGGATGCCCTTGAGGCCTCCACCCTGCTCACTGACGCGTATGTTCTGGAGATCAGCAGTCCCGGAATCGGCGAGCAGCTGTCCAGCGATCGCGATTTTCAGACCTTCCGCGGCTTTCCCATCGAGGTCCATCACCGCGACAAGGGCGAGACCGAGCAACGCCTTGAAGGCCTCTTGCTTGAACGCGACGCCGACACGCTGCAGATCAACATTCGCGGGCGAGTTAAACGGATTCCCCGCGATTGCGTGATCGGTGTCCGCCTCACCAGTCCAGGCAGCTGAACCCAGCGTTCACCCCCCTCCAACCGCTCAACCCTTCCCTTAAACCAACGCGATGGCTCTCGTTCTTCTTCCAGGTCTCACCAATCTGATCGACGACATCAGTGAAGAGAAGAAGCTGCCACCTCAGGTTGTGGAAGCAGCCCTGCGGGAGGCCCTACTGAAGGGCTACGAGCGCTACCGGCGCACCCTTTACCTTGGGATCAGCGAAGACCCCTTTGATGAGGAGTACTTCAGCAACTTCGACGTCGGCCTTGACCTGGAAGAGGAGGGATACCGGGTTCTCGCCAGCAAAATCATTGTTGATGAGGTGGAAAGCGAAGACCACCAGATCGCCATTGCCGAGGTGATGCAGGTGGCTGATGATGCCCAGGTGGGCGACACGGTGGTGCTGGATGTCACCCCGGAGAAGGAGGATTTCGGCCGGATGGCCGCCGCCACCACCAAACAGGTGCTGGCCCAGAAACTGCGGGATCAACAGCGCCGCATGATCCAGGAGGAGTTCGCCGATCTGGAGGATCCGGTGCTGACCGCACGGGTGATCCGCTTCGAGCGCCAGTCAGTGATCATGGCGGTCAGCTCAGGCCTGGGGCGTCCGGAAGTCGAGGCGGAACTCCCCCGTCGCGATCAGCTGCCCAACGACAACTACCGCGCCAACGCCACCTTCAAGGTGTTCCTCAAAGAGGTCAGCGAAGTTCCCCGGCGGGGACCACAGCTTTTCGTCAGCCGCTCCAATGCCGGTTTGGTGGTCTACCTATTTGAGAACGAAGTTCCCGAAATTCAGGAGGGATCCGTACGGATCGTGGCCGTGGCCCGCGAGGCCAATCCACCCTCCCGTTCGGTGGGACCCCGCACCAAGGTGGCCGTCGACAGTATCGAGCGTGAAGTCGATCCCGTCGGTGCCTGCATCGGAGCACGCGGCTCCCGCATTCAGCAGGTGGTGAACGAACTGCGTGGCGAAAAAATCGACGTCATCCGCTGGTCTCAGGATCCAGGTCAGTACATCGCCAATTCCCTCAGCCCAGCCAGGGTGGACATGGTGCGCCTCGTTGATCCGATGGGGCAGCATGCCCACGTGCTGGTTCCCCCCGATCAGTTGAGCCTGGCCATCGGCCGTGAAGGCCAGAACGTGCGCCTGGCCGCCCGACTCACCGGCTGGAAGATCGACATCAAGAACTCCACGGAGTACGACCAGGAAGCTGAGGATGCCGTGGTGGCTGAGTTGATCTCCCAGCGCGAGGAAGAGGAGGCCCTCCAGCAACAAGCTGAGGAACGCCTGGCCGCCGAACAGGCTGCTCGGGCAGAAGAAGATGCACGCCTGCGGGAGCTGTACCCGCTGCCCGAGGACGAGGAGGAGTACGGCGAAGAGCAGGCCGAGCAGGAATTCACGGAAGAGGAGCCCGCTGCGGTTGAAGCCGACGCTGAAATCGACGCTGAGCCAGAAGCTGATGCCACGGAGGCTGAGGCTGAGGTGGACGCCGATGCCGACCAGGAGCAGGTCCGGTGAGTGAGCGCCCCGTCCTGCGTCGCTGCGTGGCCTGCCGCCAGCTCTTGGATCGCCGCCAACTCTGGAGGGTGATCCGCGACCATCAGGACGGAGTTCTCCTCGATGCAGGGATGGGCCGATCGGCCTATCTCTGTCCCGAGGAAAACTGCCTTGAGGAGGCAACCCGTCGCAAACGCCTACAGAAAGCCCTGCGTTGTCAGGTGCCCGAAACAGTGCTTGCGGTGTTGAAACAGCGGCTTATCCAGACCCCTGGTGAATCCGCTGAGGCAGACTGAACATTGGCCCCACTGTGTGAGTGGCCACCGCGGCATTCCATGCCCGGACCGATCGGAGACCCGAACTGAATGACCAGCAGCGGCAAAGTCAGAATTTACGAGCTGTCCAAGGACCTCGGCCTTGAGAACAAGGACGTGTTGGACGCGGCTGAAAAGCTGTCGATCGCTGCGAAGAGCCACAGCAGCTCGATCAGCGACGCTGAAGCCGGCAAGATTCGTTCACTCCTCGTCAAGGGCGGGAACGGTGCGAAGCCCGCTGCTGCTGCGCCTGCCAAGCCCGCACCAGGGAAAGCGATCCTGTCGGTGAAAAAGGCAGCCCCTGCCGCACCAAGCAAGCCCACACCGGCCGTGAGCAAGCCTGTGGCAGCCAAGCCTCAGGTGGCTCCCACGCCGCAAGCACCCCCGAAACCACCGGCAGCCACAACGCCGAAACCGATCATCAGCAAGCCCACGCCGGCCCCCGCAAAAGCGTCGGCGCCCCCGGCACGGCCTTCTGCCCCTCAAAAACCGCCGGCAGCTCCTTCGCGACCCACGGCTTCAAAGCCCGTGCCTCGGCCTGCAGCCTCACCCGCGCCGCGAGCAGCCTCAAAACCCCAGCCCGTCAGCAAACCGCCAGCGACCAAACCGGAACTGGTGAGCAAACCGCCAGCGGCCAAACCGGAACTGGTGAGCAAGCCCAAGGCTGCTGCCAAACCAACAGCACCCCCCCCGGCTCGGCCAACGCCCCGTCCCGCTGGGGCTGGAAG
>NZ_VTLC01000010.1:0-24302 GCF_020514255.1 Synechococcus sp. MU1611 | reverse complement strand
GTTGATCACGGTGCATGCCTGTGCTGGCAGCGAAGCTCTCAAGGCGGCCCAGGCTGCGGCGGTGGAAGGAGCCCAAAGGGCTGGGCAACCCGTTCCAACGCTGCTGGCGGTGACGGTGCTCACCAGTTGGGAGGAGCAACGGTTGCAACGGGAACTCGCTATCGCCCAGGGCATTGCCGAACGGGTGCCGGCGTTGGCGCAGCTGTCGGCAACTGCCGGCATCGGCGGCTGCGTCTGTTCACCCTTGGAGGCCGCGGCGCTGCGGGCGCAGCATCCGGAACCGTTCGCGTTGGTCACCCCTGGAATTCGCCCCAAAGGCACCGCAGTCGGTGATCAAGCCCGGGTGATGGGGCCCGCCGAGGCGATTAAAGCCGGGGCCAGCCAATTGGTGATCGGCCGGCCGATCACCAAAGCCGATGACCCCAGCGCCGCGTTTGCGCAGTGTTGCGGGGCGCTTTGATCGCCCTTCTCTTGGTTACCAACAGGGCAACGACGTTGAGCGATCCATGCGTGGCTGGTTGCGGTTGCTGGCTTCTTTGCTGGCGCTCGGGCTGGGCGCACCACGGGCGAATGCCAATGAACCGGGGCTGACCCCACAGGAGGTGGTGCGGCGTTACAGCCGCACCGTGGCCTGCCAGATCCATGAGGGGGTGCCGGGGTATCGCCAGTACGTGACGGTCACCCTGGAGCCTGAGCTGCCCGATGGCATCTTTGGCGTCTGGCTGGTGGCCTGGACCGGTGATCTCGGTTGCATGGGGGGCAACGGCACCCAGGGGGTGCAGCTGGCTCTGGTGAAACAGAACGGTTTTTCGCGCCGGGTGGTGAGTCCTGTGGTGGTGGATGCCGCGCCGCTGCCCGGTCTGGTGATGAACGGTTTGCGTGACATGCAGTTCAGCGATGGAGTGCTGACGGTGCGAGGCACCACGGGACGTGAAGCCTTCGGCACCTTTCAGGAGCTAACGCGGCGCTACCGCTATCACGGAGGGTGGGACCGTACCAAGCGGTTCGAGCGCTTGCCTTAGAACTTGAAACTCAGGCCGCCCTGCGCCTGCCAGCTGGTGCCGCGGTCGCCACCCCAGACCAACGCACCACCGCGGGCATAGACGCCCACGGATGTGACATTGAAATTGTAGGAGGTGTAGTCGAGTCCAAGTTCGATCAGGGCGGCGTGGTCGTCGCCGCCGTTCATGTCCCAGCGTTTGGTCTTGCCGGATTCGCGGTAGGTCACCTTTTGATCACCGCCGCTGATGCCCCAGTCAGCGGCCCAGCCCACGCGTAACGACGGTAGAAACACCGAGCGTTCGCCATCTCGGATTGGACGAGCAAATTTCAGTGAGATCTCACTGCCCACCTGGTCCACTTCCATCGCGTGGTATTTGAGCCGATCCTCGCGATCGGCACCGTGTTCGCTGAATCTGTCGAGGCTGGTGTTGGTGTAGCTGACCTGGGCCTGCGGCTCGATCAACCAGTAACCGCTCTCGATGGGGGCAGCCACGCTGACGACGCCGGTCCAGGAATTGCCGCTGCGATTGCCCTTGGCGGTTTCGCCGTGGGTGGAGCGGCGGTGCTCACCGTCGTAGCCACCGGCGCTGATCATGCCCCGCAGCACAAAGGTTTTGCTCCAGTACTCGGCGTAGGCTCCGCCTCCCCAGCCATCGGCATCCCAGCTGCCGCGTCCACCATCACGGCCATTCATTACCGCGTAGGTGCCGAACAGGCCGATCCGGGTTTCATCGCTTAAGGGGATGTCGACACCGAGTTGGGCGCCACCGTTGTCGAAGTCGGCGTAGCGATTGCCCGTGGTGCCGTTGCTGCTAACACCGCCGAAACCGCGCACCCAGGCATTCACGGCGGGCTTGTTCACCTCATTGGTGAATAGCAGGCCATGGGGATTGATGATTTCGCGATAGCGAATGCCTTCTACGTCGATGAAGATGGTGTCGTCGTCGGCATCAAAGACAACAGCATCGGCCTGTGCCTGGAGTGTTCGTTCCAGATAGGCCTCCGCAACAGCGGGATCGAGTGAATCGCTCTTCATCCAGAGCGGACGGATCGGTTCGGCTGGTTCCGCGGTTGGTTCCAGCGCTGGTTCAGGCCCTTGCGCAGGAGTGGGTTCGGGTGCTGCTTCCTCCGCGAATTGCCGGTAGGGGGGAGCTGGCGGGAACTGGGTGCAGGGCCCAAAGCACTGGGGAATGATCACCGCAGGGCGCTGTTTTCTGCTGCTCTTGGATGTCTTGGAGTCGTCAGGTACCTCGTCGTCATCAGGATCTTCAGGGTCTTCCGGCTCTTCCTCAGGCAGACACACCTCGCCACCGAGAGGATCAATCGTGCAGCTCTGGGCATAGACATCAACCGGCTGCAGTAGCTCCGCCATCAGGAGCCCAAGGCTGCCTAGCAGTAAGGCTTGGAGAATGTGTTGGGCGCGACGGTTAGTCGCCATGCTTTGGATGACATCGAGGGAATTATTCTGATGTGGTTTGCATCAATTGGCGACCTCTAAAACATCGTTTTGTCGTGATTCAATTTGGTGATAAGAACGAATCCCAGACTTGCTTTGTGGAGATGTAATAGTGACGTCTAGCTCAATCGTCAATCATTGAAAGATAGATCCTGTTCGATTTGGACCATCCCCTGCTAGTTGTCTGTAGGGGTGAAACATGTCTCTGACATTTTTCCGTTGGCAGGGGTGAACAAAGGTCTGCATCGCTAGAGATCAAAAGTGTCTGCCCCTTCAGTGTTGTGATGTTGTCTGCGACGACCTTCGTATTCATGCGCAATAACGGGGGTAGGCAGGAGTGGTTTCAGGTGCAAAGAAAGCTCAATGAGACTTTGGATGAAATCGCTGCACAGGCAACGAATGCAGAGCATCAGCTGCAGGTGAGTGTGGTGGGTATGGGGGACGGCAGCGATGCTGATTTGCCCGCGATCTACGCCGATCTTTTGGTGAGCGCACCTTTGACCCCAGCGAAGGCGGCTGGGAATACGACTACTTCACCAGTTACGCCCTGCCGGACTTCGTCAGCTGAGCGGTTTGGATAACAAGAGCCAGTGGTGATCAGCCCTTACCTTTCTGCCCGATTTTGGGTTCAGTGCCCGCCAGCAGTCGCTCGATGTTGCTGCGATGGCGCCAGAGCACCATCAGGCTGGCCACAAGCGACACCACCACGTAGGCGCTGCTGCCGCCGGAGAGCGCCATCAGTACCGGCAATCCGATGGCGGCTACCACGCTGGAGAGCGACACGATCCGGAAGATCGAGATCAGGGCCATGAACAGGCCAAAGCAGGCCAGTCCCACGGGCCAGGCCAGGCCGAGAAACATGCCGAACCCGGTGGCCACCGCCTTGCCGCCCTTCCAACCCAGCCACGCCGGCCAGATGTGCCCCGCCAACGCGGCTAGGCCTGCCAGCACCTGCACCCAGTCGTTAAGTCCAACGCTTTTGGCCAGCAGCACCGCTAGGGCGCCCTTGCCCACATCCAGCAAGAACACCACCAGAGCAGGGCCTTTGCCCACATTGCGCAGCACGTTAGTGGCGCCGGTGCTGCCGGAGCCGCAGTCGCGCAGGTCGATGCCTTTGAGCCAGCGGCCGGCGAGGTATCCACTGGGGGTGGCTCCCAGCAGGTAGCCGATGGCCAGGAGCAGCAGAGCAGTGAGGATCACAGCAGATCGTCGTCGTCGAGGCGTTCACCCGGTCCGGCCGCGAAGGCCAACCAGAGGGGGAACTGAAGCACAGGGATGTCGACGCTGCGCTCAGCGGCATCGATCAGGATCAACGGCACTTCGCCCCGCTCCTCCAGTCGGTCGGCCCGTTCCACCAGGGCTTCGGGGCGTTCGAACAGCACGATGCCACTGCTGGGGCCGAAGTCTTCCCGGCCCAGGCCGAGGGCATCTTGCAGGCCTCGCCGCCATTCGCCGAGACGTTCGGGGCCGCCGGCCAGCACCAGGCACTGGAACTGATCGCCGTAGAGCTCGCCGATCACCGCGATCAGGGCGGCACTCACCAGGATGTTGCGGGGCCGGGTGCCGCGGCTGGGCTGGGCGCCGCGTCCGCCTTGATTGAAAAACCAGTCTTCAAGTAGGGCCGTGTCGCGGGCGTCGATGCTGCGCCGCAGCGTCCAGGGATCGGCGTAGACGTCGGGCTGTTTGAGGAACCGCTCCAGGGTCTGGCGGATCAGCTCTTCGTCGGGTCGGAAGGTGTCCGCCACCGCCGGAGGCGGTGTGCTTTCACCGCTGCTATCTGGAGCCGCAGCGCTGTCTGCGGTCTGATCCAGGGGCGATGGCTTCACCACCATCGGCTGCACCACCAGCTCAAGGTTTTCGACGCTCTGCACCAGATCCTGCAGGGCGCCGCCCAGGTACTCCTGGAAGCCCTTCACGCGCCGGGCGATGGCGTCGGATTGGCCGGCGAAGTTGGCCTTGAGCTCGGTTTCGAGCTGCTCTTTACGGCTGGTCAGGGCGGTGATTTCCGTCTCCAGCGCATCGCGGCGGATTTGCAGGTCCTTGAGAGCTAACTCCATTACGGGGTTGGTCTCCGCCGCGTCTGGCTCGCAGCTGGTTGCGCTGGTGGTGTCACCTGTTGATTCCGTAGAGGCTTGCTCCGTTTCAGGCGCCTGGCTGGTCAGGTCGGTGTCGTCGGGCATTGCGTCAGCTGCCGTGCTCTCCATCCCTCTATTCCAGCCGAAGGGGCCGCAGAAAAAAAGTCGGCATCACAATTGTGCTGTTGGTGCACGATATTGATTCGATTCATTCACTATTTCGACGCGAAATCGTGTTATGGCTGGGTCGTGTTCGTGTCGTCCTTGGGTGCTTCCAGGGATCCGACCCGCAGTTCCAGCTGGTCTCGCAGCTCCTTGGGGCTGAACAGGATCGGCAGAAAGTGAATGCTCTGGGTTTCGCGGAAATAGAACAGGCCCGGCAGCCAGGGTGCGAACAGCCGCCAACTGAGCCATTGGTCGTAAGGAAAGCGGCGCAGCTCGCGGCCGTTCTGCCAAACGATCAAAGCCTCCTCTTTGAATTCCAGACGCAGGCTGGCGCTCTGGATCAGTAGAAACAGTCCGAACAGCGACACCACCAGGGTGGGCCAGGGGGTTAGCGGTAACGGCAGCAGTGCCAGTCCGAGGCCCACCACCAGCAGCGGCAGCCGCACGTCCGGCTTGAGGGTGACGGGGGTGGGGGTTGAACTCATGTTCCGAATAGCACCTGGGTAAGAACGACATCCATCAGGGCCACCAGGATCAGAATCATTACCACCGCGCCGGTGGTGCTGGTGCCCACTTCCTTGGGGCCGCCGCGGGTGGTCAGGCCCCAGCCGCAGGCCACCGTCGCGATGATCAGCCCGAAAACCAAAGCCTTCACCAGCATGAATGGCAGGTCAAGGGGGTCCATCCAGGTGCGCACCGACGTCCAGAACACCGCCGGCGGGATGTTGTAGAGGGCCGTGCTGGTGAGTTGGCCCGACCACACCGCGACGAGGAAGAAGAAGAAGCACTGCACCGGTGCCATCACCACCATGGCGATCATTCGGGGCACCACCAGGTACTCCACCGGATCAGTGCGCAGCATCGTGATGGCGTCGATCTGTTCCGTCACCTTCATGGTGCCCAGCTGGGCGGCGTAGGCAGTAGCCACCTTCCCGGCCAGCAGGCATGAGGTGAGCAGGGGAGCGATTTCCCGGGCCAGGCCGATCGCGAGGATGCCGCCCACCGTCGATCCCGCTCCCTGGCGGGTTAGTTCGGCGGCGACCTGAATGTTGAACACCGAGCCTGCAGCTACGGAGATGATCAGCACGATCAGCACGCTGCCTGGGCCGGCCTCCAAAAGTTGATCGAACAGCTCCCCTCGATCGATGCGTCCGCGCAGGGTGGCTGCCACGGCCTGCCCCCCGATCAGCAGGCTGGATCCCAGGCGTTTGATCGAACGGGGCGTCTTCATCCGGCGGCCTTCTGTAGATGGGCTCCACGGTCAGGCCAGCCTCGCATCACTGCAAGGCCGCAGAACACAAGGATGGCTGGAAGCAGGCCCATGCACATGCGGATCGCCAGCAGGGCTGAAAACGGTTGTTCGATAAAACTCAGGGCTCCACTGCAGTCGCCCCCTTTGGCGGAGATGTAACCCGTGAGCGAGAGCAGGCTGCCGAACACCGACATGGTTAAGCCGATGATCAGCTTTTGGCCGAACACCATCCAGGCGGTGTAAAGCCCGGCGGGTTTGCTCGGGTCGGCGTCGATGGCATCGGGAAGCAGCGACCAGGGGATCAGATAGGCGGTGGCGGCCCCCACGCCCACGAGGGAAATCAGGCCGACCAGCGGCAGCAGTTGCAGCAGGCCGGGATCCGCCGGCAGGGGTGGGAACACCATCGACAGCAGGCAGGCCGTGATCCAAAGCCATGCGCCCCAGCGCAGGGCGGCCACCCTGCCGTTGCGGTTGCTGAGGGTGCTCCAGAGCTGAAGGCCTAGCAGGGCGGCGATCTGGAAGGGCAGCAGGATCCAGGTGGACTGGCTGGCGGGCACATGCACCACTTGCACCAGCCAGATCAGGGCAACCACCTGCATCAGTTGCAGGCCGAACCAGAGCAGGACGTACAGCCCCAGCACTTGGCGGAAACGGGGGTTGGCCAGCACCCGTTTCAGTTGCTGCATCGGTGCTTCGCTGGTGGCTACGGGGCGCTGGGCCCGTTTGGCGTAAGGGGCGAGTCCCCAGCAGCAGAGCAGCGTGGCGATGGCGGCGATGCTGCCCGTGATGCGGCCCATCGCCAGGTAGCCCCCGCCTCCATCGGTCAACACCACCGATGCCACGACGAGTCCACTCAGGCCAGCCAGGATCGATCCGGTGAATCGCGCCGCATTGAGGCGGGTGCGAATGGCGGTGTCCGGCGTTAGTTCGGTGCTGAGCGCGGCGTAGGGGAGGTTGACGCTCGTATAGGCGGTCATTAAGAGGATCGCCATTACCGCGTAGTAGCCCGTGCGTTGCCAGGTATCCCCGGGGGGGACCCACCACATCGCTGCCAGGCTGATGCCCAGCGGTAGGGCTGCGGTCAGCATCCAGGGCAGTCGCGGCCCCCAGCGGCTACGGGTGTGATCGCTCAGCCAGCCGATCATCGGGTCATTCAGTGCGTCCCAGACTTTGCTCACCGTGAGCAGGGAGCCGGCGATGTAAGCCGGTAGGCCTGCGGCGCAGATGAAAAAGGGGAAGAGATAGAAGCCCAGCTGGGTTGCGGCAAGTCCAGTACCGGCATCGCCCAGGCCGTAGGCGAGCATCAGCCTGCGGCGAGACCCCTGCAGGGATGCGTCGGTCGGTGTCACTCGGAGGCTTCGGGCAGGCGAATTGCCATAATGAATGCGTACTCACGACACCACCAGCCCTGCGGCACTGGTTCGTTTGTACTGTGCGGGTGTTGTGTAATGGTAAGACCTCAGCCTTCCAAGCTGATGACACGGGTTCGATTCCCGTCACCCGCTCTGTTCACAACCGAAGGTCGGTTGTCTCCTCATCGGCGAGCAGCAGCACGAAGCTTCTGCTCTGCACCGGAATCTCTACACCGCTGAAGCTGGCCGGTTCTGCCGGAAAATCTTTGGGACTTGGTAGCGATGTGTCGATCACCCGCTTCCAAGGGGAGGCCGGAATCGGCAACTCAAAACTGAGACTTTCCTTGTAGGCGTTGAAGCCCATCCATAGAAGTGCGCCGCGGCTGCCGCTGTGGAGGCTGGTGGCCGTGGTGCGGCTCCAGGCCGCCCAGTCGGGTTTGGCCAGGCTTACTCCGTGCCATTGACGCCAGAGATCGCTCTGTTGTTGAGCTGATTTGCGGTTGCTCTCCCGCGGCGGCACCAGAGGGTTAAACAGCTGCGGCAGGGCCTGGCGCAGGCGCAGTAGGCGCTGCAGAAACTGCTTGAGTTCCAGGTCGCAGTGGTCTTCATCCCAGACCATCCAGCCAAGCGGGCTGTTCTGGCACCAGCTGTTGTTGTTGCCCCCCTGGCTGCGGCCCACTTCATCGCCCATCAGCAGCATCGGCACGCCACGGGCCAACAGCAGTGAGCTGAGCAGGTTGCGTTGCTGACGCCGACGCAGGGTTTGCACCAGAGGATTGCTGCTGGGGCCTTCAATGCCATGGTTCCAGCTGTTGTTGTGGTTATCGCCGTCGCGATTGTCTTCGCCGTTGGCCAGGTTGTGTTTGCGGTTGTAGCTCACCAGATCCGCAAGGGTGAAGCCGTCATGGGCGGTGATGAAGTTCACCGAACGCCCCAGGGCGACCGGTTTGCCGTCATAGAGATCAGGGCTGCCCTTGAACCGCTGGGCCAGGGTCCAGGTGCTGTGCTCGTCTCCTTTCCAGAAGCGCCGCACCCCGTCGCGGAAATGGCCGTTCCAGGTGCCGATCCGCTCGGCGGGAAAGTCTTCTAGCCGATACAGGCCGCCGCAATCCCACGGTTCACTCACCAGCTTGAGATCGCTTAGATGCGGATCGGCCTCCATTGCCGCGAACAGGGGTGGTTCGTCCAGGGGGTTGAGTTGATCGCCGCGGCTCATGGCGATGCCCAGGTCGAAGCGGAAGCCATCCACCCCCAGCTCCAGGGCCCAGCAGCGCATCGAATCGAGGATCAGCTGGGTGCTGATTGGTGCATTGGCGGCGATCGAGTTGCCGCAGCCGCTCACGTCCTGGTAGTCGCCGTCTTCGTTTTGGTGGTAGTAGACGTTGTCCGCACAGCCGCGCCAGCTCAGGGTGGGGCCATGGCGGTTGCCCTCTGTGGTGTGGTTGTAAACCACATCCAGCAGCACCTCGACGCCGGCGTCATGGCAGGCGGCCACCAGTTGGCGCACTTCATGACGGGCCTGGAGCGGATCGCCACTGCTGCAGTAGCCGTGGTGCGGTGTGAACCAACTCAAGGGGCTGTAGCCCCACACGTTGTCGCGCCCGGGGGGAGCATCTGCAGGGTCGAAGCAGAACACCGGCAGCAGCTCAACCGCCGTGATGCCTAGCTCCGTGAGGTAGGGCAGCTTTTCGATCAGTCCGAGGTAGGTGCCACGGTGTTCAACGGCGACCCCTGCATCCTCCCGGCGGGTGAAGCCGCCCACATGTAGCTCATAGATCACCGTGCGTTGCCAGTTGTGGCGCGGTCGGGGATGGGCCTGAAAATCGAACAAATCCCGTTCGCAGACCACCCCCTTAAGGCAGGCATGGGCGTTGGGCGAGGGGCCGGTGGCCAGCACCCGGTCGTAGACATCCCAGCCGCTGATGGCGCGCGCGGCGGGGTCTAACAGCACCTTGGAGGGGCGGAAGCCGTGCTCCCCGGCCGCCAGAGGCCCAAAGACGCGGTAGCCGTAACAGCAGCCCTCGCCGAGACCTTCCACCTCCACATGCCAGTAGTCGCCGGAGCGGTGACGTCGACTATCCAGTTCGATCACCCGCTTCGGACTGCGGTCATTGCCGTTGCCGTAAAGCAGCAATTCGATGCGGTCGGCTCCGGGGGCCGCCAACACGAAGTTCACCCCCCTGGTGGTAATGCTGCTGCCAAGGGGCCAGGGAGAACCGGTGTGAATGCCACTCAAGGCTGCTGGGGCATCTCGACTTCAAACTAGTGGTTTGGTCCGTTGTGTGAAGCGATGGCGATGACCACCACACTTGAGGCCGGTCGGCCGCCGCAGCAGCTGCGCGACAACCTCTGGTTGTTTCCGCCCAACCGCGACAGTCAGGGCGGCAGCGCCTGGTGGCTGGATCTGGATCCCGAGCCGGTATTGGTGGACTGTCCGCCCTTGACGGAGGCCAGTCTCACCGCCCTTCGTCAGCTGGCGGGAACGCGCATCCCGAGGATTTTGCTGACCAGTCGTGAAGGGCATGGGCGCCTGCGTCGCCTCCAGGAGCGTTTGGGATGGCCGGTTCTGGTGCAGGAACAGGAGGCTTATCTATTGCCCAATGTTCAGCCATTGGAGACCTTCGTTGAGCAGCACACCACCGCCAGTGGTTTGCGGCTGTTGTGGACGCCGGGGCCGACACCCGGAAGCTGTGTGGTGTTCGCGCCCGCACCAAATGAGCTGTTGTTCTGCGGGCGTTTGCTGACGCCATGGGCTCCAGGGCAGCTCGCACCCATGCGCCATGCCCGGACCTTTCACTGGTCCAGACAGCTCAACAGTCTGGCAAAACTCAGGGGTTGGATTCCTCCAGATGCCAGTCCCCATCTGTTGTCTGGGGCTGCACTCGGTGCCCTGCGTGGGGAGCGTCTTGTGCCCTTTCGTGGGTGGAGTGATGTTGCGCAGAACTGCTAAAGCATTGCGGCACAGGACTTTTCGCTTGCAGCAACCGGTTGCTCTCCATACGATTGGGCCGCTTGGGGAAGGCAGCGGCGAGACCACTACGCCGTTTTTGAGCCGTCTCCCGCCCCCCGACTCTCTCTAACCAATGAACAAAGCTGATCTGGTGAATCTGGTGGCTGCTCGCACCGAGCTCACCAAGACCGACGTCTCCATGGTTGTCGACGCCGCCATCGACACGATCATCGACTCTGTGGTTGAAGGCAAAAAAGTTTCCATCCTGGGTTTCGGCTCATTTGAGCCTCGTGAGCGTTCTGCTCGTCAGGGTCTGAACCCCAAGACCGGAGAGAAGATCGCGATTCCTGCGAAGCGTGTTCCCGCCTTCACAGCCGGCAAAATGTTCAAAGATCGCGTTCAGGGCTGATTCACGGCTCACCTTCGTTCTCCAGGCGGCCCGATGGGTCGCCTTTTTTGATGTCTGTTCCGGAGCATCTGCAGCAGCATCTGGAGGCGGGCCGAGCCCTGTGCGCTGGTGGTGGCTATCGGGGACGTTTTGCCCCGTCGCCCACAGGAGTTCTCCATCTCGGCAATCTGCAGACGGCCCTGCTGTCGTGGTTGGCGGCACGTCAGGCCGGTGGTGCTTGGTTGCTGCGCATTGATGACCTCGACACGCCGCGCAATCGCGCCGGTGCAATTGAGTCGATCCAGAGGGATTTGAACTGGCTGGGCCTGTCTTGGGATGGCCCCCCTGTGCTGCAGAGCGAACGGCGTGGCATTTATCACTCCTGGTTGTCGTGGTTGCGCCGTTCCGGTCGTCTTTTCGCCTGTCGCTGTTCCCGGCGGGAGCTGGCCGATCAACCGATCTATCCCGGGATCTGCCGGCAGGCTGAGCACGCCTGGGGCTGGCAGCAGCAGCGGCTCCCCAGTTGGCGCTTGCGGGTCGCAGATGATGACCCCCACGGCAGTGGTGATGTGGTGCTGCGCCGGGCCGACGGGTTCATCGCATATCAGCTCGCCACCGTGATCGACGAACTCAGTTTTGGCATCACCGATGTGGTGCGTGGTGCCGATCTACGGGAAGCGTTGCCGGCCCAGCGCAGCTTGTTTGATGCCTTGGGTCAACACCCGCCCCTGTTTCGGCATGGCTCGCTGCTGCGCGATGCCCAGGGACAAAAACTCTCCAAGCGAGTCGCTAGTTCAGGCTTGGCATCGCTCCGTGCCGCGGGGATGGATGCGGCCATGGTTGTCGGACGCTTGGCCTCGGGCCTCCAGCTGGTGGACCCCGATGCGCGGCTCAGCGCAACAGAGTTGCTCGAAGACTTGACCCATCAGCAGATCAATGCAGTGATTTCTTAAGGATCACTTCGGGATCAGCCGAGGGATTTCGCCTCAAACTGACTACATCGTCTGATCCTTGGGATCATGTGCACTTGCACAGTTTGTGGGGGCAGTGGAATGCAGCGTGTTTCGGGTGATCGCTTCCGAACCTGCATTGTCTGTCTTGGAACTGGTCAGCTCAGTTCAGCCGTGCAATCCGCACCGTTGAACCACCAGCCGATCAACGCCCCTGGCCTGGCCAAACTCAGTTGTCCGACCCGGCCGATGGCCTGAGCTTCGGTGGGCTGAATCTCAGCTCAGGGGAGCTTTTTGGTTGTTCTGGATCACGAAATAGGTCACCGTCGCCACCACGATCAATAGAGGCACCGCAGTGAACAGCAGCAGAGCGAGGGCAGTCCAGTCTGTGTACACGGCGTTCTGATCGATGTTGCGGCATCATCTCAGTAAATCGTCCCTCTGAGCCCTGCTCACGCGCTCCGTCACAGTCCTGCTGGCTCTCGGCATGCTGATCCCGGCGGCCCAGGCTTCGTCTCTGGCCGCCTTTCAGGCACGGGCACAGCGCTGCCTTGAAGCGGGTCACCACCAGCTCTGTCAACAGGCTCTGCTTGAGGCGGAGGCCCTTCAGCGACGGGCATCGGCTCGCAGTGCGTACCCCTGTCAGACGCTGCTGCTGGGCGTCCAGGCCGATTTGATCATGCAGCAACTGAAGGCTGGCCGCGGTGCTCAGGCCGTTGTGGATCTGCAGGCTGCAACCCGCGGTTGCTCTGGCCTCTGAAGAGGGAGTCTGGTCGCCGATGTGTTTCTCCCACGTCCGGCCATTGACCAACCCGGTCATTGACCAACAATGACTGGTGTTGTGCTTCCCCCGCGGATGGGCGGTACCACCTTGGTTTTGCCGTCCCACTTATCGAGAAAGAGCTTGTAGAGGACGCTGTCATTAAGCGACTTGGTCAATGTTTGAAACTTAAGGGCTTCTTGCTCTGCAATTTGAACCTCTGTTTTTGCGCGTAGAAGCTGCTGTTGAGCAATTTGTTTTTGTTCGATTGCTGCTCTGTATTCTTCGGCGATCTTGAGGCCAGTGATATCGAGGCCCTTCACGGCCACATAGTCGAATTTGCTCAGTTCGTTTGAGACGCTTTCTTGCACAAGGGTGGAGATGTTGTTCCAGTCAGTTGCGATGGTGTCGAGTTCATACTTCGAGAACACCGACTTCAGAGACTTCAGCAGTGATGGCTGAATCACCCTTGCATAGATTGCAGAATCGTCGGTGGCAATGGTGCTGTAAATCCTTGGCGCCTCCCCAGGTTTGACGGCGTATTTCACCGTTGCTGTTGCTTCGATTACCTGTAAATCCTTGGTGAGTGTCGAAAATTTTTCGGGAATGACCTGTGTTCTTACGCTGAAGTTATGGGTCGATTGGATGAAAGGTAGTTTTAAATTCAAGCCTGGTTCTCGAGGGGTATCGGAGACTTTTCCCAGGGTTGTGACAACGCCAACTTCGCCAGCGGGAACAACGAAAACAGTCGATAAGAGGGCGATGCCACCAATGAAGACCGTCGTGATGCCGACCACTGTTTTTGTGATCTGCTCTGGTTGGCCCTTGGATTGCATGATGATGGCGTGAATCGATAATTAAAATATTAGTGATCCCTTGTTGGTTGTGATGAAAAAATATTCTGGGGATTTCTGGGTTGGGTCTGCTGCAATTTTTGTTGCTTCGTTGATGAGCAGTGTGGTCAGTTCTGTTGTTTGGTGTAGGCCTGGATCGTTTGTGCTCCTGAAGATCAGTGGGGAAGGCCCCTCATCAACCAGGACTCCATCACAAAGAACAGAAGGAAGAATCCAACAATGCCTGCAACGAGGAGCTTGCCGTTCATTGAATTAGCTCCGTGCTTCTCTGTGCATCCAGCTGATCCAGTCAGCAGAAATGTCCTGTGGGCAGACCGCTTCGCATTCCAGGTTGCTGCTGCAGCTTCCGAAGCCCTCTGCCTCCATCTGGCGCTGCATGGCATCGGCGCGTCGGGCCCGTTCCGGTTGTCCCTGTGGCAGCTGACCCAAATGCGCCAGTTTGGCGGCCACGAACAGGCTGGCTGAGGCATTGCGGCAGCTGGCGACGCAGGCGCCACAACCGATGCAGGTCGCTGTGCTGAAGGCGCTAGTGGCTTGCTCTCGCCCCACCGGCAAGGCGTTGCCATCCGGGGCCTGACCAGTGCCTATGGAGCAGTAGCCCCCGGCGGCGATGAGGCGGTCGAAGGCGGAGCGGTCCACCATGAGGTCCTGGATTGGAGGGAAGGCTCGTGCGCTCCAGGGCTCCAGGGTTAGCACCGTGCCATCGCTGAACTCCCGCAGGTAGAGCTGGCACACAGATGTGGCGGTCCGAGGTCCATGGGCCTGGCCATTCACGAGGAAGCCGCAGCTGCCGCAGATCCCTTCGCGGCAGTCGTGCTCGAAGCTCACGGGCCGTTCTCCGGAGCTGATCAGTTGTTCATTGAGCTGATCAAGTGCTTCAAGCAGGGAGAGGTCGGGGGAGACGTTCTCCAGCAGATAGCTCTGATGTGTCCCGGGTTGATCGGCGCTGCTCTGGCGCCAGATGCGCAGGGTGAGTTTCATTTGTAGCTCCGGGTGCTGGGTTGCAGCGTGGTGAACTGCAGCGGTTCGCTGTGGCGGATCGGATCGCCGCCGCTGTTGTGCTCCCAGGCCGCGATGTGGGCGAAGTTGACGTCGTCACGCCGGGCTTCGCCGTCTTCACTCTGGTGTTCCTCGCGGAAGTGGGCGCCGCACGACTCCTCTCGGGCTAGGGCATCCCGCAGCATCAATTGGGCAAGCCCGAAGAAGTCTTTAACCCGCAGAGCTTTCTCCAGCTCGGCATTGGGACCGCTGGCGTGGCCGGGCACCCGCACTTCAGTGTCGAAGCGCTGTTCAAGGGATCGCACCTGCTGCAGCCCCTCCTGAAGACCATTTGCATGGCGGCTGATGCCGCAGCGGTCGATCATCACGCTTCCCAGCTCGCGATGGAAGCTGTCCACCGGGGTGTTGCCCTTGTTGTTGAGCAATTGGCTGATCCGGGTGCGGGTGCTCTCCAGGGCCTCGCGGCAGGCCGGGTGGTCGGTGGAGACATCCTCGGCCGGTGTGCTCGCCAGCCAGGCCGTGACCGTGGACGGCGCGATGAAGTAGCCATCGGCAAGCCCTTGCATCAAGGCGCTGGCCCCGAGTCGGTTGGCGCCATGCTCGGAGTAGTTCGCTTCCCCGAGCACAAAGAGGCCTGGGACCGAACTCATCAGGTGGTAGTCGACCCAGAGGCCGCCCATTGTGTAGTGGGGGGCGGGATAGATCCGCATCGGCTTGCTGTAGGGGTCGTCGCCGCTGATCCGCTCGTACATTGTCATCAAGTTGCCGTAGCGCGCAGCAATGGCGTCGCGACCTTCGGCTTTGATGGCATCGGTGAGGTCGAGGTAGACCGATCGCCCCCCCGGGCCGACGCCCCGCCCGGCGTTGCAAAGCTCCCTGGCTCGCCTGGAGGCGACGTCCCGCGGCGTCATGTTGCCGTAGGTGGGATAAAGCCTCTCCAAGAAGTAGTCGCGCTCCTCTTCAGGAATCGCATCGGGAGATCGTGTCTCGTCCGGGTTTTTGGGCAGCCAGACCCGCCCGTCGTTGCGCAGGCTTTCGCTCATCAGTGTCAGCTTGCTCTGGAAGACATCGCCACTAGGAATGCAGGTGGGATGAATCTGGGTGAAGCAGGGATTGGCGAACAGGGCCCCTTTGCAGTGGGCTCGCCAGATCGCACTGGTGTTGGACTTGAGCGCATTGGTGGAGAGGAAGTAGACGTTGCTGTAGCCACCGGTGCAGAGCAGGACAGTACGGGCGGTGTGCACCTCCAGCTCACCGCTCAGCAGATGGCGCGCCACCACACCGCGTGCGACCCCATCCACGGTGATTAGCTCGAGCACATCCCGACGGGTGAGCAGTTGCACGCGACCCAGCTCCACCTGGCGCATCAAGGCCTGGTAGGCGCCGTAGAGCAATTGCTGGCCGGTCTGACCACGGGCATAGAAGGTGCGGCTCACTAGAGCACCGCCGAAACTGCGGGTGGCCAGGCTGCCGCCGTATTCGCGCGCGAACGGCACCCCCTGGGCTACGCATTGGTCGATGATGCCGCTGCTGATTTCCGCCAGCCGCTGGCAGCCTGATTCGCGGGCGCGGAAGTCGCCCCCCTTGAGGGTGTCGGCGAACAGGCGACTGATGCTGTCTCCATCGACCGCAACGGAACGCGCGGCATTAATGCCGCCTTGAGCCGCCACCGAATGGGCACGGCGTGGGCTGTCATGGAAGCTGAGCACCGTGACCCGGTAGCCCTGCTGCGCCAAGGTTGCCGCCGCTGAAGCGCCTGCCAGGCCGGTCCCCACCACGAGTACATCCAGCTGCCCTTTGCGTAAGGGGCTGATCAGCGGCAGTCCCTCCCGAGTCCTTCGCCAGGCATCAGCGAGCGGACCGGAGGGAATCCTGGGGTCAGGCCAACCACTGCTCATGCCAATCCTCCGAGGGCCAGTCCCAGGCTGATCAGCAGGAAGCCTCCTCCGATGACAGACGCCAGCAGGCGCCCCCCCCAGCGGATGCTGGGGCCATTAACCGGGGTCAGCAGCCCCAGGTTGCGGTGTGCTGCCTCAGCACCGTGCAGAAGGTGCAGCCCGATGGCCAAGCTGCCGGCGGCATAAACAATCAGGCTGATCGGTTGCTGCAGCACCTGCAGCAATGCCTCTCTCTCCAATCCGTCTGCAGGACGGGGCCAACGCAATTGCTGCAGGTGCAGGGTTAGGAATCCCAGCGTGATGATTCCTGCAGCGACTTTGCTGCGGCTGGCGAGAGCCGCGAGCGGTCGACCACGACGGCTGCGCAGTGCAGCTGTATTTTCAGCGCGACGATTTTGCAGCGTTTTGGCGACGGTGAAGACCAGATGAATGGTTGCGGTGGTGGCCAAGCTGGCTTCCAGCAGAGGGAGCCACGGCTGGTGATGCAGGGTCGTGGCATACAGCTCGAACTTCAGCGGTGCGATCAGCGCTGGCAGCAAACCGGCCAGATGAACGACCAGAAACAGCACCAGCAGCAACCCACTCAGGGCTGATCCGATACGCATCGGGGTGGGGTCCTGCATCAGTCCCAAAACACAGGATTCCGGCTGGGACGATACCTGCCGTAGTCGAGTTCACTAGGTATCAAGTCTTCACTGGTACCCACACAGATCGTATTCAGCGGCATCGAAAAGCTGCTGCCGTCTTGATCGAAAGGCCCTTCCACATAGGCGCCAATCCGCTCAGCTATCAAGAAGCCGAAAAAGAGCAGGATTCCGGTAATCGGTGAACCTTGGCTTTCAAATGAGAGCAGCAGCTGCGTTCCGAACACCCAATTGATCACAGGAACGAAGAGGTCGTAAGGCGGCGGAATCGGAGTGTTGCGGATCCGTTCGAGACCACCAACGGCATCGGTCATGGCATCACTGATCTCCAGCAAATGGATGCGACCCCGCTCGCTAATCCACTGCTCCTCAGCCAGCTGCTGAATGGCCATCGCCCGTTGAGCCGACAGGCTGCGAACTGTGCTGTTGACGGGGAGAGCGAGCTGATGCAGCAGCTGTTGGCGCATCAACTGGAGATCAGGGTGCCAGAAGTTGCGCAATTCAAAGTTCAGTTGCCAGGCAATGGCGACCTGAAGCTGCACCAAGTGCTTTGTTCGTGCACTTTGCCATTGCTGCCTACTTAGCAATCCGCGTAGGCCGTCGGCCCAACAGCGGCTTTTGTTCACAACGGATCCCCACAGTGTTCGCGCCTCCCACCAACTGCTGATGGCTTGGGTGTTGCGGAAACCGATGAAGATCGACATGGCGATGCCCAGAACAGCCACGGCCTTCGTACTCAGCAACCAATCTTTGAGGTGAATGTCGAGCGGGATCAGCACAGCACTCATCAGCACCAGCATCCCTAGATCGAATTTCGCCCGTTTCACGAGTTGGAACGCCACCCGCCAGTAGTCGCGTTGGTTGGTAGCGGCCGGGTCCCCGTAGCTGCCTGTTTTGAAGGCCACGCCTCTTGAGGGAAGGATCACAGAACGTGCACGGCGCTGGTTTTCAAGTATTGCTCTTGTCATCGTGCGAGGAGTTCTTGGTAGCCGGACGTGCGCGTCTCGTCCCGTCGCATGCGCTGGCTGATCCCGTTGGTGGCAACAGTGCTTGTTCTCAGCTTGTTGTTGCACCCCTTGCTGCACAAGGCCCCATCTCTGCCTGCAAACACATCCCCTCCGGCGTTTGACTGGGACAGGCTTGCTCAAACTCTGATTGATGTGCCTGAGGATCAGAGTGGGTCCCCAGGAATCTTGCAAGTTGGCGCTTATGTCACGAACCTGAGTGATCTTGATCTACTTGAAAATCGCTTTTCAGTACAACTTTTTTTGTGGTCGATTTGGTCGGGTCCTGCGGATCAGAATCCCAGTGATGACCTCACCGTCCTGAATGGCATTCATGACGGTGATGTGCAGCGCTTTGAACGGGTGCGTCGAGAGTCTCGTGCCGATGGTCGTGTCTGGAGCCTCTACCGCATTCGTACGCAGGCGGTCCAACGCTGGCAGCTGAGTCGCTATCCCTTTGATAGCCAGCACTTGAAGGTTGAGGTTGGCTTCCTCGATCCGTTGAACCCGACTGCTTTGGAGGTGGTGCCATCCAATGGCTTCTCTTTGAGCCCAGGATTAATTCTGCCCGGTTGGTTGTTGCATGATTCAGAAGCCTTCCCTTCTCAAGTGTCACTGATGAGTGACCTGGGCTCAGGGATCGAGTCTGGATTGTCGTTGATTCGTCAGCACACGGTTGTATTTCAGATGCATTTGGAACGGGTGAGTTTGCTGTGGTTCACCCCTGATTTTCTTGGATACATTCTTGCAGTTGGCCTGTGCTGCATGGCGCTGCTGATTAGCCGCAGTCGTGATGATCTGATCCTTGCTGCGGTTGTTTCTGCAGGTGGTAATTATGTTTTTATTGCCGGGAAGCTTCCCGTGACAGCTATGAGTGGATTTATCGGCAATCTTCAGATCATTATTTTTCTCGGTATTCTTTATGTGGTAGGTGCGGATGAGGTTATTGATAATCATCTGGCTGAGTATTCGAAGCGTGTATCTGGGATTCTGCGGCGTTGTCTATTGCCAAGTTATTTGGCTTTCACCTTGTTTGGTGTTTACTTGATTATTCCCTCGAGCTGATGTCCACGCCTCGCTTTGGTTCGCAAACAGCTGCTTCGGTTGTTATGAGTCTGCTGGTAGTGGTGGCAGCCTTCCTCGCGATCCGCCCAAGATTTTCGGAAGGCCAGCTCGATCTCGACAATAAGCATTTATTAACGCCAGTGGAAGTGCAGTCCCTCCCTGATGGTGTGCTCCCGGTAGTGCTTGGTCGTGATCTCGGTGATACGGAACGGGAGTTCAAAACGCAGCTGTTGCGCTTGATTATGGAGCGCAGTGGAGTTGATTTTGCCTTTGGTCTAACTGCTGAAGATCTGTCGCAGGATGCAGCCATTGATGCCTTGGCATCAGGCCAGCTGGTGGGAGGCAAAAACCCCCATGCCATCACGATCGGTGCCTACGGTGCAGGTCGATCATTGAACGCGCGTTTGCGGGTCATTCCGATTCCCATTACTGGCGGTGTCTTGGGGCTTCGTGTTGGTTGGACCCACGACAAGCGCTTGCCAAGGTTGGCATCTGTCGACAACTTGAAGGAATTACGTGCTCTGACTCTGCTGCAGGGGAGTGGTTGGAGCGAGCTGGATATTTTTGATGCGGCTGGGTTGCGAACATTTGAAACATCTGGGGATAATTTATTTCGACTCGTTGATCAGCAGAGGGTTGATCTGCTGTTGCGTGGGGTGGCAGAAATTGAGGGTGAACAGGAAGTCGTTAATCGCTTTTCCGATGGAGTGGTTCTTGATCCTCATGTTCTTGTGGCCTATCCATTTGCGGGTTTCTTTTATGTCAGCCCCGACAACATGGAGCTGGCTGATGCTGTGACAGCGGGTTTTGAGGAGATTATTCGTGATGGCTCCTATCAGCAGTTGCTCGAGTCTCAGGTTTATACATCTTGGTTGCGTGATCGCCTGAAGCTGAATCAAAGACAGGTGATTTTTATTCCCAATCCAGAAGCGCGTGGTGTTCTCGATGTTGTTGATCCTCAGCATTGGATTGTTCCCTGGGGATTGCTGGCAGACGGAACCATCCAGACGGGTGAGCAGCTATGTGCCATTCCTGGCCTTGCTGCACTTTGTCGTTAGTGCGTGAAATTAGGCGTTCTGATGTGTTGTGACCAGATCGTTCGACTTAAATGCTAAGAGCGTTACCAACAAACACCGTGAACCAGTGCTGAAAGCACTTTGAACATGATGTGAAGCCGATGACCTGACTTGAACAGGCGACCCACGCTTTACGAAAGCGTTGCTCTACCGGCTGAGCTACATCGGCGTCACAAGCAATTTAACATTTGCTCTGAATCCAACGGGGACGTTTGTCCGATAATCAGCGCTCCAAATCCAGCCTGGATCCCGCGTTGCGGGAGCGATTGCTCAAAGAGTCACAGACTCCCTGGCGGGGGCTCCGACGACTGCTCTGGTTCGCTCTCTTTGCCTCCGCTGGGCTCGGCCTGTTCACCATGGCCTTCCGTGCTTCCGCTGGCGACAGTGTCGACTTGGCTGATTTCGGGATTCAGGGCGGTGCTCTCTTCCTCTTCTCCGGGCTGCTCTGGTTCGACCGGGACAGGAGCGGAAGCAGTGACGACTGATTCAGGCGAAGCCGATGGCTTGGCGTTTTCAGCAGCATCGACTTCAGCCTCAACGGCATCTTCAGCACTGTCGACATCCAGTTCTGACTCGGTGCTGACCTCCTTGGCTTCGTTGTTCAGCACCAGCTCTTCAGGCTCAATGTCAGCAGATTCCACAGACATCTTCGCGGTGTTGTCTTTGCTCTCTTGTTCGGTGCTCTTGTTTTCAGCGCCGTCATCCGTGTCCGGCTCCGCGGGTGCCGCGTCGATGGTTTCGTCGGGAATCTTGGTTTTTGGTTGATCGATTTCCGTTTCAGATGCGTCGATGTCTCGGTTGACGCCATCACTGGCTGATGCGTCGACGTCCGCCACCTCAACGGCTTGATCCGTGTCGTTGGCTTCGGTTTCAAAAGAGACCTCAGGCATCCCCCGGTTGATGTCTGTGCTGTCTTGAACGGTGGTCTCATTTTCAGTGCCGTCATCCGTCTCCGGCTCCGCGGGTTTCGCGTCGATGGTTTCGTCGGGAATCTCGTTGTTGGACGGATCGGTTTCGCTTTTGTCCTGGTCTTGGCTGTCTTCAGCAACGGCTGGCGCGTCGACGTCCGCCTCCTCAACGATGCCTTCAGTGCTTGGGTCTGCCTGAGCCTCCGGCCAGTCCAGGGCGGGGAGGTTGAGCAGCTGCAGGCCAAGGCTGGTGCGTTGCGTTGCAACAGCTTCAGCCCGGAAGGTTGAATCAGCAGCCGCAATTGTTGTTGCCGAACCAACCAAGACCGCTGCGGCTTGAACCAACTGCTGCAACTGCCAGACGATCAGCGCCAGCAGCGGACTGACAAGCAACAGGCTGACGAGGCGGGACTGGCCCGAAACCGGAGAAAATTCATTCACCAGCACTGCTGAATCATCGAGCCACCAGAGGGTGGGCAGCAGGATGACCGCCGCAGCTACTACAGCAATGCGGCTGCTGAGACCGCTTTGCGATGCACTGATGCGGAGTTGATCGCTGCTGCGGCTGGCCAGCGGCTGACGCACCAGCAGCAGTGATCCCCAGTCGGCGGGGCGCCGCCATAACGCCACAGTCGGAGCCAGCACCCCGACGCCCCAGATCAGAAATCGCTCCACACCAGGCACAGGTCCCGGATCCGCGCCGGCTAGAACCAGGCGGATCACCAGCAGTTCCAGTGGGATGGCTCCAAGAGCCAGGCACTGAAGCCAGAGCAGTGGCTCGCTGCGGGGCTGCACGATCGCTTGCGGGGTCAGGTGGTGAGTTTGCGACGTTGGGTGACCATCTTGAAGGCTTCAATGCGATCGCCTTCTTCCCAATTGGCGAACCGATCGGTGCCGACACCGCATTCGAAGCCTGTGGCCACTTCCTTGACGTCGTCCTTGTTGCGTCGCAGGGAGTCGAGGTCGCCCTCGTAGACCACCTGTTTCCCGCGATGGACCCGCACCCGGCAGTTGCGATGCAGCTTGCCAGTGTTGACATAACAACCGGCAACGGCACTTTTGCCGATGGTGAACACAGCGCGCACCTCGGCTTCGCCCAGGGCTTCTTCCACCAGCTCCGGCTCCAGTAGACCTTCCATTGCCATCTGGATGTCCTCCAGAAGCTTGTAGATCACGTCGTAATCGCGGACGTCCACCCCGGTGGCATCTGCGGCCTTCTTGGCTCCGGAGGCCATGGAGGTGTTGAAGCCCACGATCACAGCGCCGGATGCGGCGGCCAGATCCACGTCGGTTTCTGTGATCTCACCGGGTGCGGACAGGAGCACACGCACCTGAACCTCATCTTTGGGCAGCTGTTCGAGCGATCCGAGGATGGCTTCCACAGAGCCCTGAACATCTGCCTTGAGAATCAGGTTGAGTTCCTTGAGCTCGCCGTCATTCGCTTGACCGGACATGGCCGTGAGCGAGACCCGTCGCGATGCCATCTGTTGGGCGAGACGTGTGGCACGGGCATCGGAGGCACGATCGCCCACAACAGCCCGGGCCGACTTCTCGTCGGGGTACACCTCAAACTCATCACCGGCTGTGGGGACCTCGCTGAAGCCCAGGGCCTCGACGGCGAAGGAGGGACCGGCCGACTTCAGCCGTTGCCGGTTGTCGTCCACCATGGCGCGCACCTTGCCAAGCACCGGACCAGCGGCGACCACGTCGCCGGTCTTGAGGGTGCCGTTCTGCACCAGCAGCGTGGCCACGGGGCCTTTCGCTTTGTCGAGGTGTGCCTCGATCACGGTGCCGCGGGCCAGACGATCTGGATTGGCCTGCAGGTCTTCCACTTCGGTGACCAGCAGCAGCATCTCCAGCAGTTTGTCGATGTTCTCGCCCTTGATGGCGCTCACCGGCACCATCACCACATCGCCGCCCCAGTCTTCCGCCAGCAGGTTTTGTTCGGACAGCTCCTGTTTGACCCGCTCGGGAGATGAACCCTCTTTGTCGATTTTGTTGATCGCCACCACGATCGGCACTTCAGCAGCCCGTGCATGGCTGATGGCTTCAAGGGTTTGAGGGCGGACGCCGTCATCAGCAGCCACCACCAGCACAGCCACATCCGTCACCTTGGTGCCGCGAGCCCGCATGGCGGTGAACGCTGCGTGGCCCGGGGTGTCAAGGAAGGTAAGTTTTCGCGGCTCGTTGTTGTGCTCAACCTCAACCTGATAAGCACCGATGTGCTGGGTGATGCCTCCGGCCTCTCCCGCAGCGACGCGGGCCTGACGGATGGCATCCAGCAGGCTGGTTTTGCCGTGGTCGACATGGCCCATGACGGTAACCACGGGAGGACGTCGGATCAGATGAGCCTTGTCGGCTTCCTCGATCATTTCGACGGTCTTCTTCGCAGCCTCCTCAACGTCGTCCTGGAGCACCGGCACACCGAATTCTTCGGCCACGGCCTCGATCGTCGGCATATCCAGGGTCTGGGTGACCGTGGCGATGACCCCCTTGAAGAACAGGGATTTGATGATCTCCGAGCTTTCGACGCTCAGCATGTCGGCCAGTTCCTGCACCGTGAGGTTGTCCTCCGGCACCACGATCATTTCGGGCCGCACCTGCTTGGCTTCCCGGGCTGCCCGCAGCTCCATGGCACGCCGACGCTGGCGCTGACGGGCGGTTTCCTTCTTGCGCTTGCGCATCGCCGCCACCGGCTTGGGTGCCGTGCGCTGCTGCAATTTGGGTTTTGAGGGACGAGCCAGGCTCGCCGAGAGAACCATGTTCTCCTGTTCCCCGGCGAAGCCGCCGGTCTGTGCCGCTAGCGAATCATCGTTTTCTCCGATGATGTGGACCTTCTGGCGCTGCTTCTGCGGCGAGCGGCTGCGCAGGGCTTCCAGCTTGGCGCTGTCATCCCAATCCGGCCGACCGGGACGTCGCTGGCCACCAGGACCGCCAGGACGGAAGCTCGGACGACGTGGTGCCGATGGAGCGGTCGGACGTGCCACGGGGGGTGTGGCTGTCCCTGCACCGGCTTTGGTCGGTGCGTCGGGACGGCGGGGGGCCGGTGCCGTCGGTCGGCCGACCGGCTTCTGCAGCTGCATGAGCTCACCGGGAGCCACCGGTTTGCGCATTCCAGCGGGCATTCCTGGACGTCCAGGAGCTCCTGGACGGGTGGGAGCACCCGGACGTCCGCTGCCGGTCGTGCTGCCGTCGCGACGAATCGGTTTCCCAACCAGTTCCAGGGTGTTGCCACTGCGTGGGGGCATCCCTGGTCGACTTTGTCGGGTGGGGGTTCCCGGTCTGCTCGGTCCCCCCTGGCGTTGGGGAACGCCGGTGCCAGCAGGGCGACGCGGCACGGGTTTACCCACCAGTTCGGGCTTGGGGGTGGGGCGTGATGGGGCTCCGGGCTTGCTGGGGGCTCCAGCACGGGTTGGTGCACCCGGTCGTGTCGGGGCTCCTGCGCGGATGATCTGTGGTTTTTGCTGGCCCTGGCCTGGGGTGGGGCGCGCGGGACTTCCAGCC
>NZ_VTLC01000013.1:0-446 GCF_020514255.1 Synechococcus sp. MU1611 | reverse complement strand
AACTACGGCTACAAGTTTGGCCAAGAGGAAGAGACCTACAACATCGTGGCTGCCCACGGTTACTTCGGTCGCCTGATCTTCCAATACGCCTCCTTCAACAACAGCCGTAGCCTTCACTTCTTCCTGGCTGCCTGGCCTGTTGTCGGCATCTGGTTCACCGCCCTTGGCGTGTCAACCATGGCCTTCAACCTGAACGGCTTCAACTTCAACCAGTCCATCCTTGATGGTCAGGGCCGCGTCCTGAACACCTGGGCCGACGTGTTGAACCGTGCCGGCCTCGGCATGGAAGTGATGCACGAGCGCAACGCTCACAACTTCCCCCTCGACCTGGCTGCTGCTGAGTCCACTCCTGTGGCTCTGCAGGCTCCTGCCATCGGTTGATCTGGAATCAACCTGTTCCTTCTGGAACAGATCAAACGATTCAGATCAACTGAATCGGAAAGCCC